>JANXDX010000006.1 GCA_025058735.1 Archaeoglobaceae archaeon | reverse complement strand
CGTTTTTAGCATCGAAGCAAGGGATGAAAAGCGAGTCTGCTTCTTCAAGTAAGAAGAGGCGGTAGCCAACGCCGTGGACTTTGCCCTTTATCGTGATCTTTAAAGCCATGCTAGATGTAGTTTGATCATATTAAATCTTTTTGTCTAGATGGAAAGTTGAACAACCTGTGAAAGTGTACCTTGATACGTTTTGCGGTCGATGTTGTTTTAGCTGCGCTAGTCTGTAGAGATGGTTCTCAGAAAGTTGATAATTTGTATTAAAATATAAATAAAAATAAATTAAATATTTTAATAAGCCTTTGCAACTTGCAACAGAAATTTATTTTACCGAAACTAGGAACTTTGTGGATGCAAGACATGCACTTTCGATTTCAAGATCGATAGCTAAAGAAGTTAAAAAAACAATAGAAAAGTTGAACAATTATGAGAAAGGGAAAACTGTAGGATTTGGAGTTGACGGTGGTGAGACTAAGCTTATAGATTTCATGGCTGAAAAAGCTGCTTTAGATATCCTAAAGAAGGAGAAGTTGACAGTTTTCAGTGAAGAAAGTGGTTTTTCTGGAGAAGGAGATGTTTTTGTAGCTCTAGATCCGTTGGATGGAACTTTTAACGCAGAAAACAACATTCCACTGTACTCTGTAAGTTTGAACTTCAGTTTCAGTGAAAAGTTAAAAGACACTTTTTTTGCATACGTCTACAACCTTTCTACAGACGATGAATATTACGCAGATGTGAAAGCTTACAAGAACGGAAAAGAGTTAAAAGTTAGCGACGTTGAGAGTCTCTTCTGCAACAGTATATTTTATTATCCAACAAAAGTTTTACCATTCAAAAGGATAAGAGTTTTCGGCTGCGCTTCACTTGAGCTGTGTATGGTAGCAAGTGGTGTATTTGATTGCTTCATAGATATCAGAAACGTGCTTCGTTTTGTAGATGCGTCTGCAGCTATTTACATAGTTGAAAAAGCTGGAGGAAAAGTTACAGATGAGTTTGGAAAACCTCTAAGTGAGAAAAAGATCGACGAGAGATTGAACGTAGTAGCATCCAATCCGAAACTTCACAAAAAGATCTTGAAGATGGTTTTATGAGAGCGGCGATAGTTTACAAAGATTCAAAGTTGACTGAGAAGGTTTCAAAGTTTCTAAGATCTCTTGAAGTAGAATCAAAAATCTTTGAAAAACCAAGTTTCGAATTGGAAGATTTTGATTTCGTAGTTAGCATTGGTGGAGATGGAACGATCTTGAGAATTTTACAGTACTTGAGAAGAGAAGTTCCGATCTTTGGAATAAACGTTGGAAGAGTTGGAATACTGACTCATTCAAGTCCAGAAGATTTTGAGGAAAAACTTAGAAGAGCAGTTTTAGATTTCGAGATCGAGAAGTTTCAAAGGATAAGTTGTGAAACTGAAGAAGGTGAACTGATCGCTTTGAACGAAATAGCGGTTTTTTCTAGAGAAGTTGCAAAGATCATGGACGCTGAAATATACGTCGATGGTGAACCAATAGAATCTTTGAGATGCGACGGTGTGATCGTAGCAACTCCAATAGGCTCTACAAGTTATTCTTTATCTGCAGGCGGACCGATCGTTGATCCACATTCAGAAGTTATTATTCTAAACGCAGTAGCACCTTTTAAGCTCAACTGGCGTCCAATGATCTTCAAAAGCGATAGAAAAATTCTAATAAAAGCAAAAGGACTAGCAATAGCTGATGGGCAAAAAAGGGTTGACGTAGAAGAGGTTGAAATAAAGAGATCAAAGTATATGGCTGTATTTTTCAAGAAAAATAGGATCCGCGAAGTATTTAAAAAATTTAAAGAAATAATATAATTAATATAAAATTAATTTATTTAACTTTGAGTTGCAAAACGTTTTTAATCCGTTGAAAAATTATCACTATGCGAGAAAAACTCTATTTAAAAGATTTTGTAACTCTTAAAGACGGTTCTGTCATTTACATCAGAAAAATTGAATCTGAAGACTTTGAAAAGGTTCTAGATCTTTACAGATCTCTTTCACCAGAATCTCTTAGATTTAGATTTTTCTCAAAACCATCAGAAAAGTTCATAGAGGATTACGTAAGAAAAGCTTGTAGTTTGAGTGACGAGAATTACGGGGTTGTAGCAATACACAACAACAGAATCATAGGTCACGCAGAATTTCACCGCATAAACAGAGATGTTGCCGAAGTTGCTTTTACTGTAGCAGATGAGTTCCAAAGGAGAGGAGTTGGAACACTGATGCTAGGTTTTCTGGCTGAAGTTGCAAGTAGGAAAGGTATAGACATATTCGAAGCAAACGTCTTGCCAGAGAACTATGGAATGCTCGAAGTTTTTAGAGAATCTGGTTTTCCTGTTAAAGTTATGATCAAGAGTGGCTACATCGTTGTTAGAATGGCTACAAGCATAACTGAAGAGGTTCTTGAGAAGTACGATGTTAGAGGAAAGATCGCTACGATGAACACGCTGAAGCACCTCTTCTATCCAAGAAGTGTAGCGATCGTGGGAGCTTCGAGAGATAGGAGAAAGGTTGGAGGGAAAGTTCTCTACAACATGCTAACTTATGGATTTGAGGGAGTTGTCTATCCAGTAAACAGAACAGCAAAGTATGCTCAGGGAGTTAAAACTTATCAATCAGTTCTAGATATTCCAGATGAAGTAGATCTAGCTGTTATAAGTGTTCCCGCAGAAGAGGTAATTGAAGTAGCTGAAGAGTGTGGAAAAAAAGGTGTAAAAGTTCTAGTAGTTTTATCTGCTGGTTTTTCTGAAATAGGGGAAAAGGAAAGAGAGAAGAAATTACTTGAAGTTTGCAGGAAGTACAGAATGAGACTGATTGGGCCAAACTGCATGGGTATAATAAACACAGATCCAAAAGTTAGATTGAACGCTACTTTCGCTCCAAACCCTGCAAGAGAGGGGAAGATAGCTTTCGCTTCACAAAGTGGAGCAGTAGGATTAGCTGTAATAGATTACGTAAACTCTGTTGGTTTAGGGCTTTCAAGCTTCGTATCTCTTGGAAACAGAGCAGACATATCGAGCAACGATCTGATAGAACTCTGGGAAGATGATGAGAGGACAGACGTTATAATGCTCTACCTAGAATCTTTTGGAAATCCAAGAAAATTTGCGAGGATTGCTAAGAGGGTAACCAAAAAGAAACCAATATTAGCTATGGCTTCAGGTTTAACTCCAGCAGGAGCAAAAGCAGTGTCTTCACACACAGGAGCTTTAGTTTCCGCTTCTGGTTTAATTGTAGATGTGTTTTTCAAGCAAATTGGAGTTATAAGAGCTAGTGCCTTGGATGAACTCTTTGCCATAGCAGACTTCCTAACTTCTCAACCACTGCCAAAGGGTAGAAATGTTGCTATAGTGACGAACGGGGGAGGACTTGGAGCTATAACTTCAGACTGGTGTGAGCAAGTTGGACTGAAAGTTCCAGATCTGTCGCAGGAAACTCAAAAGAGGCTTAAAAAGATGTTGCCACCTATTGCTAGCGTTAAGAATCCAGTCGACATGACAGCTTCAGCAAACATAAAGCACTACGAGGATGCTGTAAAGATCGTGGCCGAAGATCAAAACGTTGACGCAATAATAATAATATTTGTCCAAGCCGTCAGTTTGGAAGAGACGAAAGAAGTATTTAAATCTGTTTTGAGTTCGGCAAAGTACGCCAACGAGTTGAAGAAACCTGTGATCTTTGTTTACGTTGGAACAGATGTCAAGGAGATAGTTCTAAAAGGTGAAGGTATAACGGTACCTGTTTTTCAACATCCAAACATAGCTGCAAAAGTTTTAGGAAAAACAGTAGAATATGCTCTCTGGAGGAATAAACCGAAAGAGGCTTATGAAAAATTTGAAGTTGATAAAGATAGAGCGATTGCAATAGTTGCAGCATCACTTGGAAAAAGGGAATGGATGAGGATGGACGATGCTTTTGAACTTCTGAAGTGCTATGGAATAAACGTAGCTCCGTACATCTTCGTTAAACCAGAGGAGTTGGAAAGCGAAGAAGTTTTGAGGAAAGTTGAAGACCTAGGAAAAGTTGCTGTAAAAATTGTTTCAGAAAAAATAGTCCACAAGAAAGAGTATGGAGCCGTAAAACTTGATCTTGAAGGAAAAGAAGCTGTTAGAGTTGCAAAAGAGATGGTAGCCAATTTAAAGCACATGGACGTTGAAGGTGTAGTTTTCCAAAAGATGGGGAAAGGTGTAGAGATGTTCGTTGGAGTTGCAGAGGATCCGAACTTCGGTCCTCTGATAACTTGCGGAGCTGGAGGGGAGTTGGTAGAGATATTCAAAGATGTATCGATAAGAGTTACACCGATAACAAGAGGCGAGGCTTGGGAAATGGTAAAAAGTTTAAAGTCTTATCCACTGTTGACAGGTTATAGAAGTAGAGAAGCTGCAAACGTTGAAGCTTTCGTAGATCTGCTTTTAAAAATTAACGCTCTTGTAGAGGATTTTGCTGAAATCGTAGAACTAGACTGCAATCCAGTTCTTGTAAACAAAGATGGGATAGAAGTTGTTGATGTTAGAATTAAAATAAAAGCATAATAAAATAAAGTTGCGTAAAAACTTTTTAGCACGAAAGAGTGAATAAATTTTCAGAGCATCTGAGTTATTTTGCTTTTGAATTTATTTTCCAACATCTTGTTTATCTCCTCTATAACCTGTCTTACGCAAGAAGCATCAAGCCCTTTCTCAACCGCTATAGCACTGGCTTTTTGAATGTCTAATAGTTTCAATTCTCTTTTACCCCTCTCCTCTATGATCTTTTTTATAAGGTTTACAACCTCTTCTTCCATGATTTTAAGTTAAATACACTTATTTAAACTTTTACAGTTTGCGAAAAATTTAACTCTAAGACCTATTTATCATATGAAGTTTGCAGTCCTATCTTTAGGATTGGAAAAAATAGCAGAAACGATTTCGTCAGAGTATAAAGTAGATTTGCTCAACTCATTTGATTTTGATTTTTCTTCCTACGATTTCGTAGTAGTAACATTTGAACTTGGTAGCTTAGGAGCTGAAAACTTCTTGAGAAACTTTGAGAAGATAAAGTGTGAAGTGTTGGTTTTTTGCACGATGCCGTCGAGTCTTGAAAAGATCTTAGTTGGAAGGGAGCAAGCAGAAAGGGTTTTGAGTTTAAATTTTGAGGGAGCTATAATAAGCTGCAACTTCAGCTTTGAAGAGAAGATCTTTGCTCTAAGAGAACTGATAAATTCAAAGTATGAAGAATGAGGCTTTTGAGTCAGCTAAAAAAATAATAAAAAATTTCTGTGTAAGAAGGAATGTTGCAGTCTACTTCGGAGCTACAATTTGGCAGCTGATCCTCTTAATAGCAAAGGAATTCAAGAAGGTCTACATAGTCAGCGAAGATGAGAAATCTGTAGAAGTTCTGTGGAACGCTTTAAGAAAGGAAAACATAAGAAATGTTGGAATAATTTTGATTGAACCTAAACTCGATTTTGAAGTCGATCTTTTAATTCTTTCAAAAGTATCGAACAAGGTTGACAAGAAAAAACTCCTAAAATTGGTTAAAGGAAGCTACATACTAGTAGTTGATGATTTTGATACGTTTACAGAACTTTTGAAGGATTTGGAAGAGATATTTGGAAAAGCTTTAGCTGTCGAACAAAACTACTGTATTGCGATCTTCAGAGCTAAATAAGTAGCACCAGCAGAAAGAGTTGCAAGCAAATTTACTACAGAGTTTGTCAGCAAATTCTTCTTTTCTAAAGTAGCTCCAAGCAAACTATCAACGTGAACTCCAACAAAGGCTGCAAAGACGATCAAAAGATCGAAGTCGACTATGTTCAGCGCAAACGATACAAGGAAAGTTAAAAAGCAACCGAGTAAAGCTGCTAGCTCACCTATGAAAGAGATCCCACCACTCGTTCCAGGCTTAACTCGCTTGAAGTTAGTTATCAGATAAACTTTCTTCGCAGTTTTTCCAATTTCACTTGCCATAGTATCTGCTAAAGCACATGCAACACTTGAAACAAATGCAGCTGAAAAAATTTCTCCATAGTAAGTATTCATTGCAAAGAAAAGTGCAGGAAGGCTATTTCCTAAAACATTTGCATATCCCCTAGCTCCTCCAGCCTCTTCAGCTATTCCCAGCTGCATCTTAAGCTGGTACTTGTACTTAGTTACAGCGGAACCAAGTGAGAAGAAGAGGAGTAGAACTATGAAATGTAAAAAGTCTGAAAAAAGAATAACTATCAATCCACATAGAGTTGCTGCCAAAAGACCACTTTCATCTGCAATTTTCATCCTCATAGCTAAGTAGCTGAGCAGCAAAGATATAGTGAGAGCTAAGATCAAGTCAAAAATTGACGCATCTGGAACGTAAATTGTGAAGATAACGTAAGCTGTAGTCAAAGCTAACAAAACTGTGAATTGCTTGTCAACTCTACTCTGTACACTTTCTACTAGGGAAGCTGCTATTGCGCCGGACAAAGCTATGAAAATTGATGTGCTTATCGTGTTGTAGTAGTAGAAGAAGAATGGAAATCCGAAAACTGTGTAAAAGAAGAGGTTTTTAAAAACCCCTCCTTTAAGCTTGTGTGCTAGAGATGAAAAAATTGCTGCGAAAACAACACCTTTTGGAAGGAAAAATGAAAGAAATGATAAGAATACTGCCAAAATTAAAAAATTTATGTTTCTTTCTTCGGATATGTTGATTTCTTCCTTTTTTCTAGCATAGGAAATTAGTAAAGCTGTCAACATAGCTATTGCGATTCCTTGGTCTAAGATCGAAACGACAGATATTAGAGCGATCGAAAGCTTCAGCATTGCAAAAAATTAAGTAGAGGGAATTTAAATTTTAAAATATGCTACGTAAAGTTTATGCAAAAAAGTTGGAAAGTGAGATAAAAAAAGTCCCAAGGCACGTAGTTATTGTAGCTGACAAGATCGAAAGAGAAAAGTTTTTAGAATTTGTCGATTGGGTTAAGAAATTCAAGATAAAAGAACTAACCTTGTGTTTGAAGGAGAAGATCGAAATAGAGTTCTCAGATCTAAAAGCTTTTGTTAGAGTAGTTGATGAGAAAATTTTTGAATTTGGAAAAGGCGATCTGATTGTAAACTTTGTTTTTTTCGATGGAAAGAGGGAGATAGCAAATGCTTTTAGGAAGTTGGCAGAGAAGGTTCTTGCTGGAGAAATCGATCCTGAAAAAGTCAACGAAGAAATCATAGAAGAGCATTTGGCTATAAAATCTCAACCAGATATGATAATAAAAGTTGGAAAAGAAATTCCCGGGTTTTTGATTTGGCAAAGTATATACAGTGAACTTTTCTTTGCAGATGTAGATTGGAAAAACTTTAGATACATAGACTTTCTTAGGATGCTTAGAGAATACCAGAGAAGGGAGAGGAGGTATGGTAGATAGTTTGAGAATTGTAAGAACAATTGCAGACTATCAGTTTGGAAAAGGAGCCGGAAAAGCTTTGTTTCCAGAAACTTGCAGTTTTATATTCTCTACAACTGGAAAAGTTAGACAGATATTTGATGAAGGTAAAAGGATTGCAACCTTAGTTCCAGATTCTGGATTGTTGACTATAAGCATCGAAGGTGCTAAAAGATTGCAAAAATTTTTCCCTTTTCCAAAACTCAGAGTTGTAGTTTTGGATGAAGTTTCAGAGTTCATAGCTTCTGGAAAAAGTGTTTTTGCAAAACACGTAGTTTATGTAGATGAGAAAATTAGAGCTGGAGATGAAGTTCTAGTAGTAAACACCAAAGATTCTTTGTTAGCAACTGGAAAAGCTTTACTTTCAGCATATGAAATGCTTGAGGTTAGGAGAGGGGTTGCGGTAAAAGTTAGGCAAGGTGTAAAGAAATGATACTGGTTGATAAAAAATCAAATCTTTTAATAGTCAAAAAGAGGAGCGTCGTAGATGGATGGATAAAGTTCGATGGAAGAGTTTTAGTTGGGCTTAGTTCATCGATCCTTGGAGGAATTGAGGCAAAAGAAGTTTACACGGCAAGGAACTGTGTAGTTAGATCTGTAAATGCTAAAAAAGTTGTTCTTGGAGCCTTCAACTTTTTCGAAAAAGTGAAAGGTGATGATGTATTGATACAAAGTTTTTGCGAAGGTGAAGTTTTAGTTGGAGAGGTTGTTAAGATTTCCCGTGGATGTAAGATAAAAGAGGTTAAAGGCAAAGTGATCTTGATAGATGGAGACAGTTTAATAAAGAAGATAGATGGAGAAAAAGTGCTTGCTGGATGTTTTCAAGATTTGAAAGAGTTTTAATTAAATTCTTTGAAAAATAAGTGACAAAATTAGTTTTTCTTGAAAAAGTTTAGCTCGAGCTGAAATTCTAACTATTCAATTTATATTTTAAATTTTGGAGAAAAGTTTATTAAGAACTAG
Organism: Archaeoglobaceae archaeon; assembly: GCA_025058735.1. Classification (GTDB taxonomy): domain Archaea; phylum Halobacteriota; class Archaeoglobi; order Archaeoglobales; family Archaeoglobaceae; genus WYZ-LMO2. The sequence continues at coordinate 50,948 of JANXDX010000006.1, read as the reverse complement.
GAAATCTATTTTTGGTGGGCTAGGCCGGGGGGTTCGGCGTCCTCTGTAACCCGAAACCGTCGATATGCGGGGGCCGAAGCCGAGGGAAGGTCTGTAAAGTAGTGGCTTAAAACTTCCAGATATTGCAGAATCCTCGTCCCGAAGGGTCGGCGGTTGTAGGTAGCTTTCCGGAGGGAAGGTTACCTACATCTGCTGGGGGGACCGGCCTAGGCCCGGAAGGGAGCAGGCTAACCCCAGACGTTCGGCGCTTTCGGGGGAACGGGGAGGAGATGTCTGGAAGTTTTAAGCTGCTACGTTAGCAGATCGACCCGAGGCGTGCCCACCAAGATCATGAAAACTCACCAAAAGGATTATATATATTTAGGTAAACTTAACAAGGGGCCCGTAGCTTAGTCTGGTTAGAGCGCCCGGCTCATAACCGGGCGGTCGAGGGTTCGAATCCCTCCGGGCCCACAGGTCATAACTTTAACAGAGATATGAAAACTATTTTTAATAAAAAACTTCAGAAATGATCTGTCTACAAAAGAAGCTATAACTGCAGTAAAATTTAAATACTCTTTTTACTCCAAAGCTTGTAGTGAGAAGGGATGGATAAGACTGAGGATAGTACTGTAGATGGGTATAGTCAAGGCTTAATCCAAAGTACTACTTTTCCAAGATTATTACCAAGAAAGGTCTTCTTTACAAAAGGAGTTGGAAGACACAGCGATGCCTTAGTCAGTTTTGAACTAGCTTTAAGAGATGCTGGCGTAGAGAGGTTCAACTTGGTTCCTGTAAGTAGTATATATCCTCCCTACTGCGAAATCGTAAGTACTGAGGAGGGGCTTAAAGAGTTGGTATCTGGTCAAATCGTCTTTTGCGTAATGGCAAAGATGACAAGTTGTGAGCAAGGTAAAAAGATCTTTGCAAGCATAGGTGCTGCAATTCCACCAGATCAATCTTTAAACGGTTATCTGACAGAGTACCATGGATACTGTAATGGAGAAGAAGACGATGTTGCAGCAAAAAATGCAGCTTATATGCTAAAAACAGCTTTTGGTATAGAACCAGCTAGAACTTTCAGTGTAACTGCAAAAGCTGAAGTTAAAGATTTTACTACTGTCGTAGCAGTAGCGATCTTTATAATATAAAAATATTATATATTTATTAAATTTTTTATTAAATTAAGTACAGTATTTTTGTTGTGACGTATCAAACATTCATATAGAAATTTTTCCATCTAATAGACCCACAATTGTAAAATTTGAGCTAAAATTTTTGCATAAGAATGGAAAAAGTTATCTACCTCAAAATAAAACTTTGTACGGTGATGTATATGACTGAAAAAATAAAAACTGTGGCTGTTCTTGGGGCAGGAGTAATGGGGCATGGAATTGCTGAAGTTTGCGCAATTTCTGGATACAAAGTTGTTATGAGGGATATAAAACAGGAGTTTCTCGACAAAGCAATGAAAATGATCACAGAAAGCCTTGTAAAATTGCAATCAAAAGGAAGAATAAAGGAAAGTGTAGAGCAGATCCTTCCAAGAATAAAAACTACTTTAGATCTGGCTGAAGCTGTGAGAGATGCTGATCTGATCATCGAAGCAATTCCAGAGATCTTCAATTTGAAGGTAGAAGTTTTTAAAGAATGCGAAAAGTATGCAAAGCCTGAATGCATTTTTACGAGCAACACTTCCACCATAAAGATCACAGACCTCGCAAAAGCTACTAAGAGAGAAGATAAGTTTGCAGGTTTGCACTTCTTCAATCCACCAGTACTGATGCAACTCGTTGAAGTTATAAAAGGTGAAAAAACGAGTGAAGAGACTATGAAAACTTTGATCGAATTTGTAAAGAGTCTTGGTAAAACACCAGTTAGAGTTGAAAAAGACGTTCCTGGGTTTATAGTTAACAGAGTTACTGCCCCAAGTGGAGCTCTACTAATGTGCATACTGAGTAAAGGTGTAGCCACTCCAGAAGAAGTTGATGCAACAATGCGTAGTGTTGGTTTACCAATGGGACCATTTGAACTCATGGATTACACAGGTATAGACATATTTTACAATGCTATGAAGTACTACGCAGCAACGATCAGCCCAGACTACGAGCCTCCAGAGGTTTTGGAGAAGATGGTAAAAGAAGGTAAACTTGGAGCTAAGAGTGGAAGAGGTTGGTACGATTGGAGCGCTGGGAGACCTAAGATAGATACGAGCAAAGCAACAACAAAAGTTAATCCGATGGATTTCATGTTCGTAGAGATCAACGAAGCTGTTAAACTAGCAGAACTCGGCGTTGCAAGTCCAAATGAGATAGATACAGCAATAAAACTTGGACTGAACAGACCTTTTGGACCTTTTGAATTCGCTAAAAACTTTAGCGAAGAACAGATCGTTAATAGGTTAGAAGAACTTAAAGAGTTTTGTGGAAAGAAAATATTCGAACCTGCCAAAACTTTGAAAGAAGGTAAGTTGAAAGATCTAATTGAGGGGAAAAGGGAGGAGAAAGCGGAGTTCAAAACTATAAAGATCGAAAAACTTGAAGGTGGAGTTACAAAGTTGATACTCAACAGGCCCGAAAGGTTGAACACTATTAACACAGAAATGCTAGATGAATTGGACAGAGCTTTAGAGATGCTTTGGAAAGATAATGAGGTAAAAGTAATCGTAGTAACAGGCGCTGGCGATAGAGCGTTTTCAGCTGGAGCAGATCTTTCTACCGTAATACTACATCCGTTCGATTTTCTTGAACATAATAGAAGGGGGGAGAGGGTCTTTAGGAAGTTCAACGAAATTCCAAAACCGGTAATCGCTGCAATAAACGGTTATGCATTAGGAGGAGGGCTAGAAATTGCAATGAACTGCGACATAAGGCTAGCAAAGAAGTCTGCAATAATTGGGCTTCCAGAAGTTACTTTGGGATTGATCCCAGGGTGGAGTGGGACGCAAAGATTGGTTAAACTTGTTGGAATCAGTAGAGCTATGCAACTAGCACTTACAGGTGAAAGAATTACTGCAGAAGAAGCTGCCAAGTGGGGATTGGTAAACAAGGTTTTCGATGACGACAAGTTTGAAGAAGAAGTTGTGAAGTTTGCAAAAGAACTAGCGGAACGTTGTGCACCAATTTCAATGGCCATGATAAAGAGATTGATAAACAAGGGAGGAGAAGTTCCAACTGATGTAGGTTTAGAATGGGAATGCACAGCAGCAGGTCTCTTGTTTGCTACAGAAGATCTAAAAGAGGGGATTGGAGCTTTCTTGAGGAAAGAGAAGCCTAGATGGAAAGGAAGATAAAAATTTATTATTTTTATTTTATTTATTTATGCGTTTACTCGACCTCTTCATCCAGATCTTGAAAGAGAAGGGGATAAGAGGTATCGGTGTAAACTTCGAAACAGATCTTGAAGAAATAGCACTAAAAGTTGCTAATGGAGAATTTTTTCTATCTGAATGTAAAGATTATAGATCAATAGTACCAGTAGAATGCGAAGTTGCCGACGTCTGTCTCTCAAAGAAGAGAGAAGTAGATGAGAAAATTGCTGTTAGCAAAGAAGATGTAGTTTCTAGAGACAATTTTCCATACATAGCTATAGATTGTCGTTTCTATGAAATGCACAGTGAAAAGGAGAAAAGGAGTTTAAAAAAGCAGATAGAACAAACCCTCGGATCAATAAGAAGGTTTTTGTGGGATGATAAGTTGATAATAGCTGGTAAAAATTTCGGTATTGGAAAATACTATGAAAGGTTGGAGGATTTTCTCATTGAAAAAGGTATAAAAGAAGTTGTTCTCCTAGATCCTTACGCAGAAGAAGTTTTTAAAGGTGAGAAAGCTAGGTGTTACGTCGTCGGTGGGATAGTTGATAAAGGAGAAGAGAAAGTTTTGACACCTTTGATAGGTAAAGCTCTAAGAGATTCGAACTTCGAAGTTCTTTCAAGGAAAATTGAGTTGAGAGGAGATAAAATAGGTGTTCCAGATAGGATAAACCAGATAGTAGAAATTTTGCTAAGAGTTGTTTGCGATGGAGAAGATGTTGAGAGGGCAGTTAGAATTGTACAGCCAAGAGTTGTTGCTAGATGGAGGTTAAGGAAAGAGTTATCAAAAGTGAGTTTTAGAGTTCTTGTAGGAGATAAAGTTTTTAGAGCTGTAAAAAGGTCTGATTTAAAAATTTTTGACTGGTTGAATGTAAACGAGGAAGATTTTTACTACGTTGCTAGAGAGTTGAGATTTTTTGTTGTAAGTGATGAGTTTTTTAAGCTTCTCAAGTGGAACGATGAGAGAAGGAGCTACAGTATCAATTAAATTAGATCTATTTCCTTCTTTACACTTTTCAACCCCCTTATCGCCACTTCATAAAATCTTTCAAGGGGCATAATTTTTTCTATGATCTTTATTCTTTCCCTACTGCATCCTGCAGCAAAACTTCTTTCTTTAAACTTCTTTTTAACAGTGTTTGGAGTTACATCGTCAATTTTTCCACCTTTTACCAAAGCACAAGCTATTATTAACCCTGAAACACTGTCAGATGCTTGTAAAGTAATCTCGACAGGTTTTTCATAGTCGCTGAACAAGTTGTGGTTGTGTCTTTTCACAACTTCAGCTACCTCCTCTTCAACATTTTCCCTCTTCAAGATCTCGTAACCTACTAATCCATGTTTTTTCATGTCTCCAGAAATGATCTCATAATCTATGTCATGTAAAACACCGATCTTCCACCAAAGTTCTTCATTTTCTCCAAGTTCTCTAGCGACTTCTCTCATTATAGCTGCTGTAGCTATGCAATGCTTGATCAGTTTTTCATCTGAAACGTACTTCTTCAACAACTCCAGCTCTTCCACAGTTCATGTCTTGTTTGTACTAAAAATTTTTCGTTGTAAGTTCAACTTAGATTTGCTTTTATTGTTAGTTTTACTTGCTAGAGTTGTAAAAATCAAAGTTTTCTTAGATCCATGCTCATCCAATTTCATCTAGAACAAAAAAGAAAAGATTAAAAATATTGCAAAGCAATCTGAAGCATGGTAGTAGCTTTGATCATGGTCACGGTTTGGCCTGGAAGAGAGAAGATCTTCTACGAGGAGGTTAAAAAGTTACAGTACATAAAAGATGTTTACCATGTTTTTGGAGAATTCGACTTCGTCGTGATAATTGATGCTCCAAATCTCTCAGAAATAAACAGTACTGTAGACAAGATAAGAAGCTTAGAAGGTGTAACTAGGACTCAAACGATCATTGGAGCGGAAATATAATAAATATATTTAAATTTTATTTTAAATATTAAAAATTTTTAAATTATGAATTTAAAATTATTCTATAGTCAACGATTAGGCTTGTAAGAATTTTTCGAACTTGCTTTAAAGGAATAGAAACTCTAAGAGGTAGTAAAGTTGTTTGTAGAGAAGAAATTTTTTATAGACACGATAGTTTGTAAGTGCGCAGCTGAAGAGAAAAAAATCAATCTAAATAGTGAATTACATAACAAAAGGTTAAAAAAGTTTCAAGCTGGAATAAAAGGAGAAAAAGTTGTACAGACTAAATTGCAACATGCTGCAACTGATCTGCGTTGTTGCAATCAAAAATTAAAGTCGTAAAGGCTGCTATTGATATGTTGATCTGAAGCAGCTACTGGCAGTGCTAAGCTAAAGTAATTCAATATTCTCATTAATTTTTCACTTTTTTAATTTTACACTTACCTTTTCTCCAACGCAGCTTTTACAATTTCGTATGCCTTCTTCGCCTCCTCTACTGCAACCTCGCTCTCCAAAGTAGAGACGTCTCCAAGAGGTTTTCCTTCTGCAACTGCTCTTAAGAGTCTTCTCATTATTTTACCGCTTCTAGTCTTTGGTAGTGCATCGACAAACGTTATCAATGCATCACTTGCAACTACTGGACCAATTGTAGCTCTTAGATGTCTTCTCAATTCATCTCTCAACTCATCACTCACTTCGTATCCTTTCTTCAGTGTTACATAGATGAGAGGAATTTCACCCTTTATCGGATCACTTTTACCGACACAGGCAGCTTCAGCTACAGCTGGATGCTTGACCATAGCTGATTCTACTTCCAAAGTTCCAATTCTGTGCCCTGCAACTTTTATAACGTCGTCAGCTCTGCCTAAAACCCATATCCATCCATCATGATCGATCATTGCAAAGTCGCCAGTGTAATACCACCAGCCTTTATGCATGTATTTCCCATAGTAAACTTCTATGTACCTCTTAGGATCTTTCCACAGGGTCATCAGATGCCCTGGCCATGGGGAAGTTATAACGAAGTAACCTCTTTTTCCAGGAGGTACTGGATTTCCTTCATCGTCGACGATCGCAAAAGTTACCCCTGGAATTATTGGACCATTTGTTCCTGGTTTCAAAGGTAATATTTTTCCTCTTCCTGGATAATGACCAGTCATAATACCTCCAGTTTCAGTCATCCACCAAGTACTTGAGCTGCAAGTCTTTTCTTTTCCAAATACTCTGAAGTACCAGCGCCAAGCTTCTGGATTTATTGGCTCTCCAACGCTGTGAGCGATCCTTAGTGTAGAGGTGTCATGTTTTAGATATATTTCTTCAGGATACTTCATCAGCATTCTTATTGCAGTTGGAGCTGTGTAGAATATTGTAACTCCATACCTTTCGATCATGGCAGCCCATCTACTTGGATCTGGGTAATCTAATGCTCCTTCATACATTATCTCCGTAGCTCCATGCATCAGTGGGCCGTAAACTATGTAACTGTGACCAGTTATCCAACCTATGTCAGCTGTGCACCAGTAGATGTCGTCATCTTTTATGTCAAAGATCATCTTAGTTGTAGCGTAGAGGTAAACTGCATAACCTCCAACACTGTGTTGAGCACCTTTTGGCTTTCCCGTAGTTCCAGAAGTGTAGAGGATGAAACTTGTGTCATCACTCCCCATTTTTTCGCATTCAACTACAACGTTTTTTGGAACTTCAGCTAGAAGTTCGTGATGCCAAACATCTCTTTCAGGATTCCATGAAACTTCGTTACCAACTCTTCTAAAAACTACAACTTTCTCTATTTTATGGCCTTCCTTCTCACATAACTTTACAGCTTCATCAACTATTGCTTTTAAGTTCAAAATCTTTCCCCTTCTCCAAACACCGTCCGCTGTAATTATTATCCTAGCACCAGCATCGATTGCTCTAATTGCTAGAGCTTCTGCACTAAAGCCACTAAAAACAACGCTGTGTCCTGCACCTATGCGCTGCAAAGCAAGCATGTACAAAGGTAGTTCTGGAACCATCGGCAAATAGAGAGTTACAACTTCTCCCTTCTTAACACCTAGTCTGTTCTTCAAAAAATAAGCTATCCTATTAGATTCTCTCCAAAGATCGTAGTAAGTTAACTTTCTAACTTCTTTTGGCTCTCCTTTCTCATCTACAGGTTCTCCTTCCCATATTATTGCAACTTTGTTTTTCCTACCTTTCTGCAACTGCCAATCTGTGCAGAGATATGCTAGATTCGTTTGTCCTCCAACGAACCATCTATAGAACGGAGGATTACTGTCATCGAGTACTTTTTCCCACTTCTTAAACCAAAATATCTGCTCAGCCCAACTTTCCCAATATCTTGAAATAGATTCTTTATCTTTTACAGTTTCTTGGTAAAATTTATTCCAATCTTCTAAACTTTCAATCTTTGCTTCCCATCCCTTCGGAACTATGTAATTGTTAAATTCCTGTTTCATCATTTCAATCGGATCTTTAACTTCCACCCACACCACCTCTCATAACCTATTAGATATTATTTATAAATGTATTTATTATCAAATTTGTATCCACGGTCAAGTTTGTTCGAGATCAGTTGAACGTGTTGAATTATGTACATTGTTATTACTGAAAATAATTATAAAAAATTTAAAATTTTTAGATCTTAAATATTAATAATTTAAGATATATTATTAAATAAAAATATAGATTTTCCTAAAATATGTCCAAAAATAGAAACTTGCAGTGTTGTTGAAGTCGATTTGTTTTCTAAAGATCTCCTTTCTTTTAAATGCAGAAGGCTTTTTCAACGTTAAAATCTATTCTATACGTTTAAAGTGTTCAATCAATTCATGAAATTGCTCAGATCTAACCACAAAAAACATAAATAAATATGTTGAGTAATATCGATCGTGGTAGAAAGGATAAGTTTGTCCTTAGATAAAGTTACAAAGGATAAGTTAGACAAACTTGTCAAAGACACTGGAAAAAGTGCTAGCCAAGTGGTACGTGAGTTGATAGATCTTGGCTACGAGATCTTGACATCGAAGATAGATACCGAAAGTATAAAAGTGTGGGCAGATTACTTAGCTAAGGGACAGCACATAATTTTAGACATAGAGCATTGGAGAGTTATTTTTTCGGAGATAGAGAAAGTTAATAACGAAGGATTTTGGAAACAGATGGAAGAGATTGGACTGAGTCATGCAGTTCAGTACAAGTTGAAGGGTTTAGATACTGTTGAAAAAATATTAAGATATGTCGAAAAGACAAATTGGTACGAGATAAAGGTTGAAAACGAAGGAATATACACCCTGATTTTAAACGATTTGAAAATAAAAAAGTTTGTAAAAATATTTCTCGAAAAAGTTTTTGAAGGTCAAAAGTTGAAAGTTGACATAAAAGAGGGATTTGGAAAGCTGATCGTCATCTCTTTATGATCTACTTACAACCGGTTGGATTTTCAAACATTGAACTCCTAGAGTTCCTTAAAGAGAGGCTTTCGGAGAAGTTTTACTGGCTCGAAGGAGTAAAAATTTTAGAAAATTTAGAACCGCTTGAAAGTTGCTACAACAGATCGAGAAAACAGTTTAATTCTACGTGTCTTCTTTTTTGGTTAAGAGATGTTTGGATAACTTTAGGTGTAACCAGCTACGATCTGTACGCTGACTTCATGAACTTTGTATTTGGTGAGGCCGAGCTGAACGGAAGTAGAGCGATAGTTTCCACCTATCGCTTGGTCGGAAATAAAATAAAAGAAAGATTATTAAAAGAGGCTACACATGAAATAGGACATGTTTTAGGTTTAAGACATTGTAAAAATAGAAAATGCGTTATGTGCTTCAGCAATTCAGTTTTAGATGTAGATGAGAAGTCAGACGAATTTTGCGAGTCTTGTAGGAAAAAATTAAATAAATATTAACTTATTTTAATTACTATTTATATTAACCTTGTTCACTAAATTTTTAAACTTTTCCAACTACAGAAAAAAGCCCCCGTGGGGTAGGGGATATCCTGAGGGGCTGCGGACTCCTCGACCCGGGTTCGAGTCCCGGCGGGGGCAAATATTAATATAAGTTATTAAGTATAATATAAATATATAATAGTTTAGCTAAAGTTCTATTTGAATTAATTCTCTAACATACTTCAAAATTAGAAATTGTTATTAATCAATAATTACTATTATATATTATAAATAGTGGAAAAGGTTATCTCTCCTGCATCAGCTTTCACGTATGTACTTAACTTTAGACAAGTTTTTTCAGTTGTTTGAAGATGAAAAAAGAAGCTATTTAAAAGATGAAATAAAAAAATACCATGAGAATTTGCTTGAAAAATTGTATGAAGCTTACAATATTGCCGAAAAAGCTAGAAGTTTAGGTTTAGATCCTGAAACTTTCGTCGAAATACCTGTAGCCAAAAACATGGCAGAAAGAGTTGAAAAACTGATAGGAATACCTGTATCCAATAGAATAATCGAATTAGAAAGTATGAATCTTTCTAGAGAAAAGATCTGTTTTTCGATCGCAGACGACATAATCGATGGAAAGTTTGGAAACTTCAGTAAAGAGGATATTTTAGATAAAGCTGTAAGAACTGCTGTAGCAATAATGACAGAAGGCGTCGTTGCAGCACCGATAGAAGGGATTGCAAAAGTAAAAATTTGGAAAGATGATTTTGTAAAAATATACTACGCAGGTCCAATAAGAAGTGCAGGAGGTACAGCTCAAGTCATTTCTGTTTTAGTTGCAGACTATGTAAGAAGAAAGATCGGAATTGGAAAGTATTTGCCTAAAGAAGAAGAGATTCTTAGATACTGTGAAGAGATACAGCTTTACAAAAAAGTTGCAAATCTGCAGTACTTACCAAGTGATGACGAGATCAAGTTGATCGTCTCAAACTGTCCAATATGTATAGACGGAGAACCTACGGAAGATGTAGAAGTTTCTGGCTACAGAAACCTTCCAAGGGTAGAAACTAACAGAGTTAGAGGAGGAATGGCTTTAGTGATCGCAGAAGGGATAGCTCTTAAAGCTCCAAAGCTAAAAAAGATCGTAGATTCTGTTAAATTAGATGGATGGGAATGGTTAGATAAGTTGATAAAAGCTGAAAGCAGTGAAGAAGTTAAGCCTAGAGACAAATATCTTTCAGACATGGTAGCTGGAAGACCAGTTTTGAGTCATCCATCTAGAAAAGGAGGGTTTAGGATAAGGTATGGAAGAGCAAGAAATTCTGGACTTGCTACTGTAGGCATAAACCCTGCTACCACGGTTTTGTTGGATTTCATAGCAGTAGGAACTCAATTGAAAATAGAGTTACCAGGAAAGGCTGCAAGCGTGGTTCCAGTTTCTACAATAGAAGGGCCAACCGTTAGATTGAAAAACGGAGACGTTTTGAAGATAAACAGCGTTAGTGAAGCTAAAACTGTAAAGAACGAAGTAGATCTAATTTTAGATTTAGGTGAGATACTTATAAACTTTGGTGACTTTTTAGAAAACAATTTCCCACTAATTCCAGCATCCTACTGCTACGAATGGTGGATACAGGAAGTTGAAGGAAAAATTTCTGGAGATTTAAGAAAGATAAGTGAAGATGATGCTTTAAAGCTTTGCGACGAATACAACTTACCTCTACATCCAGATCACACCTACCTTTGGCACGACATAGAAATGGAGGAATTGGAATATTTAAGAGATCATATATCGAAGAACGGTAAAATTGAAGGAAAACTCAGCAAGTTGTTTTTCCCCTTCGATGCGAAAGCTAAAAGTATACTTGAAAAGCTGTTGGTTGAACATAAAGTTAGAGATGGAAATATAATTTTAGAAAAATGGAAAGTTCTCATCAGATGCTTAGGGTTAGACAGGGATTTGAAAAAAGTTGGTGATGTTAAAGGAAAAGATGTTTTAGATGCAGTTAGAAACCTTTCAGGCTTAGATGTTAGAGCGAAAGCTATCTGTAGAATAGGTGCAAGGATGGGTAGACCTGAAAAGGCAAAAGAAAGAAAAATGAGCCCACCTCCACATATACTATTCCCAGTAGGACTTGCAGGAGGAAAAACAAGGGATTTAAAGAATGCAATAAACTATACAAAAGATTACAATTCTCCAAAGGGCGAAATCGAAGTTGAATTAGCTATAAAAAGATGTAAAGAGTGTGGAAAAGAAACTTTTTGGATAAAATGTGAATGTGGAGGAGCCACTGAACAAGTTTACTACTGTTCAAAGTGTAAAACAAAAGTTGGAGATGAACTGTGTAAATGTGGTGAAGAAACCAAGCCCTACTATAAAAGAACCATAAATATAAGAGAATTGTATGAAAAAGCATCATCAAAAGTTGGAAACGCTGAAAACGTTAAAGGAGTAATTGGAATGACTTCAAAATACAAAATACCTGAAAAAATAGAGAAAGGTATTCTTAGAGCTAAATACGAAGTTTACGTTTTTAAAGATGGGACTTGCAGATACGATATGACAGACCTCCCATTGACTCATTTCAAACCTAAGGAGATAGGATTAAGTGTCGAGAAGTTAAAAGAGTTAGATTATAGAAGGGATTACTTAGGAAGAGAGATCAAAAGCGATGATCAAATAGTAGAACTAAAACCTCAAGACATAATATTGCCAAGAGATGCTGCAAACTATCTTTTGAAGGTATCCAAGTTCATAGACGATCTACTTCTCCACTTCTACGGCCTTGAACCTTACTACAGAGCAGAGAAACCTGAAGACCTTATAGGACATCTTGTCATAGGATTAGCGCCGCACACTTCAGCAGGTGTTCTTGGAAGGATAATAGGTTTTTCTGATTTTTTGGCTTGTTATGCTCATCCCTACTTCCATGCAGCTAAAAGAAGGAACTGCGATGGAGATGAAGATAGTGTAATGCTTCTTTTAGATGGTCTTCTTAATTTTTCAAGGAAGTTCTTACCAGAAAAAAGAGGTGGACAGATGGATGCTCCGCTAGTTTTAACAGCTATAGTTGATCCTAGAGAAGTAGACAAAGAAGTTCACAACATGGATGTAGTAGATAGATACCCTCTAAAGTTCTACGAAGCAACTTTAAGATATGCGAATCCCAAAGATTTAGCTGATTTGATAGAAAAAGTTTCAGATAGGCTAAAAAAAGATGAAAGATTTTACGGACTCAAATTCACGCATGACACTTGCAACATAACAGAGGGGAATAGAGAAAGTGCTTACAAGTACCTTGAGAAGATGCAAGATAAATTAAAAGCTCAGATGGAGCTAGCTAAGAAAATTGCTGCAGTAGATGCTGATGATGTTGCAGAGAGAGTAATAAACATTCACTTTTTACCAGACATAGTTGGAAACCTCAGGGCTTTTTCAAGACAAGAATTCAGATGCTTGGACTGCAATACTAAATATAGAAGGTTACCTTTGAGCGGAAAATGTCTGAAGTGTGGTGGAAAAATAGCGTTGACAGTTCACAGCAGCTCAATAACTAAGTACTTGGAACTTTCAAAGATGCTTTGTGAGGAGTTCAAAGTTTCTGAATATACGAAGCAAAGGATAAAACTCGTAGAACTTGAAATAAAATCTCTCTTCGAAAGTGACACTAAGAAGCAAATTTCTATTTCGGATTTTTTCTAAGAAAAACTTAAACACCGATCTATTTTTACCATGCAACTGATTGTATTTGAAAACGGGTTTTTCGGTGAAAGGTTCATAGCGAATCTCATGAACTATCCAAATTCCTGTCCATCTTTTGGAGCCTGTGGAATAGATCGATGTACTCAATGCAAACAAAAGCTTTACAGCTTTACAAAGAATATAGTAGCAGTCTATGCTATGCCAGATCCGAAAACTATGCCAAGATTTCTTGAAGATGCATCAGATTACCTTCCGAAGAAGATCGCTGATGCTGATGTAGCTGTAGCTATAAATGTTCACCCAGACATACTGATCGAGCTTCCAAAAGCTTTAGAAGGAAAAGTTTCCGGCCTCATAGTTCCAGTTGAAGAACCAAGATGGTGCCAGCCAGGATTAAGAAAACAATTATCAGAAAAATGTGAAAATTTTGGAATAGAATTTTCATCTCCAAAACCTTTTTGCAGTTTTAAACCGAAGAAAGGTATTATGAAGAAGTTTTACGAGTACTTTTCTATAGGATATCCAGTTTTTGAAATAGAAGTTAGTGAGGTTTTAGAAAATATAAGAGTTCTAAAAAGTCAGCCTTGTGGAGCAGCTTGGTACATCAGAATAAAACTGTTGAAGTTCAAAATGGAAAATATCAGAGAACTTTGGAATCTGATCTCTGAAGCTCATCACAGCTTTCCCTGCACAGCTAGCATGGAGAAAGATGTTGAATACAACGATACACTGCTGCACGTAGCAGGTTACATAGCTAGACATTCGATCGATTCTGCGATCGGTTACGAAGGAGATGAAGATATACCACAAAACTTGTTTGACGTAGTTTTGAACGATACATTAAAATAACTTTTTTAATACTTTGTTCAGAAATTCACGAGTGCGGGGTGAATTTATTTGATTGATAAAGAAAAACTAGTGAAAGCGATAAGAGAAGCGATAAGCAAATCAAAAGATAGAAAATTCACAGAAACAGTAGAAATAGCTGTGAATTTGAAAGGAGTAGATATGAAGAGACCAGAGAACAGGATAGATACAATTGTACAACTACCGCATGGACTGGGTAAGAGTAGAAAGGTTGGCATATTTGCCAAAGGTGAGACTGCTGTAAAAGCAAAAAACGCTGGAGCAGATGTAGTTTTAGGTCCGCAGGAGATAGATGAACTGTCTAAAAATAAAAGGGCTGCAAAAAAGCTTGTAAAAAGTATAGACTTCTTCCTAGCTGAAGCACCTCTGATGCCAGAAGTTGGTAAAAAACTAGGCCCGATCCTTGGCCCAAGGGGAAAGATACCACAGCCAATACCTCCCTTAGCTGATCCAAAGCCACATATTGAAAGATTGAGGAACTCCGTAAAGATAAGGACTAGAGATAAGCCGATCTTTCACGCTTCCATAGGGTTGAAAACGATGGATGTTAACAAGTTGGCTGAAAATGCTTTGGAGATCTTGAAGGTTGTTGAGAACAAGTACGAAAATCCAAACTTTGTTTTAAAATCAGTCTACGTTAAAACTACAATGGGTCCAGCTGTTAAGGTGATCTGATGGCTGCCATTAAAGGAGTTGTACCAAAGTGGAAACTTGAAAGTGTGAACGAGATCAGAGATCTAATAAAAACATATCCGGTACTAGCTATAGTTGGTTTTAGGGGAGTTACAGCAACTCAAATGCAAAAAATTAGAAGATTTGTTAGACAGTTTGGAATATTAAAGGTTGTCAAGAATTCTCTACTTGAAAAGGCCTTTGATTCGATCGGTGGAGAGTACGTTAAACTGAAGGATTTCATAGAAGATCAAACTGCCATAGTATTAACAGATATGAATCCATTTAAACTCTTTAAAAAACTAGAAGAGACAAAAGAACAATCTTTCCTAAAACCAAACCAAATTTCGCCAGTAGACATAGTTTTACAACCTGGACCAACAAACATTCCACCAGGCCCTCATATGGCAGAACTTCAAGCTGCTGGAATACCTTTGTCGATAGATAAAGGTAAAGTTTTGATAAAGAGTCAAGTAACTCTCGTAAAAGCTGGAGAGATCGTTAAACCAGAGGTTGCAAGAGCTCTTGAGAAATTAGAAATAAGACCGATAAAGATCGGACTGGAAGTTAGAGCTGTATACGATGGCGTAATCTTAACTCCAGATTATTTGCAGATAGATCAAGAAAAAACAGTTTCAGAACTTCAAAAAGCCTACACCAACGCTTTAAATTTAGCTGTTAACACCTGCTACATAACTAGAGAGACTGCAAGCTTAATACTAATGAAGGCTCTAACGAATGCAAAGAACTTAGCAATAAGTGCAGGAATATTTGAAAGAGATGTTATGCCAGAAATAATCTTAAAAGCTTACAAAGAAATGCTAGCTTTAGCTTCTCTACTTCCAAAAGAAGCTTTGGATGATGAACTTAAAGTTGTTCTAGGAAAGATTACCGTTGAAGAGGAGAGAAAGGAGGAGAAGAAGGAGGAGAAGGTGAAGGAAGAAGAGAAGAAGGAAGAGAAGAAAGAAGATGAGGCTGTAGAAGGTTTAAGCTTATTGTTTGGATAAAGGAGGTGTTTTTATGGAATACGTATATGCTGCTTTGTTGTTGCATGCTGCTGGAAAAGAAATAAATGAGGAGAACGTTAAAGCTGTTTTAAAAGCAGCCGGAGTTACAATAAACGAAGCAAGGGTTAAAGCTTTGGTAGCGGCTTTAGATGGTGTAAACATAGATGAAGTAATTCAAAGAGCTTCGACAACAATGGTTCCTGCGGTTCCAGCTATAACACCATCTAAAGAAGAAAAGAAAGTAGAAGAAAAGAAGAAAGAAGAAAAGAAGAAGGAAGAGGAAGAAAAGAAAGAGGAAGAGGCTGTAGAAGGGCTAGCAGCATTGTTTGGTTGATTTAATTTATTATTTTTTCAATTCAAATTATAATTTTTAATTATTGTATTAATTCTTACAGCTCATTCTTACGCTAGTGCTTTCTCATTCGATCAAATACTGCAACTCTATCCTACTCCTTTTCAATACTAAGGACCTTTAGCTAAATGTTTGAAGTCAAAGAAGACATAAACTCGAAGTTCGATCGAAAAGTATATATACTACTAATATTACTTATTTTTGTAATAGGAAGTAGGAGGTGAGTAGAATGGCTGAATTACCTATGGCACCAGTAGATAGGCTCATCAGAAAAGCTGGTGCAGAAAGAGTTAGTGCTGAAGCTGTAGAAAAGATGGTCGAAGTACTAGAAGACTATGCTTTGCAAATTGCAAAGAAGGCTGTAGATATTGCTAAGCATGCTGGAAGGAAGACGGTTACTGCTGAAGACATAAAGCTAGCAGTTACGATGTAAAAAAGATTTTATATCCTTATTTTTTTAATTATATTAATTTTTTCCTGTGGTTTTGTAAGGAAAGACAGTTTCTCAACATCATCTATCAATTCAAACATATCTTCCAAGTCAAAGAAACTGTTTGGTTCTGCAAATCTTAACTCCGGTACTTTTCCATATCTTGGATTTTTTATCCACTCTTCATTCACGTAGTAATAACAAGCCCCCCTCCTCATCTTGTAAGGTTCATATATTGGGCTAAACTTGTTGCAGACCCAGTTTGCTGTTACAATTTTTTCATCTTCTGGATTTATAGTAACATGTCCATAGTTTGGAGGAACTATTACAATATCTTTCTTTTCAGCTTCTACAACAACTGCATCGACTATTTTTCCTTCTACTTCTTTTTGAAGCAAAAAAAATGCTCTCCCTTTTAAAACTTGGTACACTTCCGGATAAGTTAAACCTTCAAACACTTCAGGATGGTAGTGACCTAAAGTTTTTATCCTCTCCCCTCCAACCTCCGCTGAAATCATTATAGTGTAATCGTACCTCAGGCCAGTTTCTTTTAGCTTTGAAAGTTGCTCATCATCAAAGTAAATATTTCTAAACATGTAGTAAGCGTTGAAATCTTCTTTTAAAGCTTCTGGAAACGCTAAAACTGGTATAAGGTCTGAAGCTTTTCTTATTTCAGCTTTAAACTTTTTACCTCTGAGAAAGATCTCCATGAGCTCTGTAGGAAATCGGTTTTATAACTATTTCCTCGTAACTTTTTTCAACCTCATTCAAAACTTCAAAACCCCTTGCGTAGCAAAGCAAAGTTAAACCTCCAGCACCTACACCCTCTTTCACAAACCCCTCTTCATAAGCTCTGAGCCCAAGATATTTAGATTTTCCAAGCATTGGATCTGCAGCTATTACAGGGCAAGATGCTAACTTCAAATTAGCATTCTTATCTCTAGCTACGTAAACAGTTGTAGCTATCGCGATCTCAGCTCTACCCATAGAACTTATCAACCTACTAGCCGCAACCATCTGAGTACCTCCAGCTAGTATTACTGGCTTTTTACTTCCAAGCGCTATTCCACAAACAGCAGCTAAAACTGGATCTCCTACAGCAGATAAGATTTCTAATGGCTCAGATTTTCTAACTCTCTTTAAAGCTTTTTCTATAACGATCTTTTTCAATTCTATTGGATTTTCTGGCATGCTTGAAGATACTGCCGGATCTAAACCAAAAGATTTCAAAACAGCTGCGGCAGTTGTAGTTCCAGCTGGAATGCTTTCTCCTACGATCAAAGCATCGCAAACTTTTGAAAAATTCTCCCCTAATATCTTAGCTCTTTCAACTACTTCTTCAACGTCTTTTTCATCCATGGCTCTTTTTTCAGCTATATTCTCTCCAACTGGAGCTTGAAGGTCTATGAATGGTATCTTCGGTTTTACTATTAAACCGGAAGATATTACAAAGAATGGTATCTTTGTAAGCTTCAAAGCTGCATAAGAGATCAGAGCAGGAGTAGGTTTTCCATCCGGAGTTGCCGGAATACCTTTTATAGATAAACATCTACCATAGTACAGAAGTTCAGCATCAGCTGGCGGAGTGTATTTAATTAGTTCAGGATTTGCACCAGCAACCGTTATTCCAGGGATTTCTGCTGTCTTGGTATTACCTACAACTAGCAAATATACCAAGTTTTTTCTCAGAAGATCTGTGAAGTCGTAACCTTTTACAACCTCGTACATGCTTCGAGTTTGTGATTGGTATTTTAATTTTACTTTTTAAAATTAAAAATTTGTATATTATAATATTCTATTAATTAACAACACTTTTGAAAACATCTACAACTTCAAACTTTTCAACGTCAACCAATCCAAGGTCTGTGATCTTCAACTTTGGTATTACGGGTAAAGCTATGAAAGATAAAGTTATTACTGGTGATTTTAGTTTACATCCTAACTCTTTTATCTTTTTATCGATTTTTAAAAGCTTTTCAGCCAAAATTTCAGCATTTTCATCGCTCATCAATCCAGCAATTCTCAAGGGAAGTGATAAAGTTTCAGAGCCATCGACGACAACTATTCCACCCTGCAGATCGATCAGAGTATTTACAGCTCTACATATCTCCTCATCACTCACTCCAACTGCTACTATGTTGTGAGCATCGTGAGCAATGGTTTGAGCTAAAGCACCTCTTTTTATTCCAAAACCTTTAACAAATCCGACTGAAATATTTCCACTTTTTCCATGCCTCTCGACTACTACAACTTTTATTATATCTCTTTCAACATCTACTCCATCGACAAAATCTACGACTTCGTTTGTCAATATTTCTCCATCTACAACCTCTATTATCCCAGCAAGACCTCTCCTTTCGATCTTAATTTTTTCCGGAGATATTTTTCCAGCTTTAACACTTTTTTTCACAAATTCTGGATACTCAAATTTCTCAAAAACAGGTTCTTTTCCATCAACAAAAACTTTTTCTACTTCAAATTTTTTCAAATTTTTCAAAAGAACTACATCTGCAAACCTACCAGGAGCTATTAGTCCAGAATTTATTCTAAAGTATTCTGCTGGATTTATAGTAATAGCTTGCAAAGCGTACAACTCATCTATTCCTTCTTCAACAGCTCTTCTAAAAACGTAGTCCATGTAACCTTCTTTCAATATATCTACTACAGTTCTATCTCCATCGGTCACGAGCATAACTTTTCTGTTAGGTATCAACTTTTTCAAGTTTTTTAAGTTCCTCGCTGCAGAACCCTCTCTTATCATCAAAGCCATTCCCAACCTTAATTTTTCCTTAGCTTCTTCAAAATCTGTACTTTCATGATCAGACATTATTCCAGCTGAAACGTAAGCGTTCAAAGCTTGATCTCTCAACTTTGGACAGTGACCATCTAAAATTTTTCCTTCAGAAATTAAAATTTTCTCAATTATATTTTTTTCACAATTTAAAACTCCAGGGTAATTCATAACTTCTGCTAAACCTATGGCACCCAAATCAAAAAGATCTTCTATTTCTTTGACTCCAATTTCTGCTCCAGAAGTTTCAAGTTTTGATGATGGGACACAAGATGGTGCTAGAAAATAGAATCTTATGGAATTTCTTTTTGCTTCTTCAGAGAGAACTTTTATCCCTTCAATCCCTAAAACGTTTGCAATTTCATGCGGATCAGAAACTACACAAGTGCATCCCCTTGGAACAACTAACCTTGCAAACTCTGAAAGGCTTAGCATCGTCATTTCAACGTGGCAATGCGCATCGATCAACCCTGGAACAGCATACAATTCACTGCAATCTATCTCCTTAATCCCACTGTACCTTCCAACACCCGCAATTTTGTTCCTATAAAAGGCAACGTCAGCTTTGTATATTTCTTCTGTTAAAACGTTTACAACTTCAGCTCTTTTTAAAACTAGATCAGCTTTTCTTTTCCCACTTGCAACTTCGATCAATTCACATATCTGATAAGACATCTCTAACTATCTCCTCTGAAACTTTCAGATCTAGACTCTTCAAATACTCCATCGCTTCCTTTAAATTAAACTTCTTGTCTTTCAACAGATCTTTAACATCTTCCCTCAAACTCCAGGGATAAACTACCCACTTCCACTCCTCTATAAAATTTACGTAATAGTCTGGAACGAAGCCAGAAGTTCTCTTGTAATCGATCACAGCTATCTTAACGTCTTCAGGTGAAAAGCTTTTCACGTGATCGAGAACGAGCTTTACAGTTTCCCCAGTATCTGCTACATCATCTACAACTAAAACTTTTTTATTTTCAAGTTTAACATTCAAGGGCTGAGTTATCCTAGCCTCCCCAGTCTTAGTAGCTACAATTCCCCAGTGTTCCGTTTTTATACTGTAAAGTTCTTTGATGTTCAAATGATCGCAAAGTATTCTAGCTGGGATCCAGCCTCCCCTTGCTATTGCAACTATTACATCTGGCCTATAGCCGCTTTTTTTTATTTTATTTGCAAGCTCTTCACAAAATTTTAAAATCTCTTCCCAACTGTACTGAAGACACTTCATCGAAAATTGTTAATTTTCAAATTAAAATCTTTTTGGTAAACAAACTTTTAAAAACTTTCAGAGTAGGGAAGAACAGATGAGGATCGTAATGAAGTTCGGAGGTACGAGTGTAAAAGATGGAAAAAACATACTCTACTGCACTAGCTTAGTGAAAAAATATGCAAATGAAAATGAAATAGTCGTTGTCGTTTCAGCGATGGCAGGAGTAACCGATGCTTTAATAAATGCAGCTCAGAAATG
This sequence comes from Archaeoglobaceae archaeon, assembly GCA_025058735.1. Taxonomy (GTDB): domain Archaea; phylum Halobacteriota; class Archaeoglobi; order Archaeoglobales; family Archaeoglobaceae; genus WYZ-LMO2. The sequence continues at coordinate 30,545 of JANXDX010000006.1, read as the reverse complement.
CAGCAAAGAACCTTCAGCTGGATACATAAAGATGTTCACAGCAGACATGATGAAGAAACACTACGAAGCTGTAGAATATGCTGTAAAAAGTGAAGACATAAAGAACAAAGTAATATACACTCTGGAAAAACTTTTCGATGAACTAGAAAGAGTTCTACTTGGAATAAGTTACCTAGGAGAACTTACAAAGAGAAGTGAAGACTACATAGTTTCGTTCGGTGAAAGATTGATAGCTCCGATATTCTCTGCATCTCTAATTTCTTTAGGTGTAGATTCTGTAGCTTTAACTGGAGGAGACGCAGGAATAATTACCGACAAAAACTACGGTAGAGCAAAACCAATACCAGGAGTTTACAACATAATAAAAAGTAGAATTGAGCCTTTGATAAAGATAAAAAAGACGGTTCCAGTTGTTACAGGATTCATAGGTGCTGCGGATGATGGAAGTATAACAACACTTGGAAGGGGAGGAAGTGATTATTCGGCAACGATAATAGCTGCAGCGATCGATGCTGATGAAGTTTGGCTCTGGAAAGAAGTTGATGGTATAATGACAGCAGATCCAAAGTACGTTCCAAATGCTAGGTTAATTCCAGAAATATCCTACTTCGAAGCGATGGAACTTTCACATTTCGGAGCAAAGATATTGCATCCAAGAGCTCTTGAGCCTGTAATGAAAAAAGACATTCCTGTTAGGATAAAGAACACCTTCAACCCAGATTCTCAGGGAACTGTTGTCAGAGATAAAATCGAAAACAAAGGAGATGTAGTTAAAGCTTTAAGTTTAATAGAGGTAGCTAGTATAATAAATGTCAGAGGGGCTGGATTGGATTTTGCAGAAACTATGTCAGAAGTCTTTAGAATGCTCGCAGAAAACAAAATAAATGTGATAATGGTAGCACAGAGTTCTTCAGAACTGAACCTTTCAATAGTTGTCGATCAAAAGGATGCTGAGAAAGCGTACAAGATCTTGAAATCCCTAGAAAATGGAATGATGAGTGTTAGAAAGATAGACAACGTTTCGATTGTAAGCGCTGTAGGTGCAGGAATGGCAGGAACTCCTGGAGTTGCCGGAAGGATATTTTCTGCTCTTGGAAGAAATAAGATAAACGTTGTTATGATAAGTCAAAGCTGCTCTGAATACAACATATCTTTTGCAGTAGATTCAAAAGACGGAGTGAACGCTTTAAAGATCATACATGATGAGTTCAAGCTTGGATCTTCTTAAAGAATCTACGAAAAAAGCTTCTGAACTTGTTTCAAGACACGAATTCATTAGAGTTTATACTCACTACGATGCTGACGGAATCTCAGCTGGAGCAATAGTAGCTAAAGCTTTGCTAAGAGCGAAAAAGAACTTTCAAATATCTTTTTTGAAAACTCTAAACGATGATTTCGAATATGAAAAGGGAACTTTACTGATCTTTGCTGACATGGGAAGTGCTTATCCAGAGAAGATGTCAAAAGTTGAAAGTGATCTAATAATTCTTGATCACCACATCCCAGTTGGAAACATAAATCCTAAGAGAAACCTGGTTCATATAAATCCGCACATATTTGGATTAGACGGAACCTACGAACTCTCTGCAAGTGGAGTAGCTTACTTTTTTGCAAAAGCCTTAGGAGATAACAACGATCTATCTTCCACAGCAATAGTAGGAATTTTAGGAGATAAACAAAAGTTCAAAGGACCGAATGAAGTTGTACTGAAAGAGGGGAAAGAGGGAGGGTATGTAGAGGAGAAGGAAGGAATAAATCTAGCTTCTGGAAAAATCAAAAAAGTCTTATCTTTAAGTTTAGAACCTTACTTGAACTTCTACAAAAAAGATGGTGAACTTGAAGAATTTTTGAAAAAAATAAAAATTGATGGTGAGAAAGATTTTGAAGATCTTAGTTTTGAAGAACTTCAAAGACTTTCAGATGCGATTGCTTTGAGACTTCTAAAACTTGGGACTTATGAAGGTGTCTTTGAATCTATATTTGGTAGAAGGATCGTTTTGAAAAATGCACCTATAAAGAGTGCAGCTTTACTTACAGACGTAGTAAACTCCTGCGGAAGAGCAGGAGCTACGGGAGTTGCTATGGGATTGCTCATGGGAGATAGATCTTACCTTGATAGAGCTTTAAGTATATATGAAGATTATCTGACAAAAGTCCATGAAGAGCTTTTAAAGAGAAAAAACGATGTCAAGGAAGGATTCTGTATGAGGTACATTGTTATGGAAGATGCGCCAACGACTAGCTTGATCGCAACTACTTACTCACGTTACATCTTCACAGAAAAACCGTTGATAGTTATAAACAGAAAAAACGATAGAGTTAAAGTTTCAGCTAGAGCAAACGAAAAAATTGCCCAAAAGTTGAATTTGGCAGAAGTTATGCGTTTAGCTGCCGAAAAAGTTGGAGGAGTTGGAGGAGGACATAAAGTTGCCGCTGGAGCAAACATACCTTCAAACAAGATAGAGGAGTTTTTAAAAGAGGTAGATAGAATTTGCTGCACAGCGCTTGCATGAAAATAAAAATGGATGATGCAAAGATCGTTGCAGAAGCTTTGAAAGTAGAAGATCCTGAGTGGTGCAAATGCTACGCTGAAGGAGATTTGATAAAAATTGAAATAAAAACAAACAAGATCGGTGCTTTACTTTATGCTGTGGACGATTACTTAATGCATTTAAAACTTTGCGAGGGAATTTTGGAATGTATTCGGAAAATAGATTGATCAACTGGATAAAAAAAATTGAAAATGCAAAAGATGAAGAGAGTTTGGAGATCTTCGATCAGATGATGGAAGATGTGGTTATAGCTTGTTTGAACATAGTTAGGGCTATCAAAGAGAGAGAAATTAAGAAAGATGATGCCGAGAAAGAACTGAAAAAGATAAGGGATCTTTTCAGCAGAGAGATCAGGTTCGATTCTGAAGTTAAAGATCTTGCGTTCAAATTCACAGCTGAAAGTGTTGAAGCTATAGTAAGATCTTTTCAATACTATTTGGAAGGAAAGACCAGTAAGAAAAGCTTTGAAAGCCTTTTAAATGAGGCTTTTAGAATGGAGAAAGCTGGAGATCTAGATGGAGCCTTAGATTTGATTGCAAAGATCGGTGCAAAGGTTATAAGTGGAGAAAAGCTCCCAGATATCGACGTTGAAAGTGATAGCATAATTTTGAGCTGGCTGGATGGAATAGATTGTATAAGTACAGTTTTAGAGTTGAGTAGGATAGATACATCGAATGAATGAAGTAATTGAAGTTGCAAAAAAGGGCTTAAGCTACGAACTTTACAAAAAACTACTTACAGTTTACGGAAGAAGAGGTGAAAAAGCTTTCTTTTATTTGAAAGAAAGAAGAATTAAAAAATACAAGGACTTCTTTGTAGTTGTTGGTAGAGAAGAGTACGTAGTTGATGAGTTCTTTTGCACTTGTGCAGATTTTTTGATAAGGTTGAAAGGAGAAAAACCATGTGCGCACATAATAGCTGTGGAAGTTGCAAAAGTTGCAAAGATGTACGATGAAATCGATGCTTACTACGTAGACTTCATGTGATGTGCGTACTTTCAAAAGATGATATAAGAAAGTTGATAGTTGAAAAAGAATTAATTAGAGGTTATGTAGACTTAGAAGTTCAGCTTCAACCAAATGGTTTCGATTGTACTTTGCAAAAAGTTTTCAGAATAAAAGGAGACTGTAAAGTAGATTTTGATAACTCAGAAAGGAAGTTAGCTGAAGTTGAAGAGATAGTTTTTGAAAACTGGGTTTTTTTGCAAAAAGGTGTTTACAGAGTTAGATTGAACGAAGTTCTAAAGATTCCAAACGATCTGATCGCAATAGCTAAACCTAGATCTACTCTTGCGAGGAGTGGAGTATCTCTGATCACTGCAGTTTGGGATGCTGGATACGAGGGAAGAAGTGAAATAGGGTTAGTTGTCCACAACGAAAGTGGAATTTGGTTAAAAAGAAACGCTAGAATAGTTCAGTTGATCTTCATAAAGCTCTGCAGAGGTACGGAGAGTTACAAAGGAATATATTTAGGAGAAAATATATAATTTTTATTAAATATGAAATAAAATTTTACCAATTCTGTGTGTAAACGTTCATCAGCTCCAAAATTTTCTAGTTCTTATAAAATCTCTTTCAGCTTTCATCAAAGCTTTAAAGAAAGCATCATCGTTTTCATAAATTTTTCCAAGTATCTTTGAAGCAGTTTCAGCTCCGACTCCGAACGTGTTCATAGCGTAGACAGCTCTTATTCCATAGCTCTTTACAAGGTTTGCGATCTTTAAAAGTTCAAGCCTCCCTGGTTCAACTCTCTTTGAATTGTAAACTGCTATCATCCTTGAACCACACTTCATACAGTTGAATCTGCTGAAGTTCCTTACAACTTCAGTGTAACTTGCTCCACAGTTCAAACATAAAACTTTACACAAAGAATTCAAGATCGCTTCTTTGAAAATTTTCAAGACAGACTCCTCAGATCTTGTTACAAAAACTTCGTTTGAATAGCTCTTACTGATCAAACTTATAGAGCTGACTTTGTCGCTTAGAACAATTTTTATTTCTTTGTTTTTTATCTTTTTAACAACTTCCGACAACTTCTTCAGATCTACCTTTTCTAAGAAAATTTCTCTCAAAGCTTCCCTGTATATTGGAGTTCCCCTAAGTTTTATAACAAGGTTCTTCAAATTTATCCTGCTAACATCATCTCCTTTCTCAAACAAACCAAATTTCCTAGCAGAATTTACTACTTTCCACTGCATAAGTTTTGTTTCTATCAAAGACCTTTCTGCTAAATTTTCCAGATTTTCAGTGTCTATTTCTAAAAGAACTTGCTTAACTTCCTCAGCTCTAGCAGGTTCAAGTTTAATTCTGTATGGATCTATTTCTACAGAAACGTTTACTCCTTTCTTTAAAGATAAAAGCATTGCAAGAATTCTTCCAAGTCCTTCGTTAACTTTGCTTCCGAAGCAAGCATTTAGGAAAACTGTTCCATTTCCTTCTATCGTCACTAGTTCGTGAGTTGGTATCAGAGGTTTTTCCTTGAAAACCTTTAAGATCTCTTCAACTGCTCCCTCGTTCAAGTTGTAATCTGAGGGTATACCTTTCTTTGCTATTTCTTCTCTTATCTTCCCCACTCTTTGCGCAACTTCAAAAGGGACGGGAATCTCTTCTCCAACCCAAGATGGTACTTCTCCTTCTCCTGTATAAGGTTCAACTTTTACAAATTCATCAACACTTAAAACTCTCCAGAACTCTCCTTTCATTGCAAAAACTTCTCCACTGAAAGTTGAAAGAAAACTTTCATCTAGAGTACCTATTACCTTTCCACTCGAAACGTCGTAAACTTTGTACTGTTTTTCATCTGGTATCATAGATATGTTTTCGTAGAAGTACTTTCTAGTCCTAGAAGTTGCAACAACCTTGTCGTCTAACTTGATCTTATCTATCTCCGCTAGAAACTTACATATCTCTAAGAATTCTTCGAAACTAAGATCCTTGTAAGCTTCAGCCCTTTTTACAATTTCGTAAGCCTTCTTTAAATCTATCCTTTTGTATTCTAAAGCTAAGGAACAAATTTGATTTGCTAAAACATCTAAACTTTTAAAGTGAAGCTCTGGCTCCTCCAGAACGTTTTTTCTAGCAAGGTCAACTATGGCCATAGCTTCCAGTATTTCGTCAAAGTTTTCAGCCACTATGTAACCTCTCGAAACTCTACCTAACCCATGCCCACTCCTACCAACACGCTGTAAAAGTTTGACAACTTGTCTAGGGCTGTTGTACTGCACTACTGCACTAACATGACCAATATCTATGCCCAGCTCCATAGAAGAGGTGCAAACTAAAGCTCTTAGCTCACCTTTAGCAAACTTCTCTTCAGCTTCGATCCTTACTTCCCTAGAAAGACTTCCATGGTGGACTTCTACTTCACATTTCTCTTTTAACCTTAAACCTAAAGCTTCGGAAGTTCTTCTCGTATTTACAAAGATCAGAGCATTCTCTTTCTTCAATATCTCTTTTATCAACTCCAAATTGTCTTTTTTATCTTTTAATATATAGAATTCATACTTCTTCTCTTTTTCTCCGCTAACAACTTTTACATTCTTCATTCCAAAAAACTTAGCTACTTTTTCAGGGTCACCGACTGTGGCTGAAAGGGCTATGGTTTGAAAGTTTGTATATTCTCTCAATCTTTCCAAAGCTATAGAAAGTTGAACTCCTCTTTTACTATCAGCAAGCTCATGGATCTCATCGATAACAACAAATTTAATGTTTTTCAGCGATTCTTTCAATCTTTTTCCTAAAAAGAGAATTTGAAAAGTTTCAGGAGTTGTAATCATGATCTCAGGCGGATTTTTCGATTGTTTGACTCTATCTCTTTGCGGTGTATCGCCGTGGCGAACTTCTACTCTTATTTTGAGCTTTTCAGCTATCTTTATGAGTCTTCTAAACATGTCTCTATTCAAAGCTCTAAGTGGCGTTATGTAGAGAACTAGTAAACTTTTTTTCTCCATTTCTAGCAATTTCTCAAAAATTGGAATTATTGCAGCTTCAGTTTTTCCAGTTCCAGTTGGAGCTACGATTATTACGTCTTCTCCAGATAATATGAGCTCCCTTGCTTTTTTTTGCATATCTGTAAGTTCTAAAATTCCGACTTCTTTGATAGCATTTAGTAGTTCTTCTCGCATTGTTCAACAGTATCTAAGAAGTTTAACAACTTTTTCTTCGTTTTTATTTGTGCAAAGATCGAAAATAAAAATAAAAATTAAAAAATGATATTATAAAAAGATTTTAGAGATTCGTCTACACTTAGCTACGCTGTAGTAGATGTGAAAACGTCGAGCGGTGACTATTTGATATCGACTTTGAAATTTTTTATAGAAAATAATTTTAATATATATTTTATTAAAAAATATTTTATTTTTAAAATTTTTAATTTTAATTAAAATATATTATTTATGTTTTTTAGAGTTTTGAGTTTTTAGAAACGCAAAGTTTTTATGTTCGATATTCTAAATATAAATGGCTCCGCTCCTCACGCCCGTGTGAGAAAGCATGAACTCGGGTCGGTTCGCGGAGCTACAATTAGGGCCGGTAGCTTAGCCAGGAAGAGCGCGGGACTCTTAATCCCGCAGTCGGGGGTTCAAATCCCTCCCGGCCCGATTTTTATAGAGATAACTTAGTGGATGTTTCTACTTTTAGATTTTCTGCAAATTTTTAATTTCGTTCAAACTTAATTTAAGCAAATTTTTGAAAACAATTTCCTCGCAAATTTTAAAGTAAACAGCAATTTTTTAAAGCTCATAGTCGATCCATTTGCTTACTTATTCTTTTCAGTGCAGTAACGATGATTTCAACATCAGCTACAGTTTAAAACATCTAACCGATCATGAAAATTGAATTATCAGCTGAACTTCACTAATCTTTAACACTAACAGAGTGAACCTTGAAAGTTTCATCTTTATAGAGTTCGACAAGTTTTATGCCAAATACACTAATGAAACAACATGAGAACTCTGTTACGATCATTTTATTCTACTTTAATTTTTTGAAGGGGGCCACGTTTAGCTTAAGAACTATTCTCTCTTGATCGAAGATGAAACAGAAAAGACTTTATACTTGGATGACGAAAACGATATTTGATGATGATCACACCACCAAAAAGTTTGCAATCTGAATGCAAGCTTTCAAAGGAACTATTTAAAATCTTTCATGAGAAACTTGACTCCTTAGATTATGAAGAAAAAAAGCAAAGAAACGGGACTGTCCTTGTTATCTTAAAAAAGAATAGGTGAAATTATGGTTGAACTTCTTGCCCCAGGTGGAACGCTAGAAATGGTAAAAGCAGTTCTCAAAGCTGGGGCTGATAGTGTTTTTGTAGGTGCACTAGGTTTTAGTAGGAGGAGTGGATACGAGCTTAGACATTGTGAAATTGAAGAAGCGGTTGAAATAGTCAAGAAAATGAATAAAAAGATCTACGTTGCTATGAACGCGGTTATAGAAAAAGAGTTAATTCCAAAACTCATAGAAAAAAGAGTTTTAGATTACAACGAATGGGGAGTTGATGGAATAATAGTCAAGACTCCTGAGTTTATAAAGGAAATTAGAAAAAACTTCCCAGAACTAGAGGTCATTGCTAGCGTTGGTTGTCACATAGATAGTAAGGAGAAAGTAGAATTTTATCATAAATTTGGTGCAACAACAGTCGTTTTTAGTACAGAACTCAGAAGAGACTTCGAGAGGCTTGAAGTTTTAAACAGATACGCTCACAGCCTTGGACTAAAAACTGAGGTTTTGATAAGTGGAACAGCCTGTTACAAGGGTGTTGGAAACTGCAACTTCTTCAACTACTTTGCAAAAGCTTTTGAAAGAATAGAACTAGTAGATTCAGATGGGATGATAGTTGAGAAGGTTTTTGGCAATCCAGAGAAAGGTGGAGGCTGCTACAGGCCATGCTTGTATTTAGACGATCCCTTAGTGATGAAAGTTGTGCCTGAAGAAGTTTTGAAAGAGATGAGAAAGGAGAAAAATTTGAACGAAAGATTTACACTTTCAAGAGAAGTTCCAAAGTTTTTGGAAATGGGTATAGATGTTCTAAAGATTCAAGGAAGAGAATATCCAGTAGACCTCGTTGCTTCCATAGTAAAAGCGTTCCGATCTCTGATCGAGGATTCACTGCAAGCTAGAGAGATCGAACGAAGAGTGAAAGAGATCGAAAAACTCATGGAAGAACTTGATAAAAGAAGGATGATCTATACAGGAAATCTCAGAGAAAAGCTCTATGAAAAGTTCGGTTTGATTAAAAGCAAAGAGTGTTGAACAATAAAAAAGTCTTAGATTTGCTCATCTGAAACTTGGTACAACTTTTTCACTGTAAATTTTTAGAACAAACTTCGGATCTGGGCCGATGTTTATCAACATCAGATGTTTTACTCCAGCTTTTTTGAACTCTTCAATCTTCTGCTCAGCATCTCTTGGAGTTCCAACGATAAAGAAATCCTCGATCATTTCATCGGTAACTTTCGCAGACATTTGAATAAACCTTGCAAGTAGATCTTCTTTGACTAACAACTCTTCAAAGTAGAACTTCTTTGAAACAGCAAAATCAAAACTATATCCAGCTTGTTCAGCTTTTTCTAAAGAAGATACTACTACTCCCGAGAAAATCTTAGCCCTCTGCAAAGCTTTCTCTCTATCTTCATCGATCGCTGTGTAAATTTGTAAAGCTGTATCTATCTCATCTAAACTTCTTCCAGCTTTTTCAGCTCCCTTTTTTACATCCTTCAAGTTTTCTCTATAAGTTTTTGGAGTTTCAGCTATTGGCATCCAGCCGTTACAGAGCATTCCACACAAAATTCTAGACTTTTTACTGTTTGCTCCAAGGTAAATAGGTATCTCACTGTTTGGTTTTACTTGAAGAAATGCATCTTCTAATTTAAATATTTCACCATTGTAATTAAACCTTTCACCGCTCCAAAGCTTTTTTACTACTTCAATTCCCTCCTTTAAGGTTCTTAGAGGTTTTCTCCATTCTATTCCAAAAGGTTTTATGTTCATGGCTTCTCCAGCACCAACTCCAAGAAAAATCCTTGGTCCTGCAAAATTTTCAAGAGTTGCAAAGAATTGAGCTAAAGTTGACGGATGATGACGGGCGAAATCTGTTACTCCTGTTCCTAAGGATATTTTATGTGTCTTTGTAGCTATCAAGCTTAAAAGGAAAAAGGTATTAGGTGTATAACCTGGGGGAACCATAAGAGTATGATCTGGTATTACTACTGAATCGAAGTTTGATTTTTCTGCACTTTCAGCTATTTTAACAGCTCTTTCTATGTCTGGAAATGGTGGCGATACTACAAGTCCGAACTTCATGAGTTTTCCTAGTTCACAAATTTATAACTTTTGCGAGTTCAAAATATTAAAAATATTTTATTTATTAATAAATTTAATAAATAAAGTTTATTTGTTAATATTATAATTTTTTAATATTTATTTTCTCTGTAACGACCAAGAAAGCTGGAACAACAGTTAGTGCTGAAATTAAGCTGAAAATTATTGCTATAAAAGCTAGAAGTCCGAAATTTTGGGCAATTGGAAAAGGTGAAAACATCAAAGATCCAAATCCACCAGCCATTGTCAAAGCAGCAGTTGTTACTGCTTTTCCAGTTCTTTCTATAGTCCTTCTGATCGATGTGATCGGATCGAACCTCTTCCTCTCCTCAAAGTACCTTTCAAGCACGTGTATGGAAAAGTCTATTCCCAAGCCCAAAGTCATCGAATTCAAAGCGATCGAAAGCATAGTTTGTTTTATTCCAAAAAAGTACATTATAAGGTTCATAACTCCAATCACTACTGTTATCGCTACAAGTGGAACTACTGCCTTCCTCGGAGATCTGTATATAACTAGGAGCAGTAGTACTATGAAAGAATAGGCAGCTAAAGTCATAGTTGTCTGTCCTTCAATCATAATCCTTCCCATTTCACTGTAGAGAACAGGAAAACCAGTTAAATAAAAATTTTCAAAGCCGTAATGTTCGGCATCTTTTACAATAGATTTGTAAAGCTCTCTAAATTCAGAATAAGTGTCTGCATAACTGAAAAAATGCACTACAAGCCAATCTCCAGAAATGTAAAACTTTCTCTGTTCTTCAGGTATGTAGTTCAAATAAGCAAACTCATCTTCGATCCCTTTTGCAGCTAAACTTTCCAACAACTTATCTATAGATCTGTAATCGTAGATCAATTCTTCTCTACTAACAACGTATTTAGAAAATTCTTTGATTTCTTTGATTTTTTCTGCATCTAGATCTTCAGCAAACAAAACCATTGTATAAACTCTTTGTCCTCCAGCTAAAGTTTCAAGTTCTCTGAACTTTTGTAATGCTGGAAGGTTTTCTGGCAGATATTTGTTGTAGTTTGTTTCAACTTCTACGAATTGCGATGAATAGATTCCAAAGATCGTTATTATAGCTGCTACTACTAAAATTCCAAATGGTCTTTTCGATGTGAACGATGCTACTATTTCTAGAGTTTTCTCAAGGATCCCCGGTTTTATCTCCTCTCTAACTTCTTCCCTATCCAAAATTTTTAGAATGGCTGGCAAAAAAGTTAGAGTAAGTATGTAAGTGATGATCAAACCTAGAGAAGCGATCACACCAAAATTTGCCATCGCAGGAATTCCCGGAGTAAGCATGGACATGAAACCTACAACGGTTGTTAGTAAAGCCATCAGTATAGCTAAGCCAGTTGAAGTTACAGATATAGTTATTGACTCTTCCCGCCTTTTGCCTGCTTTTCTTTCTTCCTCGTACCTGTTCTGAAGTTGTGCTCCGTACTCTATTGCAAGCCCTATCAGCATAGGCAAAGCAGCGTTTGTATGTTCGGAAAGTGGTATTCCTAAAATAGGCATTAAACCGTATAGGATCTGAACAGACATGACAGATATTATCAACGGAAAGAAAGCTGTAATCTTTTTTCTAACAACTCCGCTAAAAGTGAAGTACAGGATCAAGATCATCAAGATCGTTGAAACCGTCATCGTGATCCTTAAGCTCTTAACGATCTCTCTTTCAACTTGCAAATTCATAGCAGCTCCACCGGTGACTTCAACTGTTAGAGATGGTGGAATGTATGTTGACTTCAAAATCTCCTCTATCTGTCTTGCAATCTCTTTCTGCTCATCCAGATCAGTAGTGGCTATCGAAATTGTTATCAAAGCCGTAGTCTGCTTTGGAACTAGTTGATTAGCATAGATTTCAGCCGATCTTTTTAGTTCAAACTCGTCAACTGGTAGATGTTTGTAGAACTGTAGTATCGTTGACGCTGGAGAAACGGTGTTCACAACACCCTCTATACTTTCGATCCTTTCCTGGATCTTGAGCATAAGATCAAAGGTTTCCCTGTTCAAAACGTCTTCACCCTTTACAATTAAAAAGATGTTGCCAGTACTTATTTCAAAATCTCTCTCGTACTGTTTGTATTGTCTGTAGATTTTATTCTCCTCGCTAAACATTGCTCCAACTCCAGATGTAAGCTTTACGTTTTGAGATGATATAGCTGAGAGGATCATTACTAGAGATAAAGTAGCAACGACTATTCCAGGTCTTGAGGCTACAAAGCTTGCTACAGAATTTGCTAGACGACTGTACATACTAGCCCTTCTTCCTAATAACTTTCAAATAATACACCGCAGCAGCTGCAATGATCGCTGCAGCTATTAGAATTATTGTGTAAGGTGGCTTTGAAGGTTTCACATTTATCAAAACTTTCACAGGATCACTGTAAACCCAATTTCCATCTCGATCTTTAAACTTCACTTCTAGGTTCAGAGAATAGATTTTTGGAGTAGCATCTCTGTCAGCCATGACTTTGAACTTGATCTCTTTCCACTCTCCAGGTGCTAGATCACCTATGAAAGCTGAATCGTCTGTTGATGTGAATGGATCAACAACTGTCAACCTAGCTGTGGCATCTTTGATCGTCATATTTGCTAAGTTTAAAACTTTGAAAGATACTACAGCTTCCTCACCAGCACTTACTTCAGCTAAACCTTCAACTGCAAATTCAACCTTTGGATTTACCTTTACACCAAAAATTACCGGTTTTAACTCAAAAACTTCTCCTGAAGATTCAAACTTTATCAAAAGCTCTGCAGGATATTCTACAGCCTCTGCATCACTTAAAGCTCTTACAGAGAATAATGCATTGTAGATCTTTCCAGTTTCAACGTTTCCTAAATAACATTCCGAACTTAAAACAGAAAGCGGAGCGTTTGTATTCAGCTTAGCTACTACTTTCTGCAAATCTTTGTCAAATTTGATCTTTACAACAACTTTACCTTTTGAGTTTACGTAAACTCCACTCTCCACATCTACAACTGAAACTTTTGGCATCTCTTCAACTAAGAAGCTTATTGGTACTTCGTTGCTTTCTCTTATTTTTCCAAATTCATCCAGATATCTTAGCTTCAAGTAGAGAGTGTAGTTCCCAGGATCTTCCACTCTCACGTTGAACTTTATTTTAGCCTCAGCACAGCTATTTGAAGGAATACTACCAACGTAGTGAACAATTTCTTCTCTCTGAGCTGTTGCTTGCTGTTGCAGGATAGGTTGTTGCAAAAAAGGTATTGTTAAAGGTGGTGAGGGCTGCTGAGCCTGTTTTAGAGTTTCAAAGCCAGCTGGTAACCTTAAAACTATTTGAGCATCTCTAGCATCTCTTCCTCCGTTGTTTTTAACTTTCAAGTAAATTTCACCTTTTCCAACTCCAAAAACCCTGTTATGTGAAATTTCAACTACTTCAAGCTTGACATCTCTCTCAACTGAGAGTTTTAATGGAATTTCCTGCTCAACTTTAACGAAGTTTATCTCATACTCGCTTATCTTTATCTGATACTCGTAAGTTATACTTGTAACGTTCGTTACGTTTGCAGGATCTAAAACCCTGTACTGAGTAGTGTTTACTATAGTTTTTGGGACTTTCATTTCGTAAAAAGTGCTGCCAAGCCTTACGGAATCTATCCTATAGAAGTAAGTTTTCAACTTCAATTCAGCTCCTTCCTTGATCTTAACTCTGAAAACCAAAGGTATAGGTTCTTTTAAAACTTCCTTTGGTGGCAAAGCAGGTATAAAAACTTTTGGTGTCAAAACTTCTACCATTTCATTCCCAAGTAATTCAAATTCAACATTATAAGCTGTAAAAAGGGCTGTTTCGTCGCTAAAGAACATAGCTTCCTGCACGTTTTCATACCTAACTTCTTTTCTCATTGCACTGTTGAAAACGTATACTTTGATCAATTTCTCTCCATCTTCAGTGCTGTTCGTTGGAACAAAGTTTCCAGTTAGTTCGTTGAAGACAAGAATATTTGAAACTGATATTTCTGGCTTATCTTCGTAATCTAAAGCTGAAACTGGTACTATTATAGCTATTAGTAACACTAGCAGTTTTTTCATGTTGTAGCTTAAGAAACGACGATATATATTTATTAACTTTTCATGTTGTAGCTTAAGAAACGACGATATATATTTATTAACTTAGTTCAATCTGTGAACGCAGTGTGTGCGCTTAAGAACTTTGGTTTTACAGATTATGAAACTAAGGTCCTTTTAACATTAGCTAACTGCGAGCTTTTGACTGCTAAAGAATTTCAGAAATAAGTAGAGTACCGAGAACATTTGTATACGATGTAGTCTTTGATTGCTAAGGCTTCATGGAATCTTTCGAAAAGTTTAAGAGAAATGCTCATCTGCAAATGAAAAGTAAGCACTTTGATAGGAGAACTAGGAATCCCTTGAATTTACATAGATAAAATAGACTTAATATAAGAGTTTACAGAGGTGAAACAGTTTTAGAGAAAAGGAGATTGCAAGTTCATCAAAGAACGTTGTGGCTGTAATATCTATGATGATGAGAGTAAAAGCTCTAAGTATTGTGAAAGAAGTTTTAGTTGTTTCATCAAATGCAAAGTAGGTAGATGATCTCACTACGAATTCAAAAACAAAGGATGTCTTGAGTTGGACTAAAAGACATAGGTTAAGGTCTGATCGTCTTTGATGAAAGGTGCGTCTTCACAATATTTATAAGTAAGAAAAATAAAATAGGAATACTGAGCGAGAACAGAGGTTTTTTGGAGTTCACAAAAACTCTTATAGAGCCTTTGATCAACTTTTTGAAGTGATTGACCTACACATCCATTCCAACTACTCAGATGGTGAGAGCAGTGTATACGAGATTGCAAAGAGAGCTAAAGCTTTGAACATAAAAAGTTTAGCAATAGTAGACCACAGCATAGAATACAGCAGAGGATTGAATGAGAAAAAAGCAGCTATGAGACTTAAAGAAATTGATGCTGCAGCATCTACATTTGATCTAAAAATATACAGTGGAATCGAGTGCAGTATAGATGTAGATGGAAAGATCCTCTTGCCAAAATTTGAGTTCGATTTCGTAGTAGCTTCAGTCCACGAATGTATATCATCTCTAGATTTCTACACTAGAGTTCTAAAATGTTTAGAAAACTGCGAATTTCAAGTTCTTGGTCATCTATTTTCAGATTTTTTCTGTTTTAATGAAAAGATAGAAGAGCTCGATCTGAAACTTTTGGAGTTGATGAGAGAAAAAGATGTTGCTGTAGAAATAAATTCAAGACACAAATGCCCAGATGAGAACTTCCTAATAATGGCCGACAGCTTTAAAATAAGGTACTCAATAGGAAGTGATGCGCACAGTTTTCTAGAGGTTGGAAAAGTTGGTTGGTCTCTGGAAAAAGCAAAAAGATATATGAAGCAAAGCAAGATGTTTATCCCATGAAGTGCATTACACTTACAGTAGATGCTGTAATCCCATATCAAGGTAAGATCGTTCTTGTGAAGAGGTTGAATGAACCTTTTAAAGGCTATTACGCTCTACCTGGAGGAATAGTTGAGTACGGAGAAAGAGTTGAGGATGCTGTGCTAAGAGAAGTTGAGGAAGAAGTAGGGTTGAAGGGAGAAGTTTACAAGTTAGTTGGCGTTTACTCCGATCCGAATAGAGATCCTAGAGGACATTTTGTTTCTATTTGCTTCATAGTCATTCCAAAGGGGGGAGAACTTAGAGCTGGAAGTGATGCAAAGGAGGTTGCTCTGTTTTCTATAAATTCTCTTCCAAAGCTTGCCTTCGATCATGAAAAGATGGTAAAAGATGCGGAGGTGTATTTAATTGGAATTTTGTCCAAAGTGTAGAAGTATACTTTTTTATTCTGGGAAGAGGGCTTTTTGCAAAAAGTGCGGGTATGAGAAAGAGGCTGAGAATTACTCAATAGTGATAAAAGAAAAAAGAAAAAAGGAAGAGATCCCGATAATAGAGGAGGTCAACATAATAGTTTTACCAACAACAAGAGCAGTTTGTCCAGAGTGTGGAAACAACGAAGCATACTGGTGGCTAAGACAGCTAAGAGCTGCAGATGAGCCGGAAGTTAGGTTTTTCAGATGTACGAAATGTGGAAAAACTTGGAGGGAATATAGCTGATGTACCCAGAGATCGAAGAGATAAAGCTTAGAAGGAAGAAGATCGGAGTAAGTCAAAAGAAGTTAGCTAAACTTGTAGGAGTAAGTCAATCCTTGATTGCAAAGCTCGAATGTGGAAAATTTGATCCAAAACTTTCCCTTGTAAAAAAAATACAAGAAGTTTTGAATGGACTTGAAGGAAAGAAGTGTGCTTCGGCTATAATGAAAAGTCCTGTTATATGTGCTTCTCCGGAAGATGTTGTGAGAGATGTTGTCAAAGTTATGCTTGAACATGGAATTTCTCAGATGCCTGTAATACAAGAGGGAAAAATCGTTGGAAGCATAACTGAAAACAAGATAATAAAAAAGATCTTCGAAGGGAAGATAGATTTTAAAGTGAAAGATGTTATGGAGCAACCTTTTCCATGCGTGGGTGAGAAGACACCTTTAAATACAATAATAAAATTACTTCTTGAATTTCCAGCTGTTCTTGTCAAAAAAGATAGTGAGATAGTTGGGATAATTACGAAGCACGATGTTATGAAAGTCTTAACAGAAGAGGAGAGATGAACAAGAAATTGATATTAGCTCTGGTAATAAGTGCTTTAGCAACTATCTTAATACTTAAAGCTACTACAACTGAACTAACTTGGCAAGCTATAAAGAACGCTGATCCGTTCTACATCTTACTAGCTTTTTTGATGCAAGTACTCTTCTGGATCTTGTGGGCTTTCAGGTTGAAAACGATAGCAAGAAGTTTAGGGTACAAAGTTCCCTTCTTCTACACCCTAGAAGTAACAATGGTAGGAATGCTTACCGCTGCTATTACTCCATCTTCAGCAGGTGGGGAACCTGTAAGAGCTAAGATGCTCAACGACCGTGGAGTTTCTGCAGGAGAGTCTGCTTTCATAGTACTTGTCGAGAGGTTTTTAGATGCTGTTTTTTTTGCAACTGCTTTACCATTTTTTGTCCTCCTTACAGGTTATGGTATTTTTGGTTTGAGAGTTGCTGCAGTGTTCTTAATTTCTTTAATAATTTTTATATTTATACTTTATTTAATTTTTAAAGACGATAGGAACATGATCTGGATTGCAAAAATTTTTAGAAAAAAGAAAGATAAAATTATTATGGAACTTATCAACTTTCGTCAAGCAGCTTTAAAATTAAAAGAAAAAAAGAAAGATTTAGCATTCTTTTTATTTATAACTGCATTTATGTGGAGTTTTGGCTTTACAATTCCATCTTTCATCCTCCTATCTTTAGGAAGTGACCATTTCCTACTCTACTCCTACACTGCTCAGCTGATCATAGTAGTAATTTCTCTCATCCCTCTAACTCCAGGAAGTAGTGGATTGGCTGAATTTAGCATGGCTTACCTTTATTCAAAGTTTGTAAGTAGTGAATTGCTCGGGATCTTGGTAGCCACTTGGAGAGTTGTTACTTACCATTCGAACATACTAGCTGGCACGATAGTACTGAACTTGCACTTGAAGAAAAGGTTAAAAGTTTTGGTGACAAACTTAGATCGCCGATGATGAATTAACAGCTCTGAAAAATGATGAATTTGCCGATTTCTGAGGTCAACTTACATAGCTTTCATCCTCCTCAAACCCATAGCTTAGATCTTGAAGCATCTTTGTTGCAATTCCAAGTAAAATTTTGTCATCACCTATTAATTCCTTTATCAGCATGAGAGCTACAGCTTCTCTAAGTTCAAAACTTTTAATTTCTTCAAGTAATTTTATAAGCTTGTTGGCGACTTTGTATATTTCAGCCAACTTTATCTCATCTCCTCCTTCGATCTCTATCTCATCATCATTGAACTCGAAGTCGTCCATAAAATTAGTTTGTTTATCAGAAATTTAAACTTTTTGAGAAATTTTTGAAGTTGTAATTCGAGAGAAGTAAAATGAAAAGAATTTTAAAACAAAGTTGAAGTAGTTAGTTAATTTTCAATTACGAAGACTTTTGAAGAGCTTAACAAAAAACCGGTAAAAATTTCTACGATCGATTATAAATTAACAAAAATTTAATATTAAATAAAAATTTAAAAATTAGACACAGCCAGTTGGCTTTGGTAAGCCAGCTATTCTACAAGCATCTTTAACTGGTCCTTGTGGAAAGAGTTTATAAATATACTGCAGATCACAATCCGGCTTCACTAATTTTTTACATTCTTTTACCAACATTCTAATAGGTGGAGCTACACCGTACTTCAAGAAATAATCCCTCAGATACTTTATTATCTTCCAATGATCTTCAGTAAGAGTTATAGGTTGTGGACTAAAACGTGTATCTGCAGCTAAAGCTTTTGCAACGTCTTCATCCCATTGTTCCCAATCTTGTAAAAAACCGTCTTCATCAAGCTTAAGTTTTTTACCCTTCACTTCCAACTCTGGCATCTGTCCACCTCCTAATCTATCAATCTTCTACGTTCAAATAAATAACTTGCGTTTTCTGTTAAACTTATCTACCGGAGGTGATGTAGAGATATGAACGTAGAATCGCTGATCGAAACTCTACACTATGTGAAAGAGTTTCAAGGAGCAAAGATCGTAATAAAAATAGGTGGTCATGCGATGGACAGTGAATCTGCGTTGGAGGAGATCGTCAAAGACATAATACTTCTCAGCAACATTGGAGTAAAGCCAATAGTTGTACACGGTGGAGGGCCAGAAATAGATGAGAAGATGGAAAAGCTCGGAATAAAACCAAAATTTGTTGAAGGATTTAGAGTAACAGATGAGACTACTATGGAAATTGTAGAGATGGTTTTAGATGGTAAGATAAACTCAAAGATCGTTACAAAATTTATAAAGTACGGAGGAAGAGCAGTTGGACTCAGCGGAAAAGATGGTTTACTACTGATTGCAAAGAAAAAAGAGATGAAAATAAAAAAGGGAAAAGAAGAGATTCTAGTAGATCTAGGATTTGTTGGGGAGACAGAATTAGTAAATCCAGAGATCCTAGAAATATTGCTTGAAAACAATTTTGTTCCAGTAATATCTCCAGTTTCAGCTGACTTAAAGGGAAACGTTTACAACTTAAATGCAGACATAGCTGCTGGAGATGTAGCTGCAGCTTTGAAGGCTAAAAGGTTGGTAATGATGACCGATGTTCCAGGATTGTTTAGAGATCTGAAAGATCCATCAACACTTTTAAGGAAAATCAAACTGAGTGAACTTGAAGAGTTTTTGAAGAACGTTTCTGGTGGTATGAAGCCAAAACTTGAAGCAGTTATGAGGGCTTTGAAAGGAGGGGTTGAAAAAGCACACATAATAGATTCGAGGAAAAATGCTTTATTTTTAGAACTTTTCACAAAAGATGGAATAGGAACGATTGTGGAACCATGAAAATCGGAATACAACCAGATGTTAAACACAAACCTGAGGAAGCTTTTGAATTTGCAGCAAAGAACGGATTTGATCACTTAGAAATTCTTATAGATCATCCTTACTACAGATTTTTAGACTACACTGAAATTCTAGAGATGATGTGGAGTTACGATCTAGACCTTCTCATACATGCTCCATCTACTAGTACAAACTTCATATCGTTGAGCGAAAACATGAGAAGAGCTAGTTACAAAGAATTATCAGAAGTTTGCTTTTTAGCTGAAAAGTGCTACGTAGAAGTTGTAACTTTTCACTTGGGATGGAATGCTACCTTTGTAAACAATGGAAAATTCTATTTCATGAAAGATTTTTATGAAGAGCACAATGAAAGAGTAATCTTAAAAGAACTCCTACCTTTCCTTAAAGATGTGAATGTTCAGCTTGCACTTGAAAATACTATACTAATAGAGGGAAAAGTAAGGAAAGCTCTTGAACTTGTTATGGAAGAAACTGAACTCAAGTTAACTTTGGACATCGGTCACTACAACATACAGGAGGATCCGTTTTTCATGGATCACTTCGACGATGTAGTAAACATACACGTACACGACAACAACGGAAAGTTGGACGAACATCTAGCCTTAGGAAAAGGCAAAGTTGATCTAAGAAAGTTTCCAATAAAAAACTACGATAAGTTTTTAACCATAGAGACTAGAGACGAGAGAGCAATAATAGAAACTTTTGAATATCTGAAAGAGGTGATAACTTGATATCGCAAGAAGTTGAATTTGAAGGACATTTGATAGATTCCATGATCCTTCCAAAGGTTTTGGATACGATTTTAGATCTGGAAGGTGATTTCGAAATAATCGAATTCAAAATTGGAAGAAGAAAACACGATACAAGTTATGCGAAGCTTTTAGTGATCGGTAGAGATGAAAAACATTTAGAGGAGTTGCTCAAAGAACTGCACAAACTTGGTGCAAAGATGCCAGATGTTGAAAATATTACTTTAGCCGAAGCTCCAGCAGATAAAGTTTTACCAGAAAACTTCTACGTAACAACCAACCATCCAACTTTTGTTCGATACAGGGGTGAATGGTTGAAAGTTGAAGATGTGTCGATGGATAGAGTAATAGTTATTAGAGATGGAAAAGCTTTCTGTGTAGCGATAGATGAAGTAAAGAAAGGAGATCTAGTAGTTGTTGGTGAAAAAGGAGTAAAAGTTATTCCGCCAGAAAGACCTAGAAAGTCTACTTACTTCGAGTTCATGGGCGGAAAAGTATCTTCTGAAAGACCAAACGAAAAGATACTTGAAGATATAGCTGAAGATATTGTGGAGATAAAGAGTAGGGGAGGAAAGATCGCTGTAGTAGCAGGACCTGCCGTAAACCACACTGCTGCGAGAGATGCTCTCGCAGCTATGATAAGAGATGGTTACATAGATGTACTCCTATCTGGAAACGCTCTTGCTGTCCACGACATAGAAATGGCCCTCTTTGGAACTTCTTTAGGAATGGACGTAAAGACCGGGCGTCCAATGCCAGGAGGGAATAGACATCATCTCTACACTATAAGTAAAATTGTAGCAGCTGGAGGTATAAAAGCTGCAGTTGAAAAAGGTATTTTGAAAGAAGGCATAATGTACGAATGTGTAAAGAAAGGTGTTCCCTTCGTTCTTGCCGGTTCGATAAGAGATGATGGACCATTACCTGAAGTTATAACAGATGTCATGGAAGCTAAAAAAGTAATGAAAGATGCTTTAAGGGGAGTAGAGATGGTTCTAATGTTAGCTACCATGCTCCACAGCATTGCAGTTGGAAACTTGTTACCATCAAGTGTAAAAACGATATGCGTTGACATAAATCCTGCAGTAGTAACTAAACTTATGGATAGGGGAACTCATCAAGCTGTAGGGATAGTAACTGACGTTGGTTTGTTTTTACCTCTCCTCTACCAGAAGTTGAAGGAGAAGTTGAGAAAATAGTTTTTATAAAAATAATTATTATTATAAAATAATCTAAAAATAAAAGTTGAAAGTTATTTTTCAAGGTAAACCGTCGCAGTTTTAGGTGTTTTCCCTCTTTTCACCAAGTGGTAGTAAGCATACGTCATTACTTCAGCTTCTTTTAAAATTTCAGCGTCTATAACTTTTCCTACGAAGATCGTATGAGTTCCAACGTCGAGCTCTTTTTCAACTTCTGCCTCAAAAAAAGCTACAGAATAGTCTAAAACTATTGGGGTTCCAGTTTTCCCAATCTTAAAGTTTACATCTTTAAATTTGTTAAAATCTCTACTACTTCTGAAACCAAATATTCCTATGAACTGTAGAGGTGTATCTTTTTCAAGAACGCTTACACTAAAAACCTTTGAATTTTTAACATATTCATGAGTAGTGTTCTTTTTGTTTAAACATGCAGCTATTTTTGGTGGCTCAGAAGTTACCTGAAAAACTGTATTTGCTATTTGTCCTGCGAAAGCTCCATCTTTTACAGAAGTAACTACGTAAAGACCGTAACTAATCTTGTAAAGAGCTTCCAGTTTCATCTTCTACACCAAATTTTCTCTTTGCAAGCTCAGCATCTAAGAAAAACAAAGCTCTCGCATCACTTCCAACAAACCTAAGTTTTATTAGAATTTCTTCAAAACTCTTCTCTTCCTCAACCTGTTCATCGATAAACCACCGTAACATGTTGAGTGTTGCATAATCTTTTTCTGCCATTGAAAGTTCTACGAGTTCGTTGATCCTAGATGTAACATTTTTTTCATGGTTCAAAGCAAATTCAAACACATCTATTGGAGATTTCCATTCTTTTGGTGGAGTTTCAATTCCATACAACTCAACTCTTCCACCGCGGCTTGTTATGTAGTCGAAAAACTTCATCGCATGCACAAGTTCTTCTTGCCATTGTACTCTCATCCAGTTTGAAAAGCCCTTAAGGTTGATCGATTCAAAGTAGGCTGACATAGATAAATAAAGATACGCAGAATATATTTCTCTGTTCAGTTGTGCGTTTAAAGCTTTTAAAACTTTTTCACTAATGGCCATTCGATCACCTGAGTTTTTTCTAATCTAAATTTATAAATCTTTCTGACTTTTTAATTTTTTTCATCTAGCTAGAAACAACTTTACTTCCAAGTCTGGCCAATTCACATTAAAATATCTCTACTCATCTTCAACTTTTTCAAGCAGTTCTTTTCTTATCATTTCTGCAATTCCATCAGAAACCTGGGGACTTAGTAATCTGCTATTTTTGAACGTAAAAACTAAGCTTATCTTTTTTAAGCGTTTCCATCTTTCCTCAAGTTTTTTGCTGACTAAATCTTCCATTAAATCATTCACCTTGAACTCGTGATCTTGGTAGTCAAACTTTCGACTGAGATGTTGAGATCCTTTTTCGTAAACTTCGATCCTTTTACCCTTAAGCCATTTGCTGTAGTAAGTAGCCAGGAAGTTTTTGATCGAGGGCGTAAAACTTGTCAAGGAGTCGAAGTTAGACGATCTACTTCTGAGTCTTTAAACTTGACGTAAGCTACGTATATTTTTTATCAACAAAGCAAAATTGCATAATCGCTACATATTCAACTTTTTTGTTTCTTCTGAACTTTGATAGTACTTTTCTGTATTCAAAACTGTACGTTTTTCCCTTTGATCTGCACGATCGGTGAAAGAGATGCTTTTGGTTGTAATACGTTCTTATCTATCAAGAACTTTTCATGCAGTTTTTGAACATTCATTACCTTCAAGTTCTGCAGCAGCCCGAGATCCGACAACGTGTAGTTTAGAGCACACTCAAGATCGTAATTTTTACAGTACCCCTCTTTACCCATCTCCTCAAGTCCAACGCAGCAGACTAAGATCAAAGTACATTGCTGAGCGATGTAACACAAAGATGTACAGTAACGTTTTTTAAATTTTCTGTAAATTAATTATATAATTGTTTAATATTTATTATTAATATGAAATTTTTAACCTTTTTAATAACAAAAAATACTATTATAAAATAATTTTTAAAATAAATTAAACAGAAATTGATTTTAACTTGTAGCTGTACTTCGCTGTAAAGCTTCCAAGGATCGATGATACTAAAACTAACAACGTTATTACTGCTGAAACGGTTTCATTTCCTAGAAACATTGCAAGTAAAATAGAAAATTCTCCCCTTGGAACAATTGTAGCACCGATCTCTATTCCAGAATTAAAAGATCTGTGGACTATCAACCCAGCTAAGATACCGGCAAGGATCTTTAAAATTACGGCCAAGATCAAAATAATTAAAAATACTTTTACATCTGGAAAGACAGAGAAGCTTATTTTTGCTGCAAAGAAAAGGAAGAAAAGGGAAAGAAAAACTTCTTTAAATGGTAAGATTGCTTTTTCTATTTCTTTAACTTTTGAACATGCAAAACCAAAAAATATTGCAGATAAAACAGATGGAAAATCGAAAACCTTGGAAATAACTACTGCAAAAGCTGGTATTGATAAAGAAACTAAAGCTGCCACATCTTCTCCCAGCTTAACAACCTTCAACTTTTCTGAAAAGTTGTAGATCAGGAAAGTTGAAAAGATCACAATAAATATTCCATATATCTCCACGTGGAAAGCAAAAACTACAGGAAGTAAAATCAAGATAACCAGATCTTCGAACACCATTATCCAAACAATTGTTTCAGACTCCGGAAGAGCTAGTTTTTTGTTTTCTACAAGTGATCTAAAAACCATGATAGTACTACTTGTATAAATAGCTAGAGATAAAACTAAAGCATCTTTCAATTCAAAACCTAAAAAGGCTGTTAAAAAAAGTATTGGCAAGAAGTTCAAAATTAGGTCTGCAATTCCAGAGTAGAAATTTTCAACTTTTTTTAAAGTTGAAAAATTCAGCTGCATTCCAATGTAAAAAGCTAGAAGGACTGCTCCAAGTTCTGAAAAAACATCTGAAACTTCGCTACTCTTCAAAATTTTGAGTCCGGAATTGCCTAAAATTAAACCTAAAACTATGTAGAGGGGGATAGAAGGGAGTGAAAAAGTTTTTACCAGATAAGCTAACAACGCGCAAATAGTTATAGCTAAGAAAACTTCCATTTAAATCTCTAGAATCTCTCTTTCGAACTGTTCTATCTGATTTTTTTCTCCTACAACAACTATTTTGTCTCCCTCTTTGAAAGTAAAAGATGGTAATGGGTTTACAATTACTTCGTTGTTCCTTGAAACCGCTATTACAGTAACTCCAGCTCTTTTTCTTATTTGAAGATCTTCTATCGATTTCCCATCCAAGTTCTTACCTATTCTATACGTGTGTAGCATCAAACGTATGGCTGAAATTTCAGAAAAAGATACTTCAATTCTTTCCTTTTCACACTTCATCGTAGCTCCAAAAAGAATGTTCCCAAGCCTTCTAGCCTCATCTACATTCATCTCTACTGATAAAGCATCTTTTGAAGATTTTGGAAGAAGATAAAGTTGGACTTTTTCTGGAAAAAGAAATACTATTGCTATTTTATCACCTTTTTTTGTTTCAAGCTCATACTTTGTTCCTATTCCTGGAAGTTCAATTCTTCGAACCACGCTAAATGTCTCTTTTGAAATATATGTTTTTTGTTTAAACAGCATTTAATATTTTAATAAAAATCTTTAAATTTAATATTTAAAAATAATATTTATATTCAATTTTTAAATTAATTAGTTTAATCTTTTTTAGTAATAACTATTGGTAGAGTTTGTAAAAAGATTTTTATAGTTAATTTTGAATTAGTTACTTTTAAAAGCAACACTACGATCAAACATGATCACACTGCTTACAGACTTTGGCGACTTCTACCCTGGAGTTATGAAAGGTGTAATTTTAAGTATAAATCCAAACGCTAAAATTGTAGACATAACTCATAACGTTGAACCACAAAACGTACTTCAAGGAGCTTTTTTGCTTTACCACTCTTACAGATACTTCAAAAGTGCAATACACGTTGCAGTAGTTGATCCAGGGGTTGGAAGTAAAAGGAGAGCCTTAGCAGTTTTTACAAAAAACCACGTATTTATAGCTCCAGACAACGGAATCTGTTATCAATCAGCTGCAAAAGATGGAATCAAAAAAATTTTCAGAATAGATGAATCTATATCATCGCTTGTCGGAGAACTTTCATATACATTTCATGGAAGAGATGTTTTTTCTCCAGCCGCAGCTCTTATATCTCTGCAGCGATACGACTTTTTAGAAGAGATAAAAGAGATGGAAAAGCTCGACATCTACGATTTTAAAATAGGTGAAAAAATAAAGTGTAAAGTCGTTTACGTTGACAAGTTCGGCAACTTGATAACAAATTTTCCAAAGGAGTTTGTGAAGGCAAAGGGTTATATCTGTAGAGGTGTGAAGTTCCCCCTGGTGAGAACATATTCGGAAGTTGAGGTAGGTGAAACTTTGGCTTTGATAAACAGCTTCAACACTTTAGAACTCAGCGTTAGGAATGGGAGTGCAGCTGAACTGCTTGGAATAAAAAGAGGTAATGTTGAAATTGAGCTGGAGGTGTTTTTGTGAATGAAAGAATTCTAGCAAAACTTGTGGAATCTATAAATAGACACATAGCAGAAAGATCTAGAAGTTTAAAGGAAATGTTGGAAGAGAAAAATCCAAAGATAAGAGCTAAAGATGGGAACGAATACTACGTTGAGAAAGATGAACTGAAGTTTGTAGCTAAATATGTAGATGAAATAGATTGGGAAAGGTTTAAGATCCCAATTGTTTTAGAGTTGACTGAGTTTGGTAGAGAAAGAGTAGCTTACGTTAGAGATAAATTGCATATCGAATTCATAAGGAAAGCCTTTGGAATAGATAGAAAAGTTGACGATGCACTTATGATATACATGTACGAATTACCACAGATAAGGAAAAAACTCAGAACAGCTAGTCAGATACTTTTTAGAGTTGAGTTTAAGGAGTTGTGATGCCAAAAAATTGCAGTATGTAGTTAACAGCTACTCCTAAAACTATTGCAGAAAGAACTACCTTTACAGCTTTCAATGGCATGTACTTTTGAAATCTTGCTCCAAAGTACATTCCAAAAATACCGCCAAAACCAAAAGCTAATCCAATTCTCCAGTCTGGCGGATAACCTGTTAAATAATAGCTCAGAATACCAAAGGCTGAAGTTAAAAACGATCCAAGCAAAGTTGCGCCTGCGATCGTGTAAACTGGCAATTTAAAGTATGTTGAAAGTATTGGAGCTATCACAGTTCCTCCGCCTATTCCATAGATCCCGCTCAATATTCCAACTGAGAAAGTTACCAGGAAAACAAGTAAAGGTTGAAATGAAAAAGTTTCTCCCCAAAAATCGTATTCTATCTTTTTCAAATCAACTTTTCTCGTCTTAACTACAGCTTCCTTTGGCAATCCAGCTACCAATCTTTTCATCTGCTCTCTTTTTATAGCATCAACTCTTTCCTTAAATTTTTTCTCCAACTCTTTGGATTTTAGATCTGGACTTACTACAGAGTGGAGAACTTTTAGGCCTAGATAAAGCAATACAGATCCTACAAAGAGTTTGAAGATCTTTGGATCGAAGAAGTAAGTTACTCTAAGGTAAGCTCCGACAAACACTCCTGAGAATGTACCTAGGATAATTGTAAAAACTAGCGGCCAAACTATTCTGTCCTCTCTAGCGTATCTGTAAACACCGCTAGGAATTGCTATCAAGTTGTAAACGAAGTTGGTAGAACTTACAGATGGGGAAGTGAAATTTAGAACACTGACTTGAAAAGGTAAAAGAAGAAAAGCTCCACTTACTCCAGCTGGTGAGGAGAAGAAGGCTATTAAAAAAGATACTAATGGAAGAATCAAAGTTCCGGCAAGTTCCATTGAGTTAACTAGATCGATAAAATTTAAGGTTTTCTTCTACGAAAAGTAAAAACATTGGAGACTTTAAACTTTTGAAGGTCAAAGTTGAGTCAGTTTAACCCTATAAAAGTGAATTAGTTTTGATTAGCAAAATTGAATACGCTAAAAGAGAGAACTATCCAAATTTGTTGCACTTGTTTTCAGAAAACTTTGAAAAGATGAAAGTTCTAAATTAAAAACGGTTCAGTAGAGGTTTATACAGTTCTGTTAAAAGGGAGACAGTTGAAAAATTCAACAGAACACTGAAATACAAGTTTCGATCAAGATGTACATTTTGCAGCTCAGTCTTCGATTGAAGATTGCAAGTTTTAGTACTGTCTACCATAAAATATAAAATAATTAAATATATAATTTAAAATTAATAAATTAAAATGTTAACCGTTAATCATCGAAAGGATTTTTAAATTGCAACTCCACATACATCGAGCCGAGGTAGCCTAGCTGGTTGGGGCGGCAGACTCATAATCTGCAGGTCACGGGTTCAAATCCCGTCCTCGGCACTTTATACTACTGATGAACTTATTTTCGCAAAAATCAACAGTAAAAAGATTACTAATTTAGTTGAAGAGATAAAGAACTAAAAGACTAGAATTTGTACTCATATCCAACACTAGTTGTTTATTTTTAGAATTTTAAAAACTTTTAATATTTTTATTAATAAAAATTAAATTTATAAAAAGCTGAAAAGCTAATTTTTTAGATTTGTGGCTCATTTATTTCTTTTGCAGATTTAATTATCCAAATACCACTTCTATTTGCTTCTTCAATTGTTCCCGGTATTGCAACCATGCAGTAAAGAACTTTCAAAACTTTACCTTTGAAGAACTCTGGATACTTTTTCATAGCATCATCGATCTTTTTCAACATCTCATGAACGTTGTTCGGACTTACACGAGTTTTTGCTTCTCCAACTACTGTTAGATCATCTGTTTTTCCGTAGATGTCGAACTCATACTCTGTATCTAGGAAAAATCTTCCAGTACTTACTTTGATCCCTCTTTTCTCTAAGAAGTAGCTAACAACATAGTTTGCCTCCTCTTCAAGACTTATCGACAATCTCTCCATGAAAGTTCTGATCTCTCTAATTTCTTTTTCAAATTCTTTTCTAAACAATCCAATTTCTATCCAAACTCTTCTAAATCCTTCATTCATGTCTTCTCTCAACTTCTTTATCTCCTCTTCATGTCTCATTAAGAGTTCGTCGTGTCTCTTGAATCCTGCGTACATTTCTTTCCTTAGTTCGTTCACTTCTTCTCTCAACTTAATTGTTTCATCCCTGAGTTTTGAAAATTCAACTGCAAAATCTTTTAAAATTTTTGTATGCTCGTCTATTTTCTCAAGTGTTTCTTTTAATCCAAGTGCTCCTGCTAAAGCATAGCGAAAGTTTCTATCTTTCTCAATAAGTTCAAATATCGCCTCTTTAGCTCTCTCCTTGATCCTCTCTTTTGCCTTCCTAAAGCCGAACTTCGATGCCATTTAAAAATACTTGATCAAAGGTTTTTAAAATTTTTCAGGATCTAAGCCGAGGTTGAAAGCTTCACTCAAAGAAAAGCTACCTATTGCAGTAAGGTTGAGGTAGACGGACTTAGTCTCACTTGTATCAATTTCTCTAAACTTCCACCAGTAAAAGTTACCAACACCTCCACTTTCATCGTAATCACCGCTCATTGAAGTAACTGAAATACCAAAAGGTTTTATCCAGTAAACCTTCACATTTCTAGCTTTTTCAAAAGCTTTAACTTTTAAAGTTGCATTGAGACCTTTAACATCTATCTCTGCAGACAAGTTCAGCCTTTTTCTCACCAACGAATTTGGTCCAAATTCAGAAGTGTTGCCATTGAGAATTGCAATTGCTGAAATTATGGAATTTGCATCAACTCCTTTTCCTGAAACATCTATTTCTCCTTCAAAGTAGCCTGCTGAATTTGCATATATTTCTCCCAAGTATATGTAACCTTCACCGTAGTGTTTATCGAGTAAATTGTTAAAAGTCCAATTGTTTCCAATCAAGTTGTCTCCAGAGGTTGAATTTCTAACCAAGTAGATCTCAACCTTTGCATTTGCAAAAGCTGCTGAGCCACCAACGCTTTCATTTCCTATAAAACCTTCAACGTACAGCCTTTGACTCATTTCATCGAATTCAGCATAGCTTATAACAGGGTAATCCATTCCGCAGTTTGGCTGTGAACAATTCAGCAGTCCATCGTTTAAGGTTACGTTATCTCCTCTAAGGGCTATTTCAAGCTGATCACTATCTACAAGATCTATTCCAAGCCTTGAGTTGTTGTAGATCGAATTTTTGGTTATTGTTATGTTGAACACTGGCTCCTTTACATCTTCACCTTTAAAATTCGATACTATTATTCCAACTCCAAGGTTGTTTCTGATCAGCGATCTTGAAA
This sequence comes from Archaeoglobaceae archaeon, assembly GCA_025058735.1. Lineage (GTDB taxonomy): Archaea > Halobacteriota > Archaeoglobi > Archaeoglobales > Archaeoglobaceae > WYZ-LMO2. Next base: position 956 of record JANXDX010000006.1, on the reverse strand, counting down.
CAAAGCTGTGGTTGGTGTTTATCCATATTCCATATTCATTTTCTTCAAAGGTGCAATCTTCAACCGAAAACATCTCCCCTATACTACTAAGAATTGCACCATAGTGAGCTTTTGCCGAAACGCATATGGATAAAGTGAGATCTCTAAAACTTTCGTATGTTTCAAAGTTTCTCCCTTCTCCAAAAGCAGGATGATTTTCAAAGCCGATAACATTTATAAGTTTACCAGAACGACTGTAAGATGAGGCAAAACCAACATTGGAGAAGGCAAAAGTTGAATTCTTCACAGTCCAATTCTTTCCTGAGATGTAGAAAGCAGTTCCACTTCTGCTAAGGCCACTAAGCTGAGGATCTGAAGCATTTGCCCTCAATCCAGCAAAAATGTTCTCAGCAAAGAAATTATTACCTACAATAGAAACTCCAGAAGCCCAATAAATAGAGCCGAAAACTGCAAAATTCCTAAACTCAACATCATCTACATGGGATACGTGAATTATTGAATAAATAGTTCCACCATATATCTCAACCTCTGGCCTTGGAATTGCTTTAAGCCTTGCCTCATCTCCGCTGAATGGAATTCCATCACTTCCAACTCCAACTGGGATCTCTGTTTGAGTTGAAAAGCTCATCAAAGATTTTGTTGGGTAGTTGTAGTTAACAAAGCCTGGATTGCTGTCGTTAATGCTCATGTTTGCTCTTAAAACAACCGCATTCAATTCTAAAGCATCTGTTATTTCCAAAGTTCCAAGAGTTGTGTTTAAGGGAATATGCCACCAACTTCCAAGGCTATCGCTTGCATTCGCTGGAGTGCTCATCACAAAGTAACTCCTCTGCTTTCCAAAAATTGCATTGGAATTGACTATGAACTGCCTTAAACAGCCTTGACAAAATCTTGGATTGGCTGTATCTTCATCTCTATCAACGGTGTTAACGACTAAGCTGAAGTTGAAGCCAAAG
>JANXDX010000018.1 GCA_025058735.1 Archaeoglobaceae archaeon | reverse complement strand
CCTGAGCCTTTATCTTCAATACATTAAAAATCTAAGTCCACAAGATGCTGGAATCGTGCTTTTGGCTCAACCAATAATGATGGCTCTATTTTCACCTATGGCAGGTTCTTTATCCGACAGAATCGAACCAAGAGTTGTTGCCTCCATTGGCATGGGTTTAACCGCTCTATCTCTTTTCCTTTTCTCCTTAATAAATTCAGAAACACCTATGGAATTCATAATAGGAAACCTAATCCTCATAGGCTTTGGCTTTGCTCTCTTCTCTTCTCCGAATACAAATGCGGTTATGAGTTCTGTAGAGAAAAAGTTCTTTGGGCTTGCTTCAGCAACGCTCGCAACAATGAGAGTCGTAGGACAAGCTTTCAGCATGGGCATAGTAACGCTGATCTTTGCAGTAATGCTCGGAAAATCACGAATTCCAGAAGTTCTGCCTGAATTCATAGTCACTTTAAAGGTTTCATTTATCGTTTCCGTAGTTCTTTGCCTCTTTGGTGTTTTTGTCTCACTTGCAAGAGGAAAACTGAGGTAGTTGTTGCACCTTAGATCGATGCTGAACAGTGTTCTCACCTCAGCACATATAGAAGTGTCTGTTGTTTAAGGTGGCTTACTTCTTCATTTCTGATTAATTTAAAAAAGATTTCTTCAACTTTTGATACTCTTTCAATTCAAGCTTTTTCGTGAACTCTAATTTAAAGTGCTTTCAATGTATAGAAGTAAAGAACGACGTTTCGAACTCAAATTTCCTCTAAATCTATTACATTTTGACTTCAAATCTTCAATTGTTCTCTGTAGCAGTTCCAGATCCTACAAGTTTGTTCATTCAAACGAATACGGAGTTTGATCGATTGTAGATCTCTAACAAGAGGCAATCGTTCCTATAGCATACTATGCAAAAACAAGAAAACCGAACAAAAGCCATGAAATAGTAAGGATCACTCATAGATCTACCTTTTCAAAGTTATATTGAGATTAGAAAATAAAAAATCTGTATAAAACTGTTATGAAAAAATTTGTTCAAAACTCTTGTGAAACTTACTTCAAACTCAGCTCTAACACTTGTGATAACGCTCTCTAGAACTATTTGAAATGAACTTCTTTACTTTCTTGGAACTCTCCGCCTCCACCAAACTCGATGTAACCTTCATCATCTTTTAACATGTTTTCTCATCTGTACCATAAGAGGTTTTGAAAAGCAGCGAATTCATTTTCTCATAGTTCTTAATCTCTTCCGCAGAAGATCTCTCCTATTTTCTTCAGCAAAACCATGTAAAGTTCTTATCCATCGTCACATCTCACATCCCCACAGCATACGTAATATACTACTTTTCGTAGTCCTTTGGAGGCTTTTCGATGTTATATCAGTTACTTTGAAAAATCTCTTCCAATGCATTACGAAATATCCTATAGCTGTCAAAACCCTTTTTACGAAGATCTTCGAGCAGTTTCAGATCTTTTCAGTTAGTAAAATTGTAATTTTATAAGAGTTTCATAATCCATGTTTTTGAAAGTTTAAATTATTATCTTTCTTTGCAGCAAGCGTAAATATCTCTGTAATCGAATCAACCATCGCTACAGTTCTGGAGACATTTTATCAAAGATAAGCTGTACAAAATTCTTTGTGGATAAGTTGAAGTGTTAAATCTAATGACTTGGGAAGTTGCAGAGACTATGGAAAGTTTTTAGCTCTTTCAGTTCCTCGATCAAAATAATCAACTTTGTAAGTCTCACAAAAAACAGTCTTTTACTCATAGATACAATTTACAGCATTTAAACTACTTTTTTATTCAAATCCACCGTCTTCAATTCCTTTAGCTTTTCGCCAACAATTAAGCTGATTCTGTTGTCTATATAAAATTGTTTCCTAAAAATAAAATGAGCATATAATAAAATTCGAGTGACTTTTTAACAGCTCAGAACAGATAACGAATCTTAGCAGAGTATGAATTCCGTTACAAGTTATCTCGATCATGTTTACAACTTCACTCTTTAAGGATTCTTGCACCTTTATCAATGGACACGGATTTGTATTTTAGTGTAAACTGAGGTTAATTTTAATTTACGTTCTCTATAGGAAAACTTTCGATTTATAGACTTCTAGTACAGTAATCAATGGGTTGAGCAGGATAAACATGGATCGTAAGCTCTGAAAAGGAGTTCTGCAATCTTTTTCAGTTCCTCTTTTGGTTTATCAATGTTTTCTATCAGCAGTGCATAAAGGTCTTCTTCGATGTTCGTTGTGTTCATCCCAGTTGGAATTATCAAGTTGACTCCACGAACTATTCCTTTATCGTCAACTGTATACTCATGTATAAGTGTTCCTCTCGGCGCCTCGACAACTCCAACTCCTGTTCCAGATCTCTTCTGTTTTTCTCTTACTTCATCTTTAAGTTTTACTGAAAGTTCTTCAGCGATCTTTATTGCCTCCTCAGTGTAGTGAACGATCTCAATTGCCTGTGCAAGGTTGTTGTGGAAAGGATTATCACTTGGGAATTTAATTGGACTACTTTCAAGCAACTCCTTAGCGATCGGATTCAATCGATGTTTGAAAACGTTTATCCTTGCGATCGCACCTACGTGGAATCCATGACCATTGATTGTACAGAACTTCGTGTTTGAATAGGGCTTGAAAAATTCCTTTATGTGATCTCTGTACTCTTCAGCTTTGAAGTTCAAACCTCTACTTGTAACTAGCTTTCCAGAGTAAGATGGGTAGTGCTTTCCATCGTCGATTGCAAGGTATTCTGTAGGTCTTTCAAATTTAGGATACTTTAGGTTTGCAAACATGTTGAAAGTTTCGATGCAGTCGTTTATTATGTTCTTCAACTCTTTAACCAACTTCTCCATGTCTTTCCTAGTTGGTAACTTTGCAAATCCTCCAGGTATTGAATTGATCGGATGAACAGCTCTACCACCTACAACTTCAATTCCACGATTTCCAGCAGCTCTTATCCTTATGCACCTCTTCACAGCTTCTGGATACTTTGCGTAAAGATCTGAAACACCATTTACACCTAGATAATCTGCTGCAGCTAGAACATAGAGATGGAGAGCATGACTTTGAACAATTTGCGATGCTATTGCAAGTCTTCTAAGCATCTTCACTTGCTCAGAAACTTCAATACCCATAGCATTCTCCAAAGCTTGAACTGCAGCAAGGTTGTGTGGTACTGGACAGACTCCGCAAATTCTTGAAACCATTTGTGGTACCTCATCTGCTCTTCTTCCTCTCAAAAAGCTCTCAAAAAGCCTTGAACCTTCATGGATCTCTAAGCGCACCTCTACATTACCGTTTTTAAAGTCCAAGTGAATTTTTCCATGCCCTTCGATCTGGGTTACGTATTCGTCGTATATCATAACTTCCCACCTCCAACTTCTTTAAACATTGAAGCCATTGGAGCGTATTTTCTAAACAACCTAACTATGTCCTCTTTTGTTGCAATCTTTTTAAGCAGTTCAAGTTCTGCACTCATTTGAAGCTCTTCAAGTGGTCCTCTACAACCATCGCATGGCATTCCAGCTGAAGGACATGGAGCACCACAACCACCGTAAGTAACAGGGCCAGCGCATGGAATTCCTTTGAGCAATAAGCAAATGTTTTCTTTACTCTTACAATCTATACATACTGGTCTGGTGTGCTCTCTTGGAATTCTCCCAGCGAGAAGATCGCTAACAACTCTTTCAAAGTCCTCTGGAGTGATTGGGCACCCCCTGATCATAAAGTCTACTTTTATAATTTCTGGTAATGGTTTTACGTAGAGGACTTCTATTTTATCTGCATTCTCTCCATAAACGTACCTCTTAGCCTCATCCAGATCCATGAAATTGTTTATTGCAGCAATTCCACCAAAGCATGCACAACTTCCAAGTGCTATTACTAGTTTACTGTGCTCTCTAATCTTCTTAACAAGTTCTAGTTCATCGCTCGTGATCGCTGCACCTTCTACAAATGCTACATCGAATTTTTCCCATCTATTGACTCTCTGTCCAAGACGGAAGTGAACGATCTCAACACCTTCAAGAACTTTGTCTATTAGCTTTGAATTTACAATTTGTACTTCACAACCTTCACAATCTGTTAAATCGAAAATTGCAACTTTTGGTCTCATCAAACCACCTCATATTGATTCTGGCAGATTTTTTATGTCAGCGTAGTTGAAAACTGGCCCATCTATGCAAACGTACCTGTTGTTTATCTGACAATGTTGACATTTGCCAACTCCGCACTTCATATGTCTCTCGAGAGATAAGTAGATCGAAGAATCTGGCATTCCAGCTTTTCTAAACTCTTGAATTACGAACTTATACATCGCTGGAGGCCCGCAGACTATACCTATAGAATCTTTTATCGAATAGTTCAGCTTTGCAAACAGAGTAGTTACAACTCCTATGTTCCCCTTCCATCCACTTGATCTACCATCTGGAAGCTTTTCAGAATCAACTGTTACAAGGAAATTGCATTCGTTAGCCCATCTATCGAATTCATCTTTGTAAAGCAGGTCTGCTGGAGTTCTTGCTCCATATAATAAAGTTATCTTACCAAAATCTTTCTTGTTATGTAAAACATAGTTTAGCGAACTCCTCAGTGGAGCCATTCCTATTCCTCCAGCAACGTAAACGATGTCTTTGCCTTTTATCGTTTCAAACGGAAATCCAACACCGTATGGACCACGGATCCACACATGATCTCCTGCTTTCATTCTATGAAGAGCGTTTGTTACATTTCCAACTCTCCTAACGCAAAGATCTATATACCCTTCTTCATGCGGGCTCGAAGTTATGGAAATAGGTGCTTCACCAACTCCAGGGATCGAAAGTTCAACGAACTGCCCAGGCATGTATTTGAAGTTCTTCACTTCTAATCTGAAAACCTTTGTATCGTACGTTTGATCTACGACTTTCAAGATCTTGCTCTTGAAAGGCTTGTATATGTTTTCCATTTAAACACCTCCAAGCTTGAATAAAACTTCTCTCATGTCTATGTTAGCTGGGCAGAAAATTATGCACCTTCCACAGCCTACACAACTAGGAACTCCAAACTCGTCGATGTAAGTCTTGAACTTGTGAGTGTAAACGTTTCTGTATCTAGCTTTCAAATCTCTTCTAAAGTTGTGTCCTCCAGCAACTCTTGCAAAGCTTAGTAGAAGACAAGAGTCCCAACATCTGAATCTCAAGCCCTCTCCTGGAAATATGAACGTCTCATCTACTACATCGAAGCAGTAGCAAAGTGGGCAAACTACTGTACAGTTTGTGCAAGCTAGACACTTCTTTGCAGTCTCATCCCATACGGGGTTGTTGTAGTCCTCTAAGATCTTTCTTTCAACTTTGTACAAATTCAAGCTAAGTTTCTCTTCGTATTCGATTTTGACTTCTTCAACGTTTACAGTTTCAGGTTCAAAGTATAGCTGTGAAACGATCTTTCTACCTTTCTCAGTCATTGAAAAGCCGATGTATTTATCATCTTTAGCTAATAGGAAAAGATCACATGCGTTTGTTAAAGAGTTTGCTTTCATGGATTTGCAGAAGCATGTTTCTGTAGGTTTACAGGAGATCCCGATTATCAACATCCTATCCCTTCTCGCTCTGTAGTATGGATCGTTCCAGAAAACTAAGTCGAGTCTTCCTATTGCGTTCGCATCACAAAGGTGCAATCCAAAAAACGCGATCTTTTCGTCCGGGATCAGATCTTTAAATCCTTCAGCATCGAAAGCAAAGATCGGTTCCTTGTACGGAAGTAGGAACTTCTTTGGTGGAAGAATAGTCGTTGGATAGTCTAAAACAACATCGCTGAAACTTTCAACTTCTGAAAGAACGTAATCTTCTCCTTTTTTTACAGGTGCAATGACTTTGAATTCTCTACTCACGTCATCGAACAGTCTCTTCAGGTTCTCTTTTTTAATTATTTTTCCCATCAAAGTCATCACCCTTTTGTTGAAATATCAAAAACATGAAAATATAAATAAATTACTGAAAATGGCCTCTTACAATTTTTTTAATGTTAAATTTGACTAAATTTTTAGCTCTTCAGACTTTTTAAACTTTTCAAATCTCTGTACAACTACTTTCAACATCGTTGGAACTCGTTTAGATTCAGCTGAAATTTAAAGTGTTCAAATTTCATTAAAAGTTTTAAGTAAAACGCCGGGGGTGGGATTCGAACCCACGCGGGCAAAGCCCAGTAGATCTCGAGTCTACCGCCTTAGCCACTCGGCAACCCCGGCTTTTTAGAGTTGTCGCAAGAATTTTAAACTCTTTTGCTTACTCGGAGATGATAAGTCTAAGTAAAATCGTGAGCAACGAAGCTACGGTTTCGAAGGAACTAACTTTTAAGGACGACTCAAAAATTCCAAAAGGGTTACTTAAGTTTGTTAAAAGTGGAAAACCAGTAGTAGTCTGGAACATTACTAGAAGGTGTAATTTGAACTGTATTCATTGCTATTCTGCTGTAGAAAATTTAGGTGAAATGAAAAAAGAAGAATGCTTAGATGTAATTGATAAAATGAGTTCCTTTGGAGTCCCAATATTAATTTTCGGTGGTGGAGAACCTTTGATGAGAGAAGATCTGTTTGAAATAGCAAGGTATGCTAAGAAAAAAGGTATAAGGGTTGTTCTATCTACCAACGGTACACTGATAAGTAGAGAAAGTTGCAACGAACTAAAGGTTTTCGATTACGTAGGTGTAAGTTTCGACGGAGTTTCAAAAAACGATCAATTTAGAGGAGTTGAAGGTGCATTTGAAAAAGCTCTAAATGGTTTGAAATTGGCAAACGAGATCACTTTAACTGGAATAAGGTTCACGATCACAAAGTACAATTTCCAAGAGATCTTCGATGTTTTGAATCTAGCTAGAGAACACGAAATTCCAAGGTTTTGCGTTTATCATTTAGTTCCATCTGGAAAAGCTGATTTTAGAGATGATATCAGCAACGAAGTTAGAAGGTGGATAGTTGATAAACTAATGCTCGAAGCTGAAAAGGGTGGAACGGAAATACTTACCGTAGACAATCCAGCTGATGGTATCTATGCGTATTTGAAAATGAAGAGAGATGAAATTTTAGAATTTTTGAAATATAGAGGAGGAGATGGAAGTGGATTCAAAATAGTTTGCATAGATCCAGTTGGAAACGTTCATCCAAATCAGTTCTGGCATGACTATACTGCTGGAAATATTATAAAACAAAGTTTTGATGAAATAATGAAAGACGAGCTCTTTCAAAAGCTTAAAATGAAAGAAAAATTTTTGACTGGAAAATGTGGGATCTGTAAATTTAAATCTGTTTGCGGAGGTTTTAGAGTTAGAGCTTACAGAGCTGGAAATCTTTGGGGAGAAGATCCGAGCTGCTACTTGAGTTTGGAAGAAATATGTTTTTAGATATTTTATAATTTTATTTAATTGACGATAACTTCATAAAGCCTGATATAGATCTTTACATGCGGGGGTTGCCGAGCCAGGAAAAGGCGCAGGGCTTAAGACCCTGTCCCGTAGGGGTCCGCGGGTTCAAATCCCGCCCCCCGCATA
>JANXDX010000001.1 GCA_025058735.1 Archaeoglobaceae archaeon | reverse complement strand
TATCGAGCATCAGGCAATAGCTTTCAAGCTTGCAGACATGTTTACCTTGATCGAAGCTGCGAAGATGCTAGTTTACAAGGCAGCATGGCTCATAGATCAAGGAAAACCGAATCCAGCGATAAGTTCTGCAGCGAAGCTTTTCGCTACAGAGGCTGCTGTTAAAATTACGTACGAGGCTCTGCAGATCTTTGGAGGCTATGGGTACAGCAAAGAGTACGACATCGAAAGGTTCTTCAGAGATGCAAGGGTTGGAACTATATACGAAGGTACAAGCGAAGCGCAAAGAATTGTAATATCTAGGTTCATCGATAGAAAGTAGATTTTTTGACTAACAAATATTTATACTATATATTTTCCTTTCTTTTAGAAACTGAGTCGAAGGTTTTTAAATTTTGCAGGAACTTAAAAAAGCTTATAAACTTCTAATTTACTAAGAACGTGAAGCTGTTCGAACCCATAGAAATTGGAGGATTGTCGGTTAAAAATCGCATACTCATGTCAGCTGGAGAGACCAACTACCATAAACCAGATGGAGGAATCACAGAAAGACTGCTAGAATTTTACAGAGAAAGGGCTAGAGGTGGAATAGGGTTTGCAGTTGTAGGGATTGCTAAAATTGAGCCGCACTTCTTTGGTGGACTTGCTGCATACGACGATAAGTACATTCCAGATCTAAGAAAAATTTCAGAGATCTTTCACGAGTACGATGTAAAGTGCGCTCTACAGCTTTGGCACCCTGGAAGATACGAGATCTCTTTCGATCCAGAAAGAAAGCCAGTAGCTCCTTCACCTATCCCTCCCCCAATATTCAGCAAGATGGTGCCTAGGGAGCTTAAAAAAGATGAAATATTAATGATTGAAGATGAGTTTGCCGATGCAGCTTTAAGAGCTAAGAAAGCTAACTTCGATGCAGTAGAACTGATAGGTTCTGCAGGATACTTAATTTCACAGTTCTTTAGTCCTGCAACTAATAAAAGAACAGATGAGTACGGAGGATCTATAGAGAACAGGTGCAGATTTGCCGTAGAAATAATACAGAAAATTAAGGAGAAGTGTGGAGAAGAGTATCCGGTACTCATAAGGATCGCTGGTGATGAATTTGTAGAAGGTGGAAACACTGTAAGGGAGATGAAAGAGATTGCAAAGATTCTGGAAAATGCAGGAGTTGCAGCTATAAACGTAATGGCTGGTTGGCACGAATCTAAAAAACCACTAACAACAATGCTTGTACCTAGAGGAGGATTTGCTTATCTAGCTGCAGAGATAAAAAAAGCTGTAGAAGTTCCCGTGATTGCTTCACATAGAATAAACGATCCATTTGTAGCTGAAAAAATATTGCAAGATGGAATGGCAGACATGGTTGCAATTTTTAGAGCTCTTTTAGCTGATCCGGAGTTTCCAAAAAAAGCAAAAGAAGGAAAATACGATGAAATAAAGATCTGTGTTGCCTGCAACCAAGGATGTTTAGATAGAGTTATGTCTGCTCAACCGATAACTTGTCTAGTAAATCCAACGGTTGGTAGAGAGATGGAGTTCAGAAATTTAAAAGCTGAGAAGAGGAGAAAAGTAGTAATTGTAGGTGGTGGCCCAGCTGGTTGTACCTTAGCTGAACTTTTAGCAAAGAAAGGACATGATGTTGTCTTGTTTGAGAAAACAGATTTACTTGGCGGACAGCTAAACTTAGCTGCAAATTCTGTATTAACTTACGAATTTGCAGAAGTTCGTAAATACTTTATGAAAAATCTTCCAAAACTTGGAGTAAAAATATACTACAACTGTCCAGCTGACGTTGGAAAGGTGTTGGCTGAGAAGCCGGAAGTTGTTGTGATAGCAGTTGGAGCAAGTCCAGTGATTCCAAAGATACCTGGAGTAGAGAACGCTGTCACAGCTTTCGATGTTCTTATGGACGAAGTGAAGGTTGGAAAAAGAGTTGTCATAATAGGAGGTGGAGGAGTTGGATGTTGTACAGCAGCAAAACTTGCAAATGAGAGTAGAGATGTTACGATCGTGGAAATGCTACCAAAAATTGCTCAAGACATAGGAATAACTACTCGCTGGACTGTTATAATGTATCTGCAAGAGAAAGGAGTTAGAATGCTAGTAAATACAAGGGCAGTTGAGATTAAGCCAAAGGCCGTTGTCGTTGAAACGGAAGGAGAAAGGAGAGAGATTGAGTGCGATACAGCTGTTTTAGCAGTAGGTACTCATCCAAACGATAGTCTTTACGAGGAGTTAATTGGAAAAGTTCAAGTTTACAAGATAGGGGATTGTTTAAAGCCTAGAAAAGCTCTAGATGCTGCTTTGGAGGCTGCTGAACTTGCTTTGAAGATTTAAGCAAGTAATAAATTTCTTTTTTATCCAAAACCATCTTTTTAACTACTTCGAATCCATCAAACTCTTCTCTCTCTTTCATTCCTTTGCAAACGAACAGAACTCTTCCATCATCTTTCAGCTTTGAAGAGAACATTCCAAGTGCCTTCATCGACGATTCGAAAGGTAGTGAGAGATCGTTCAAAATTAGATCTAAGCTGGGAAGCAAGTTCAAGTCGAAGTTGAAGACGTTTGCTATGAAAACTTTTACATTTTTCCTTTCTCTTTCTATCTTTCTCAGCACATCTTCAAAATCTCTGCTAAATTCTATTCCATAAACAAACTTTGCTTTCTCACTTGCATACAAAAGAAAGCCACCCGCTGAGCTTCCTAGATCGAGAACTGTTTCTTTTCCAGAAAAAAGTTTAAATTCTTCATCGATAGCTTTCAACTTCCAATAGCCCTTCGGCACATCCAATCCAAGGACTACTACCTCATCTTCATAACTCACTTGCTTTGAAGGCTTTTTAACTAAAAAGTTGTTAACAAGAACCATTCCTCTCCTCACGTTCTCTTTAGCTATCTGTCTCGAGCTAAAGTAGCCCTTTTTTACGAGGTATTCATCTAACCTCATAAGATCTTCGAAACGATCTCTGCAACCTCCATCGGAGTTTTTCCTACTTTTACTCCAGAAGCTTCAAAAGCTCTTATCTTCGATTCTGCTGTTCCAGCTGAACCTTCTATTATTGCTCCAGCATGTCCCATTCTTTTTCCTGGAGGAGCTGTTATTCCTGCTACGTAAGCTACTACTGGTTTAGAGATCTCTTTTACATATTCTGCTGCTATCTCTTCATCTCTTCCTCCTATCTCACCTATCAGGATTATAGCTTCGGTTTCTTCGTCTTCCTCGAACATCTCCAAAACGTCGACGAAGCTAGTACCAACTATTCTATCTCCCCCTATACCCAAAACTGTAGACTGTCCGATCCCTTTCCTAGTTAAGTTGTATGCTATCTGGTAAGTTAAAGTTCCACTCCTCGAAACGATCCCTACAGATCCCTCCTTGAAGATGTGTGTTGGCATTATTCCCAAATGACTTTTTCCAGGACTTATAACTCCAGGACAGTTTGGACCTACGAGAATAACGTTCTTTTCTCTAGCTTTCCAATAGAGTTTGATCTCATCGTAGAGAGGAATACCTTCAGTTATGCAGACGACCGTTTTTATTCCAGCGTCTATCGCTTCCATGACAGCATCTGCAGCAAATCTAGCTGGAACAAATATTACACTTGCGTTAGCATTTGTCTTCTCAACTGCTTCTTTCACAGTGTCGAAGACAGGTATTCCAAGAACTTCGCTTCCACCTTTTCCAGGAGTTACACCTGCAACGATCTTCGTCCCATACTTCAGCATTCTTTCAGTGTGGAAAATTCCCTGTCTTCCAGTTATTCCCTGAACAATTGCCCTAGTATTTTTATCAACTATTATTGCCACAAGATCACCTCGCAAGGTCTACAGCAAGTTTAGCCCCTTCTTCCATCTCTTTTGCAATAAAAAGCTTTAAACCACTTTCTTTCAAAATCTTTCTACCCTCTTCCTCATTTGTTCCAGCAAGCCTTACTACTATGGGGATCTTTACATCTAAAGCTTTTAGAACTTCGACTATTCCAGCTGCAACATCATCGCACCTCGTTATACCTCCGAATATGTTTACAAAAATGGATTTTGCGTTGCTTTTTAGTAGAACTTCAAAAGCTCTCTTAACTTCCTCTTTACTAGCTCCTCCACCTATGTCCAAGAAATTTGCAGGACTTCCACCCATTAATTTTATCAGATCCATTGTAGCCATAGCCATTCCTGCTCCGTTTGCCATTATTCCTACATCTCCACCTATGTGAACGTAGTTTAGGCCAAGCTTTGATGCTTCTCTTTCAAGTTCATTCTCTTCGGTGAATTCAGATAGCTTTGCTAGATCTTGGTGTCTAAAGAGTGCATTATCGTCGACACTCATCCTAGCATCAGCTGCTATCAAACCTTTCTTAGTTACGGCAAGTGGATTTATTTCAACTAACTCCGCTTCATAGGTCACCATTATTTCGTAGAGCTTGGAAGTTATGTAACTAACTTCGTTCCAAAGTTCCCTCGGAATCTTTGATCTTGTTAAAAGGTTTCTGATGTTGTAATCGTACAAGCCCCACCTTGGATCTATCACCTGAGTTGCAATCCTTTCAGGATAACTTCTAGCTATCTCTTCCACATCCACACCGCCAACACTGCTCAAGATAGCTGCGATCCCCTTCGATACCCTATCTACTGTAAAACCTACGTACATCTCAGATTCTATATTTAGAAGTTCTTCAACTAGAACCTTTTCAACTCTGTGACCTTTTATCTTTCCTCCAATTAAATTTGAAGATATATTTCTAGCTTCCTCAGGACTTTCGGCTTTCTTTATTCCTCCAGCTTTTCCTCTTCCGCCTACAAGTACTTGAGCCTTTATTACAACCTTTCCACCTAGTTCTCTTGCAATCTTCTCAACTTCCTCTGGACTTCTAGCTACTCTTCCCCTTGGGATCTTTATCCCATGCTTTTCAAATAACATCTTAGCCTGGTATTCTTGCAACCTCATCGAAGATCGATCGATCGAAAGGTTAAATCGTTTTTGATTTTGTTAAAGTGAACTATGAAGCTGTAAGAGAGAAAACTTAAAAAATGAATTCTACTTATACCATGGAAATGCAGATGAGAATAACCGCAAGCGAAGAAATTTTTAAAGCTCTAAAACCCGAAACCGAAACCTCGATAAGTTATGCAAAAATTTATTTATTCAGCGATGGATTCGAACTCATTCTAAAAGCTGGATCACTATCCGACTTGAGAGCTGCTGCAAACTCATGGTTAAGATTGATAAAGATGTGTACAGAAATTGAAGAGGTGTTGAAGAATGAGTGAACTCCCTCCAATTGTTCAAAATCTTGTAGCACAACTTCAGCAATTACAACAGCAGATACAAGCTGTGATTTCGCAAAGAGTTAGTATGGAGAGCTTGTTAAGAGAGACGGAGCAAGCAATTGAAGAGTTGGAAAAAAATCAGAGCGAGTTTGTGTTCAAATCTATCGGTAGTATTCTTGCAAAAGATACTAGAGAAAACGTCTTAAAGGAGTTGAAAGATAAAAAAGAAACTTACGAGGTAAGAATAAAAACTCTGCAAAGGCAGGAGGAGAAGCTTAGAGAAAGGTTTGCAGAGACTCAAAAGAAGTTACAAAGCTATTTGAGTCAGCAAAGTTCTGAGCCGCGAGCACTTTAACAATTTTATTTAATTTTTTATTAAAAAATATTTATATAATTAAAATCCTCTATGGAAAATTTCTACAACTATGTAATTTACAAGCAATTCAGCTATTTCTGGTGGAAAAGCGTTGAGAAATTGATAAATCATTGCCATCTCTTTTGGAAATCCTTTTTCTAATCCAAAGGTCTCCAGTAGTTTTGAACCATAAATTTCTGCCATCTTTTCTATATCTTCCAATATTTTTCCTATTGTGGAAAGATCTAATTCTCCCGGAGCCAACAAGTTCATTATCATACCAAATACTTCGAGAACTTTCTCCGACTCGCTCGGAGGTAGATCTTTGATCTTTTCCGTCACTAACTTTAGATCTTCAAGCATAGGATCTACAAACATTTCGTGTAGAGGTGTGATCGTCAAGTGAACACTTGGAGCTATACCTTCGATACCTCTTTGAGGCAAAAAGATCCAACCTCTCTTCGCCATTTCATCGCAAAGTTTGAACAAGTTCAAGTTTCCAGTAAAAGCTAAGATCACAGAAGGTTCTCCCATCAGCTTGTAATCCATCTCCTTCAAGCTCTTCAAAATCTTGTTTCTAGCGTTCAAGATCTTTTTAGCTAAATTTAGATAACCTTCCTCACCGAGAAAATTCATTACAGCCCAGGCCGCGGCCAAAGTAGCTTCAGAACGAGATGATAAAACAGCTGGATTAACTATTGGATAGCCTGGCCATTTGAGATTTGCAAATTGGGAATAGATCTTGTAAAATTTTTCTCTGAAAAGTAGAATTGATGCCCCTATAGGAGTGTACGCATACTTGTGCGGATCTAGAGAAATTGAGCAAACTCCTTCGATTTTAAAATCAAAATCTGGTATTTTTTCTCCAAGTTTTTTCATAAAAGGAAGAACAAAACCTCCTACGCAAGCATCTACATGTAACCATATTTTTTTATCCAACGCGATCTCTGCAAGCTCTTCTATTGGATCTACTGTACCGAATGGCCAGTTTGGAGCTGAGCCTACGATGATTGCTGTGTTCTCTGTTAAAGCCTCATTTATAGCCTCTGGACAAGCCTCGTACTTTTCGTTCACTTTAACTCTTTTAACTTTCAAACCCATGTACTCAGCTGCTTTATCGTAGCAGGGATGAGCTGTAATAGGCATAACAATTTCTGGAATTGTAAAACCTTTTTTCAGTAAAAATTTATCTCTAGCAGCCTTAACAGCTAAAAATACACTTTCAGTTCCTCCAAATGTGAAAGTTCCGGTAACTTTCTCATCACCGTGCATAAGATCTACGGCAACATCTACGAGATCTTTTTCCATCTTTATCATACTTGGAAACTCTGTAAAATCGAGCATGTTTTTGAAAGCAAACATCTTCATAGCTTCAAAAGCAACATCTCTAATTTCTTCAATTCCAGATTCAAACGCTATTGTAAAAAGTTTACCACTGGAAGGATCTAGATCTTCTTTGCTGTACTCTTTTAACTTTTCCAAAATTTCATCTTTACTCAATCCCTTTTTTGGTAAACTCCTCCTCATAAACTTCAGCAGTTTAAGGCATTGATAAATTTTTTGATTATTTTTAATAAAAATATATTTACTATTATTTTAATGTAATGATGTTCAAAGTGTTGGTCACTCAACTTCAGAAGGAATCTGAGTTTGTTCAAAAGTTCAAATTTAGTTTTAATTATCAATAGCGCCCGGGCCGGGATTTGAACCCGGGGCGCGGGCTCGACAGGCCCGCATGTTAGGCCGGGCTACACCACCCGGGCTTCAATAAAAAAAAACGTGTCTAGTTTTTTAAAAGTTGTGGTTAAGGATCTATTTAACCTTCTACACTGCGAGACAGTTCCTTAACATCTCTACTTCCTATTGTTCAAACTCAGGATCGTGCATTTTAAATGGTTCAAAACAAACTGATCTCTACTCTAAAGTTGCTGTCGACAACAAAACCTTCCTACTAAAAACTTTTAACTTTTAACCAACTTTTACTATGCTACCTATAGATGTCAGACAGATGAAGAAGATGATGAAGCAGATGGGGATAGAGATGGAAGAAGTGTATGCTGAAGAAGTAGTAATAAAAACCAATACAGAGGATATAGTATTCAAAAAACCTTCAGTAACTAAGATATCTGCCAAAGGATTTGAGGCTTTCCAGATAGTTGGAAACTATGAAGTGTTAAAGAAATTTGAAATAAGTGAAGAGGATGTCAAAATTTTGATGGAACAAGCAAAAGTTGATGAGACGACAGCAAGAAAAGCTTTGATTGAAGCAAAAGGTGACCTTGCCGAAGCTTTAATAAAGTTGCAAAAATGAGGCTACCTGTAGTTCTTGTAAGAGGAAAGAACAGTTTTTTAGTTGAAAAATTCGAAGGAGTTTTGCATACGCACCACGGAATGATAGATCTGAAAGAACTGAAAAACAAAAAGATCGGTGAAGAAGTTTCAACGCATTTAGGAGTAAAATATCGTATACTACCTTTTAGGCCATTAGATTTCTTTAAACATTTCAAAAGAGGGCCAGCTCCAATTGTTCCAAAAGACATAGGTGCAATAATAGTCTACACAGGCCTATCTCCTGATTCCTTGATATTCGATGCAGGAACTGGAACTGGAATGGTTGCAGCTTATTTAGCTCACTTCAATAAATTTGGTGAAGTCGTAACAGTTGAGAAGAGAGAAGATTTTGCAAAGATCGCTAAGAACAACTTCAAATTAGCTGGACTGAAGAACGTACATCAAATAGTAGGAGATGCTTTAGAAGTTGCTGATGGATTTAAGAGAGAGTTTGACCTTGCAGTAATAGATATGAAGGAAGATGTAGCTTTTGTACCTAAGGCGAAAAAGATCTTGATCGCTGGAGGATGTCTAGCTGTCTACAACCCCTACATAGAGGCTGCGAGGGAAGTTTACGAGGCTATGGTGAAAGAGGGATTTCAGGAAGTTGAAGCCTTCGAGATTATAAAAGTAGATCTTGACATAAAAAGAATAGGAACTAGGACTTCTACAAAAGTTTGGCATACTGGATACATAGTCATCGGGAGGAACGTCGTCTGAAAAGGGAATTAGAAATAACCTTAGAAAAACTCGAGGGCTTTAAAAATCCAAAGATAAAACTTGAGCAGTACGTTACACCTACAAAACTTGCAGCTTTTATACTAACTCAAGCGAAGATATTTGAAGATATTGATATCGTCGTCGACCTTGGATGCGGAACAGGAATTTTGGCGATAGGTGCAGCTTTGCTAGGTGGAGATTCTTTGGGAATAGACGTTGATCATGAAGCTGTAAGTATTGCGAAAAAAAACGCAGAAAAGATAGGAGTTAATGTAGATTTTTTCGTTTGCGATGTAAAGGATTTCTGTTGCAAAAAAGAGGTAACTACGATAATGAATCCTCCTTTCGGAATTCAGAAAAGAGGAGCAGATAGGCCTTTTTTGAAAAAAGCTCTCGAAATTTCAAAAGTAGTATACTCGATCCATTCAGCTGGAAGTGAAGAATTTGTAAAAAAAGTTGCATCTGAAAGATCTTTTAAAGTTACAAACGTCTGGAAGTTCAAAATACCCTTAAAGAGAACTTACTCCTTTCACGAAAAGGAGTTCAAAGAGATTGCTGTAGAGGTTTTTAGGTTAGCTAAATTAAAATAACTCATTTTCGAAAAACTTAAATAACTTGCAGCTGAAAATTAAGGATGGAACTGAAAATAACTGAAATAGGAAAAGATTTTGTCAGAATTGTAATAAAGGGAGAAGACCATACATTTCTGAACCTTCTTCAGCATTATCTAGCTGAAGATGAGCACGTAATATTTGTAAGATATAACATACCTCATCCACTGATCGAAGAGGCAGAACTGTTTGTAAAGACAGATGGAGATGAACCGATAAAAGCTATTCTAAGAGCAAATGAGAAGATCGAGAAGGATTGTAGCAAATTGATGTCACTTCTCTGATGCTCAGAACTCAAGACCTTCATCACTGTTCAGAGGGCCCTTTCATCACTGCAACAGATCTGATCCCTTTGAAAATTTTAAGTTTTCTTAATTCTTTTTATTCAAACTTCTCTATCTCATCCAACTCCAGCTCTTCCCTGCAACCCAACAATATCTCAAACTCCTGAGGAGATAGGATCGGTTTCGAAAACCTTTTGTAATCATCGTAAGTTATTCTAGGACATGCTGTATTTACGTAGAACTCGAACGGTAAGTTGAAAAGCTTTTCTTCAGAAAAATCTTCTATGCTAACAACAAAAGCTTCAAGTCCAAAATTTCTTGCTTTCTTTTTTAATTCAAAAGCCAAATTTTTTCTTTTTTGTCCAGGCTTCTTTGAAAGTAATACACCAACACTTCTCTTTCCAACGCACCTAGCTATTTGTTTAAACCTCTCCTTAAAAAATTCATCAGCCTTAACCTCTTTCAATACTTTGCTCAAAGGATCGTAGACGTAAACCTTCTTTCTACTGTACATTGCAGCTCCGTAACCATGAAAAAGACCGTCAGTTATGCACAAAACTGCTTCAGCTCTACATTTTTTCAGTGCACTGTAATTGCAACCAAGTATTTGTCCCAAATAATAGGGTCCTTTTTCAAGTTCAACTTCATATCCAAGTTTTTCGAGATATCTTTTAACTTTCTCGAGCATGTGGCAGTACTGAGTTGAGGCAACTAAAGCAATTCTTTTTTCTTCAACTTTCAGAGGGATCTCTGGATCGTAGTCTACAAAATATGGAACGTATGTTACTTTTCCGATCTTCAGTAAAGGTGTATGGGCGTAGTGGAAAAGCTGATCAACTTCTTTCAAAAGAGATAGATCAACATCACATGCTCCAAAGCAGGAGTCTGCAGATATTATTACCTCGTGACCTTCCTCTTCAAATTTTCTAGCTATTTCTATTGCTTTTCTTTTCAAACCATCTGGAAGTTGAATTCCGACGATCACAAGATCGAGTAGTTGGAAAGTTATAAATTTCTGACAAGTTTTCATGTGCGAGAATTTGACAAACTGATCGACAAGCTAAGGATAAAAGAGGTTGACAGCGAATCTAGGAAGATATACGAGGAAGTTTTAGATGAGAGGACGCTGAAAGTTCTCTATAAGCTAGCAGCAAAAGGTTATATAAAAGCTCTTGGTGGAGTCGTTAGTACTGGAAAGGAGGCAAACATATTCTACGCTGACGGTAGCTTTGAAGGGGAGAACGTTCCAATGGCGGTAAAAATTTACAGGATCGAAACCAGCGAGTTTGAAAAGATGGACGAATACATCTTTGGCGATCGAAGGTTCGATTTCAAAAGAATTTCTTCAAAAGACAAAATATTTATATGGGCAGAAAAAGAATTTAGAAACCTTGAAAGAGCTTACAATGCAGGAGTGAGTGTTCCAAAGCCTTATGTTCAAATGAAAAATGTTTTACTGATGCAATTCATAGGAGAAAATGAGGTTCCAGCTTCAACTTTAGTAGAGATCTCGAAGGATATAAAAGATGTAGCTGGAGAAATATTTGAAGAAGTTTTAAAGAACGTAAAGTTGCTTTATAGAAAAGCTGAGCTAGTTCATGCAGATCTTAGCGAATACAACTTAATACTTTACGACAAAGTTTACCTGATAGATCTAGGCCAAGCAGTGCTAAAAGATCATCCAAAGGCAGAATTCTACTTGAAAAGGGATATAAAAAATTTGGTCAGGTTCTTTTCAAAGTACGGGCTGAAGGTTGATGTAGATGAAATTTATAAAGAAGTAGTAGGTGATAAAGATGGAACTTGAAATAGAAGTTCCTGAAGACAGGATCGCAGTTTTAGTTGGAAAAGATGGAGAAGTTAAGAAGAGGATTGAAGATCTTTCTGGATGCAAAGTTTCAATAAAAGAGGGAGTTGTGAAGGTTAAATGCGAAGATCCTGTGAAATTCATCAGAGTTAAAGATGTTATCAACGCTATCGCAAAAGGTTTCAATCCAGAAGTTGCTTTAAAACTTTTGAAGAACGATGAACTAGTATTTGAAGTTCTAGATCTGACGGACTTCGTTTCAAACAAAGATCTTCAGAGAGTGAAGGGTAGAATAATAGGGAAAGATGGAAAGATGAGAAAGCAATTTGAAGATCTTTTAGATGTCAAAGTTTCCGTTTATGACAAGTACGTCTCAATAATAGGAGAATTTGAGAACGTTTCAACTGCGAAAGAAGCTGTAATGATGTTAGTTGAGGGTGCCCAACATTCGACCGTTATGAAGTTTATGGAGAGGAAAAGAAAAGAGATGAAAACAAAATCTTTAGAATGGATATGAGCTGGCTTATCGTTGCAGAAAAAGATCTAGCAGCAAAAAGGCTGGCGGAAATTCTTTTTAAAGATCTAAAAGTTTTAAGAGATGGAAAAGCTAAGTTTTACTATTCCCAATCAAAAAAAGCCTACGTGATAGGATTGAAAGGACATATTTTAGAGCTAGATTTTCCAGATGAGTTTAGAGATTGGAGAAATACTCCACTGGAAAAGTTGGTAAAGGCAGATTTTGTTAAAAAAGTTAAAGAGATAGAAATCTACAACACTTTGAAAAAGTTGGCTTTGGAAGCTGAAAGAGTTACAATAGCTACAGATTACGATAGAGAAGGAGAACTGATAGGTCTGGAAGCTCTTGAAATTGTTAAAAAGTTCAATAAAAATGTCAAAATCGACAGAGTTAAGTTCAGCGCAATAACTAGAGATGAGATCTTGAAAGTTTTCTCGAATCCAACAGAAATAAACTACAAGCTAGCTGAAGCTGCAGTTGCTAGACAGAAAATAGATTTACTTTGGGGAGCAGTTTTAACTAGACTTCTTTCTTTAAGTGCTGAAAGTAAAGAAGTTTTGAGTGCAGGAAGGGTTCAGACACCTACTTTAAGGCTGATCGTTGAAAGAGAAAATGAAATCAAAAACTTCAAGCCTGAGAAATACTACGAAGTTGCAGTTTTCTTTGAAAATTTTTCTGCAAAACAAAATTTTAAAAGCAAAGATGAAGCTGAGAACGCAATAATTAAGATAGAAGAATTTGGAACTGTTAAAAAATTTGAAAAGAGAATCTTCGAGGAAGATAGACCAATACCGTTCAACACTACTGAATTTTTGAGTGAAGCTGCAAAGTTCATGCTACCTGATAAAGCTATGGAAATTGCAGAGAGCCTTTACATTCAAGGATACATAAGTTACCCAAGAACAGACAACACAGTTTATCCAGAGAGCTTGGACTTGATCTCGATAGTAAGATCTTTTGCTAAAAGTGAATTTTCCAGGGAAGCTGAGATAGTTTTATCTCAGGAAAAAATAGTTCCTTCGAGAGGTAAAAAAGAGACGAAAGATCATCCACCAATATATCCAACTTCCGTTGCATCGAGGAGAGAACTTGATAAAGATGAGTGGCTGATATACGAGCTTGTCGTTAGAAGGTTCTTAGCAACTCTAGCTCCAAAGGCTGTTTGGGAAGTTAGAAGGGCTGAAATAGATTGTGGAATCAGTTTTTCTGTATCTGGAAAGAAGATCGTTGAGAGAGGTTGGAGGGAAATTTACAAAAAAGAAGATCAAGAAGATCTACCAGAACTTTACGTTGGACAAAAGCTGAAAGTTTTGAAAAAGGAGTTGAAAGAGAAAGAAACTAAGCCGCCGCCAAGGTATTCTGCATCCTCGATCGTAAAGCTTATGGAAAAATTGAACCTCGGAACAAAATCTACGAGGCACGAGATCATAAAGAAGCTCATTAGCAGAAAATATATAAAAGGAAATCCGTTCAGACCAACTGAAATAGCTTTTTCTGTCGTAGAAGTTTTGAAGAAATTTGCAGAGAAAATAACCTTACCTGACATGACAGCTGAGCTTGAAAAAGAGATGGATGACATTGAAAAGGGTTTGAAGAGTGAGAAAGAAGTTGTGGAGAGATCTAGGACGATGCTGGAATCTGTTTTGAAGTCGGTGGAAGTTAAAGATCTGAAAGAATTGAAGATCGGAGCTTTTAAATCTAAGGTTTTAGGAAAGTGCATGTGTGGAAAAGATCTAGTTTTGAAATATTCAAAGAGTGGAAAGAGGTTTTTAGGCTGCATCAATTATCCAGAGTGCAGTTACTCTATTCCATTACCTCAGATCGGAAAGCTAACTGTAACTTCTAATGAATGCAAAGAGCATGGATTTAAGATCCTAAAGGTTGGTGGAAAAAAGATCTGCCCCTACTGCAATTACTTGAAGTGGAGAGAAAAGTATGTTCGAAAGAGTTGAAGGAGCTGAAGATTTTTTGAATTTTATAAATTCTGCTTTAGACGGTGCTAGGAGAATTTACGCTTTGAAAGCTGCGATCGATCTCAACATCTTTGAAATCCTAAAAAAACCCTCAACTTTAGATGAACTGGTAGAAAAGTTGAATTGTGATAGAAAGCTATTGAAAGTTTTTTTAGATGCTCTTTGTAGTTTAAAACTACTAGAAAAGCAAGAAGATCTTTACAAGTGCAGCAACCTCTCTTTGAACTTTTTAACTTCTCTCTCCCCCTACTCTCAAATAGAAACTTTAAAGAATCAAATAAATTCTTTAGAATCCTGGAGAAACTTAGCTGAAATTTTTAAGAGAGGTCCTGTAGTTTTTAAGCCAGGTGAATTTTTTAGAAAGAGGATCAAAGTTCTAGCAAAGAGCTGCTTACTTGGAGAACTGCAGGAAGTTTTAGAGATCGTATCTTCTCTACAGGAGTTCAGAGATGCTAGGAAACTCCTAGATCTTGGAGGAGGGCACGGTTTATATGCTATAGCCTTTACAACTCTGAACAAAAAAATTGAGGCTTACGTTTTCGATCTTCCAGAAGTTGTTGAGGAGGTAAGGTTTGAAAGTGAAAGGGTGAAATTTATAGCTGGAGACTTTTTCAAAGATGATATAGGAAGTGGTTACGATATAGTTTTCTCATCCTTCAATCCAGCTGGGAAGAATGCAAAGATGATAGAAAAGATCTACAAGAGTTTGAATTGCAACGGTCTTTACATAAACAGACAAGTTTTTGCAGATGAACCATCTCTCCTCGACGTTGAATGGAACCTTTGGAAGTTTGAAGGGATCGAGAAGGGTGAAAGAGTTTACAGCTTTTCAGAAGATCTTAGCTTTGAAGATTATCTGAAGGAACTTGAAAAGTTTTTCAAAGTTGAGAAAGTTGTGAAGTTGAAAAGAAGTACTATGATAATTTCAAGGAAAGTTACTTCTTCCCCTTCATCTCTCTAGACTTAGGTCTAAGTCCCCTATAACCACATTTCCTGCAAACTTTAGCTTTCCAAGCGTTTCTAGCGTTGCATCTCATGCATATCTTAACGTTGAACAACCTCGCTTCAGCTTCAGGAAACCTGGCCATAGAGTTCGTTCGTACAAGGTATTTAACTCTTTTGACTCTTAACGATGTGTTCCATGAAAATTGAAATCAATATTCCTATCAAAAAGCCGTTCCTCAAGAAGAGTTTAAAAATTTCCGGTAAAGAGTTCAAAACATCTTCAGGTAGTATAGTTAGAAGTAAAGCTAAAACGACTGGAAAAACAACAACTGATCCTGAGTCAAAGTTGATTTTAACTTCTGAAAGTACAACCGCTACTTGCGAGCAGATCAAATAAAGAAAAACGCTAACAATTACAGAACTTGGAATTGCTCCAAATAATAAAATCAGGTGTGGAAACATAGAAAAAAAGATCAAAAAGATCCCAGCTGGAGCTAAGACGTACCTCGAAGCACACTTCATAGCACCTATCATCCCCGGACTCAAAGCGTAGTTCACAGTTCCAACTACTCCTAAGATCCCTGAAAAGAAGTTCGATAAACCAGTTACAGATAAGCCACTTTTAACTCTAGCTTCAATTCTATCTGCCTTCAACATTTCACCAGTTGAATAGATCGAGCTGAGATCGTTTACTGCCAACGCTAAATAGCAAAGGAAGAAAATCAGGATCACTTCGATGTGGAAAGCTGGAACAAATTTTAGCTGAAAATATACTTTTGTATCTAAAAAAATTTCCCGCGGAAAAATTGTGAAGTGAGCTAGAGATCCGAAAAAAAGACCAAAAAGAATTACGTTTGATTTAAACTTTTTACTCAAAGCAAAAAGAAATACTGCGAGGAAAGTTGAGAAGATTAGATCGTAAAGGTTTTCGATCAGGTTCAAAATTACAGGGATCAGAGTAAAAGATACTAGGAGAAAAACTGCTGCAACAACGTTTTCAGTGAAGATTTTTCTTAAAAAGCCAAATCCGATGAAGGAGAAGAGAAATAGAATGAGACCGCAGACTGCTATAGCTGTATATATAGCTTCAACTCCAACTCCCGATAAGGAATGTATGCAGACGATCAAAACTGCAGAAGGGCCAGCGATCATTGGCAATCTGTGCCCGAAAAATATCTGAACTAACAGAGTTGCGCCGGAGATAAAAAAGACTTTTTGTATGTAGTTTGTTATTTCAAAGAGATCTTCGTAGTGGATTTCTGCAACGATCCTTCCACCTATTATCAGAATGGAAGATGCTATCGCCAGCCATTGTAAACTGAAAAGTAAAGATTCTTTCAACGGAGGAACTTCGTTCAATTTGTACTTGATCATTTAAAAGTACCTCAGTATTCTGTAGTAAGTATCTCTTTGAGCTACTGGCCTTCCAATAGATTTTGCAGCTCTAACAATTTCTTCCAAACTTAAAAATTTGAATTTCTTCCCAGTAGCTCTTAAAACGTTCTCTTCTATCATAACTCCTCCAAGATCGTTTGCACCACAAAGCAAAGCTAAAGTTGCTATCTCAATCCCCTGAGTTGGCCAGGAAGCTTGTATGTTTCTGAAGTTTTCAAGAAAAATCCTAGATATTGCAACAATCTTG
Source organism: Archaeoglobaceae archaeon (assembly GCA_025058735.1). Classification (GTDB taxonomy): domain Archaea; phylum Halobacteriota; class Archaeoglobi; order Archaeoglobales; family Archaeoglobaceae; genus WYZ-LMO2. Next base: position 8,000 of record JANXDX010000001.1, on the reverse strand, counting down.
AGATATTCAAGTGGTGAAGTTTTTTCTAAGTTCAGTTCACTTTTTCCAGGCTCGAAAGTCCAAGGAATAAATGCAGTAAACCCTCTTGTTTCATCCTGTAGCTTTTTTATCTTCATCAGATGGTTCAATATATGCTTAGGCTTTTCAACGTGACCAAAGACCATCGTGGCAGTTGATGGAATTCCCAGTTCGTGAGCTATCTTCATAACTTTCAACCAATCCTCACTCGTCCCCTTGTTGCTGAGCTCTTTTCTAACTTCATCGTCTAAAATTTCAGCACCTCCACCAGGTAAGGAATCAAGTCCAGCATTTTTTAATCTCAAAAGAACTTCTTTTATGCTCATTTTTTCTTTTTTTGCTAAAAAAAGAACCTCTGGTGCAGAAAGGCTATGTAAATGCACTTTGAACTTTCTCTTTATTTCTGAAAAAACTTCTTCAAAGTATTCAATGTTGAGATCTGGATTAAGTCCACCTTGAAGCATTATCTGCGTAGCTCCTAGCTTAACAGCTTCATCAACTTTCTCAACTATTTGCTCCTTTTTTAAAACAAATTCTTCATCTTTTTTTCTAGCATAGAAAGCACAAAATTTACATCTAGATATACAAACGTTTGTGTAGTTTATGTTCCTTTCAACAACAAACGTAACCGTATCTCCACACTTCCACTTTCTAACTTCGTCTGCGATCTTAAAGAGATCGTGCAAAGGAATTTCAAACAGTTCGAGTGCAGAGCTCTTCAAGTACTTTCAACCCCTTCTCCTCTTTCACTCCAAGTTCAAAGTTCAGGAGTTTGAAGTATTTAGCAAGCAAACTTTCAGGAAATCCGGAGAGATTTGAAGCTTTCTTAACTACTTCTTCAAAGTTTTCATAAGCTTTTTTAGTAGATTCAAGGATCTTTCTATCAATTTCCCTCGCATCGACACTTTTCAGAGAAGCTGAAATTCCAAAAACTGCAGGAAGGCCAGTTAGATCTTTCCAAGCTTGACCTATGTCCATAGCAACCTTGTACTTCAAAAAAGCTTCAAGTGCTTCATCTCCTATCAGAAGTACAGAATCGAACTCCTTCAAAGCTTCTTCAGCCTTCATCTTTACTTCAAAGATCTTGCATCCGATCTTCAATTCCCTTAAAATTATCTTGAACATTTCTAAAGATGTCATAGATTCAGATGTAACTGCAACTTTCTTTCCTAGCTTTCCATCTTTCGAAAAAACTGCTACACTCATAACTTCGCCATCGCTCGATATGCAAAACTTGTAACTCCTTAAAATTTTCTTGTTTTTTATATAAAAAATACTTGGAATTGGCGCGTACAAGATCTTACCTTCAACTAGAAGTTCTGCCATCTTTCTTGGGGTTGTTTCTAAAACAGCTCCATCAACGTAATAGTATGGAAGGAAGTTGTTTAGAAATCCAAACTTTCCGATCAATCGAACCACCTTAAAAAGTTGTGCATAGAATCTCTCTGAGCAACCCTTTTACCAGATGATTTGGCAATTTTTAAAAGTCTTTCAACTTCCAGCTGCTCAGGCGTCTTTGCTCCTGCAGAATGTGCAATTTTTTCTCCCATGACAGTCCCATCTAGATCGTTTGCTCCATACCTCAAAGCTATAGAAGCTAAACTTTCTCCAAGCATTACCCAGTAAGCTTTTATTCCTTTGAAGTTGTTTAAAACTATTCTAGATACTGCGATCGTCTTCAGAACATCTTCAACACTCGGCTTCAAATTGAACTTTGTGTTCTCCGGATGGAAAGGTAGTGGTACGAAAGCTAGAAAACCGTTAGTTTTGTCCTGAATTTTTCTTATTTTATACAAATGCTGAGCTCTATGTCTTATTTTTTCAACATGTCCAAAAAGCATCGTTGCATTGCTTTTTAAACCAATTTCATGAGCTATTTTCATAATCCTCAGCCAATCTTCACTGCTGCACTTCTTTGGACATACGATCTTTCTAACGCTATCAACCAATATCTCAGCCCCTCCACCTGGAAGTATCGAAAGGCCAACTTCTTTTAACCTTGAAAGAAATTCTCTTACACTCATTTTTTCCTTCTTTGAATAGTAGAAAACTTCGCTTGCAGTTAAAGCTTTTATTGTCATCTTAGTCTTCTCCTTTATCTTTCTGAACATCTCTTCAAAGTACTCTATTCCAAGATCTGGATTTAAGCCTCCGACTATGTGAACTTCAGTTGCTCCAAACTTTTCAGCGATCAAAGCTTCTCTTAAAACTTCTTCAACACTCATCGAATAAATTCTCCTGTTGCTGAAAGCGCAAATTGGGCATCTAGCTTCGCAGATATCTGTATAATTTATGTGCTTATTTATAGAAAAAGTGACAAAATTGTTCATCCCATCTGCAACTTTCCCCAACTCATGAAGAGGTCTTTGGAAAAGCTCCTCTATCTCAGCGATCATACCTTCTCATCTCCCTTCTAAGCTCATGGTAAGTTTTCAACAGGAAATCCATTACCAATCCAAATGTCAGCATTTGAAGTCCAGAAATTACAAGCAAAGCTGTTAAAATTGCTAAAAGGAAATGAGAAATTCCAAGAAACCATTCATAAACAACGTAAATTCCAAAAAGTAATCCTAAGAGCAAAAAAATCAATCCTGCAAAATAAAGATACCTAGCTGGGCTGTACTTTGCAAGGAGTCTGTATATGGTAACTCCTATCTTCAATCCATCTTTTATCGGCTTAAGTTTCGTCCTTCCTTCTCTTTTCTTGTAAGATATTGGTACTTCAGATATTCTGAAACCCTTAGCAAGGGTTTCTACTGTAATTTCAACTTCAACTTCAAATCCAGCTTTTTTTAGCTCCAAGTTCTTATAAACTTCTTTCCTTAAAGCTCTGTATCCTGAAAGGATATCTTTAAGATCTACTCCATAGAAAAATCTGAAGAAGAAGTTCAAGATCTTGTTCCCGATCAAGTTCAACTTCGTAAAAGCTCCAGCTTCAAAGTTTGAAAATCTGTTCCCTATTACATGATCTGAAAGACCTTTTTCTATTGGCTCGATCAATTTTTCAACGTCTTCAGCTAAGTAGCTACCATCTCCATCGACAACTACTGCTATATCTTCATCTATCAGCTGAAAAGCTTCAGCTAAAGCTTGTCCTTTTCCCTTTCCAGATTGAACTATTACCTTTGCACCTTTCTCTTCAGCAATTTCTCTAGTTCTATCTGTACTCCTTCCATCAACTACCAGTACATCGTAACCTTTCTTTTTAAAACTTTCAACAACTTTTCCTATCGCTTTCTCTTCGTTCAGCGTCGGTACTACTATTACAGCTTTCATATCCTGACTATCTTCATCAAACTGATCACTGGAACTGAATCTATTTCATCACTTCCCTTCTTGTCTATTACAACAGCTATTCCAAGAACTTTTCCGTCTGAAGCTTTGACAACTTCAGAAGCTTCCCTTGCAGTTCTACCTGTAGAAATTATGTCGTCAACAATTATACAGTTTTTTCCAGATACTCTTGCAAAGTTCTCACTTAGAACACCTTTATTCAACTTCTTTGGATAGTATATTGCAAGTTCCGCTGCAAGCTCTTCTGCTACAAGCGATGCTAGAGGTATTCCGCTGATTGCAACTCCAACGACTACTTCTACATTGTTGAAGTGCTCAGATATAAGATCAACTAGAGCTGAAGCTACAAACCTTAGTCTAGAAGGTTTTGTTACATTTCTCCATTCAACGTAAATGTCACTTGGCGGAACTTCAGTTGCCCTAGTCAAAAGCCATAGAGCTGTTTCAAAAGATACGTTCAATTCATCTGCAATTTCTTCAGTGCTAAGTCCTTTCTCCTTCAACTTCTTAGCCTTCTCAACTAGAGTTTCAACCCTCATCTTTTCAACCTCCTAACAACTGTTTCACTCCCACACGTTGGACATACATCTGAACTTACTTCTCTACCACATCCTCTACAAACCTTTATCCACTCAACTTTAGACTTTATCTTTTTTTGCACAACACTTTCAAAAATTATTCCTAACTCCATTGCTATGTTTTGCATCGAATAATCATCTGTAACAAGAACAACATCTTTTTTCTTCTTTTTCTCATCCAAAGCTTTTGCTAAAACTTTTAAATCTGTCTCTGAAAGCTTGTATATATCTCCAGTTTTTTTAGCAATTCTCAAAACTTCTTCAAAACTCTCAGGAGTTGCACTTTCAACCTTCAACTTCTTAACTTCAAGGTAAACCTCTGAACCCTCATCCAACACTTCAGAAACTACTTCAGGAACTGTCACCATGTTTTCGTAGCTTGCCTTCCTTTTGAATATCGCAGCTGAATCGATCACGTAAACTTTCATCTATAAAAGATCGATAGAAAAATATATATTTTTTAGGAACATTTCTCACAACCGCAAAAAATATAGCTTTGAATAAATATTTCAAAGATATGAAGATATTGCTAACAAACGATGATGGTATTTACAGCAAAGGCTTAAAAGCTGCCTATGAAGCTCTAAGAGAAATTGGAGAAGTTTTCGTCGTTGCTCCAGTAGTTCAAATGAGTGCCGTCGGTAGAAGTATATCGATAATGCACCCGATCAGGATCTCTAAGCTGAAGGTAAACGAAATGGAAGTTTACGCTGTTAGCGGAACACCGACAGATTCTGTAATAGTTGGGATCTATGAGATCATAGGAGAAGTTCCAGATTTGACAGTTTGCGGAATAAATTTAGGAGAAAATTTGAGCAGTGAAGCTGTAACAACATCTGGAACAGTTTGTGCTGCACTTGAAGCCGCAACTCAAGGAAGTAAAGCTATAGCAATTTCTCAAGAGATGCCAGAGAAATACAAGTTTTTCCTTACGACAGAACAAGATTTTGGATTTGCAAAAAAAGTTTTGAAGTGGTTAGCTAAAAAAGTTGTAAAAAGGAACTTCGAATTTGTTTTCAACGTTAACGTTCCAGCTAAGCCGAATGGAAAGATCGCTTTTACAAAGCTTGCAAAAAAGATGTATTTGACAAGGGTTGAAAAGAGGTTCGATCCTAGGGGAAGAGAGTACTACTGGATAAGTGGAGTTGAAGTTGAAAGTGCTGAAGAGGGAAGTGATATAGATGCTCTTAAAAAAGGCTACGTATCTATAACACCGATCTCTTTAGATATGACTGCAAAAGTTGATCTTGGTGATCTGAATGATTGGAAAGATTAACGCTGCAAAAGCCGCTTTGGAGCTTGTAAAGGATGGTATGATCGTTGGTCTTGGAAGTGGAAGTACTGTTGAAATTTTCATAGAAATGCTTGCAGAGAAAGTTAAGAATGGGCTAGAAGTTGTTTGCGTTCCAAGTTCTTATCAATCTCATATGCTTGCAGCTAGCTTAGGAATAAAGGTTTCAGACCTCTTTACGTACAACGAGCTAGACATATGTGTAGATGGAGCAGATCAAGTTGACAGAGAAATGAACTGCATAAAAGGAAAAGGAGCTGCGATGACTAGAGAAAAAATTGTTGCAGCTGCAAGTAGAAAAGTTGTTATAATAGTTGATGAAAGTAAGCTGAGCGAAAAATTGAACGCTAAAGTTCCAGTTGAAATTTTGCCTTTTTCTTATAAATTCGTTTTGAAAGAACTTGAAAGATTTGGAAAAGTTGAGTTGAGGAGAGGTACTGGAAAACTAGGCCCAGTTGTGACAGACAATGGAAACTTCATATTAGACTGCGACTTCGGCGTGATCGAAGATGCTGAAGAACTTGAAACTTCTATAAAGCTAATACCTGGCGTAGTTGAGTGCGGAATTCTTCCATCAAAAATGGTAGATGTTGTTATAGTTGGATCTAGCTCTGGATTTGAAATTCAAAGCTAACGCAGCTCATCCCATTTTCTCCTTCTTTTTCTCTTCAAAAAGAGTGTAATAAGGATTGCAAAGGCTAAAATTGGATATATGAATGGAGTTGATAGAGTACTTAAAACTGCACTTGAAAAGTTTGAGAATAGATCTGAAAAGAGATCTTTTGAAGTCAAATTCTTCAAGCTTTCTTCAAATTCTTTCAAATCTTTTTTCAACTTTTCCGAATCAACTGATAGCCTTCTTAATTCTTCAACTGCCCTTGAAAATCTCTCTCTATCGATTAAACTCTTTACCTCTCCAAGCTTACTTTTCGTTGAATTGAAGAGATCTTCGAAGTTTTTGTACTTGTAATAAAATTCTGAATACTTCTCGTGTGTCTTGAGTTTTTCAAGAGATGTAGAAACGTTTATGATCAATTTTCTTGCTTCTTCAACTTTCGAGCTAACTTCGCTGTAAAGTTTTTCTGCTAGCTTTCTATCGAAGAGGGTTGTCAAGTTCCTCAAGCTTTCATCTATCTTTTTCAATATTTTATCAGCATTTATAAAATCTTTGTTTTTCATCAAACTTTCAGTGTCGTTTATCAGCTTTGAAACGTTCAAAAAATATTCTTCCTCGTAGATGTTTTCAGCTTTCAACTTTTCAATCAACTCGTTTACTTTCAATTTCATAGAATCTAGATCTTTTCTGAAAGCAGTTTCGTTCACAACTTTTAAAGTCAAGGTTTTGAAAGCTCTCGCATCACAATCGTTGCAGCTAACTTCAATTGCTTTAAAATCACACAACCTATCAGCACACCTAGGTGTAAAAGCTGTCAAATTTGCGTATATTTTCTGAACACCTTTCCTTTCATCGTCTATCTTGAACATCTTAACCTCTATATAAGCTCTTGCTCCACGTGCCTCTTCTTCAAAAGAGGGACAGCCAGGTGCTTTATAATAACAAATTCCAATTTTCCAGAAAGCATTAGCTAATTCTGTTTTGAAGAAATATATTCTACTTTCGATCTCATCTCCTCCAAGGAGAGTTCTGTATTCTAAAGCTCTTGGCTTTATTTCGTAGTAAACAAAGATCCTCTCGTTTTCGTAGTAGCAATCTTTTTCTTCAGAAACTTTCCACTCAACGTTCACGTGTTTTTCAGTTAGATTTTCAAGTGCGGCTGAAGTTGAGATTAGAAGGATCAGAAGTAAGGGAATGTATCGCATAAAAAATTTTAAAAAAAGGGTTTAAAAATTTTTGGTAAAAGAAAAATTTAGGTTACTGTTTTCTCCTCAGCAAGTATGCAACCGCTAGTAGTCCGGCAACTGCAAAGATCGCTTCAAATCCTGGTATTCCTGGTGCTGGAGTTGGAGTTGGAGTTGGCTTAGGTGGAGTTGGAGTTGGTGTTGGAGTTGGAGTTGGTGTTGGAGTTGGAGTTGGTGTTGGAGTTGGAGTTGGTGTTGGAGTTGGTGTCGGTAAGACTTTTACAATGTTGACAGTCCTCTTCACTACAATGTCATCGTGAGCATCGTACGTTCTTGCTAATGGACTTGCTGGGTCAAGGTCGTAGAAGTCTTCTACAAACCCTAGAGCTGTAAGTACTTTGTACGTTCCAGCCGTATCTCTGATCCAGAATGTATAGACTCCCTCTGCCAATCCATAGGTTTCAAATGTCAACGTAGCTTTTCCTGCACCATCAAGTACAGCTCTCTGAGTTACTTTGTAGTTGGGTCCAACTAGTGTTACAGATATGTGGTCGTATCCTGCCTGCAATCTGTTTGTCGTTATATTCACTGTAATTTTTCCACCGATTACAACAGTTGTTGGCGAGATATCAACGCTTAAGACTTGAGGAACTATTTCTATGAGCTTTGAAGTTCTAGCTATTTCTTCACCATCTAAGCGCATCCTTACTGTGAACAAGTACAGGCCTGGATCAATTCCACCTCTGTATTTGGATAGGTCTATGGTCCAGTTAACATAGTTTTCAACGTTTGGAGTTGTCCATAAATCTAATCCGAAATCTGTTGGTCTTGCTCTGATGTTGCCACCTTCTAATACGAAAGTTAGTGTAACTCTTTCTCTCTTTCCAGGATCTGTTAAAACTGAAACTACAAATGTACCTTGATATGGTACTTTGCTTGGGATGTCAACTGCAATTATCCTAGGATCTGTCACAGTGATTGTAACCATTGTCTGAACGTCTACAGCCCTATCTATTACT
>JANXDX010000014.1 GCA_025058735.1 Archaeoglobaceae archaeon | reverse complement strand
GACCTACTGCAGGATTTATATTGTCTCTAATATCTACGATGTTCATTTTAATGAATTTAATTTTTTACGCATTCCTTATAACTCAATACTTACATTTCGGTGGAAAAATTGTATCCGAAATGTTTGTAACCCATTTTTCTAACTTATTTATCTTGTTATTTATTATTGGATCGACATGCGTAATTTTGATGTTCTTAGGATCTTACGAACTTTACAGAGGAAAAAAAGTGAGAGGTGGAATACTAGTTATAGTCGGATCGACATTGAGTCTTTTTATTGGAGGAGGATTCCTTGTTGGATTCATTTTAGGAATAATAGGTGGAGCTTTTGGACTTGCAGACTTGTAGATACTAAATTTAAACAAAATAATTATCTTATTTTTATAGTTTCAGTTAGTTGAAAATCAGCGCACAAATCTAAAAACTTGTAACAACTTGAAATGCAGGCTCAGACCACTAGCTATGACGAGTAGCTCCGAGCTATGAAGGTGGTCTCCCTTATATATAAAAATTTAATAATATTTAAAATATATTTAAAAATTATTCAGGAAACTCTAAAAGGTACCTCTTAAACACCGTATAGAAAAGTGCTGCAGAGAAAATTATAATGCTAACTACTAAAAACGCTAGAATTACGAATACAGCAGTCATTGGTATTTCTATGTAAAAGTTTAAAAAGTTTGAGAAGTGAATTCCTTCTTTACCAAGGATCACCATATACGGATATCTAGCACCGCTGTTCATGAGTTCACCGAGAAAAACGACTAACAAAGATAAAATTACTGGATATTGATACTTGATTTTATCTTTTGCAGAAATTGCAATTACTGCAATTATTAAAAGTACTAGAGCAACTGTAATCTTTAGAGCTAGAATTGGTAAAAAGCTTCCAAAAGTTATTTTATCAAACATGTAGTATGAAAAGTCCCTCAACGAAAGCCAGTAGAACAATCCAATTGGAACTTGAGCTATTAAGAAGTATAATCCGTATCGATTACCTATTTTTATACCGTTTAAATCTTTATCAAGCGAAGATATGAATGCAACTACGAAACCTCCAACAGAGAGAGCTGCAAAAACAGTATGTAGATAGAGTAGCCAGAAAACTATGCTTGAATAACTTGCAAAAGCTGTAGCAAATCCTTTTGCAACGAATTCTGCAATCGCTGTTGGAGCTGTGATCTCTGAAAATATAGCTCTAAAACCGAACGGTATTGTAAATCCAGATATTGCCATGATAAAACCTATAGTACTATGGATCCTTGGATGGATTTTGTCCCAAGTGTACCAGAAGATTCCGATACTTGGAAGTCTAATCATTATAGAGATCAGAGCAATCAGGAGTGGTGCAAAGAGAACGTTCGTCGCTAATGCTGTCAAAGTAGGGAAGAAACCAGCAAGAAAAACTGTTATTATAGTTCCCCAAACACCCGAGAAAAGTTCAAACACAACTAGTACTCTAAACGTTCTCCTTGCAAATTTTTCAAGTGATACATCGTTTTTACGGTACGCTATATAACGTGAGAAAGCTGTTATCCATCCGACTCCCATCGTTATGGTGACGAAGAGCACGTGGATAAGAACTGAAATACCAAGACCAAGAAATCCTACATCACTCATCTCCATCACCTTTCATACCTTTTTGCAATCAGATACATTGCAAAGATTCCAAAGATCGCGATCAAAGAAACTACAAAAATCATAAAAGCTGCAAACTCTGTCGTTCTCGCATATCCTACAACTGTTACAAGTTCTTCTGGATACAAAAGGCCATAAACTGTCCAAGGTTTTCTACCAACTTCTCTAACGTACCAACCAAATACCGATGGGATGACCGAGCCTAAGAAGATCAGTAGAGAAAGAACTACTATTGCTTTTTCGCCAAGAACTCTTTTTACTATGTTAGATATAGATGATGACTTGAAGTGTAGGAAAAGAGCTATAGCTGATACAAAGCCAAGAATTCCGAAAGATATCTTAGTATAGTAGCTTGCATGCACAGTGGTGATCCTTTTCATAGCTTTTTCAAGGTCTGAATAGCATAACTGTCTAACTTCCGTATTCCATACAACATCTAGTTTTCTAGGATCTAAAGGTGCACCAATCTCTTTGGCGATTAAAGATAGTTCATCTTTTGTTAAACCCGCTAACTTTGCTAAATCTCCAACTTTAGTTGTTCCTAGTAAATTACAACTCTTTTCAAACTCATCAAATCCAAGAATAGGTTTAGATGGATCACCGTAAGCTAGAAAAGCTACTATCGGATTGTAGTGAGTTTTAACAGCATTTTCCATCATTGCAAACTTCGTTGGATTGTAATTTGCAACACTTTCCCCCATGAAATGACCAAAGACTGTTGGCTGGATAAGGAATAGAATAAAAGTTACACCAGCTGTAATTTTCAAAACCTTTAGATGTCTTTCTTCTTTGCTAAAGTAGTATCTAAAAGCATAGAAAACGAGTACTATAGATGTACCCACGAGAAAAGCTGCAAAGATGTTGTGTAGAATTGAAACAATTGCTAAAGGACTCGTAAAAGCTACAAATGGGTCTAATAAGATCAGTCCAACTTTTTCAGCTACTCCAGGGTTTTGAATTATAGCTTGCAAAGGAAGACCAGAAGTTATGGCGATGATTTTTAAAGCTACAATTTTTTCTAGATCAGTTGACATTGGACCAAATTCTGGCATAAATGGGTACAGAGCTTTTGCTATTCCACCGGTACCCCATGGCGCAATTAGCCATGAGTTCACTGCAGTAATTAAGACTCCAGAAAAAACTGCAAATATCCAGTAGAGTGCTAAGATTACAAAGCTCGTCATGGGCTTAATTCTACCTAACGTGACTATGAAAAGAACTAAAAGGGCAATTTCGTTTGCAAAAGCTATGAGTTCTAATGCAAGTGGAACAAAAGCAAAACTGGCAATAGCTAAAATAGTTCCAGGCCATGCTTGGACTAAGCCAAATTCAACAAGAGTGCCTGTTATTGCTCCAAGTGCAAAGTTCACTGCAAGTACAGCAGTCATAAGCTTTGCAGCTTTTAAGTAGTCTTGGTCTCCTGTTTTATTATATTTCAACAATAACATCATTATTAATATTGGAACTCCCAACGTTATACTTACGAAAATCGCATGAAAATATACTCCAATCGCAGAAAGTACTAACAAAGAGCCAACTTCCATGTTATCACCTGTGTTCTTTGTTTTATAGAACTATAAATCATTTTTGTTCGAATTTCGAATTATGTTTAAAAATAAATATATTTATTATATTATTTTAAATCATTATGCTTAGCAAAAAAATATATCTTCAACCAGATCCTCCTTTATGGAAGCTTTACTTGTGATAGATATGCAAAAAGATTTCTGTTATGAAAAAGGTGCTCTTTATGTTCCAAGAGTAGAAGAAATATTTGATTCGACAAGCAAAGTTGTCAATGAAGCTAGAAAGAAGATGACAGTAATTTTTACCCAGGATTGGCATAGAGAAGATGATCCAGAGTTCAAGATTTGGCCAAAACATTGCTTAGCAAACACTTGGGGAGCAGAGATAATAGATGAGCTAGGAGCAAAAGTTTCAGACTATTTTGTAAAAAAAAGAAGGTATTCAGCATTCTTTGCTACAGACCTTGACTTAATTTTAAGAGAACTTAAAGTCAAAAAGATATACGTTTGTGGTGTAGTAACTAACATATGTGTTTTACACACAGCAGCTGATGCTAAACAGCTTGGATACGAAGTTGTAATTTTAGAAGATTGTACTAAAGCTCTAAGCAACTATGAGCAGGAGTATGCGATCAGACACATGAAAAATGTTTTCAATGCAAAAATAATAAATTCAAAAGAATTTATCAAATAAAAATAAATTAATTTATTAAATATTTTTAATTCAAAACTTCACACAACTCGTCTACGATGACCAGTTTTTTACATCTATTTATTCTCTAAAAACCTAAAAACTATCCTTTATTTTCTCTCTTCAAAGTAATCAGCTTCCGATACCAGTTTCTACACTTACAACGCTTTACTAGATATTTCAAGTTTTATATTATTAACTATTAATAATTTAAAAATTTGATTGTAAAGATCAAAATCAAAACTTATTTTTACCTAATGTAAGAAACAAAAAATATGTTGATCGAAGTTCGTTTTCATGGAAGAGGAGGTCAAGGAGTAGTGACTGCGGCAGATATTTTAGCGGTTGTAGGATTCAAAGAGGGTTATTATACACTATCATTTCCAATGTTTGGTGCAGAAAAAAGGGGAACCCCTGTAGTTTCTTTTCTAAGAATAGCAGATGAACCAATAGCTGAAAGAGATGAAGTTTACAATCCAGATTACGTTGTTTTGCTCGATCCAACAGTTATAGAGACTGTAAACATTTTAGCTGGAATTAAAAATGGAGGAATGGTCATAGCAAATCATCCAAAAAAAAGTGATGAGCTAAAAACTGAACTTGGAGCAGAAAAACTAAACGTCAAAGTTACAACGATAAATGCAACAAAGATGGCGATAGAGATACTTGGTAGACCAATAACAAATACAGCAATGGTTGGAGCTTTTGCTGGAGCTACTAGGCTTTTTAAATTAGAGACTGTCGTAGAAACTGTAAAAGAGTGGTTTGAAGATGATAAAATTTCTGAAAAAAATGCCAAACTGGCTGAAAAAGCTTATAGATATATGATGGAGGTTTGTAGATGAAACTGAAAATTTATTTTGGCGCATCTTCCCCACCTCTACAATCTTTAAATTTAAAAACTGGTGACTGGGGAACGCATTTTGCTGTAGTAGATAAAGAAAAATGTACGGGATGTAAAGTCTGTGAACAATACTGTCCAGAGGATTGTATAGAAGTTAAAGAATCTGGAAAAGAAAAATATGCTGTGGTGAATTACTATTATTGTAAGGGATGTGGAGTTTGCGCTTCAGTCTGCAACTTCGGAGCTATAAAGATGGAATTGAAAGAATTTTTCAGGTGAAAGTATGAAAAAGGTTGTTAGAGGATTCTATGCTGTAGCTTATTCAGTTAAACTCTGTAGACCGAGTGTGATTTGTGCTTATCCAATTACCCCACAAACTGAGATCGTGGAAAATTTAGCTCAAATGTATGCAGATGGCGAACTTGAAAACTGTGAATACATTACCGCAGAATCAGAGTTTGGAGCTGCAAGCATTTTAGTAGGAGCTTCGGCTGCAGGAGCGAGAGTTTTTACTGCAACGTGCAGTCAGGGGTTGATTTTGATGAGCGAGATTTTGTTCAATGCTGCAGGGTTAAGATTACCAATAGTTCTAGTAAACACAAACAGAGCACTTTCTGCTCCTTTAAGCATTTGGAATGATCATCAAGACTTCATGGTTTTAAGAGATGCTGGAATTATTCAAGTTCACGTCGAAAACAATCAAGAAGTACACGACATGATACCTCAAGCTTATAAGATTGCTGAGGATAAAAAAGTCCTCTTACCTTTTATGATCTGCATGGATGGATTCAAATTAACTCACGCTTACGAACCTATTGATCTATTAGAACAAGAGACTGTGGACAGTTTTCTACCACCTTACAAGCCAGAATATTATTTAACAACAAAAAAACCTATTGCAATGGGTTGCTACGCTCCCCCTCCATTTTATATGGAATTCAGAGTGGCTATGCAGAACGCAATGCTTAGAGCTAAAGAGATCATGAGGAAAGTTTTCAGGGAATGGGCTGAAGTTAGTGGAAGAGATTGGGGAGAACATTTAGCAGTAGATTATCCTAACAGCAGAATAATGGTAGTTGCTATGGGGTCGATCGTTGCTCCTTTGAGAAAAGTTGTAAAAGAATTAAGAAGTGAAGGCTTAGATGTTGGACTTGTGAAAATTAGAACCTATAGACCATTTCCAGTTGAAGATGTTCAGAAAGAACTTGGAAGCTCTGAAAAAATAATAGTTCTTGATAGATCTGTAAGTTTTGGTTATGAGGGGCCTTTGTCGATAGACCTAAAGGCTGCACTCTTTGGAAGAAGTGTAGAATTTTATTCTTATATAGTAGGATTAGGTGGAAGAGATACATCTAAAGACTTTTTGGCTTCAATAATAAGAAATGTAGCCCATAACAAAGAAAAACCTGGATGGGCTTTTAAAGGATATAAGGAATTTGAGGAGGTGATACCTTGAAGTTCATAGGTAGTGGACATGGAGCTTGCCCTGGATGTGGATTGATGATCGCTGTAAAAAATGTTTTGAAAGCCTTAGAGGGAAAATGCTTTGTTGCAAATCCTACTGGATGTTTAGAAATTGTAAGTTCACAATATGGAAGAAATGCTTGGGGAGTTCCATATATACATTCAACTTTTGAAAATGCAGCAGCAGTAGCAGCTGGAATTGATGCTGCATTGAGAGCTTTGGGAAGAAAAGATGAAGGAAAAGCTATTGTTTTAGCAGGAGACGGAGCTACAGCTGATATAGGAATAGGATGCTTGAGCGGAGCCATGGATAGAAATCATGACATAATATACATCTGTTTAGACAACGAAGCATATCAAAACACTGGCCACCAACAAAGTGCTCTAACTCCTCCAGGAGAAGCTACAAAAACAACTCCTGTAGGAAAAGTTTTGCCAGGAAAGGTTGGAAAAAAGAAAGACATGGTAGCATTTGCTCTAGCGCATGGATGCCCATACGTAGCAACTTCATCTTGTGCAATACCTGCAGATATAAGGAGAAAGGTTAAAAAAGCTGCAAGCATAGAAGGATTTTCTTACATTCAAATTCATTGCACTTGCGTTACTGGATGGGGAGTTGATGGTAGCAAAAGCATAGAGGTAGCTAGACTAGCTATAGAAACCGGTCTTTACCCAATAGTAGAATTTGTAGATGGGAAACTAGTTACAGTCAGGAAAATAAAAGAGAAAAAACCAGTAATAGAATATTTAAAAATGCAACGTAGATTCAGCCATCTGTTTGAGCATCCAAGAGGAAAAGAAATCTTAGACATTTTGCAAAAAATGGCAAACGAAAATATAGCTAAGTATAACTTATGAAAGTCGTTTTAGCTTATTCTGGAGGATTAGATACTACTGTTTGCATACCTTTGCTTAGAGAAAAGTATGGTTTCAAAGAAGTAATAACAGTTACAGTGGACGTTGGTCAACCAAGAGAAGAGATAAAAAGAGCTGAAGAAAGAGGAAGAAAGTACGCTGACAAACATTATACGGTTGATGCTAGAAAAGAATTTGTAGATTTTATTTTTATGGCAATAAAAGCCAACGCTGAATACGAAGGTTATGTTCTTGGCACTGCTATGGCAAGGCCTATAATTGCAAAAAAAGTTGTAGAGATTGCAAAAATTGAGAAAGCTAATGCTGTAGCACATGGTTGTACAGGAAAGGGAAATGATCAGTTAAGATTTGATAACATTTTTAGACAATACAATTTTAAAGTAATCGCTCCAATAAGAGAGTTAAATCTAACTAGAGAATGGGAAATAGAGTACGCTAAAAAGCATGGAATAGAAGTAAAAGTTACGAAGGAGAAACCATACAGTATAGATGAGAACTTGTGGAGCAGAAGTATAGAAGGTGGAAGTTTAGAGGACCCAACTTTTATTCCAAATGAAGATATATACGAGTGGACTAAAGATCCGGAGAAAGTTTCTAAGGAACCTGAAATAATAAAAATAGATTTTGAAAAAGGAATTCCAATAGCATTGAACGATGAAAAACTCGAAGGTTTTGAGTTGATATCAAAATTAAATGCTATAGCAGGAGAACATGGCATTGGAAGGACAGACATGATAGAAGATAGAGTTCTAGGACTGAAAACTAGAGAAAACTACGAACATCCAGCAGCAACAGTTTTACTCTTAGCTCACAAAGACTTGGAAAAATTAGTTTTGAGTAGAAGAGAGTTGAAGTTCAAGAAACTTGTTGAAGAAGAGTGGAGTGAATTAGTTTACGCTGGACTTGTAAACGATCCTTTGTTCGATGCGCTGAATGCTTTCATAGACAAAACTCAAGAAAGAGTTACTGGATGGGTAAAAGTTAAATTGTACAGAGGATGTGCAACTCCTGTTGCAAGATATTCTGAAAACGCTCTTTACAGTAAAGAGTTGTCTTCTTTTGATAGTTTGATGATTGATCAAAAGTTTGCAGAAGGTTACTCCATATTCCACGGCTTGCAAGGAAGGTTATATAGAAGAGAGTTATGAACTTCATAATAATTTCTGTTGGTAACGAATTGCTAAGCGGAGATACAGTAAACACGAACGCTAGCTACATGGCAAAAAGATTGACAAAAATAGGTCATAAAGTGATAAGAATAATAGTTGTTCCAGACAACGTAGAAGACATAGCCTCGGAAGTAACCGAAGCCATGAATAAAGCAGATTTTGTATTGGTAACAGGTGGCCTTGGAGCTACTCACGACGATGTTACGAGTGAAGCTATTGCAAAGGTCTTTAAAGTCAAACTAGTGATCAACAAAAAAGTATACGAATGGTTAAGTAATTTTACAAAGAATGAAAATGCTTTAAGGAAGATTTCTTCAGTTCCTGAAGGTGCAGAAATAGTTTGGAATGATGTAGGAGCTGCTCCCGCTTATATAATAGGAAAAATAGCAGTAATGCCAGGTGTTCCAGCTGAGATGGAAAACACTTTTGAAAAAATTTTGACTAGGTTTGAAAAACTAGATTTCTATGAAGAGGTTTGCAGAGTAGTTGGATACGAGTCGGAAATACTAGATAAGTTGAACAGAGTAGTTTCAGAATTTCCCGATGTTTTTATAGGTTCTTATCCGAAAGCAGGTCATGTACAGATAAAGTTTTCTGGAAGTAATGCTGAAAGAGTCAAGGCTGCAAAGGAAATGTTTGAAAAACTTCTAAATGATCAGAGGAAAAATATTTTTCAAGAATAAAATAGTTGAAGCAGGAATAGAAGTTGAAAACGGTGTAATAAAAAGGTTGAGTAAATTAGTTAAAGGTAAAGAAGTTAAAGGATTGATTTTACCTGCAGCAATAGATGTTCATGTCCACTTCAGAGATTTTGAAGAAAAACATAAAGAGACGATAGAAACTGGAAGTTTATCAGCTTTACATGGGGGAGTTTGTTTAGTGATTGATCAACCGAACACTAAACCATTGGTTGACGACTTTGAAGAATACAATAGAAGGATGAAGATAGCTGAAAAGAGAAGTTTTGTAGATTATTCCTTAAATTTAGCGCTTACGAAAAAAAACGTTACAAAGATCAACGAAATAGTGGAAAAAGTAAAAGAAAAATACCATTTACCAGCTGTAGGAGAGGTTTTTTTACAGAGTTTTAATGAGGAGCTTCAAATGAGTTACGATGATCTGAAGTCTATCAAACACAAAGTAACTTTACATGCAGAAGATCCTGAATTCGTAGAAATCGGCCATCCAAACTTCCTTTTTAGAAAAAGAGAGGCTGAAATAGTTGCAGTAAAAAAGTGTTTAGAGATTGGAAAGTTTCACTTCTGTCACATATCTACTAGAGAAGCTGCAGAAATTTTAAGTAGAAGCGATTCAACTTTTGAAGTTTCTCCTCACCATCTTCTACTCAGCATCGAAGATCGTTGGAAGTTGGGAAACATGGTAAACGTAAATCCACCTTTAAGATCTAAAGAAGATTCTTCCTGGCTTCTTAAAAATTTTGAAGAAATAGATGTTTTGGCATCAGATCATGCACCTCACACAGTGGAGGAAAAATTAGACGGTGCAGCAGGTTTTCCTGGTGTTGAAACTACTTATCCAATGTTTATTTATTTAGCAAGCGTCGGTTTTATAAAGTTAGAGACTCTCGTTGAAAAGTTTGTAAAAAATCCTGCAAAAATTTTTGGATTTGAAAAGTATGGAGAAATAGAAGTTGGAAAATTTGCAAACTTTGCTGTTTTTGATCTGAAAGATGTAGAGACTATAAAAGCATCAAAACTTCACAGTAAATGCAACTGGACACCATACGAAGATTTCAAGGCAATTTTTCCAAAAGAAGTTTATATTAGAGGTGAAGAGGCTAAAAACTGCAGTGAAGCGCTTGGAAAAGTGTTGAGAAAAGATTAAAAATTTTAAAAATTATATTTTAAAAATTATAATATATATAATTTATATTAAAATAAAAAATCTCTGGCGAGTTTAACGAATGGAAAAAGTTAAAAAATAGCAAGCAAGCATAGTGGATGGAAGTACTGATATTTATTACAGCTCTACTACTAGACCTAATCTTTGGTGAACCTCCACTTAAAGTACATCCTGTTTATTGGTTTGGAAAAATAGTTCAATTTTTTGACAAATTCGATCTTGGAAAACTGAACTTTTTTTGGGGATTTTTGTGTACAACTTCCTGCATAACCTTTGCTACTATCTTAGCTCTGATCCCATTCCCGGTTTGGGAAATCTACTTGCTTTTCTCGTCCATCTCAATTAAAAGCATGGTTGATCATGTTAAAAGATGTTTACCAGATATGAAAGTTGAGGAAGTGCAGAAGATCGTTAGCAGAGATGTATCTAAGTTAAATTATCCCCAAAGATGTTCAGCAGTAATAGAATCTACTTCAGAAAACTTTGTAGATGGCTTCTTTTCACCTCTCTTCTACTACTCGATCTTTGGAATTGTTGGAGCTATGGTCTACAAAGCTGTAAATATATGCGATGCTATGATAGGTTACAGAAAAGGAAAATATGAAAAATTTGGAAAATTTGCCGCAAGGTTAGATGACGTTTTGAACTTTATTCCAGCTAGAATTTCATTGATTTTTTATGAGATGATGAGAAGAGGGAGCGCATCTTTTGCTTTAAAGTACAACCCAAAAATAAATGGCTGCAGCATGGCTGCTATGGCGTATGTTCTTGGAGTTAAATTGGAAAAACCAGGATACTACGTAATTCCTGGAGGTAGAGAACCTGAATTGAAAGATGTAGAGAAAACGATAAAGATCTTTTACAAGCTGTGTCTTATATCTAGTGTGTTTTGCATAATTTTACTGATGTTAAAAACTTATTTAATTTATTAAATAATTATATTGAAAATATATAATAAAATATTAAAAAGTTTAACTTAAACTCAGTTATCATTGTCAGTTGTTACAAAGGAAAAACGTTATATACGAGTTGAAGATTTTTCTGTTCTGGAGGTGACAAAATGGTTGTGATTACAGTTGACAAAGAAAAATGTAACGGCTGTGGGGAATGCATATCTGTTTGTCCAGGAGCTGTTTTCGAATTCGATAACGATGGAAAATCTGAACCAGTAAGACCAGCAGATTGCCAAGAGTGTTGTTCATGTGTAGAAGTGTGTCCAGAAAAAGCTATTACTGTTGACGTTTGTTCTTAATTTTTTTTGCAATTTCATCCATTATTTCTTTTATCCCTTCTCCAGTTTTTGCAGAAAAAGTTAACCTATCTTGAAAGTTATGCATGTCAGATTTGCTGTAAACTTCTATTATTGGTTTTTTAAACATGTTTTTTACCTCGTTTAAAAGAGAAAGTTGATTTTCAAGTGAATAGCCACAGGTTTCAGTTGGATCGATTATAAAAACTATCAGATCTGCTAAATACTGTAGACAAAGTATAGCTTTCAATTCTATTTCACTCTTCTCACTTAAAGGTCTGTCAAGCAGGCCAGGTGTATCTAAAATTTGAATTTCTTTTCCATTTATTCTAGCTATACCAACTTTGATCTCTTTTGTCGTAAAAGGATAACTAGCTATCTCAGGTTTTGCTGTAGATACTGCTGCAACAAAGCTTGATTTGCCAACGTTTGGATAACCTGCAACAACTACCGTAGGAATATCTCTGAGAGATGGGATCTCTTTTAACCTGTTCTTCGCATAGTTAAGTAGTTGAAGCTGTTCGTCTATTTGATCGATTATCGAAGCTATCCTTCCATAGGTACTTTTTAAAATCTTGTGAGGATCGTTTCCCCTTTTAGTTTCAGCTATGCTTTTAGATACAACTTTCTGTATCATTTTGTCTGCCCAAAGTAGAGATGCTAATGCTTTTTTCAATCTTGCAACTCCAACTAAGATGTCGACCATTTCTCTATAAAAATCTGGTAATTTCTCGTATTCCGGATGTTCTTTCAGAATTCTCTGAAAATAGTCATGAGTTGTATTAGAAATTGTTGAAAGCTTGTTTATGGTCCTATCTTTTAAATCTCTACCTCCAACCTTCGATGCCTTTTTGAACATTTTATCGATCAACTCTTCAGCTGTCAGCACAGTTGGTAATCTTTTGAAATCCATCGATCAAGTTCGAAGAAAAACTATTTAAGCTATTGCTATTAAATTAAATAAACATAAATTATTAAAATAACATTTTTATTTAAATCAAAGCTACTTGAACCGATTGCGTGAACTGTAAAAATACAAAGCTACTAAAAAACAAACAAATGTGTTTTGACTAAAAAGCTTACACAGTAATCTAATATAAATTTAAATATTTTATATTTAAAGTAGTGGTAAACTTCCTGTCACCTTGTCTATCTTTTTAGCCTCCTCTGGTCCTATAACTACTGCAGTTATAGTTCCAGGAAGAACTTCAGTTAAACCTGCATCTATTACTACATCCGTAGGTAAATCAAGAGATTCTGCTTTACTTTTTATTGAAAGGAGCTCTTCAAGGTTTTTAACTTTTAAAATTATTTTTTTCTGTCCTTCTCTAAGCCATCTGTCTCTAACATCGTTTTTAGCTTTCAAAAAACCTATAATTGCAGCATGTCCAACTTGTACAGCTAATTTTCCTCTAGAAAGTTTTAAATCTTCTCTAACAATTATTACCTGTTTATACTCATTCTTCTCCAAAACCATATCTTTTCAATTCTTCTAAGCTTACTGGTTTTGATTTCTCTTCGATCCACCTTCTACCCACATCTCTAGCGATTTTCTCATCAAAATCTTCGATGTGAATTTTATCTTCCTCTACTTTCTTTATACATACCCTTGGAACTGCTATGAAGTCTGCAGAAACTTTAACGATCAAGTAGTTTCCGTAGACATCTATGCTTTCTCCAAACTCTTTACCATTTTTATAGACGAATTTGCATATCAAATCCATGGTACAAGTTCAAAAAAAATTAAAAAATCTTACTCAAAGATCTACTGTGAAACTCGTGTTATCTCTTGCATTGCTGGGAATAGCTGACTCTACATTCTTGTTAATACATGGTTGTTTTGGAGAATATTGTGTTTTTCTGCCATTTGATGAAAAAATACCAGCCATTTTAGGTCTTTTATGGTTTTTGTCAACACCTCTAGCTTTTAAGTTAGAAAAAATTAGAATTTTTTGGCAACTTCTTGGAATTCTTGGAATTGCAATTCTTTTAGTTATATCGATCGTATTTTCTTACTTCTGTATTTTGTGCTTTTTAGCACACGTTATAGGTTTAATTATGATCGTTCTATCGACAAAGAATAGATAATTTTTATATTTAATTAATATAATTAAAACTTGATTAGAAAGACTTAAAAGTAGTCTGCTTAATTTTTGAAGGGATCGAAATGGGCTGGAAGTCTCACGGTCTTAGATTTAAATCTGGAAGAAAATTGAAGAAAAAAATTAGAGAAAAAGGTATAAAGATATCTAAATTCTTACAGAGTTTTGAGATCGGAGAAACTGTTCATATAGACATAGAGCCGGCTAGTCATAAAGGTATGCCACATCCAAGATATCAAGGAAGAACTGGGATAATAGTGGGGAAGAGGGGTAGAGCTTTTATATTAGAGATAAAAGATGGAGATCTGAAGAAGCAATTTTTTGTCCGTCCTGAGCATTTAAAGCGTGGTGGAAATGTTCAAGGAAGTTAAAGAGTTTGAATACATAACCGTGTCAGAAGCTAAAGAAATTGTTGAAAAAATTGTTCAAAAGAGACAAGAAGTAGCGGAACTGAGTTTTGAAACTAGAAAAGCGTTGAGACATCTTAGAAACTTTGCAAAACTTCCGGCAGATAAAGCTAGAGAATTAGTAAACGAGTTGATGAAGTTACCTCAAGTTAAAAAAAGAGAAATTGCAGTTAAACTTGTAGACATACTACCAAGAGTTCCAGATGAAATTAGAATTGTTTACGCAAAAGAAGAAGTAAACTTAAAGCCAGAAGAGA
Organism: Archaeoglobaceae archaeon; assembly: GCA_025058735.1. Lineage (GTDB taxonomy): Archaea > Halobacteriota > Archaeoglobi > Archaeoglobales > Archaeoglobaceae > WYZ-LMO2. The sequence goes on along the minus strand of JANXDX010000014.1, from coordinate 5,387 downwards.
TCGAAGAAATTCTCGAGATCATATCTAGATACAGAGAATAAAAGTGATAAAAACTATAAATTTGATATTTTAATTAAAACTATGAAGCCTGAAGAGGGGGCTGAGTTGAAAGAAAAGTATGAAGATTATGCGTACGTATTAGACTTTTTACCGTATGGACATGCTGATGATAAAAGACCTATTCATAAAAGAGAACCGCTAGCACAAGTTGTAGGCGAAAAGTATTTTACGCTACTTGAAGTTAGCATAAAAAAAGGTGAATCACCCCTCGTTGGAGATAAGCTTTACATAGGCAAAGGTGAGAGGGACGTTGTGTTTAAGATAAAGAGGAAACTTAGATACGACGAACTGACACCATCAGCTAAAGCCGAGCTTCCATATGTTTTAGAACAAATTGTAAAAAATCAAGAAAAGAGATTTGTAGATTTTTTCAACAAAGCAGAATCTATCACGACTAAAATGCATCAACTAGAACTTTTGCCAAAAATTGGAAAAAGAACTATGTGGACTATAATTGAGGAAAGAAAGAAAAAACCCTTTGAAAGTTTCCAAGATGTGACAAACAGAGTAAGAGGTGTTCAGCCAGAAAAAGTTATAGTTTCTAGAATAATTTTTGAATTGCAAAATCCAGATACAAAGTATAAACTTTTCACTTTGTAATATATGGGAACCGTACCTTCACCGCTCGCCACGCTTCACTGCTTGGGTCGGTGTGAGCAATTAAACTTGAGTTGTTAGCTATTAAAAGTTTTCGATCACTTCAAAGAACTCCTTTTTCAATCTTTGTTTCGAATAACCATGATCTATAAAATCCCAAGGTAGCTCTGAGTCAACGTCGATCGAATTCAAAAATCGATCGAATTCTTTAAATCTTCCTCCTTCAAAAATTTTCGAAACACTTTCATCTCCTCTAGATAGGATTGTTTGAATTGCAAATTCTTTAATGTTTCCAACTTCTACATCTATTCCACTTTTTTTACATTCTTTTATTATAAAATTAGCTTTTTTCTTAAGCTCTGCAACTCCACTCGTTCCACCGAAAGGTAACCATTGAAAAGGCGTATGTGGTTTTGGAACCAGTGGATTAACAGAAATTTCAACTTTTTTTACAAATTTTTTTACATTCATCACCTGTTCAACTATCTTTTTCACATCTTCCAAAGTTTCGTTTGGTAGGCCGATCAAATAATATAATTTTATCTTTTCAAACCTGTTTTCAGCCACTTTTGCAGCTTCAATGATGTCTTCATCAGTTAAACCCTTATTTACAACATCTAAAAGTTTTTGAGATGCAGTTTCTGGAGCTAGAGTTATCGATCTTGTACTTTTACTCAAAATTTCTGCAAGTTCATCATTTAGAGAATCAGCCCTTACTGAAGATAAAGAGATCTTGTAACCCTTTTCTGCAAAGTTCTGTATCAGATCTAAAATTCTAGGATGGTCCGTTGGAGATGGAGCTATTATAGCTATCTTTTCAGAATCTAGTTTCTCAGGTAAATCTTCAATCTTTCTCCATCTAGGAGGAGAGTATATCTGCCTAACTATACAAAATCTACACTTTCTTATACATCCCCTCCCAATTTCAATCAGAAAACATCTTCCAAAAGCTCCATCTGCTATTATTTCTTTTTCAATATGTTTCTCAATCTTTACATATACTCTTTTAACTCTATCTTCCTTTTTTGTATAAATACCTGGAATACCGCTAAGTTCTTCAACACTTTTAGCTTTAACGATGTCTGCTAAACTATTTTCGACCTCTCCTATAAAAAAAGCATCGAAGTACTTTTTTATTGGTTCTGGATTCTCCATTACACAAGGACCACCGGCTATCTTCAAACCTTTGAACTTTTTAGCTATTTCTACTGCAGCAAAGTAGTCCATTTCATACTGGAAACTTACTAGAAGTAGATCAAATTCGTTCAAAGGGGTTGCAGTTTCAACACTCCTTAAACCATCAAAGACATCTAAGCAAAATCTTTCGCAAATTGCGTCATCTATCTTGTTTATTGAAGCATAAATGTTCTGCAAACCTACGTTTGAGACCATTCCGACATATTTGTTAGGGTAAAGTAGAGCTACTCTTTTCATCCCTTTTCTGTACTTTTTAGCGAAGGGGTTAAATTCCACAAAAGATCGTACGACTTCTTGTTAAAATCGGTTACTCGATTTTTATTGAAAATTTTTATTGTTTAACTATAAAATATATGAAATTTCTATATTTTATGAAAAAATTAATATAATAATTTATAAATTTTAAAAAATCTTGAAAGAGCTTAAAAACGAGTACAAAACTGGATTTACGAAGAAGTTAAAAATATGCTAAACAATACTAAAACAGCTCCAAATAGCTGTATTACTGAAAGTATTTCACCAAAATAAATGTAACCGATGAATGCTGCAGAGACAGGTTCTATAAGGGAAATTATTGGAGCTCTTTGAACTTTTACATACTTTATCCCATAAGCAAAGAGTGTAAAAGGTAAAGCTGTAGGTATCAATCCTATCGCTATAACCACCAGTACTTCAGCAGAAACTGGATCGTATAAGAAAAATGGTAGAAGTAAGATTGCTCCGAGTAGAACGTTGAAAGTAGATATTTCTATCGGATCATGAGACTCTCTAGCCTTCTTTGTAATTATGAAAACTAAGGCGTAAAAAAGACCCGAAAAGACTGCGACAATTATTGAAAATTCAAGTTTTGGGTACGGAGAAAGCATCAAATAAAGTCCAAGAAGGCCAAAAACTATAGCTAAAATACTTCTTCTTTCGACTTTTTCTCCGATTAAAAACGAGATCAGTAAAACATAAACTGGTGCCATGTAGAGTAGTAAAGCTGCGGTTGCTACTTCTAAATTCTGTATTGCATAAATGTAACAGGAAACAGTTAAAGTGTTTAGAGAAGCTAAAATGACTAGTATCTTACTAAACTTCACCCTTATTTTCATCAGAATTATGAATGCTAAAAGAAAAGCTGAAGCAGAAGAAAATCTTACAAAAGCTACACTTAAAGCATTCCCTTCAATTTCTCTGACAAAAATCGATACAGTACTCATCATTATTGCAGCGGAAATTATTGCACCTTCTCCCTTCATCCTATCTGCCTAACTTCATCGTAAAGTTCTTTTAGAGCAACGTTCAGATCGAGGTAACCTTTTTCTATTGTATCCATTTTTTCTTCCAAAGATCTTGTTCTCTCTTCGTTTACAAACTTCCAATAGTTTCTTTCTAGATAATCGTAAACAGTTATACCAAGTTTCGTTGGTATCAGTTTTCTTCCTTTTTCAATAACATAACCTCTCATGAAAAGTTTATCCAATATTGTAGCATAAGTGGAAGGTCTCCCAATTCCTTTCTCTTTCATCAAACTTATTACGTCGGATTGACTAAACAGTGGGATACTTTGAATTTTCTTAACGTCAGCATGAACTTTGAACTTTCCAATTGGAAGCTCAGATCTGACCCATACAGATTTATAAAGCTCATAAGCTTTTCCTCTTGCACTCACAACTCTTTCATCTACTAGTTTTTTCCCATCAAAGGTTATTTCGTAAGTTTTTGTTTTAACTTCGAATGGTTTGCACTGGGAAGCCATAAATCTTCTGAATATTAAGTCGTAAAGAGTATAGTGTCTCCAAGATAGTCTTTCGATAGGTAAAATCCCTTCCTCAATAAGTCTTTGTAGCGTTTCTTTATCTATAGGTCTTGTTGGTCTTATACATTCATGTGCACCCTCTGAAGTCCATTCTCTAGCAAAAAAATCATCTCCTAAATAATCCTTTGCAATTCTAAGCCCAACATCACTTACCTTCGTAGAATCTGTTCTATGATAAGTTATCAAACCCAGTTCAAACAGTTCTTGAGCAGTTTTCATTGTTTCTGTAACTGAAAGTTTTAGTATAGAATTTGCATCCTTAAGCATAGCATCAGTTGTGTACGGTGGAAGGGGTGTTCTCTTTTCAATTTTTTCATTGATGAGATTTATTTCTATTTCAAATTCTTTTTTATCATATTCTAAAATTAAATCGAAATTTTTTATTAAAGCAATAGTTTTTTTCTTTCTTGATTCTTTGTATCTACCTATAACCCAACCAAGAACGGGTGTCTGAGCTCTTCCAGCAGATAGGTTTCTGTTTCCAAAAACTCCCCAGAGTTTTTGACTCAATACAAAACCTATCCATCTATCCTCTATCCTTCTCGCAACTTGAGCTTTAACTAAGCTTTCTCTTACATCTCTCAAGGAATTTAAAGCTTTAACTATAGCTCTCCTTGTTACTTCATGGAATTCCGCTCTCTTAATTTCTCCACACCCAGCTAAAAGGTTGCTTAGATCCCAAGCGATCTTTTCTCCTTCTGAATCTGGATCCGTACCGATCACTATCAAACCTGTATCCTTTGCAAGTTTTCTTAAACATTCGATCCTTTTCTTTGAATCATCTATATCAGAGCTTTCACACCTTGGACAATCTTTTCTCTCTTCAGTGAACTGATTGCCACAATTCTTACAACGTTTTATTGAAGCATATATCGGAACGAACCTTCCATCAACTTCAACGCCGTGAAACGATCTGTTTGTTATCAGATCTGTTAAATGACCTAAAGTTGCCGTTGTAAGTAGAACGTACTTTTCCATAGGTATTTCGTAAACAACAACACCCTCAATAACTTTTATACTTGGTTTTCCAAAGAACTTTGAAATCTGTTTAGCTTTTGTAGGACTTTCAACTATGAAGAGGATAGGTCTTATGAATTCTTCTCTGTCTTTTCTTTCAACCCTGCTCTCTTCTATTTCTCTCTTCAATTTTTCAAGATCGACATTTTCAAACTTTTTGAATTCTATTTCGAAGAATTTTGCCCTCTCTATGAATGCTCTAAGAATTTCTTCATCTTTTTCAAAAAGAAAGCTTGCTCCTTTAGTAATTCCACCGGCAAAAAGTCTCGAAGTTCTTCCTGAAGCTTGTATGTATGTTCTTACATCTGGAAAGATTATTTCCCTGTTTTTCACAACTACATCTTTCGCATCTATTTCTCCTCTTTCAATTATGAGTTTTAAAGTTCTCCTCAGTTCTTTCTGAAGCTCTAGATCTTCTTCAATTTTATTCAATTTCATTAAAAATGGCTCTATTTCAGGTCTTTTTCTGCAGAGAAGTGCTAAAATTCTAAGGATTTTAGGAGAAACTGAATCTATCTCTTCAAATCTAATTTTAAAGACTGGACATCCTACGAAGATCGCATATTTAACCTTCTCCGGTAAATCCAATCCTCTAACGAGAGTTCCATAGTAGTAAGAAGTTCCAATCAGGTGATCCATTTCGCCTTTTACAAACTTTTCAAGATCTTTACTTTTTCCACCGGTAACAAGTCCAATTTTGAACTTATCTCTAAGT
>JANXDX010000013.1 GCA_025058735.1 Archaeoglobaceae archaeon | reverse complement strand
TGCTGGAATTGGAGCTGGACTTGGAGAAAGTGGAATTGGAGCTGCTGCAGTAGGAGCTACAGCTGAGGATAGGGGATTTTTTGGACTAGGTCTGCTGTTCACAGTTATTCCAGAAACGATCGTAATCTTCGGTCTAGTTATGGGCTTTATACTAGTGTTTGCTTATGGGTGAAGTAGATGCCCCTAGAACCTGTACTTGAAGAGATTGTGAAGAAAGGTGAAGAAGTTGTAAAAAAGATAATGCAAGAAACTGAAACTGAAGTTAATAAAATTTTGATGGAAGCTAAAGAAGAGGCTAAAAAAATTTTAGAAAAAACTAGAAGCGATACTGAAAAAGAGATTGATGCTCTTAGAAGACAAGAAATTTCAAGTTTAAATTTAGAATTGAAGAGAGCACTCTTAAACAAGCAAAAAGAGATCGTTGAACAAGTTTTTAGTATTGTAAAACAAAGAATTCTAGAAATGAATGCTGAAACCAAGAAAAAATTGCTAAAGAACTTGATAAGTAAAAATGCTAAAGCGGGAATGAAGATCTATTGCAGAAAGGGTGATGAAGATATAGTTAAAAGTTTGTTGAAAGAATTAAAGTTAAACGTCGTTTTTGCCGGCAACATCGATTGTTTAGGTGGAGTAGTACTTGAAGATCCTAGAGGTGAGATAAGAATAAACTTAACTTTTGACCAGTTTTTCAGCAGAGTTTACGAACAAAAAATGAGCGAAGTTTCAAAGATCCTTTTTGGGTGAAATTATGATTAGAAATAAAACAGCTTACGCTTACATTGTTGCAAGGACGAAAGTCATGAAGAGTAGACTTTTGAAAGCAGAAGATTTTAGAAAATTGTTGAACATGAGTTTAGATGAAGTAACTAGATTTCTTGAAGAACTTGAGTACAAAAAAGAAATAGATGAATATGCTTACAAGTATTCTGGTCCTAGACTTTTAGATTATGCCCTCTACGCAAATCTAGCAAGGACTTATAAAAAAATTTTACAAGTCTCTTTTGGAGAAGCAAGAGAACTTCTTTCAGAATACTTCAAAAGATGGGATGTTTGGAATATAATAAATATATTGAGGGGGAAGACAGCGAAGATCGAACAGTCAAGAATCGAAGAAACTTTAATTCCAGCTGGTGAGTTAAATCAAGATCATCTAAAGGCTTTGCTGACAAAAGATATTGAAGAAATAGTTAAAGAACTTGAAGCTACTCCTTATGGAGAAGTAGTTTTAAAGATCGCCTCAACACCGATGAACGTTGTTGAGGATGAGTTGTACAAACTTTACTACAAAAGGTTAATATCGATACAAGCAAAAGATTTTGAAACGAACCTCTTTCTCAATTTTATAAGAATGGAAATAGATGTTAGAAATTTAAAGACGATTTTGAGGTTGAAAGCTGAAGATATATCAGCGGAAGATATTCTCAATAAAATTATACCAGGAGGTTATGAATTAACTGAAGATGAGATTAGAAAACTCGTAACTCTTTCGTTTGAAGAATTTGTTAAATCTCTGGAAAATTACTGGTTTAGGGAAGTTACAGGAAAAATAAGTAGAAGCTTGTCTCTAGCTGAAGTAAGCATAGACAGAGCTTGGATAAGAGCGGTTGCAAAAAGGGCTAGTAACTATCCTTTAAGCATTCTTCCAGTTCTTCAATACATTGTATTGAAAAAAGTTGAAGTTGATAACATAAGAATAATTGCCTGGGGTAAATGGCTTAATATGCCGACAGAGGAAATAGAAAGTCAGTTGGTGATCGTATGAAGTTGGCTGTAGTTGGAGATCAGGAATTCGTAACAGGATTTATGCTGGCCGGAATTACCGACTTATACGAAGTTAAGGATGAGAAACAGCTTGTCGAAGCTATAAGAGAACTTTTAAATAGAAAAGATATAGGGATCGTCGCAGTTCAGCAGGAACTCATGAAAAAGTTACCAACTTATTTAAAGAGAGAAGTTTATGAAAGTGTTGAGCCAACTTTTATTGCCGTAGGTGGTAGTGAGGAGGTTGTTGAAGAAATTAGGGAAAAGATAAGAAAGGCGATAGGTGTTGATCTATGGAAGTAGGTGAAATTTATAGAATATCAGGCCCACTCGTCGTAGCTGAAGGTTTAAAAGCTAGAATGTACGATCTTGTTAAAGTTGGAGAAGAAGGTTTAATGGGGGAGGTAGTTGGATTAGCTGGAGAAAGAGTTTTGATCCAAGTGTACGAAGATACTTCTGGTATTAAGCCAGGAGAAAAAGTTGTAAATACTGGAATGCCTTTAAGCGTTGAGCTTGGACCGGGATTAATAGGTAACATCTACGACGGAGTTCAGAGACCTCTACCAGTACTAAAAGAAAAAGCAGGAGATTTCATAACAAGAGGACTTGAAGCTTTTGCTTTGGATAGGAAAAAGAAGTGGGAATTTAAACCAACAGTAAAGAAAGGAGAAAAAGTTAAGCCTGGAGAAATAATTGGAAAAGTTCAAGAAAGTCCAATGGTTGAGCACAGAATATTAGTTCCACCAAACGTAAAAGGCGGTGAGATAAGAGAAATCTACGAAGGAAGTTTTACAGTTGAAGAGACAATAGCAGTACTAGCTGATGAGACTGAGTTGAAACTATATCACAAATGGCCAGTAAGGATTCCAAGACCTTACTTAGAAAAGCTCCCACCAGTAGTACCACTTATAACTGGACAAAGGATATTTGATACATTTTTCCCAATAGCTAAAGGAGGTACTGCAGCAATTCCAGGACCGTTTGGAAGTGGAAAAACTGTGATGCAGCATCAATTAGCTAAGTGGAGCGATGCAAATGTAATAGTTTACATCGGATGCGGAGAAAGGGGAAACGAGATGACAGAAGTTCTTGAGGAATTTCCAGAGCTAGAAGATCCTAGAACAGGAAGACCTTTGATGGAAAGAACCGTTTTAGTTGCAAACACATCTAACATGCCAGTAGCTGCGAGAGAAGCATCAGTTTATACTGGAATTACGATGGCCGAATACTTCAGAGATATGGGATATGATGTGGCAATTCAGGCAGATTCAACTTCGAGATGGGCTGAAGCTATGAGGGAAATTTCTGGTAGACTTGAGGAGATGCCTGGAGAAGAAGGTTATCCAGCATACCTAGCTTCTAGATTAGCTGAATTCTATGAAAGAGCTGGAAGAGTAAAAACTTTATCAGGATTAATAGGAAGTGTAAGTGTAGTTGGCGCAGTTTCTCCACCTGGAGGAGATTTCAGTGAGCCAGTAACGCAAAACACCTTGAGAATCGTTAAAGCCTTCTGGGGACTTGATGCTAAGCTAGCTGGAAGGAGACACTTCCCAGCGATAAATTGGCTGATAAGTTATAGCTTGTACATAGACACCTTGAACGATTGGTTCAAAAATAATGTTTCAGAAGAGTGGCCTGAGTTGAGAAGGTGGATGATGGAAGTTTTGCAGGAAGAAGCAAATCTGCAAGAAATAGTTCAATTGGTTGGAAGTGATGCTTTACCAGAATCTCAGCGTTTATTGCTAGAAGTTGCAAGGATAATTAAAGATTTCTACTTGATACAGTACGCTTACCACGAAGTTGACAGCTACTGCAGTCCACAAAAGCAGTACGATATGATGAAAGCTATAAAAAGATTGAACGAAATGTTTTACAAAGCTCTCGAATCTGGAAAATCAGTAGAAGAAATAATAAACGTAGATGGAATTGTAGAATTTCTAAAATCAAAATACGAGAAGGATTACAAGTCAGTTTTGGAGGCTTCGCTTGAAAAGATAAAAAAGAATTTGGGGGTGTAGTGTATGAAAGAGTACAGAACTATAACACAAGTTGCAGGCCCTCTTGTTTTTGTTGAAAAGACAGAACCAGTTGCTTACGGTGAACTTGTTACAATAACTTTACCAGATGGAAGTACTAGAAAAGGACAAGTACTAGATACTTCTAGAGATATAGTAGTTGTGCAGGTTTTTGAGGGGACGAGGGGTATAGATAAAGCTAGCACTGTCCGTTTCACTGGGGACATCGTAAGATTGAGCTGTTCAAAAGATATGCTTGGAAGAATATTCAATGGACGTGGTGAACCGATAGATGGTGGTCCACCTGTTGTTCCAGAAGAAAAAAGACCGATAGTTGGAACAGCTATAAATCCTTACGCTAGAAAATATCCAAGAGAATTCATACAGACTGGAATTTCTGCAATAGATGGAATGAACACATTAGTTAGAGGGCAGAAGTTACCAATATTCAGTGGAAGCGGTCTACCTCACAACGATATAGCTTTGCAGATAGCAAGGCAAGCAAAGGTTAGAGGGCAGGAAGAGGAGTTTGCAGTAATATTTGCAGCGATGGGAATAACTTATGAAGAAGCTTACAAATTCATGAACGAATTTGAAAAGACAGGTGCATTAGAAAGGGCTGTAGTTTTCCTTAACTTGGCAAACGATCCTGCGATCGAAAGGTTAATTACTCCTAGGATGGCTTTAACTGCAGCAGAATTCTTAGCTTACGAATACGATCTGCACATCCTAGTTATACTTACAGATATGACAAACTACTGCGAAGCTTTGAGAGAGATAAGTGCTGCAAGAGAAGAAGTTCCGGGAAGAAGAGGTTATCCAGGTTACATGTACACTGATCTAGCAACTAACTACGAAAGAGCCGGAAGAATTAGGGGTAGAAAAGGTACGATAACTCAGATGCCAATTTTAACAATGCCAGGAGATGATATAACTCATCCGATCCCTGACTTAACAGGTTACATAACTGAAGGGCAGATAGTTCTAAGCAGAGTTTTGCATGCTAAAGGTATATATCCTCCAATAGATGTCTTACCATCTCTAAGCAGGTTGCAAAAAGAAGGAATAGGGCCGGGACTTACTAGGGAGGATCACAAACAGTGGAACGATCAGATGTATGCAGCTTACGCCGAAGGTGTAGATCTGAGAGGTCTAGTAGCTATAGTAGGTGAAGAGGCTTTAAGTGAAAGAGATAGACTGTTCTTGAAGTTTGCAGATGAATTTGAAAGGAGGTTTGTAAATCAAGGAAAGTATGAAGATAGAGACATCGAGTACACTTTGGACTTGGGCTGGGAGCTTTTATCGATGCTACCTGAGAGAGAGTTGACGAAAGTTGAAAAGAAGTGGATAGAGAAGTATCATCCGAAATATAGAAAGAAACCTCCAGAAGTTGTTGCAGCGGAAAAGATTGCAGCCTCTTAATTTTTCTTGGTGATCAAATGCCTCTACTGCAAGTTCAACCAACTAGAATGGAACTGATAAAACTAAGAAGAAGGATCAAAATGGCTCAGAGAGGTCATTCTCTATTGAAAATGAAAAGAGATGGCTTAATAATGGAATTTAGACAGCTTTTAGCTGAAGCTAAAGAAGCTATAGATAGAATGATTGAAAAATACAAGGTAGCTAGACAGAAATTGGCTTTAGCTGAAGCAGTAGATGGAAGTGTAGCGATTCGATCTATAGCTTTAGCTTGCTGTCAAGTGCAACCTCAGTTTACGATTATGAGGAAAAACGTAATGGGCGTAGTAGTTCCAGTTGTGAAAAGGGAACGCATAAAAAAGAAAATAATTGAAAGAAGCTACGGAGTTCTAAGTACTAGTATAAGGTTAGATGAAGCAGTTGAGGCTTACGAAGATCTGATAGATTCGATCTTAGAAGTTGCAGAGATAGAGACTACTTTAAGAAAACTTCTAGAGGAAATAGAGAAAACAAAAAGGAGAGTAAACGCTTTAGAGTACAGAATAATTCCAAGCATGATAGAAACTGCGAGGTTCATAGCATTCAAACTTGAAGAAATGGATAGAGAAAGCAGAATTGTACTTAAGAAACTGAAAAGCAAGAAAGAAAAAGTCAAAGCATTATAAGTCCAAGTTTATACATATCGTTACTCGTAAACACTTTTCCACCACTTTTTTCTATTACTTCTACTAATTCGATCGCATCGTCGATTTTTTGGATCATCTCATCTCTATCCTCTGGTAAATTCCCACTTACACCGAAAAATATCGGTCCATGTTTTGTAAAGAGATAATTTGAGATATGATCACAAGTCAAGTAAGTCTTTGCTCTGGTTTCAGCTACTATCATCTTCAACTCTTCAAGCTGCTGCTTAGCACTTATCGTTTTAAAGTTCCTACTACTCAAAGGTGAACCATCGATGATGGTTAAATTTCTAACCCTCACAAAAGTCGGTTCAGCATAACTTAGTACTTTAGCTGTATCTTTTGCATGACTTAAGCTCATATCGCATCCTCCTAAACCAGTTATTACATAGTAAGTTACTTCAAAGAACTTTTTTGCTTTTCTACAAGCTTTTATAGCTTCTTCTGGAGTTATTCCTTTATTTACAAATTTTAAAACTTCTTCGCATCCACTTTCTAAGCCCATGTGGAGTCTTGTTAGTCCAGCATCTTTCAAGCTTTTCAACTTGCTTTCTGGCATAGCTGCGATCGTTTTTATCCTAGCGTAAGCAGTCACCCTTGAAACCTGGTATTTCTTTTTCAAGTACTCTACAATTTCAACGATGTCTTTATGTATTAGCGGATTTGAATCTCCTATGAAAGCAGAATTTGATCTAGGGAAAAACTTCTCCAAATTGTCTATATCTTTTAAAATTTCATCTTTTCTTCTTTGACAAAACTTTAGATCTCTGTACATTGCACAGAATGCACATCTGTTCCAGTTACATCCTCTAACAACTCTTAAAAGATAACTAGAAGCTTCGCTTGGCGGTCTAAACGGAGGTAAGTCTATCATGGTCTCACACTGAAGCGTCTAAACTTTAGAGAAGATAGAGCTTTCAACCAAAGCTTGGCTTCCTTTTCAACTTCTTTCGACATCTTTTTCGTCGATGATGATACGAATCCGTGATATTCATCGTACACGTAAAAATCTATTCTGTCCCTTCTTATAATTATTTTTAGTGGTTCATCACATATAACTATTCTGTCCTCTTCACAAAGAGCTCTGCTGGAAAGCAACCTCTTTAAATTTTCGAAATTTTCCAAGATCTTTTTCACATCCTCGTACACAAAATAACTCTTCAAGCAAAGTTTTAAACTTTTATATACATGAAAAAGGTTCAACTATGTACAAAAAAGTTAGGCCACCAGAAGAAGGAGAAAAAATTAGATATGAAAACGAAAAACTTGTAGTTCCAAAGAATCCAATAATCCCATACTTTGAAGGTGATGGAATAGGAAAAGATGTAGTTCCAGCAGCAATAGAAGTTCTCAATGCAGCAGCTGAGAAAATTGGAAAAGAAATCGTTTGGTTTAAAGTTTATGCTGGAGAAGATGCTTATAAAATCTATGGAACCTACTTGCCAGAAGATACTTTAAATGCAATAAGAGATTTTAGAGTTGCTTTTAAAGGTCCGTTGACAACTCCTGTGAGCGGTGGCTACAGAAGTTTAAACGTAACTATAAGACAAGTACTCGATCTTTATGCAAACGTTAGACCAGTTTATTACATTAAAGGAGTTCCAAGTCCGATAAAGCATCCAGAAAAAGTGAACTTTGTAATTTTCAGAGAAAATACGGAAGATGTTTACGCCGGGATAGAATTTCCCTGGAACAGCGACGAAGCTAGAAAAGTGAGAGAGTTTTTTAAGAAATTTGGAATAAATATTAGGGAAGATGCTGGATTGGGTGTTAAAGTTATAAGTGAGTTTGCAACAAAGAGATTGGTTAGATCAGCTTTAAAATATGCTGTAGAAAATAAAAGAAAAAGTGTAACTCTTGTTCATAAAGGTAACATTATGAAATTCACCGAGGGAGCTTTTAGGGATTGGGGTTACGAAGTAGCTTTAAAGGAGTTCAGAGATCACTGCGTAACTGAAGATGAACTTCTGAGTTATGGAAAACAGATAGAAGGAAAAATAGTTGTAAAAGATAGGATTGCTGACAACATGTTTCAGCAGATAATTACAAGAACTGAAGAGTACGATGTTATAGTAACTCCAAACTTGAACGGGGATTACTTGAGCGATGCTGCAGCTGCGCTGGTAGGTGGCTTAGGAATTGCACCTGGAAGTAACATAGGTGATGGAATAGGTGTTTTTGAACCGATCCATGGCTCTGCTCCAAAGTACGCAGGTCAAAACAAAGTAAATCCTACAGCACAGATACTAACCGGGGCTTTGATGTTCGAATTTCTAGGTTGGAAAGATGCAGCAGAAACTGTAAAAAGAGCTGTAGAGATGACGATAAGCAGTGGAATCGTAACTTACGACTTACATAGACTTACTGGAGGAAAGTTGGTTGGGACTAGAGAATTTGCAAAAGCTGTAGTTGAGAACCTACAGTCCTTATGATCCAAATATATGGAGCCGGAGTTGCAGGGACTTACCTTTATCACCTTCTTACTAAAGAAGGTTACGATGTTAGCATATACGATGTTAGGAACGACGTCGACTGCAGATGCGCGTGGGCTTTCGCTTACAAAGAAGCAAAAGAACTGTATTCTTTGATAGATCTAAACGTTAAAGACTATGTACTTTCAAATCCTGAATACATATACGCCAACGGAATTCCACTCAAAAACAAGAACATCGTGATCCTTGAAAAGAGGAGATTGTTAAAAGATCTATGGGTAAAATTTGAAAAGAAAGATGCTGATCTTTACATAGATGCTACTGGTTCTGAAAGAGCTTACTTACCAAAAATAAAAAAAGACAGGTTGCTTCCAACGATCCAGTTCGTTGAAGATCATGAAAAAGATGAAAACATATACGTTCACGTCTCATCTAAAGGCTACTCCTGGGCCTTTCCGCTTGGTAATAACAGATGGCATATAGGTGCAGGAGCTTTGAACGAAGGAATTGCCTTTGAATTGATAAAAAAATTGAGAGAAAAGTACGAATTTGATGAAAAAAATGTTTTTTGCAGTTGCAGGGGAAAAGTTAGAATGCTTCCACCTTCGAAGTGCAAACCTTTTGTTTTTGAAAAAATCGTTGGAGTTGGGGAAGCTATAGGATGTGTAAGTGGTGCTGGAGAGGGAAATGTACCTTCTCTGATTTCAGCGAAGATTTTGTTCGATTCTTTGAATTGCCTTGAGAAGTATGAAGACAAAATTTTAAAAGAGCTGTGGTGGATTGAAGAAGAGCAAAAATTCGTTGATGCAATGTTAGAAGGTAAAAAGATGCAAATGCTTAAAATTTTACCAAAGGTTGTAGAGTTCGAAAGCAAAAGGACTGTTGAGCATACGATCTCTACTTTTTTAAAAATAATAGGATTATGATGAAAAAAAGAAAATATAAATTTAACTACAAGGAAACTGTTGCGACGATTTTAACTGAATCTGACGATTTCTACAAGATAGCAGTTGAGGCGATCTTGGAAGCTAGAAGTGAAATAGAGCGGTACATAGCTATAAATCCTTATTTTTTAATAAGTTATGAGCCGTTTGAAGACTGCTTTGGAGGAAAAGTTATCGATGAGATGTGCAAAGCAGCGAAGATCGCAAAGGTTGGACCAATGGCTAGTGTAGCTGGAGCTATAGCTGGTTATGCTGTAGAGAAGATGATGGAAAATGGTGCTAGTTTAGCTGTAGTAGAGAATGGAGGAGACATAGCTATGCACAGCGATCAAGAAATCTTGATCGGATTAAAACCAACGAATTTTGCCTTTTTAATTGAACCAAAGGAATTTTATTCAGTTTGTACTTCCAGTGGAAAAATAAGTCATTCTGTTAGCTTTGGTTACGCTGATGCAGCTTGTGTTTTTGGAGAAAACGCTGCACTTTGTGATGCGTTAGCTACTGCTCTTGGGAATGGTGTGAAAGAGAGTTTTGGAAAAGATGAGTTGAAAAAATACGCTGAAGAATTCTACAGTGAATTTAAAAAATACATAGATGCAATTTTTATAGTTAAAGATTGCTTTCTAGCCTACGCTGGAAAAGTTCCAGAGATCGTTTTAGTCAACGATAGATCCTCTTCTCCAGACTTATCAGTCTATCCTCTATAATCCTCAGATTCGTTTGAACAGTTCTTTCAACTCTACTCTCTATATCTTCAGAGATCAGAGAGATCATCCTTTTCAAGTTTTGAAACTCTTCAGCCATCTTCTTCATTCTGTACTCCAAGCTGAGTAAAAGTGTTGCTAGGGATGCTGTTAAGATAACTGCAAACATTACAGCATAAACGTCTTCTCTGTTGTAAAGACTCAGCCATCTATAAACCAGAGATGCTGCCGATAGTACCATAATTGCAGCTACAACAGTACTTTTGTAGTTCATAAAATTACATTATCTTTTAATTTTTAAAATTTGCGAGAACTTTTTAACTTCATCGAGTACATCATAAGTGTTCGTAACACATCCACTGATCAAGGAGCAAACGCTGGAGAGGAGAGCCTATCAAATAGCCATAGCTACTACAGCTCTGCTTAAGAACACCCTAGTAGTTATCCCAACCGGACTTGGAAAAACTGCAATAGCTGCTTTAGTAATAGCATCTAGACTTTTGAACGAAGAAGGGCAAGTTTTATTTTTAGCACCAACAAAACCATTAGTTGAGCAACATTCGTTTTTCTTAAGAAAAACTATAAAAATTGATCAAGATGAAATAGTAGCTCTAAGCGGAGAGATACCACCTGAAGCGAGGTCGAAGTTTTTTGGAAAAAAAATAATAGTTTCTACACCACAAGTTATTGAAAACGATTTAGTTTCTGGAAGAATCAACTTAGAAAATTTTGTTTTAGTTGTTTTTGATGAGGCTCACAGAGCTGTTGGTAATTATTCTTATGTTTATATAGCTAAAGAATATTTAAAGCAAGCTAGGAAACCACTGATATTGGCTTTAACAGCATCTCCTGGTAGTGATGTAGAGAGGATATGGGAAATAATCACAAATTTGGGAATTCAAGCTTTAGAGGTTAGAAGTGAATGGGATGATGATGTTAAACCATACGTTGCTGAAAAAGATATAGAATGGATCAGAGTCGAGCTTCCAAAAGAGTTAGAAATTGTTAAAAACAAGATCGAAGAAAGTTTAAAATTTAGATTTGATAAGTTAAAAAAATTTGGAATAGATGCAGAGGAGTTGAGCAAAAAAGAGCTTTTAGCTTTGCAGGAAGCTTTACAAGTTAAAGTCGCGGAAGGAAAAGAGGAACTTTTTGAAGCAATTTCTATATTAGCTGAAATATTAAAGCTTTTACATGCAGTGGAACTGATCGAAACGCAGGGAGTTGAAGCTTTGAAGAGTTACTTGAAGAGGTTGCTTGTGGAAGCTAGTGGAAGAGGAAGTAGAGCCTCAAAAAATATAGCAAACGATCCAATTTTTAGAGAAGCTGTATTTGCAGCTTTAAAATGTAAAGAGGAGCATCCAAAACTTAACAAATTAAAAGAAGTTGTAAAAAAGCAGTTGGAAGAGAATAAAGATTCAAGGATAATAGTATTTACAAACTTCAGAGACACAGCTGAAAAACTTGTTAAAGAGCTTTCAAACATAGCTTCTACTTCAAAGTTTGTTGGGCAAGCAGAAAAAGATTACAGCGAGGGGATGAGCCAAAAAGAACAGATAGAAATTCTTGAAAAATTTAGAAACGGTGAAGTTAGTGTACTGGTGGCAACCTCTATTGGGGAAGAAGGATTAGACATACCTGCTACAGATCTTGTAGTATTCTACGAAGCAGTCCCATCTGAGATAAGAGCGATCCAGAGAAAAGGAAGAACTGGAAGAGGAAGAGAGGGAAAAATTGTTGTTTTAGTTACGAAAGGGACAAGAGATGAAGCTTACTATTATGCAAGTATTAGAAGAGAGAAGATCATGTATGAAAGATTGCTAGAAGTTAAAAGAAAGCTTGAAAAGGGACAAATTTACTTCCCAGAGCTTGGGCAAAAGATCGGTGTAAAGATAATAGTTGATTCAAGAGAACTGAGATCGGAAGTCCCTAAAATTTTAAAAGATAGAGTTGATTTGGAAGTTAAAACTTTAGAAGTTGGAGATTATGTTTTAAGCGATAGAGTAGCAGTTGAAAGAAAGACTGTAGAAGATTTTGTAGAGAGCATAATTGAAGCAGAGAAGCTTTTTAGTCAAGTTGCAAAGTTAAGGGCAGCTTATCAAAAGCCAGTTTTAATAATAGAAGGTCAAAACATATATTCAAGACTCCATCCAAATGCAGTCAGAGGAGCTATAGCTTCAATAGCCATCGACTTCGGAGTACCTGTAATATTTACTTCAAATCCGAATGAGACAGCTGAATTTCTAATAGCTATAGCTAGAAGAGAGCAGGAAGAGAGAAAAAGAAGTGTAGTTGAGCATGTAGATAAAACAAAAAGAACTTTGAAAGATGAGATGGAGTACGTAGTATCTGCAATATCAAACGTTGGAAGTGTTGTTGCAAAGAATCTTTTAGAACATTTTCAAACGATCGAAAAAATAGCTACAGCTAGTGTTGAAGAACTTATAGAAGTTCCAAAGGTTGGGAAAAAGACTGCAGAAAGAATAAGAACTTTGATGACTACTCCTTACAGTGATGCAGATAAAGTACAACTGGAGTAAGATATTTCTACAGAGGATGGATGTTTTAACAATGAAAGTTAAAATTTATTTTCCAGATGGACACCTAGAAAAACCCATTTGGGATGCGTTAGAGACTGCAGGTTACAAATTAAAGAAAGCTGAGAGAGGATATTTGATCGATGTAGATCATCCGAACATAATTTTTAAACAGGTTAGGCCACAAATAATGCCTTTCTATATCGAAATGGGAAAAGGAGACGGCGGATTTACAGGAGAAGATATATTAGAGAACTGGAAACTGAAAACAGAACTAAAAAACATTGAAATACTAGCAAGATTACCTTTAAGACCAACGAAGCTAGTAGTAGCTATTTCAGAAGAAGTTTATCCAGAAGTAGAGAGTATAGAGGATTTTAAAGCAGTAGTTAACAATAAAATTGTTTTTGTAGCTTCAGAATTTCCAGAAATAGCAAAAGAATATGTAAAAAAACACAAACTCAATGCAATAGTTTTTGATCCTATAGGTAAAACTGAAGCATCTATTTTACCACCTACACCAGAAGCTGATATGATAATAGATGTTACAGAGTTTGGTACTACTTTGAGAGCTAACAAGTGTAAAATAATAGACGTTGTAAGGGATCCTGTTTATTCAGTTTTCATAGCTAACAAAAGATCTCTCCTCGATCGTGAAAAGAAAGAAACCATGGAAAATCTAATCATAGACGTTGACGAAGTTATAAAGTCTAAGAACTTAGTAAGTTTATTTTTCAACGTGCCAAAAGAGGAAGATCTGAAGAGAATAATAGATTATTTGACTGCAAAAGGATTTGATCCAACAGTTTCACCACTAGCAAAAGGTGCAGCTGCGATACATATAATACTTGACAAAGCACAGGTGAAATTTTTAAAGCCCGTACTTAGAAACATGGGTGCAAAGAGGATTGCTACTTCACCGGTCATAACGTTTGGAGATTGATCTTTTTAGGGAAAAGTTTAAATTTTGTTCAACTAAAATCTGCAAAGTGGCCCGGATGGGGTAGCGGGAACCTCTGGGACTGTGGATCCCAGGCCCCGGGTTCAAATCCCGGTCCGGGCCCTACGCATCTGAAATTAGTATGAATTTTGTTCTTGGTAACTTTTGACATTTACCCTCTTTTTCAACAATCTCAAACTGTAATAAGACGAATTTTCGACACATCTATTTGCATGGACAAGATCTGTAGAAGTTAAAAGTGTATTAAAACTTGCTAAATTCTGAAAAGTTTTAGCTTCAAAAAACTCTTCAAAGTTTTCATACACCTGTATTTCACAAGCTTTATATCTTAGTTGTTAAAAAAATCTAAAGTGAATGTCATGATGTACTCAACTCACGTAATATTTGCATGGCTTTTAACCGTCTTAGGGTTTAAAACTAACAGTTTGGATATAAGTTTAAACTTAGACATAATCTACGCTTTTGTAGCGGTAACTTTTGGGAGTCTTCTGCCAGACATAGATCATCCAAGATCACTCATAAGCAAGAGTTACTGGTTTTCAATTTCCAAATTTATTAGTAAAACAACTAGACACAGAGGCTGGACTCACAGCTTATTTGGAGCAATCCTTTTTACTTCCATCGGAGCAATCTTTCTCCAAGGTAATTTGTTTATACTGACAACATTTTTCTTAGGTTACACATCGCATCTCCTGATCGATACGTTAAATCCTAGTGGAGTGAGCTGGTTGTGGCCAAAGAAGAAGAAGTACAAGATCGGTATAATAAAAACTGGTTCTAGAGCTGAAGACGTTTTTCGTACGGTTTTATTGATTCTTTTGGTTTTAGTTTTTCTCGATCTTTTTTCTACTTTTAAAGCAACTTTTTCTGTTTCAAATCCAAAATCTTAAATATACTTTAAAAATCAAAAAACTGGTGAAGCTATGAGGAAGTTAGCTGTACTTATATTTATGTCAGCTATATTTACATTTATCGCAGTATCACTATCAACCAGTTTAGCTAAAAAAGAAACTTTTACTGAAAACAAAGTCTACAACTGTCAATGTCACGAAGAACCTTGGAAATATAGAGC
This sequence comes from Archaeoglobaceae archaeon, assembly GCA_025058735.1. Lineage (GTDB taxonomy): Archaea > Halobacteriota > Archaeoglobi > Archaeoglobales > Archaeoglobaceae > WYZ-LMO2. Next base: position 69,591 of record JANXDX010000013.1, on the reverse strand, counting down.
TCACTATGAAACAAGCTGTAACCTTTGCCACGTTAGCGATATTTTGAAAACGCACAAAGATGATTACAAAGATTGTTTTAGATGTCATGAAAGATCTCTTCTAGCTAACCATATGCCAAAAGGTTGCGAACTTTGTCATGGAAGACCAGAATATACGCATGAAAAGTTTGAAGAAAGATGGAGGTGATCAAATGAAAAAATTAGCTCTTCTGATTCTCTTTTTATCTTTACTACCTTTAGGCAATGCAGGTCAAAGTGTTTACACTTGCGATACTTGTCATTCTCACGCAAAGGTTTACAAAAAACACTTAGAAGGTGAAAAATACTGCTACAACTGTCATGAAGATGTTCACGTGATCCACAAGTTCAACTGCGAATCCTGTCATGAAGTAAAACCTTTTGTACTTCTCTGCCACTCTGCTCCTAGCAATGCAAAGATTCCAGTTGGAAAATATTCCCCATGTGGATACTGCCATGAGAACCTCGTTGAAACTCACAAAGGTAACTGTCAAGCCTGTCATAGGGAGGATGTGAACAAGATCCACTGGAGAGCAAACATTTTTGGAGGTGATTAAATGTTGGAGTACATTTACTACGTTGCCCTAGTAATAGCTTTGATAGTATTTCTTAAGGGGATCAAGGAAAAGATAGATTTCATCAAAAGTGGCCAACCTAGTCCAGAACCTAGAATGGATAAACCGCTCGAACGATTGAAGTTTGTACTAAAGGATGCTCTAGTCCTTTTAAGGCTTTTCAAGAAAGAGAAAAAAGTAGGAATTGCACACTTTTTACTTCTTTGGGGATTTATAATATTATTTTTAAATATAATAGTTTTTACGATATTTTCAGCGTTTCCAGATGCTTTTAGGTACGTCTATTCAACGTTCAAGTACATGATGACACTTTCAGCTATTCTATTTACTTCTGGATTAATTTTACTGGCCTCGATTCGCTACATCTTAAAACCTTCTAGATTTAACAAAAAGTACGACTTTGCTATAGATGATGACGTTGTCTTACTCTTACTTTTCTACGTAGCATTTTTTGGAATTGCGCTTAAGGAGTACTTTAGATTTCATCCAAACTTTGCAAATACTGCAGTTGTAGATTTTCTCTGGTTTTCCCATGCTTTTTCAATACTTGCGATATTTGCTTTAATTCCATATACGAAACTCATGCACATACTAGCTGCACCGATCAGCGTATACACAAAAACTAGAAGAAAGCCTGGCGAAACGAGACCTGCACCTCAAGTAGAAGATTACATTGGACTGGTATATAAAAAAGATTTACAGAGAAGAGATCTACTTTCAAGTTTAGCTTGCATGAGATGTGGAAGATGTCAAGATCTTTGTCCAGCTTTTAATTCAAAAAATTCCCTTTCTCCAATGTTTCTTATTCAAAACGTTAGAAATATAGAGAAGATTTCGACGGGTAAAATTGAAATGGCAAGACCTTACATAGTTAAAAAAGAAAATAAAGAAGAGATAAAAGAAGAGATCAAAGAAGAAACTCTAGTTGGACAACTATTAGATATGGACGCTTTATGGGCTTGTACAACTTGCAAAGCCTGCATGGAAAATTGCCCTGTTTACGTTGAGCATACAGATATCATAGTTGAAATGAGAAGGGGCGTAATTGAAAGAGGAGAAGCTCCGCCAGATATTAGAGATCTACTAACAAATATACAAAAACAGAAGAATCCATGGGGTGAGGCTAGATTTAAGAGAGATCAATGGGTAAAGAATGCAGAAGTAGAAGTAAAGTTTGCAAAAGACTCTGAATTCGATTGGCTCTGGTTCGTAGGATGTGCTCACAGCTTCGACAGTAGAAATGTGCAAGTCACTTTAAAGCTTGCAAAGATTCTAAAAGACATAGGAGTTAACTACGCTATACTTGGAAGAGAAGAAGGATGTTGCGGAAACGACGTTAGAAGGATCGGTGAAGAAGGACTCTTCCAACTTTTAAAAGAAGAAAATTTAAAAACTTTTGAAAAGTACGGTGTAAAAAAGATATTAGCTACATCTCCTCACTGTTACAACACCCTTGTAAACGAACACAACGGTTACGAAGTTAAATTTATACTTGAAACGATATACGATGCTATAAAAAGTGGAAAGTTGCAGTTGAAGAACCCAATAAACAAGAAAGTAACTTATCACGATCCTTGTTACCTAGGTAGATACAACGGAATCTACGATCTACCTAGAAAAATACTGAAATCAATTCCTGGAATAAAACTTGTAGAAATGCCAAGAAATAGAGAAAAAAGCTTTTGCTGCGGTGCTGGTGGTGGAAACTTGGTTAGAGAATATCCAGGTGAGGATAGACCGAACAACATAAGAGCTAGAGAAGCAGCAGAAACCGGAGCTGAAATACTAGCTGTAGCATGTCCCTTCTGTATGATAATGCTTGAAGACGGTGTGAAGAGTCAAAAACTTGATGAAAAAATAATTGTAAAGGATGTAATAGAGTTGGTTTACGAGTCTGCTTATGGATAACTTAAAATTTTCTTAGATTTATTTAATATTTTTAATGAAAAACAGCTTCTATATCGAGAGGTACAGCCCTTCTTACCAAAGTTTTCAGAGGATCGTTCGTTTTTTTGAAATTAAATTTTCTATTGAAAACTATGAATCCGCTTTTTACCTTAAAAATTTCAAAACCAAGAGTTGCTGCTTTGAAGATGCTTTCTTCACATCCTAGCAGGTAGGATGAGAAATGCATTTCATCTAGCATGGATGTGCTAGATATCATAGCATTGTCAGTTCCAAGGAGCCAGAGGTCGTACTCTGAGAGTTTTCGATAGACTTTCAAGTTCGTGATACCAAAGAAAGCGTTACTTCTTATACAACTGACAACGGGTATTTCCATCTCTAAAACCTCGTTCAGCATTTCTTCGCACATGTTCATGTGTATTATCAGATCTGGTTCAAGCTCTAAAGCTTTTTCAACGTCTCCACAGTCAATTTCTCCAGCATGTATTGCAAAAATTTTCTTTTTCTTTTTAGCAATTTTTTTAACTTCTTGCAAAAGTTCAAAGTCGTGATCCCTTGTACTACTATAAGCAAATCCAAAAGATTCAATTTTTTCAGCCTCTTCAACTGTCAAAGGTCTTGCTAAAGGTAAAATCGGTTTTATATTTTCAACTACTTTCAAACCTTTCATTCCACCTTCTCTAAAATCTAAAAAGAAAGAAGTCCCGCAACTTCTAGAAAACTCAACTTCTCTCATTACATCTTCTCTCAACTCATCTAAACTGGCCTTTTCAAGCATCCTATGTTTGTATCCACCTGGGGCTACGAGAGCTTTTAAATCAATTCTAGGAGCTTCCATGAAAGATGAATCAGCTATGTGGGTGTGGGCGTTGAAAAATGTCTGAGAGAAGAAAAAGTCACAGAAATCTATTCTACTCTCTTCAAACTTCATTTCTCTTGGAATGAAATAACCATGTTTTAGTCCTTCCAAAGTTATAAGAGCTCCTCTGAACACGTAAAGCTTAAATATTTCTGAAGATAAGTCTTTCCATGGTTAGAAAGAGGGAAGAGAGAACTCCACCTTTGATGTCTTCTGCTGGAATAATGAGATACTTTGAAGAGGAGAAAACTCACATACAACTTAGCCCTAAAACAGTAGTTTTTACTGGTTTAGTTATCGGAGTTTTGTTGATAATTTTAAATGCTTTTTATGGATTATGGCCTTGAAAAATTTGAATTGTAATGTTGGAAAAGAAATGCTGAAAGCTTAGCTGCGGTGCTGTTGCTGCTAGATCTTTAAATTCGATGTTTCTAATAAAAATTTTGTGTTATATAAACAAGTTTAGCTGAAACAGTTTTAAAGTCAAACTTTAGTCAATCTTTGGAGGAACAGAAACATTTTATTCTTTCAGTTTTAGCTAAAAAAGATAGTAGAAAATTTAAGAAAGGATTTAAAATCTTATCTAATTTCTTTAAATACGTGAAGCTCTTAAAACTTTTCCGAAATCGATATATCTTTTAAAAATAATGGTGATCGTGTTCAAAGAGAAGTTGAAAGATCTGCTCGATCAGAACGTCAAATGTGAAGTCGATGCAGCGGTTCTGATACCTATAAAAGACGGTAGAGATCCAAAAATAATAATGATAAAACGTGGAAAAAATTTGACCAGAAGCTCAGGTCACGTAGCTTTTCCTGGAGGTATGATCGAAAAAAACGAGACTCCGAAAGATGCAGCACTTAGAGAAGTTAAAGAAGAACTCGGAATAGATGGAGTAGAAATTTTAGGCTATCTTAATCCAACCATAGTCATGACGTATGAAATATGGCTTTATCCAGTAGTTGGCTTGATAAAAAACCTTGAATTCAAACCGGATGAATTTGAAGTTAGTAAGGTTTTGATCGATAATTTAGAGAAAGTTTTGAAAAGTAGAACTGTAACTGATTGGGGGGCTACTTTTTATTGTGATGGAGAACTTGTTTGGGGCGCCTCAAGTAGAGTTTTAGATGATCTTTACATTCGAATAATTAAAAGGTACGAAAACCTGGAGAGATTTTTTAAAGATTATTAATATAAAATTTTGATTATTGAACTTTCTCCCACTTGTAAAGTTCAATAACATCAGCTAAAGTTCTTTTTTTCTCCTCAATTTCTCCTCTAATTCTATCTTCAGCTTTCTTAACCTCCAAAGCTCTTCTAGCTATTTCATATGCTCTTTGCTTTGGGATAACCATTATTCCATTGTCGTCAGCAATTATCCAATCGCCAGGATTTACTTCTATATTACCGCATATTATCTTAACGTTTATTTCTCCAAAACCTTTCGGTTCACCTGCATTCGGAACTTCTTTCTTTGCAAAAACTGGAAATCCCAAGGCTCTTATGTCGTCAACATCCCTTACAGCACCATCTATTATTACACCTTCAATTCCCCTAACTATGCAACTTCTAGTCGCAAGCTCACCCCAAACTGCAGCTGTATCTCCTGAGCATTTTATAACTAAAACATCACCTCTTCCAGCTAAATTTATAGATTCAACTGGCTTAGCCCAATCACCGTCCATTGTACTGACAGTTATAGCTTTTCCAACAACTTTTTTACCTCTTACAAGTGGTTTTATTCCTTCCATAGCTTTAGCCCTGTGCATCGCATCACTAACGTTTGGAGTAGAGACTTTTAAAAGAATTTCCCTGATCTCCTCTTCTAAACTTTTCCTTTTTATTTCAACTTTTTTTGCTGAATCGATAGCTTCCCTAATTTTTCTAGCAGCATCGGTTACATTTCTTGATTTGACTATGTTGCTACCAACTATAACTATATCTGCTCCTAAAGATACGCAAATTGAAGCTTTTTCGGCATCTAAGCCACCAGCAACTGCTATTGGAATATTTACTTTCTTAACAACTTCTTTCAAAACTTCAAGTGGGTCTATACCGATCATCTGCTGATCGATTCCAACGTGTACATTTATGTAGTCAACTCCCAAATTCTCAAGTTCTTCAGCTCTTTTTACAGGATCTGGTGTATTTATTAGATCTACCATCAACTGACAGCCGTACTTTCTAGCAGACCTAATAGCTTCAGCAACTGTACTGTTATCAGACAGAGCTAAAATTATTACAATATCAGCTCCACTCTTTGCAGCCATTTCGACTTCAACAGCTCCAGTATCTATTGTTTTCATATCTGCAACGATCTTTCTATCTCTGTAAGTTTTTTTCAACTCTCTAATTGCATTCATCCCTTCGCTTTTTATCAAAGGTGTTCCAGCTTCTAGCCAGTCTGCTCCACCTTCTATAGCTTCTCCAGCGATCTCTATAGCTCTCTTAAGTTCAACCAGATCTAGCGCTACTTGCAGGATAGGCCTTTCCATGCTTTAAGTAGTTTGTACAATTAAAAAAAGCAGAGCAAAAGTTATATATAGATACGCAAACCTATTAATTTTATTATTTATTATACAAATTTACAAAAAATTCAAAAAGAACTAACGTTGATTCTGTGGTTCATCAAGAACTGATATGACATCTAACTTTTCAACTCTAGCATCAACTCCTAGTAATTCAGAAAGGTTCGGTTTTGTCCTTCCAAAATCCCCACTTACAAGTTCTTTTATATATAAACCAGCTTCTGCTAAGAAAGTCACTACTGCTTTGTTTTTTCTGTGAAGTAAAAGTTTTGCATCGTAGAGTCTTCTAACTCTCAAAATGTCTCCTCTTCTATGTAAAACTCTCGTAGGAGTTTTTTGATTTATTTCTCCTATTAACTTTTTCAAAGCCTCGACAACTCTTTCCTCGCTAACTTTGTTTGAAAAAAAGATCTTTGCTCTGTAAAGTTTTTTGTATTTTTCCTCCTTTATTTCCTCGACATCCTTCGCTTCAGCGTATTTTAAAAATTTTACAGAGATCTTTCCATAGCCTTCTTCGTTTACTCTCTTTTCTACTTCTTCCAGATCAACTCTTCTTTTTTTTGGCTCAACAACTTCTAATATGAAAGGTCTTCCATTTCCGAGTGTTCTAACGTCTACATCTTCTCTTCCAGCTCCATGTAAAATAGCATCTTTGGCAGAAAAAATTTCTACAGTTGGATGAATTATCAACTCTTCTAAAGAATCGTACCTCTTCCCCTTAAAGTTGCAAAACTCACATCCCATTCCATTGCACTTCTTGCAGAGCCATCTGGTTTGAGATAAACCTCTTACTCTTTTTACATATTTACCGTATATGTATACAGACTTTACAACTTTTTCCCAAGTAAAACTCTCAAGATCGAATACTATTTGAATTTCTGGACTTTTACTAACCTTTTTCCCCTTCTTCTCTATCTCTTCAGTCAGCTTTTCGTTGAAAACCCTCTTTAGATCGTAATTTATTTCTTTAAATTTTAAAAGTTCAAGCATCGCTTTAGCACTTCCCCAAACTTTGCTTCCAACTTGAAAAGTTTCGAACTCATAGTCTTTCAAATCTTCAAATATTTTCTCTGCTATTTCTTTAACTTTCTCAAAAATTCCGCAGCATATCTCACATTCGTCAGAAATTTCAAACTTAGTATATTCCCAGCAAGTTTTACAAACTTTCATCTATCGATCTCGGAAGCCCCTTTCTAGCTCCAAACTCTTCTATGCATTTTGCAGCAACGTAGTTTCCGTACTTTGCACAAGTTTCTAAATTTTTACCTTTTAAAAACCCATAAATAAAACCTGCGTTGAAAGCATCTCCGGCACCAGTTGTGTCGACTACTTTTACGGCAAAAGGTTTCAGATATATTTCCTTATCTTTACTTCTAACGTAACAACCCTTTTCTCCTAACTTAACTGCAACGATTTCAATTCCAATAGATAGACATTCTTCTACAGCCTCTCTATAATCTTTTCCAAACAAAATTTCTATTTCGGTTTTACTTGGTAGGAAGATAGTTGTCTCTTTCAAAATTGGCATCATTTCTTTTAAACCTCTTTCAGCATACGGTATACCTGGATCGAAGCTAACAAGTTCAAATTCTTTAACAATTTTTTTCTGAGATTCAAAAGAATCCATCCCGTTCTTGCATATAAAAGAAGTCAAGTGTAGCATTTTGTATTTTTTTGCTTCATGGATATTTATTTCTTCAAACTTTATTGTATCGTTTACTCCTGGATCAACTAAAATTGCCCTATTTCCTTTTTCATCTACAAAAACCATTGCAACTCCACTTCTCCCTTCAGCTCTTATTATGCAGCTAGTATCAACTTTTTCCGATAAAAGATCGTTGAAAAGAATCCTACCCTCTTCATCTCCTCCGATCTTTCCTATATAACTAGTTTTTATTCCGAGTCTTGAAAGGCCAACTATCGTGTTTGCAGCGCTTCCTCCTGGTGAGAAGATAACATCTTTCACGAAACCTTCCTCATCTTTCGACGGTATCTTGTCAACGTAGTATATCTTGTCTAAATTTAAAGCTCCGAAACCTACAACACTACTCAAGTTCTATCGCCTCCTCAGGGCAAACATCTACACACGTTCCGCATTCTGTACAAATCTCTACGTCAACGTGAGCTACGTCGTTTAGCTCTATAGCTCCCATCGGACACTCGTCGACACAAATTCCGCAGCCATTGCAGAGAGTCTCATCAACCACAGCGGGCATAAGTTTAATAGCTATGCAATTAAAAAGTTTAGGGCCAAAAAATTTAAATATACAAAAACGATTTGGCTTAGATGGCAAGTGTCACACTAAACAAGAGTTGTGATTTTTATCTCTTTTACTTTAGCTGCTGAGGTGATCTTCCTTGCCTTTAGGTGTTACACTATGTTTGTGATAAATGGTAGAAAAGCGTTAGAAGAATCTACATTTAAGGAAGCGAATAGGTACTTGAAGAGTTGTACAAGTACGAGCTTAGATAGAACATTTGGGTTCTTTAAGGTAATTAAAAATAAAAAACTTAATAAAAAACTTAAAAATGAGTTAGCAGTTTGTTGCAGTTCAATTGCAGTATCAAAAAATTTGAACGATGAAAAAGAAGTTTCAACGAACCAGTTCAAAGATTTAAAACTTATGAATCAAAAGTTTTATTCGCTGTTGAGTTTTACTCATAAAACTTTTAATGTTTTGTGAGGTGGTCTTATGAAAGAAATTTGGATCTTAGCTGATGAAGATTGGGAAAAAGCAAAGGAAAGTTTGAGAGATGCTATAGAGATAGGTTTTGATGGTGCTTTTGTTAAAGAAGAAAACGTTGAGAAAGCGAAAAAACTCGGAAAGATAAAAATTTTACCAGCAGAAATATTGAAAATTAAGAGTCCTTCGGACGTTGAAAAAGTTTTGGGAAAAGATTTAGCTTTGATTAAGCTAGAAGACTGGAAAATAATACCGCTTGAAAACATAGTTGCGATGAAGAAGGGAAAAGTTGTTGTTTTCGTGGAGAGTTTTGAGGATGCAAAGTTGGCTTTAACAACTCTGGAAAAAGGTTCAGATGGGATAGCTGTGAAAGGTAGTAGGGAAGAGTTGAAAAAGTATTACGAGATTGTAAAAATCAAACCAGAAAAAATAGAGCTGAAAGTTGCAAGAGTTAAGGAGATAAGACAGCTAGGATTGGGAGATAGGGTTTGTATAGATACTGTTACACTAATGACAGTTGGAGAAGGTATGCTAGTTGGAAATCAAGCAAATTTTCTATTCCTAGTAGCAAGTGAAAGCGAAGAAAGCGAATATGTTGCCTCTAGACCTTTTAGAGTGAACGCTGGAAGTGTAAACGCTTACTTAAAAGTTGGAGATAAAACGAAGTACTTGGCAGAACTTAAAGCTGGAGATGAAATAGAAATTGTTAAGGCAGATGGGAATAGAAGGAGAAGTTATGTTGGAAGAGTGAAAATTGAAAGGAGACCTTTGATACTTGTAAAGGCTGAAGTAGATGGAATAGAGGGGACGATAATTCTTCAGAATGCAGAAACTATAAAGTTAGTTGGAAAAGATGGAAAACATTTGAGTGTAACTAGCTTAAAAGTTGGAGATGAAGTTCTTTGTTGGATTGGAACTAAGGGAAGACATTTTGGGGTTGAAGTTGAAGAATTCATTATAGAGAAGTAAAGGAATGAGGATGAAGATAGTTGTAACGGTTTCAAATGAAGATGAAGTTAGATTGGCAGAAAAAGCTGATATAATCGAATTCCGACTAGATCTTGGAAATTTCAGTTTTAAAACTGATAAAGAAAAAATTTTAACGATAAGAAGAAAGGTGGATGGAGGAAGTTTTGAAGGAGATGAGAACGAGAGGTTGAAAAAGATAGTTGAACTAAGTAAACTATTTGAGTACGTAGATTTAGAAGTTGACGTTCCAGAATGGGTATTTGAAGAGCTAAAGAAGAATAATAAAAAAATAGAAATTATAGAATCTTATCACAACTTCAAAGAAACTCCAAACTATTTGTCTCTCAAAGATCTTGTGGAAAACAGAAGAGGAGACATCTTGAAGATAGCAACACTTGGAAAAAGTTTTGAAGATGTGAAAAAGATAACAAGGATCTTGCTTGATTATGAAAAAGTTGTAGCATTTCTTATTGGTGAAAAGTACTCTTTTACAAGAGTTTTGTCAATATTTCTAGGAGCTCCGTTGATATATTGTTACGTTCTTAAACCAAAAGCTCCTGGACAGCTCGAGCTTAACTTTGTCTACGATCTTTTAAAGAAGGTGGGATTGAAATGAAAATACTGATATATGGAATGGGGAGCATGGGTAAATTTTTCTACAAGTTCTTCAAAGACAGAGGTTACAAGGTAGAGAGTTATGATATAGATGAGAAGAAGAGAACTGTAAATTCTACTGAGGGATTCGACGTAACTTTTCTTTGTGTACCCATGCAGGAGATAGAAAATACTTTGAAAAACTTAGACAAGGGATGTCTCGTAGTAGATCTGTCTTCGATAAAAAGTTTATCTGTACCTATGCTGAAAAACTACGGCTTCGACTTTTTAAGTTTACATCCCCTCTTTGGAGGAGATGCAGAGATCCAACTTTCAAACGTGATAGTTGTTCACGAATCTGGAAGGATGGAAGAAAAAATAATTCTTGATGAGTTGAGAAAAGCTGGAGCAGTATTATCTAAGCTTAGTCCTGAAGAACATGATGAATTGATGAAGAAAGTTCAAGGATTTGTTCATTTTGCACTAATAGCTTTAGCTGAGCAGTTAAAAGTTGATGAGAAGTATTTGACTTTGATCTCTAATACGATAAAGATCCTATCAGCGAGGATCCTAAGTCAAAACTGGGAAATGTACTACAAAATTCTACGCAACAGTCCAATAGAAGATTTTATAAAAAGACTTTTAGAAATAAACGAAATTTTGAAAGATAAAGAAAAATTTAAAGATTTTTTTGAAAAACTCGCTGAAGCTAGAGAATACGACAGCTCATTGATCTTAGAAGTTTCAAAGATTGTAAAGAATTACGATGGTCTAGAGAATTTGAGGAACTACATAAAAATAATAGATCTTCTAATATTAAAATTAATAGAAAAAAGAATTGACGCTGCCAAAAGAATAGCGAAGATAAAAGCTGTAGAGAACAAACCTGTAGAGATCAAGGAAATCGAAGAGGAAAAATTCAGTGAAATTGTTTCGAGGACTAATTTGAATCCATTAAGAATCAAAAAGATATTTGAAGAAATTATAAGATTGGCAAAAGAAGAAGAGTACAAAGAGCTAGGAATTTCGAAGAAAGTTGCGATCTTAGGCCCAATGGGAAGTTTTAGTGAAGAGGCTGCTTTAAAACTTGTAAAATCAAGGGCTCCACTTTTGTACTGTTCAACAGTCGATGAAGTAGTCAGAGCTGTAGAGAGTGGAGAAGCTGAGTATGGGATAGTTCCTATAGAAAATTCTGTTAATGGAACGGTTCTGCCAACTTTAGATGCTTTGATCGTACACGATGTGGAAGTCTTTGGAGAGATGAAACTTGAAGTGATCCATTGCTTAGTTGCTAAGAATAAGATAGATCTGAAAAGTGTGAAGAAGGTTTTCTCTCACCCTCAAGCTATAGCTCAGTGCATGAACTTCATAAACAACTACTTACCGCATGCTGAGATCAAGTACACTCTCTCTACTAGTGATGCTGTGAATTTGTTAGATGATTTTTCGGCAGCTATAATGTCCGAAAACGCTGCAAGACTTTACAAGCTGCACATAATAAGAAAAAACATTCAAGATCTGAGTAGAAACATAACACGCTTTTATATAGTCAGAAAAAGAACTGGAAAATTTACAGGAAAAATTACAGCTCTATTCTTTGGTGTAGAAGATAGACCTGGAGCTCTAAAGGATGTTTTGGAAGTATTTGCAAGAAAAAAGTACAACTTGAGAAAACTAGAATCTAGGCCAGCAAGAACTTATTTAGGAGATTACATATTTTTTGCTGAAGTTGAAGCCCCACTAAGTGAAACAGAGCTAAAGGAGATCAGAGATGTTACAACTTTTTACAAGATCGTAGGAGTTTTTGAAGAAGTTGAAGAGTTGGTCAGCTAGTTAAAAATTTTTAATTTTATATATTTTTATTATTTTATATGTATAATGTATCACTGCGTGAATTCTAAATTTTGAGCCGATCTCTCTACATGGAGTTTGTGAAGATGCATGGTAATGGAAATGATTTTATAATATTTGATGAATTTAAAAATATACTAGTTTCAGAAGAAAAGAAGTCGAAGTTCGTCAGAGTAGTTTGTGACAGAAACTTTGGAATTGGAGCAGATGGAGCTATATTTGTTCAGAATTCGAAAGTTGCGAATGCTAAATTCAGATACTTCAACCGCGATGGAAGTGAGGCAGCTATGTGTGGAAATGGAATAAGATGTTTTGCTAGGTATGTGGTTGAGAAGGGATATGCTAAAGAGGGCAAGATCAGTGTTGAAACTCTAGCAAATATCTTAGAATTAGATGTTTGGAAAGATAAAAAGTGGTGGATCAGAGTCGAAGTTGGTAGACCTTTTTACCTTTGGAGTAAAAAGATGGAAGTTGGTGGTAAAGTTTACGAAGTCCATTCAACATTTGTAGGAGTTCCGCATGCTGTGATAATTGTAGAAGATCTAGACTTTGACATAGTTCCAGATGCGAAGTTCATAAGATGGCATCCTATTTTTCCGGAAGGTACAAACGTGAACTTTGTAAAGGTAGAAAAGAGTGTTCTTGTTAGAACTTATGAGAGGGGAGTTGAAGGAGAAACTTTGAGTTGCGGAACTGGAAGTGTTGCAAGTGCTTTTGTAGCTAGAAAGTTGAATTTAGTTGGAGATAGAGTAGAGATCAAAACTAGAGGAGGTCCTTTGACAGTTGAATTCAAAGATGAGAAAGCTTACATGATCGGTTCCGCTACAAAGGTTTTTGAAGGTGTTCTAAGTGAAGAAGTTGTTTTTTGAGAACAGACTAGTTTTATCTGCGATGGCTGGAATAAATGATGCGGAATTTTGCAATAAACAAGCAGCATCTCTAGTAATATTGGGTGGCTTTAATGCTGATAGAAAAGCAATTGAAGCTGCAAAAGCAGTTTCTGCTAGAGGAAGGAAAGAGTTCATATTTGAAGATCCAGTAGAAGGGATCGAAAACGAAATAAAAAAAGTAAAGAAAAAGTTTGCAATAAACGTAAGATCTGCAACTTTTGAAGGTTATATAGCTTGTGCAGAACTTGCAAGTGATTACAAAGGTATTTTGGAGATAAATGCTCACTGCAGACAGCCAGAATTCAAAGCTATAGGTTGTGGAGAAGCTCTGCTTTTTGATCAAGAAAAATTAATAAAAATAATAGAAAAAGTTTCTGAAGTAACCACGACCTCAGTAAAAATAAGAGGAGGACTTAAATTAGATTACAAAAGTTTATGTTCTAAGATCTTTTTAGCAGGTGCAAGGATAGTTCATATAGATGCGATGGTTCCGGAAGGTGGTTTTGATTTAAATTTAATATCAGAAGTTTCAAAACTTGGAAACGTTGTAGGAAACAACTCCTTCGTAGACATAAAAAGCGGTGAGGAGTATATAAAAGCTGGAGCAAAGATGGTTTCTGCTGCAAGAGCAGTTCTAAACGATTCAAAATTTTTCGAAAAGATGTTGAAAAGTGAAATATTATCTCAACCAGTTGAGATGTGAGCAGATCCTATTAAATCTCTATACTTACATCTCTTTGATCTAAGAAAAGCTTCTAATCCTTTTACTATGATCTTTGCAGAATCTAAGCTGTAGTACATGACACTTCCAATTTGAACTGCTGTAGCTCCAGCCATCGCAAATTCTAAGACGTCTTCAAAAGTTGTAACTCCACCGCAACCAATTATTGGAACCTCTAAGATCTCGTAAAGATCGTACACTTTTTTCAAGGCTATTGGTTTTATAGCTTTTCCACTCAATCCACCAAAAACGTTCGAAAGGATCGGTTTTTTCGATAAAATGTCTATTTTCATAGCAGGTAAAGTATTTGATACTGTTATAGCATCAACTTCAGCATTTTCTAATTTTTTTACAAGTTCTAAGCTGTGAAAAATTGATATCTTTGCAAAAACAGGTTTATCTGTGGATCTCTTTGCTATTTTAATGATCTTCGACGACAACTCAACATCACTTCCAACATCTAAACCAAGACCTTTTACATGTGGACAGCTGAGGTTTATCTCAAAAGCATCTACTTCAAAAGTAGTTACGAGTTTTTCAAACTCTTCAGGTGAGTTACCGTAAAGACTTACTATAAGTTTACATTTTCTGTTGAATTTTTTTAATTCATCTGCAAACTTTTCTGCAGAAGGAGATGCTAGTCCTACTGCGTTCAGCAATCCACAGCTCAAATTTATTACAGTTGGATTCTTATAACCTTCTCTCTCTTTCAATCCAACTGATTTTGTAACAACTGCTCCAAAATCTTCAGAAAGTCTGTTAAGGGTTGAAACTGAGCTTCCCAAAATTCCACTTGCAAGTATTAGTGGATTTTTAAGCTTTAGGTTTGCAACTTCTACTTCAAGCACGCGATCTGTTTTTTTGTTAAAATTTAATCCTTTCTTTAATCCTTGTCTTGATTTATCTGCTGATCAGCAATTTTAAAGAGAACTTCTGCTTTGTAAAATGATTGAGAAATATAAAAAGTTTAAATTTACATTCAAATAAAACCTTTTCTGCATTAAATCTATTATCTTACAACTCAACCAAGACTCAGAACGATCTTAAAAATAAAAAACTAAAAGATCTACAGCTTTAGGAAAATTTTGCAGAAAAAATTTAAAAAAGCAAGATCCTCAGCTGTGAAGTCGACAATTGTCTGTTAACAAAATACTTTGTGACTTTTTTCATGCTGAAACTTTAAATATCTTAGCAATTTCTTTCAACGTGGATGAATTGAAAATACAAGTGTTGAAAGCTCTTGAAGAAAATGCGAAGCTGAAAGATGTTGAACTTGCAGACATGTTTGGAATAGATGTTGAGAAAGTTAGGGAGATTATCGAGGAACTTGAAAAAAACGGAGTAATTTTAAAGTACAAGACAATAGTAAACTGGGAGAAAGTTGTTGAAGATCACGTTTATGCTATAATAAATGTGAAAGTTTCTTTGTCTAGAGAGAAAAACTACGACGATATAGCTAGAAGGATCGCTAAGTTTCCAGAAGTTCATGCGGTAAGACTGGTAAGTGGAGAGTATGATTTCCAAGTAGTAGTTAAGGGAAAGACTCTCAAAGATGTAGCCTTCTTCGTCGCAGAAAAAATCTCGACAATTCCAGAAGTTAAAGATACTGTAACGCACTTCGTACTTAGAACTTACAAGGAGGAAGGTGTTACGCTTTTTGCGGATGAGGAGGATAGAAGACTTGCGATCGTCCCGTAGAATAGCTAAAAGAGTTCAAGAAATTAGACCCTCTGGAATAAGAAGATTTTTCGATTTAATAGCTGGAAGAGATGACATTATAAGTTTAGGTGTTGGAGAACCAGATTTTTCTGTACCTTGGAGAATTAGAGAAGAAATAATATATGCCTTAGAAAAAGGATACACAGCATACACTTCAAACTTTGGATTAAAGGAGTTAAGAGAAGGTATTGTAGAATATTATAAAAAATTTGGTGTAAAAGCTTATCCGGAGCAAGTGATAATTACATGCGGAGTAAGTGAGGCTCTAGATCTAGCTGTGAGAACTTTAGTTGATCATGGTGATGTAGTTCTAATTCCAGAGCCTTGTTACGTTAGCTACAAACCTTTAACTTACATCTGTAATGGTGAGCCAGTAGAACTTTCAACATTGCCGGACTTCAAGTTGACTTACGAGAAGTTGATGTCCGCAGCTAATTTCAAACCAAAAATCCTGATAATAAACTATCCTAACAATCCTACCGGTGTTACTTATTCGAGAAGGGAGTTGGAAGAGATAGCTGATGCTGCAGTAGAACTTGACATGACGATAATATCTGATGAAATATACGCTGAACTAACTTACTCAGAAAAGCACACTTCGATCGCATCTCTGAACGGAATGGAAGATAGAGTCATAGTTTTGAATGGCTTTTCAAAATCTTTTGCAATGACTGGGTTAAGAATAGGGTTTGCTATAGCTCCGTTGGATGTTTTAGAAGGTATGCTCAAAATTCATCAGTACACGATGCTTTGCGCTCCAACCCCTTCTCAGATAGGTGCTTTAGAAGCTTTAAAGTGTTTAGACGAGGTTGAGAAGATGCGTACAGAGTATATGAGAAGGAGGAACTATGTTTTGAAGGAACTGAAAAAGGTTACAGAACTTCCAAAACCGGAAGGTGCTTTCTACGCGTTTCCAAAGATACCTATTGAAATGAGTAGCGAAGAGTTTGCTGAAAAACTTCTGATCGAAAAAAGTGTTGCAGTGGTTCCAGGAAACGCTTTTGGGGAGAGTGGTGAAGGCTTTGTTAGGTTGTCTTATGCTGTTAAGTTTGAAAAGTTGAGGGAAGCTTTGAATAGAATAGTAGATTTTATAGATAAATATGCCAAAAGTTAAACTATTTGCAAACTTTAGAGAAGTTGCAAAAGTTAGAGAAGTTGAAGTAGATGCTAAAGATGTTCAAGAGTTACTTAAAAAAATAGTTGAAAAGATCCCAGAGTTAAAAGAACTGATCTTTGATGGAGAAAAAGTTAGAAGTTATGTAAACGTGATGGTAAATGGAGAAATAGTAAAAGGGAACAGAGAACTAAAAAAAGACGATATAGTAGCTATATTTCCACCGCTAAGTGGTGGTTAGTTCTCAACTTCTTGTAAATCCTTCCCAAAAAGCTTTAGTGAAGTCTACAACATATCTAAGAAAATCTCCAATTAAATATCCAATTTTTTGGTGGATTGGCATATTCTCTATCACTTTCCACTGTTCTGGAGTAATTGAGAGGAAGTAACCTGCTATAAGAGATATTATTATCAAGCCAATTGCAAGTTCAAGCGCTATCTTCAAGATCCTTCCCAACATAGAAAAATTAGTTTATGGTGTTTAAATTTTTTGTTATTCAAAAGTACTGAACCCATTGACATTTACCATCTACGCATTTGCAAGCTGCTTTTTCAAATCTATAGCAATCTTTCCAAATGCATATGGTAAAAACTGGATTTTCAAATTTTGATCTGCAAACTTCTCCATTACAACCATCTCTAACGCAATCTGAATCGTTTTTACATTTACCGTAGGTGGAAGTTCCGCAAAACTCAAAAGGCTTCTCTTTTATTATTTTAATCTTATAATCCTGCGGAACGTTGAAGATCTTAATTTCCTTGCTGCAGAAGCATCTGCACAGATCACCAACTACTTTTTCTACCAAAACGTATTCTTTACCATCTTTTTTAACTTCAATTTCAGTTCCACAGCAGTATGTAGTTATTTTTACAATTAGAACTCCTGAACTGTACCAAACACTTTCGTTCAAATCGTCGAAACAACCATTTGCTGCAACTTCTTCTACTTTTTTGTCGTTGAAGTAGGCATACGCGTAAACTATCGTAGCTGAAAGCAGTAGAATTACTAGTGTCGCTAGTCTCATAATTCTTGTTGTTCAAAGGTATAAAAAGTTAAAGGAGAAAGGGATTTAAAAGAACGATCAAATTTGTTACATGCTTCGAGTTGTAGAACTTGCAAGCTTCTACCCTGGACCTTTTTGTACCAAGATCTTAAAAGATCTAGGTGCGGAAGTTGTAAAAGTCGAGCCACCGGGAAAAGATCCTGCAAGAGTTCTAGGTGAAGTTTTTACAGTTTTTAATGCAGGAAAGAAGATTTTAGAAATAGATCTAAAGAGTGAAAGTGGTCTAAAAACATTTTACAATCTTGTAAAAGATGTAGACGTTGTGGTTGAAAGTTATCGCCCAGGAGTTGCAAAGAGACTTAAAGTTGACTACGAAACTTTATCGAAGATAAATCCAAGAATAATATACTGTTCAATTTCAGCTTTTGGACAAAAAACAAATCTATCTCAGTTTCCTGCTCACGATATAAACGTTTTAGGAGTTGCTGGCCTTCTTGAGATTTTTGGTAAAGGTAAAATTCTAGATCCAAATGTTCAGTTAGCAGATCTATCTTCAGCTCTATTTGCAGTTATAGCAATACTTTCTGCAGTACTTGAGAGAGAGAAAACTGGGAAAGGAAAGTACATAGATATAAGTATGCTAAAAACAGCTCTTTTTTCAGTTCCGATTCACACTACAACAATTTTGAACGGAATTGGAATTTTACCAACTTTTTTAAGAAACCCAGTTTATGAAATTTATGAAACTGCAGACGGTTATGTAACAATCGGAATAGTTGCAGAAGAACATTTTTGGCAGAGATTTTGTAGAGCTTTAGATTTAAACTTAAACATTTCACTTCTAAAGTCTTTTGAAATGTTTGAAGAGATAAAAAAGATGATAGAAAAAAGAGTTAGAAAAATGTTGACCAAAGATCTGGTAAAAATTTTAAGAGATGCAGACGTCCCAGCTTTTGAGGTTATGAATTTAAAAGAAGTTGAAAAGATTGAAGAACTTTTGGGAGAGAAGTTGGTTGAGGAGATCGAATTTGAAGGAAGAAAAGTCAAAGTAGTGAAGAATCCACTAAAATAGAGGCAAAGAGTAAAACACTGATCACGACGTTCAAATGAAAGAAAGCGTACTCAATTTTATCTCTTTTAAAGTGTACAATAAAGTGCTCTAAAGCTATTAGAAGAGCAATCAAAAGAGCTGTAAAGCTAAAAACAAATAAAATAATGAAGATGAAGAACAGGTGATTGAGAAGAGATATTTGTAATGCTAAATTTTCACCGAAATGTGCTGGTAGTGAATGCAACTTCTCCCTTCTATCAAACTCTAGATCTTGAATTGAGTATATTATGTCAAAACCAGAAACCCAAAATAGAACTCCAAAACTCAAAAATAATACTTTGTAACTAAAATTTATAGAGTCTGTTACAGCTATGAAGCCTCCTAATGGTGCTAAGGCTAAATTCAACCCTAAAACGTAATGACATAGACAAGTGTAGCGTTTTAGGTATGGATATATGAGGGAAATTGCAAGTGGTATTGGAGATAGGAGTGCAGCAGTTCTATTTATCATCAAGGCTGATAGAAAATATATTAACGCGGATACAAGCGTTATATAATAAGCTTCTCTTAAACTTATAAGTCCAGCTGGTATGTGTCTTTTTGCAGTTCTAGGGTTCTTTGCGTCAATATCTTTATCAACTATTCTATTCCAAGACATTGCTGCAGCTCTTAGACTTGTAAAAGCTATCAGAATTAAAATTGTTGTTTTTAGATCCAAATTTCCTCCAAGAATTGCTCCAGAGTATGCAAATGGTAAAGCAAAAAGTGTGTGCTCGATCTTTATGAACTCCATGTAAATTTTGATCTTCATAACTTCTTTGAAGAGATCATGCTCATAACTCTTTCGTGTAACTCCCTTAAAACTTTTCTTCTGTCTTCCATCAAGACTACATCTTCCTCCCCTACTAAGTACAGGTTGAAGGAAAATGGACTTGGATACGGAACTCTGACTATTTTCACTTCAACTTCTCCCTTCTCTATTTTTGAAAGATACTCTAGAACGTTTTCAAGATCCATAGAATCTTCAAATATTTCCCTGTAAGTTTCCTTCAAAGCAGGCAAGTTTGGATAGTATTTCTTAAGGAAGTTCAAAATTGTATCAGCTGCTACTTGTTGATTCCAAACACTCTTTTCTCTACCTAAGTAATTTTTCAAGATCATCAAACTTCTAACAGCTACATGTCTAAATCGTCTCCTCAAAATCTCAGTTTTTTCCAAAGACCTTTCAAGATCTTCTCTGAAATTTTTCGAGGAGAAAAGTTCCATTATCTCTCTGTCGTTCAACTTTTTCTGTAAAGTAAGTGAAAATCCGTTATCGTTTAAAGCTATTTGAACGTTGCAATCTTTTGCAATTCCAACTCTGTACGCAAAAACTCTAGCTAAAGCATTGTTAGCTTTTCTACCTAGTAGAGTGTGGAAGAAATAGTGGTTCTCATTTTCTTTCTCGAACTTCTCAACTAAAAGTTTTTTATCTGTTGGAATCTTGCTGAATAGCTTTTGCTCTAAAAAATAGTTGTAGATAGCTTTTGCAGCTTTTTCATCTATTTCAAATTCTTTCATAAGCCAATCGATTGCATCTTCCTTTTCCATAATCTCTTCCATTTTTCTTCTGAACTCCTGAATTCTCAAGGCTAGATCGTAGTTGAGAGGTAACTGCTCACTATACCAACTTGGAACAGTCGGTTTTTCACCTTCTACTTCCTCAACCACCAAGTTCATACCTCTGGATTTTAGATATCTGAAAGTTTTTCCAGCTAAAACAAATATATCACCATAAACTAATCTTTCAGCAAAGTCCTCCTCAACTTTTCCAACAATCTTTCCCTCTTTAGTTACGACGTTTATAGCAACTTCGTCTGGAATTGTTCCAACGTTTAGGTAGTATATAGGTCTTAAAAGCTTACCTCTTTTCCCAAATTCTTCTCCATCAAACCATATTTTTGCATAAACTTTTTTTGTTTCCAGCTTTGAATAGTTTCCAGAGAGATATTGCAAAACTGAAATTAGATCTTCTTTACTTAGATCTTTATATGGATAAGCGTTTCTGATCAAAGATAAAGCCTCATCAACTTTCCACTTTTTCTCTATAGCCATACCAACGATGTGTTGGCATAAAACATCTAAACATTTTTTCGGAATTCTTATCCTGTCAAGTTTCCTCATTCTAGCTTCTCTTGCTAAAACTATACATTCTACCAAATCGTCAGGATCTAAAACCACTATTCTACCAACGCTTACTTCGTGAAGTTTGTGACCACTTCTTCCAACTCTTTGTAAAGCCCTGCTTATACTTTTAGGAGAACCAATTAGTATTACCAAGTCTATGTAACCTATGTCTATCCCCAACTCTAAGCTAGTTGAACTAACTACGCATTTTAATTTTCCCTCCTTCAACTCCTTTTCAACTTCAAGTCTAACTTCTCTACTTAAAGAGCTGTGATGGGCTTTTATTGGTTCTTTGATCCTTTTCTTTAAATGGTAAACAACCCTCTCCGTAGCACTTCTTGTGTTTGTAAAGATTAAAGCAGTTCTAGATCTTTTTACAAGTTCTGCAATCTTATTGTAAAGTTTTTCGCTGACATCTTCGAAAGAAAAAAAGTCTTCTAAAGGAGAGACAACCTTTATTTCCATCTTTTTTTCAAAAGTTACATCTGCTACAACACAGTCTCTTTCAAAACCATTTTCATAACCAACGAGGAATCTTGCAACTTCATCTATAGGATGTATGGTCGCAGATAGACCTATTCTAACCATTTTTCCCTTTTGAAGTCTTTGAAGTCTCTCAATTGATAAAGCTAAGTGCACTCCGCGTTTATTCTCTGCTACTGCATGTATTTCATCTACAATCAAGTAATTAACGTTTGTTAAAGCTTTAGAAAACTTTGGACTGCAAAGAACTATTGCTAAAGTTTCTGGAGTTGTTATGAGTATGTGTGGCGGTTTTTTAAGTTGTTTTTGTCTTTCGGACGATTCTGTATCTCCTGTTCTTACCGAAATTCTAATTTCTTGAAGTTTTAAACCTTTAGATTTTGCAATTTCATAGATCTCTTTCAAAGGCTCTTCCAAGTTTCTTTTTATATCGTTGTTTAAAGCTCTCAAAGGAGAAACGTAAACTATGTAAACTTTATCTTCAAGCTCATTTTTCTCAGCTTTATCAACAAGCATACTTATAGCAGATAAAAAAGCTGCAAGAGTTTTTCCACTTCCTGTAGGTGATGAAACTAGAACGTTTCTACCTTTAAAAGCTTCTACAATTGCGTATCTTTGAGGAGGGGTAAAGGTTGAGAACTTCGATTTAAACCATTCTCTAACCAGTGGATGAAGTAAGGTTAATATTTCCTCATCTCTATAAGGCTTGCCTTCGATGATCACAGAGGAATAGAAGCTGAAAGAAGATATAAAGTTACTAGACGCTTGACGAAGTGATCAATAAAAATAATTTATATAAAATAATATTTAAGTTTTATAAAATATAACTTTATCTTAGACTATCTTAAGGATATCGATCTTTACAACGACAAATGTTTTAAAATCTCAGATATCACTTTCTGTAAGCAAATCTTCTTTTTTAGATGGACTTGAAAGGTCACAAGATACTAAAGGTTTTAATTGATAGCAATCTATGCGGGGGGAGGGATTCGAACCCTCGAACCCCTACGGGACCGGACCCTGAATCCGGCGCCTTTGTCCACTCGGCAACCCCCGCTTATTGATGTTTGCCGAAACGCTTTTAGTTTTTTTGTAAATGTTTGATAATAATATATATAAATTAAATATAAAAACAGTTCTAAATTTAATGTGATCGGACAAGGTTAAAAGCAAAACTTACAACTAAAACTAAATATAAAATATGAAACTACTATACTAGTTCTAGATCACTTCAACACTTCTAAGCATCCTTGTAGGGGCTACAAACGTCTTTGAAGCCGATCCTGAGTTGGCAAGAAAATAGTCTTTGAACATAGATTACTAAGAACAATTCTAGCTGCATTGGTTGGAGCATCTCTAGCAGCATCTGATTGTGCTATGCAGGCCTTTTTTAGAAATCCTTTGGCAGATCCATACATACTCGGCGTTTCAAGTGGTGCGAGTGTTGGAGCAGCTTTAGCAATATCTTTGGGATTTGTCTTATAGAATTTTGTTATCAGCTTTCATTTTGACAATTTTTACAGCCTTTACAGTTTATAGACTTGGAAAAAAGAAAATTACGCTGTTCTTTTAGCTGGAATTGCTGTAGCATCTTTTTTCTCTGGGATTACTACACTTTTAATATATTTTTCACAAAATAGCCTTCAAGAAGTTTTTCTAGACAATGGGTAGCTTTTCTAGACCTTCTATGGAAAAAGTATTGATAGTTTCCTTAGCCTTCTTTTTTTGCTCCTTTTATTTCTTTACAAATGTTTGGAATCTAAACGCCATTTTGTTAGGTGATGAGCATACTAGATCCTTAGGATTGAACATTAAAAATTTAGGAGAATTGATAATTATAACATCTTTCTCGACTTCGGCTTGTGTTTCAAGTTGTGGAGTTATAGGTTTTGTTGGAATAATAGTTCCACACACCATGCGTTTGATCTTTGGAGATCAAAATTCCTACATCTCTGCTCTTTGGAATGACTTTGATGCCTCTAGTAGATGTAGTTTCTCGCCAGTTTCGGCGGTGAACTTCCAGTTAGAGCTATAACTGCGATAATTGGAGTCCAATTTTTCGTTTACATTTTGAAAAGAGGTTTATGAGGCTTGAAGTTTTAGGAATCTCTGTAGAATTAAAAAGTAGGGAAGTTTTGAAGAACGTTAGTCTGAAGTTGAAGAAGGAGAAATTCCAGCAACCTTAGGGCCAAATGAAAGTGGAAAGACTACTTTACTTAGAACAATATTCGGAATTCTTAAGCCAAAAAGTAGTGCAGTTCTCTTTGATGGAAAAAAGCTAAGCGTTGAAGGTGCAGCAAAGGTTGCAGCTTACTTACCTCAAGGGATCCCAGAATCAAAGTTAAAATAGAACTAGTTCTCCTTGGTAGAACTCCGCATCTTAAAGGATTTAAAAAAGCATCTCCTGAGGATCGTAAAATAGCTCTAAAATTAAAAGTAGTTGGAATGGAAGAACATGAAGAGATGATCTTCGAAGAGCTTAGTGGAGGAGAAAAGCAAAAAGTTTTACTTGCAAGGATCTTCGCTCAAGAACCAAAGATGCTGCTTCTCGATGAACCTACTGCTCTGTTCAAATAGAGATAATGCAGATCGTAAAGAAAAAGGTTAGAGAAGGATGTTCTGCAATAGTTTCTCTGCACGACATAAACTTGGCTTCAACTTTTACAGACAAAGTTTCTACTACTAAAGTCTAGAGAGATTGTCTATGCTGGAAGCTTTGAAGGTTTGACAGCAGAAGTAATAAAAGAAGTTATGGAATAAGTGCTAGCGTTAAAAAGATCGGGAACTTTGTTTTGATAGTACCGAGCTCTAGAGAGAAAGATAACTTTTGCACTTAATATGTGGAAGTGGTAGTGGAGTTTTGTTGATAAAAAAGCTAAGTAATTTTAAAGTGTCGGCTGGAGTTTTAACTGACTTGGAAATTGCAACTGCTTTTGGATGCGAAGTTTTAAGTGAAGCACCTTTCAGCGAAATAAGTGAAGAAAATCATAGAAAAATTTAGAAATTGTAGAAAAGTGCGACCTTGTAATTTTGGCAAACTTGTCTATTGGTAAAGGAAACGTGAAAAATCTATTAGCAGCAAAAAAGCTTCAGAGCTTAGAAAACTTTTAGTTATTGAGAAAGATGATTTTCTTTTAAGAAATTTTGCAGGAAGTTTTGCCGAAAAGATCTACGAAGAGATAAAGAGAAGATCAAAGGTTTTTAGAAGTGAAGAAGAGCTCGTAGAATTTATCAGTAAATTAAGTCATCGAAAAATATAATTGCAGAATGCTTTAAATTAGTGGCAATGGTAAAGAGAACAAAACTTGTCAACGATGTAGTTGATTTAATTCCCATCCTTCATTTGATTTCAGTTGAAAGTTATAGAAAAGTATACAATGCTCTACTTGAAAAGTGGTGGACTTTGAACGAACTCAAGGAGAACTTTGGAGAAGGTTACATGGATACTTTGAAGATACTAAAGCAGGCAGGAATGCTCGAAGTTAGATGGAGAATGCCATCAGATCCAGGAGGAAAACCTGAAAAAGAATACCATGTCAGCTATACCCATATAAACGCAAGTTTTTACGTATCTTTTTCTGAACTGAACAAGGTTTTAGATGTAGTCTTCATGCCAGAGGATGAGTTGGAAAAATACGTTCAGATGATGATTAAAGAGATAGAAGCTGGAAGGATGTCTGTAGCTCATATATGTAAGTCTTTAAATTTAGATTCTCTTTTTGTTAGAGCCATTGCAAAGAGATCTTTGAGATTGATGCTTAAAGGTCAAATAGTTGAGATAGCGAAAGATGAAGAAATCTAAAATTCAAGAGTTGCTGAACAAATACAGATGGCATCCAGCTTTGAACCCATCTCTTTTAACAGTTGTTTACGTAGATCGCTTTAAAGGTTTTTCAAGTTTCAAAGGTGATGAAATTGAAGGTGTTGGAAGAAAGTTTGTTTATTTGAAAAGTGGAATTTTAATACCAGTTCATAGAATAGTTGAAATAAGGTATAGGGATGATGTTGTATGGAGAAAATTCTGATATGCGTAGTTCACCTGGAACCTTTACCAGGTTCACCAAATTACAAAAACTTTGATGAAGTTTTCAATAATGCTCTGATGGATGCTAAAGCTGCTGAAAATGGAGGGGCCGATGCAATTATAATAGAAAACTTTGGTGATGTTCCTTACCAAAAGGAAGTTGGTAAAGAAGTTGTAGCGTGTATGGCAGTAGTTGCAAAAGAGATCAGAAGAGAAACTAGTATAGGTTTGGGGATAAATGTTCTAAGGAACGATGCATTAGCTGCTTTAGCAATAGCAAAAGCAGTTAAAGCAGATTTTATAAGAGTCAATCAACTCTACTTTGGAAGTCTAACTCCGGAAGGTTGGATAGAGGGGAAAGCTGCAGAGGTTTTGAGGTATAGAAAGCAAATAGACTGCAATGCTATGATCTTTGCTGATCTGAACGTAAAGCATGCAGTTCATATAGCTAGTTTTGAAGATTACCTTATGAACGTTGAGAGAGCTTTACCCGACGCTGTAATAGCAACTGGAGCTACAACTGGTAGAGAAGTTAGGATAAGTGATCTAAAGATGATGAGAAAGTTAGACATTCCAGTTTTAGCTGGAAGTGGTGTAGATGCTGAGAACATAGGCAGAATTTTAGAACACTGTGATGGTGTGATAGTTGGAACTTACATAAAAAAGAAAGGTAGGATCGATGAGGAGAGAGTTAGAAGACTTGCAAATTCAATTAAGAAGAGGTAAACATTCGAAAGTTTACCTCTTTGAAAGATATGCTATAAAAAAATTCGATGAAAAATTCAAATACAACTTTTTTAAAGAAGTAAAGTTTTTAACTTTACTTCAACCGTTTCGTTTTGTTCCAAGATTGTTTTCAGTCGATCTGCAGGAGCTAAAAATTGTCATGCAGAGGGTAGAAGGTAGAAAGATCTTTGAAGTCATGAGTGCAGATCTAGCTATAAAATGTCTAGAAATTTGCTTCATCTTAGATACTTTGAACATTCAAAAGGAGGAGATGAATCATCCAGAGAAACATATAATTATAAATAAAAATAATAATATATATTTTATAGATTTTGAAAGAAGTTTTATGAGTAAGAAGCCTTCTAACGTTACCCAATTCTGCACGTACTTGAAAAGGTTCGGTTTTTTGATTGACAAAGATCTTTTGAAGGAGTACAAGAAAAACTATTCAAGGGAGTTGTTGGAAAAAATAAAAGAGCAGATAAAATTCGAGTTTTTAGATAAAAATCGAGAGGGCTAAAATTTTCTATTCTTCTTAAAAAATGCAGGAAACGCTTTTACTTTGTACTTTCTACAAACTTCTTCGATCTTTGAAAAAACATCCTTCCAATTAACTTTTTTAGCCTCTTCAGCCAACTCTTTTATGTAACCTTCCTTCATAAAATTTTTTACTCTAAATTTATCGTAGTAAAGATGACTTCCGCTTGACGCTGCAACCTCTACGATCTCCTCGATCTCTTCGATAGAAACGTTCGGTACTATTGGTCCTAGAAAGATCCAAGTTTTTAACCCTTCTGAAGACAATTTTTCAAGAGCTTTAACTCTTTTTTCAGGAGATGGAGCGTTTGGTTCTAAAATTTTAGCTTTACTTTTTTCTAAAGTTGTAATCGTGAAACCTACGTCTACTGATTCTTTTTTAAAAATGTCTAAATCTCTTACAACTAGATCACTCTTCGTCTGAATACTGATCTTAGCCCCTTTACTGAGTAAAATTTTTACAGCTTTCCTCGTAACTTCTTCTTTTTCTTCAATTTTTTGATAAGCATCAGTTATGGTTCCGATTCCAACAACTCCTACTTTCTTTTCTTTTCTTAAAAGATTCAACAGATTATCTTTTACAATTACAATTTCTCCCCATCTTTCTGCAACATCTCTATCAACATAGCACCTAGCGTAACAGTATATACAATTGTGGATACAACCGATATAAGGGTTCAAAGCAAAGTCTAAGCCAGGTATTCCACTTTTACTCAAAGCTGTTTTTACCTTTTTCCTTAAAACTTCCATTTTTTCAAGGAAGTCGATCGATTATTTATACTTATGCACTGTTTTGGTTTACCTCTCTCTTCGTGTCATAAAAAAGTTGAGTGAGCAACAAATGAGGTTCCCGCATCTTCTCGTTGATAAGATTTAAGGCTGATACAACACCTTTTCTTTTTCCAAATTGCAACTTGCCACATCTTCCGCCTATAAGCTTAACTTATCCCCGCGTTCTTGTGCATAGAGGTCTTAGCATTAACATAAACTACGTTCAATCTATTGAGCTTAACTTTATATTCTGTGATGTTGGAACCCTTCTGAAGCTCCATCCATTCAATCTACCGTTAGTGCTCTTTATACTAACTAAGAATCTTCAAGGACCACAACTGAGCAGCTATGCTTTCTCCTCAAGAATCTTGTTTGTAACTTAGTGGAATCACTCCAACCCCGACCATTCATCAACAAACTTCTTAAGTGATGTTTGAAGAATAGGTATGAGCCCTTTTCTACCTCTTTTATCATACTTCACTTGATCCCAGGCCCATACCTCATCAACTACTCTCTGAAGCAGAACCCTGTAGGCTTCAGGGAAATCCTCGACATCAAATGTGTGTCCTAACCTGGTACAAGCTGTTTGAACCTTCAACCACCCGTTTATACTTGTGACTTCTTAAAATAGAGCTTTCCAGCGAAGCTTGAAACCAAGGATATTAACTAGCTCCTGATAGTTGGCCCCTCACTGTTAAAACTTCAATTCTAACGTTGTGGGATGCAAAATAACGCTCTAAATACTTGCAGCCAACTTGTAAGTCTATTTATAGGTTATGAAAATAGCTTTTACTATCTCTCCGAGACAAGCTCGAAAAGCTTTGGCTAAGCTTCTATTCTCATTGAGCCTTGAAGTGACAACTTGTCCTGTTCTATTATAAAAGAATAATAATTCCATCCATCATACAATTTAGAGAATAAATAAAAATAAGTAAATAAATAAGAATATAGATGTTTTTAAAGCTGACAAATTATAGCATTCACATAAAAAGATTTGCCACAAAAACGAATTTTTTAAAATCAAACTAGATTAAAGAAGATTCGATCTTAAAAAATTTTTCATAAAGTGGACTCGCCGGGATTCGAACCCGGGGCCTCCGCCTCGCGAAGGCGGCGCTCTACCGCTGAGCTACGAGCCCCTATAAAGAGTTTTACTTTTATAATAAAAAGTTTTTGCGACCAACTATTAAAAGAAAATTAACACCTCGATCTTGCAATTCTGTGAAAATTCTCATTTTTTAAAACCACTGTACTTAAAGCGTCAAACAACGATCAAAAGTTTTAGCTTTAATAAAAAATAAAAATTATAAGAAAATTTAAAGTTTTTTAAATGCGAACCACCAGTCGTAACCTTCAAGCTCTTTCTTCTTTATCTTTTCAAGTCTTTCAGTAGCATCTTTCATAGTCCTTGCCGGTGGTATTATTACTTTGTCTCCAATCAATTCGTTTTGTGGCCAATTTGCTGGAATAGCTACTTTGTTTGCATCGCTTGTTTGTAAAGCCTTTAAAGCTCTGAGTATCTCATCTATGTTCCTTCCAATCTCTTGCGGATAATAGAGTATAAGTCTAATAGTCCCAGCTGGATCAACAATAAAAACAGCCCTTACAGTGTTTGTTCCTTTAGCTGGATGTATTAAGCCTAAAGCTTTTGAAACTTCTCCGAGATCATCTGCTATTATTGGAAACTCTACCTGTATTCCGAGTTTATCTTTTATCCATTCAACCCATTTTATGTGACTGAAAGTTTGATCTATACTCAAACCTATGAGTTCGCAGTTCATCTGTCTAAACTTGTCGTAGCGCATCTGAAAAGCTACGAATTCAGTAGTACATACAGGTGTAAAGTCTGCTGGATGTGCAAAAAGTATAAACCACTTTCCCTTGTAGTGGTCTGGCAGCTTTATATCGCCGTGCGTAGTTTTTACCAAAAGTTCTGGAAATTTACTCCCAAGCGTTATCATTTTTTCACCCTACGTAGATATTTCTTCTAAAAATATAAATTTTTCGTTCGATTTCAAAACCAAAAATATTTTTTTCTAAAAAGTAACTTTACTTTATGGATGAAAAGGATAGAAAGATAGTTGAAATCCTTATGTTGGACGGTAGAATACCAAAAGTTAAGATAGCTAAATCTTTGAACATCACAGAAGCTGCAGTTAGAAAAAGAATACAGAACTTAGAAAATAAGAAGATAATACTTTTGTATAAGGCAGTTGTAAACTACAAAACAGCTGGGCTTTCAGCTTCTATAACTGGGTTTGATGTTGAGTCAGAAGAACTTTGGAATGTTGTTGAAAACTTGAAACAGTTAGAATTTGTAAAGAGTCTTTGGCTTACAGCTGGGGATCATACTATATTAGCTGAAATAGTTGCATCAAATACAGAAGAACTTTCAAAGTTCCACGAAGACATTTCTAAAATAAAAGGTGTTAAAAAAGTATGTCCTGCGATAATATTGGATATTCTGAAGTAATTAGAAGAAGAATTTTAGAATTTGAAACTCTTGGAAAAAAAGGTAAAACATTCTTTGACTTTAGACCATTTTTAGATTTAGCATTCGAAGCTACGATCGAGAGTGAGTTAGCTTTTTGCATCTCTACTGCAAACTCTTCAGCAGTTTCTGGGCTCAAGTTTCAATCACTCTTTGGAAAAATGGAGATAGAGAAAGCTTTAAAATTAGCTGGAGTTAGATTTTGGGAAAGAAAAGCTGAGTACATTAGAGAAGCTCTGAAAAAATTTGATCTAGTTGATAAAGCGCTTAAAAAGAATAGTTTTGAAGCTAGAAAAGAGCTTTTAAATATAAAAGGTCTTGGAATGAAGGAAGCTAGTCACTTTCTAAGAAACGTTGGAAGGAAAGATGTAGCGATAGTAGATAGGCACGTTTTAAGGTATTTGGGGGAAGAAGTTTCGAAGTTAAGTAAGAGCAAATACCTGAAGCTTGAGGAAAATCTAAGACAAATTGCCTACAATTTAAAAAAATCTTTAGCTGAACTCGATCTTTGTATATGGGCAAAAATGACTGGTAAAGTCTTAAAATGACTTGATACCAGTCCAATTTTGTTCATCAACACTTTAGTGCAAGAATATAAATTGTTCTCTAGTAAATGTGAGATCTTTTATCCTTGCAATTAAGTATTTTGAAGTTTGAACTCAGAAAAAGTTTTGAATCGGATAATTCTACAAACATACATAAATAATTTTCCATTTTAAAGAAAGTAAAATATTAATAGGACTAACATCCAGATTCACTATGGAACTGAAGCTAACGAGGAGAGATTTTCTGAAAAGTATGACAATGGTTGGCATATCTGCAATGTTGATAAACAAAGCTGATATACTTAAAGCTCTAGCTCAAGCAAAAGACTATTGGCACATCTGCTGGCTCAATGGAGCTAGCTGTAGTGGATGCGAAGTCTCTTTTGCACAAAATGCAGATCCAGATATAGTAGAGATTTTGACAAGTATGACAGTTGGAGAATCTGGACTTCCAATCGCTTTGCCAGACTACATGCAAGTTATACATCCGACCTCCGGAAGTCTTGCAATGGAGTTCATTGAAGTATGGAAAAAAGCTTCAGAAAAAAGAAAAATTCTTATCGTAGTTGGATCTGTTCAAAATCCTGGATTCTGTGAAATAGGTGGAAAAGATTTTAGAGATCTTTTGATAGAAACAAGTAAAGTTGCAGATTATATAATAGCTTTTGGTTCCTGTTCATCTTTTGGAGGAATTCCAGGTGCAAAGGGTAACGTTACTGGAGCAAAGGGTGTTTCTGATTTTCTAAAAGAAGTTGGAATTCGTAAAACAGTTATAAATTTACCGAGGTGCCCTGGTCACCCTGACAGCCTTGTATCTACATTAGCTAGTGTTATGGTTGGAGTAATTCCGATGCTTGACAATTACGGTAGACCAGTAGATTTCTTCGGTATGAATATGCACAGTGAACTCTGTCCTTATAGACCTTTCTACGATCGTGGAATCTTCATAACAAAACCAGGAGAATATCCTACCAGTGGAGATGGCTGTCGTTACAAGATAGGATGCAAAGGTCCTATAGCTTATACTGATTGTGCTTTAAGAAAATGGAACAATCGTGTAAGTTATTGCCTTGAAGTAGGTGCACCTTGTCTTTCTTGTTCAGAAAAAGAGTTTCCTGACGGAGATACTTCTCCGTTCTGGAAAGAACTACCAGGATTACCTTTAATACTTAATGCTCCAGTAGAAGTTTGGGGAAGTGGCTTAGTAGCTGCAGCTGCAGCTGGTTGTGCGATACACTTCGCTAGGAAGAAGATAAAGAAGAAGGAGGAGTGATCGAAATGCCCGAATTCTCAATAGATCCTATAACTAGGATCGAGGGACACTTGGGTATTAAGTTGAAGATCGAAAGAAGTCCAGCTCTTAAAAACGAATACATAGTCACAGAAAGCAAAGTAAGTGGCCACATGTTTAGAGGTTTTGAGATCTTTTTAAAAGGAAGAGATCCTCGCGATGCAGTTTACATTGTACAGAGAATATGTGGTGTTTGCCCAACACCTCATGGAATGGCATCTGTTCTAGCTTTAGATGAGGCATTTGGCGCTATACCACCGCCGGCAGCGATCTTGATCAGAAACATAATAGAGGGTTCTTCGTACCTTTACGATCACCTTCTTCACTTTTACACATTAATGGGTCCAGAGCTTGGAATTCTTACAGCTCATCTACCAATGGTTCCTCCAGTTCTAGGTAAAGAGGGGATAAAGAGGTTGAACCTTGGGTCTCACTACTCATCTAACTTACGTTACATAAGAATAGCGAACGAGATTCAAGCGATCTGGGGAGGGAAGTTTCCACACGTTGCAAGTCTTCATCCAGGAGGAGTTACAGTAAAACCTACTTTAGATAAGATAAGTTTATCCATAGCTCGTCTTGTACCTCTGTGGGAATTCATAGCTCTTGTAACTATGGAAGATGTGAAAATTTTGCTTTCAAGGAACGAACGAATAAAAGACGTAACGGAGAACATCTTAGGTTTAAGGGTTGGACTTGAAAACATAGGTGTTGGAGTTGGAAATTTCCTTGCTTACGGCTTATTCCCAGAGCCTGAAGATTACGAATCAGATTGGCTTGATCCATCTAAAAGAAGAAGATCACTTTTCCACAGTGGTTTTTGGTCTAAAGGATCTTTTTCACCTTTTGATGAAAGGAAGATCAGGGAAGATGTAAAAAATTCCTACTACGATAGCCCGTCTGGTTTACATCCAAGTGTTGGAGTGACATCTCCGAAAAAAGATAAACCAGGAGCATACAGCTGGCTAAAAGCTCCGAGATACGATGGAGAACCTGCAGAAGTTGGACCTCTAGCAAGGATGCTCGTCACTTTCGGAAGAAGATGGAAAGTTGAACGCATACATCCAATAACAGGTGAAGATTATGGAGCAGTTGAATACGAGGTTAGGAATCCAAACGGTTCCGTACTCGATAGAGTTGTGGCAAGGGCTTTCAACTTGATGCTCATAGCTAACAGTCTATTTGAATGGCTCTTAGATTTAAAGAACTACTTAGATAAACCTGTAATAAATTACAAAGATGTACCAGTGACTGCAAGCGGAAGAGGACTGTGGGATGCACCTCGTGGAGCTTTAGGTCATTGGATAACAATAAAAGGTGGAAGAATTGAAAGGTATCAATGTGTCGTACCTTCAACTTGGAACTGGTCTCCTAGAGATGACAGAGATGTCCCAGGTCCCGGAGAGATTGCTTTGACAAGCCGCTTTAAACCTGAGCTCAACGCTGTATGGATTCCTACAATGTCTGTTCCAGATATTGCTAATGCAGTTGCTCCAGATTTAGAAATAGAATGGCCTGCAAAAATAAAAGGATGGGGAAATATACTTGGATCTGCTCTTACTAGAATAAATCCAAAGTATGCCAGAATAAACATGGAAACCGCTACTACAAGAGAGTTTGTGAACTCAACTATACCTCTTATGATCGCTCGATCTTTCGATCCATGTCTAGCTTGCGCCGTTCATCTGATAACACCTAGTGGAAAGGAATTAGTAGTGGAGGTTAGATAGTTGTGAAGATCTCCGGTGAAAGGATAGTTGTAGAAAGACATCACAAAGGCCTTAGATTTTTACATTGGCTAATATTTATCGAAGGAGTTGTTTTAGCTCTAACAGGGATGCAGCTTGGAGGCCTTTACAAAATAGCTCTAACTGAGCAAGTTTGGATGATACATGTAGTGGTTGGATTTGCTCTCATCTGCTCTTGTGCAGCTCTTGTATATTACATGGTTGCGACCGGCGAATACAAGTGGTTCTCGATAAGAAGAATTCCACTTTCTATAAAATTTTTCATCAAGGAATCAAAAGCTTGGCTTGGCATAGGACCGGCAGTAGAAGAGCCGATTCTGTACGATAAGGAAAAAAAAGAGTACGTTGAAAAACTAGTTCCGACTGTAATAATTGTCTGGTGGGTCTACGTTGTTCTAGGATTAGTTATTATAATTACTGGATTATCTATGGTTTTTCCAGATATGTTCAGTTTCTTTTATATTGTTGGAGAATTTTTCAGTCAAATCTTTGGTGGAGGAGATTATGCAATTATAAGAGCCTTACACAGACTGAGCTTCTATCTCCTTGGAACTGTAGTCATTATGCACTCTTACGCTGCTTGGGTTTTCAAGCTCCTTAGATCTATAGTATTCGGTGATAGAGCTGAGCCTGTTAAAGGAAAAGAAGGCTGAAAAAATAGCTGTAGTTGGAGTTGGAAATTTACTACTTGGTGATGAGGGATTTGGTGTACATGTTTTAAATAGACTAAAGAGTTTACCTTTACCAGAGAACGTTGAGATCTACGAATACGGAGTTGCTGGATTAAAAATTTTGAGAGTTTTTGATGAAGCTGATAAAGTTATATTCATTGATGCAATAAAATTAGGTAAAAAGCCTGGAACGATCTATGTTCTGTCTATGAACTTCGACGACGAAAGTGCAGTAGATAGAATAGTAAAAATGCAGTCTCTGCACGATCTCGACCTAACTACAACTTTGTCTATAGCAAAGTTAGCAGGTTTTAAAGTTCCAAGAGAGATCGTAGTTCTTGGGGTAGAACCAAAGGAAATAGAGCCAAAAATTGGTTTATCTAAGGAAGTTGAAGAAGCACTTCCAAAAGTTGTTGAGATCTTACTCAATATTTTCAACTCTGTTCAAAAGGTGACCTGCGATAGCAACTTGGCCTAAAGCTATTCCACCGTCGTTTGCTGGGTAATTTCTAGGTAACAGCAGTTTTAACTTAGATCCTATAGCTTCCTCTACACCTTCAACTAAGTAATCGTTCACAGCAGCTCCACCAGATAGTACTAAGTAGTTGTGCTTTTTCTTAGCAGCTTTTCGCGCTATCAAACCTAGACCGTATCCAATACTTTTCTGTACCATGTAGGCGATCTCACGCTTATCTTTTTTATCAAGAAGTTCTAAAGCTTCCAAGAAGATTGGAGTTGTTTTCAAAACGTATTTTTCCGAACCAATTATATTGACTTCAAACATCTCATTGCATTTTTTTGAGAATGCCTCAAGCTTTATAGCAGGCTCACCTTCGTAAGTTCTCTCAAAACATATTCCAAGTAGTGTTGCAGCTGAATCTAAAACTCTTCCTATGCTAGAAGTTTTTGGAGAGCTATGTATATGTTTCAGCAAAATTTCCAGCTCTTTCTCTTTTCTAGGAAGCCCTTTTTCAGTTATTCCGTACTTCTTAAAGATCTTTGATATTTCTTCTTCACTAAGCTCTTTACTTAATATACTAGCTAACATCCTAGCTGGATACTTTACAGCTAGATCACCCCCAGGCATCGAGTGCAGTTCTAGATGTCCAACTCTTTCAAAATCATCGTAGTTTGCGATCAAAACTTCTCCTCCCCAGACAGTCCCATCTAGTCCATAACCTGCTCCATCTATAGCTATTCCAACTACTTCTTCCTCTAATCCATATTCAGCCATTGCAGAAGCTATGTGCGCCCAGTGGTGTTGGACTTTCAAGATCTCTGAACCGTACTTTCTAGCCCATTCTTCAGCTAGAAGAGTTGACGGATACCTTGGATGAAGATCTGCTACGATGGCAGATGAGTCGGCACTGATCTTATAACAGTTCATCAAAAATTTCAAGTAGTGTTCAAGATCTTTGAAACAATTGTATTCATCCAGATCGCCTATGTACTGAGTTAAAACTACTTTGTCTTCAAAGCCAACTGCGCCAGAGCTTTGAAACATTGCACCAAAAGCTATCACTGGTTTTTTTAATTTTATCGGTAAAGTAGTCCATTTGGGAGCGTAACCTCTTCCTCTTCTCAAAAGCATCAATTTTCCAGCTGTAAATCTAACGACACTGTCATCTACTCTGTTTACTATCCTTCTGTTGTGGATCAAAAAGTAATCAACAAACTGGGACAACTTTTTTCTAGCACACTCCTCATCTGTACACATCGGTTCACCTGAAGGATTACCGCTCGTCATTATTGTAAACTTGTCAGAAGTGTTGTTGAGTAGTAGATAGTGAATTGATGTGTATGGAAGAAATATTCCAATTTGGCGAAGAGATGGAGCAACTAGATCTGATACGTTTGAATCTTCTCTTCTATCTAGTAAAACTATAGGTCTCTCCTTAGACGTGAGAAGTTTTGCAGCGTCATCGTTTAGATAAACTATTCTTGCTGCTACATCTAGGTTCAAAGCCATAACTGCAAAAGGTTTGCTAGGTCTTCTCTTCATTTTTCTCAACCTTAAAACTACTTCATCTCTCGTTGCTAGAGATGCTATGTGATAACCTCCTATGCCTTTTACAGCTACAATCGATCCTTCATCGATCAACTTTCCAGCTTTCTCTATTGCCTCATATCCTTCACACAAAAACTCAGAATCTCTAGTGTAGAGTTTGACCTTT
The DNA here is from genome assembly GCA_025058735.1 of Archaeoglobaceae archaeon. Taxonomy (GTDB): domain Archaea; phylum Halobacteriota; class Archaeoglobi; order Archaeoglobales; family Archaeoglobaceae; genus WYZ-LMO2. The sequence continues at coordinate 33,484 of JANXDX010000013.1, read as the reverse complement.
GGACCACACTCTTTACAACTTATTCCTTGTGCATGGAACCTGTAAAAGTTTTCTGGATCCTTGTACTCTGAAATGCACTTAATACACAGTGGAAAATCTCTCATACTAGTATTTTCTCTGTCGTATGGTATTCTTTCAATTATGGAGTACCTTGGACCACAGTAGGCGCACGAGTGAAAAGGATAAAGGTAAAATCTGCTCGATACATCTAGAACTTCTCTCAGACAGTTGTCGCATATTGAAAAGTCTGGAGGAATCATTGAGTTTGCGTGCAACTTTGGATCGCTTTCAACTATTTCGAACTTGCAGTAATTCTTTGGTTCAACTTCTATCAATTCAACTCTATCTAGTTGAAATAAACTGAGCTTATTTTCATTGAATTTTTTTAAGAATTCCTTTATCTTTTCTTCAAAACCTTCTACATGTATCTCTACTGCACTTCCTCCAATATTTTTAACGTAACCAGTAACACCAGACTTTACAGCTGTTCTATAAATAAAAGGTCTGAATCCAACACCTTGAACGATCCCAGTTACCGTTAACTTGATCGCTTTCAGCATCACAATACTTTAATACTCGAACTAATAAGTTTGTTGTAGTTTGGCTTAATTTAAAAAATTCGAAAAAATTGTGAAAGATATGCACGAGTGGGCTGTGGCTGAGAGTATAGTAAACACGATCTCCAAATCTTTCGGAGAAAGAAAGATCTTGGAAGTTAACGTGAAGATCGGAGAACTGAGGGGTTTAAATTTTGAAGTTCTAAAGGATGCTTTAAAAATTCTGTCAAAGGAAAGTAATCTAGAAAACGTTAAGTTCAACCTCTTGATCTGCAAAGCTACCTTTAAATGCTTGAACTGTGGAGAAGAGTGGAATATGAGAAAGGCTTTGAAGATCTTGAAAGAAATTCTCCAAGAAGATTACTACGTAGAGGAAGAAGATGAACTTGAACCACCAACTCACTTCATTCCGGGATTAATAGTTGGACTGCAGAGGTGTCCAAGGTGTGGTAGAATGGACATCGACGTAAGATCTGGTAGAGAGCTTGAGATCTCAGGTGTAGTGGTAGAATGATAGATCTTAGGTTGAAAGTTCTGGAGAGAAAACTTGAAAAAGTTGAAAACGTTGTGATGGTAGGTAGTGGGAAAGGTGGAGTAGGTAAGAGTATATTTTCCTCAGCAATATCTTACACTTTGTCGAAAAAAGGGTACGATGTTGCTTACGTTGATCTAGACTTTTACGGCCCAGCAGCTCCAAACTTATTCCCAATAGAAAGACCTATGAAAGGTGGTAGAGATGGTCTAGAGCTACCAACTTCGAACGGTGTTAAAGTTGTATCGATCGGCTATCTGCTCGATGGACCACTTCCATTGAAGGGAAAAGACAAAGTAGATCTTCTGATCGATCTGCTATCGACTCTAAACTTAGGTTCACTTAACTTCATGATCTTAGATCTCCCACCTGGCTTAGGAGACGAGTTCACCTTTACAAAGAGACTGTTTCAAGATAGAGTAAAAATTGTCTTAGTAACTCTAAACTCAGAAATGAGTTTAAATGTAGTTGAAAAACTGGCAAAGTACGTTAAAATCGAAAAATTAAATCTTTTAGGGATCGTTGTAAACATGGCAGATCTGTTCAAAGAGTACAGACTCGATCAGTTAAAAAGTAGACTGAACGGAGAAATACTTGGGACTATATCTTATCATTCAAAACTCGATTATTTCAGAAGTATAGAAGAGAAGTTGAAAAACTTGCCAGATTTTGCTAGAGAAATAAATTCGATAACCGAGAGAATTTTAAATTTGTTGAACTCAACATGTTCGACTTGAAAGTTGCTACAGACAAGCTTTTTAGAGGTAACCGTGATCTGGCATCTAACGTAGTTAAGATCTTAGAAGTACTTTGGGGAAAAGTTAGAAAAAAAATTGATAAAGTTAAAATAATGAACTTCTGTGGAACTCATGAATGGACAACTACGCACCACGGTTTAAGAAGTTTGCTTCCTGAAGGTTTAGAGCTAGTTGCAGGTCCAGGATGTCCAGTTTGCATAACTCCATCTTACTACGTCGAAGTTGCCATAAAGTTAGCTCTTGAAAACGTAAAAGTATACACTTACGGTGACGCATATAAGCTTCCAGCAGTTAAGAAAGTAGATGGGGCTAAAAGCTTAGCTGAAGCTAAATCTCTAGGAGGAAACGTTTCAGTAGTTTATAGTCTTTTAGATGCTGTTAAGGATGCTAGGGAAAGTAAAAGAGAGTCTGCATTTTTTGCAATAGGTTTTGAAACAACTTATCCAATTTACGCTTCAACAATTCTGAAGAACTTACCGGAAAACTTCACTTTCATAATCTGTGGTAGATTGACTCCGCCGGCTGCTGAGTACGTTGTGAAAAACGTTGGAGGAATAGATGGAGTTATAGCTCCAGGACATGTTTCTACAATAATTGGAGGCAAATCTTGGAAATTCTTAGCGGAGAATTACAACATTCCAACAGTCGTTTCAGGGTTTGAACCTATGGATGTTTTAATATCTGTAGTTGAGATATTGAGGCAGATAAGCGAAAGTAGAGCGGAGGTTGTTATAGAGTATACGAGGGCAGTATCTTGGGAAGGGAACGTGCTTGCTAAAAAAATGATTTTAGATGTTTTCGACGTTTGCGATGCAACTTGGAGGGGTATAGGGTTGATACCTTCGAGTGGTTATAGACTTAAAGAAAAATACATGAACTTGGATGCTTTCAACGTTTATGGATTTAAAGAGCCAAATTCCAAAGAATGGAGTTCAGATCTTTTACCAGGATGCAGGTGTGGTGAAGTAATTTTAGGAAAAATAAAGCCGATCGATTGTCCACTCTTCCTAAAGAAGTGTACACCAAGTGCACCTTATGGGCCGTGCATGGTATCTCTAGAAGGTACTTGCTCCATCTGGGCTAGGTTTGGTAGAAGGTGATCAAACGATGTGCTGGGGAGTCTATGGAAAAGTTTTGGAAGTTCACGGTGAAAGAGCTTACGTAGACTTTGGAGGAGTTGTGGAAGAAGTTGTATCTGTAGTTGATGAACTTGTACCTGGAGATTACGTAGTTGTTCATGCTGGAATGATAATCTCAAAACTCAGTGAAGAGGAGTTTTTAGGTAGTTTTAAGTATATTTATGAGATGGCAAAAAAGCTAGTTGAAAATGGAGAACTGTCAAAGAGAGAGTTGGAGAAAATGGACGAAGTTGTAAAGCGCTGGACTACGAAAGATAGGTGGTAAGATGGGAAAGATAACTTTAGCTCATGGATCTGGCGGAAAAGAAATGAACGAAATTCTTGAGAAAATGATATTTAAAAGGTTACCAGACTGGATGAAGCTTGTAGATGGAGGATTGGGAATAGATTTCCCTGACGATGCGGCAGCTATACCTTTAGGCGATGGAAGGTACTTCGTTGTTACAATAGATTCATACACAGTTGATCCAATATTCTTCCCAGGGGGGAACATAGGTAAGCTTGCAGCTTCTGGAACGATAAACGATGTACTTATGCTTGGAGGAAATCCTGTTGCAGCTTTAGATTCTATAGTAGTTGAGGAGGGTTTTGAAGAAGATCTACTGAAGGAGATCTTAGATTCGATGTTTGAAGTTTTTAAGAGCAACGGAGTTAAACTGATCGGAGGAGATTTCAAAGTTATGCCACGGGGACAGTTGGACAAGATAGTTATAACTACAGTGGGCTTAGGTATTGCTGAACATCTGATAGTTGATAAAAATTTAAAACCTGGAGACAAAGTGATAGTTTCTGGAAAAATAGCTGAGCACGGTGCAGCTATATATGCTGCACAAAAAGGATTCATGCCAGAGGAGTCGGAGCTGAGAAGTGACGTTAAACCTCTCAAAGATCTGATCATCCCCCTCGTTGAGAAGTATGGAAAATACATAAGTGCTGCTAGCGATCCTACGAGGGGCGGTTTAGCTATGGTTTTAAATAGTTGGGCATCAGCTTCAGGTACGATGATAGTGATAGATGAAGAGAAGGTACCTTTGAGGGATGCAGTTAAAAATTATTGTGAGTTACTTGGATTAGATCCATTTGTTTTAGCTTCAGAAGGGGTAGCTGTTTTAGGAGTAAAAGAAAAAGTAGCAAAAGAAGTAGTTGAGGAGATGAATTCGCTAGGATATACTGATGCAGAAATTGTAGGTGAAGTAAAAGAAAAAGAAGGAGATGCTAGTTTAGTAATCGTCAAAACGAGAATAGGAGGTTATAGGATCCTTGAACCTCCTTTAGGGGAAATCGTTCCTAGAATATGTTGATCTGTTTTTGTTACACCTTGTAGTATTTTTCAAATAGACTCTTCCAATCGATCTTTATCACAACGATCGTTAACAAAATCGTAAGAGCGAAGAATAGAAGGAAACTCAAAACGTAGTTGTCTATTATTTCTCTCATCAAATCACTTGTAAATTTGCCCATTAGAATAACGTAAGATGTTACAAGAACTTTTCCAGAGAAGACGGCGATGAAGTAGTAGAAAAGTTTGTACTTCGCCATGCCAAGTGGAATGTAGAGAACATCGTCTGGCAAAGGACTAGCTGCAAAAAGAAAAATTGCAAAGATTCCCCATTTTTTAAAAATTTTCTCGAAAAATTGCAAGTTTTCTTTTGTTTTTTTAGACAAAGTTAGTCTCATACTTGCTCCTATTGAATAAATTATTACTTTTCCTAAACTTGCACCAAGTGCAGAAATCAGTGCTATTAACACAGCATCTTCAAAGCTAAGGAATGAGGAAATTATGAGGAGGAAATTCAAATATGGTACACCTACAAAGGGGATTGAATTGGAAATTAAAGAAATTAAAAAGATCCCAGGATATTGATATTTTGCAAAATAACTCAAGATTTCTTCAAGCACTTACATCCCTCTGAAGTTCGATCTCGATCGATTGATATATTTTTTTCTATGCTTTTTATTTGATCTTTGGAGAGAAAACATTCTAAACTCTATACGACTATCTGAACTCTAAAATTTTAAAGGAATAAATTTTTGTGAACAAATCTTAAACAGTATCACAGTTAAATGAAAGCGACTATCAAACAAAAAAATTTCATTTTACATTAGTTGCACCTCTTTGATTTAATTACTTTGGATAGCTTTCTTTTTCAATAACTTCTCTAACTTTTTAGGTGTCTTTTGAGAGAACTTCTTGAAATATTTTAACTTCTTTCAGAACTTCTTTAGGTAAAATGTAAACAAAAGCTTTCTTAACCTCTTTCTAGAACTCTCTTCAACAAGAACACTGTAAACTGTTAGCTGCATTTTCCAAGCGTAGGAAATTGAGCTGAACTTAGAAAACTTCACATCAATAGGATATATTTCATCTCCAACTTTCACAACTGCGTCAAGTTTTCCTACTAATCCATAGAGTTTGCTTTCGAGCCATAGATCTTTAAGAACTACTCCGTCAATCTTTTTGAAAAATCTTTTCAAGCTTCTCTATAGCATTTTCTTGAACTTTCAACCCTTCTATCATTTTCGGTCGTTTTAAAAATTATTTCACATTCTCAAATAAAACCAACGGACTGCTTTATGCAAGGTTTTACCTGCTCTCAACGACAATTCAAGAAAACTAGTTCTTTCTAAAATTTTGAGCAGGTTAGATGAGAAAACGCAGTATAGAGGAAAAAATGTTTCAATGTCGCATATAATATTAAGCTAAGCAAGAGAAATCACAAGTTTCTTGCTTAGAGAAAGTGACTACAATGCCTTCTAGCAAAGTTGGTGAGATAAATGTGAACGATCTAACTCAGTTCCTATACTGTCAAAGAAAAATCTATTTTATAAAAGTTGTAGAATTAAGAATTTTGAAACCGTTGTCGGATAGTTAACTCTTTATAACTATCCGTTCACCTTTAAGGCTTCATAGACAGCTTTTACGCCAACGGTAAAGGACAGCACATCGGGAGTTTATTCGCTATGTTCCAAGCGGCGACTAAATACCGATCCGCTTGGAAACTACACCGTTTGCATTTGAAGGTATGCACATTCAGCTTATCAGTTTCGCCACGTATCAGACACGTTTTGGAAGTGTTTTTAGCGTCTATGAACTCCGATTTGAATCCCTGTTCCATGGATTTATATGATAGGATTGGATTTTCCTGAACGGCATGTTATGCAGCCTTCTGTTCATAACCCTTGTGTAGTGAACTTTTTCCCTAATACCTTTCAACTCCTCCGTTATTGGCTTAACCTTTTCCTCATCAACAATTTTAGCAAAAAGAGGAAAGAGTCGAGTCTTGATGCTACTTACTAGCATTTAACAAGATTTTGTATGAAAAGTAATAAAATTTTTGTAAATGTTAATGAAAATATTAAAATTTTATTTTATAAAATTCTAATTTTATATAATTAAAATAAATAAATATTTTATAACTTCATAAAAATTTCAACCAGATCAAAGTATCGAAACGTTCAGATTTTACTCTACTGGGTCAGTTTCAACGAACCTAAAACAAATTAAAATTTATAAAAAATAAATTTATTTATAATTTAATTTAGAGAAAACTATCTTAAGAATTTTTTCAAGCAACTCTCTATCTATTTCCCTACTTATTCTAATGAATTTTCCTTCAACTGCTATGAATCCTTTTTCAAATCTTACAGCTTTTTTAAAGGGATAAATCTTACATTCTTTTCCAAATTTTTTTATTTCTTCAAATTTTTGATCGATCTCCTGATCGAGCATCAAAGTGAAAGATAGATCGTCTCCAACTGCAACCACCTTTTCAAACTCTCTACGAAGCTCACTCTGCAACTCCCACGGTTTCCAATTTTTCGATCTTGCGATCTCGTAAAGTTTGATTATAGTTTCTTTGATTTTCCCACCTCCTATAAATTGAGATTTTTGATGCTTTTATAAAGTTTAGAGTTCTTCAAAAATCTTAATTTTACTCATTGGGAATTATTGACAACATTCGAATTAAAGAGCGGAACTGTTGATCCAAAAGTTTTGTTTAAAGATTACTTATTATATTTTTTATTTAAATTAACTATTTAAGATTTAAAATGCTATTCATAATAGAGTAGTGGTAGACAATAGATTGACAAAAAAATTAGTTCGAAAACCGAACATTTTTTAGAAAAATTTTTAAATCCTTTTGAAAACAAAAAATATGAGACCTTTTGAAATAAAAAAAGATATATACTGGGTAGGAGCTTTGGATTGGAGTGAAAGAGACTTTCACAACTTTACTACGCCGAGAGGACTTACTTACAACAGTTATCTAATTTTAGATGAAATGATAACTTTGATAGATGCTGTAAAACACAAGTTTGTAGAAGATCTCGTGGAAAAAGTTGAAAAACTTGTAGATCTCTCGAAGATAAAGTACATCGTAATTAACCACATTGAGCCAGATCATGCTAGTGGCCTTTCAGATATTTTAAAGCTAGCTAAAGATGCAGAAATTGTTTGCTCTCAAAGAGCTAAGGATGGACTTTGCAAGTATTCTGATTGCGATGGTTGGAAGATAAAAGTTGTAAAGGGAGGAGATCAGTTGAAGATTGGAAAAAGAACTTTAACTTTCGTAGACATGACGATGCTCCACTGGCCAGACAGCATGGCTGTATATGTTGAAGAGGACAAAATTCTTTTCTCAAACGATGCTTTTGGACAGCATATAGCTAGCGAAGGTAGGTTCGACGGAGATGTAGATGATCCAGTTTACTGGGCTAAGATGTACTATGCAAACATCTTAATGCCACTTTCAGGTTTGATAAAAAAGAAGCTTGAAGAGTTGAAAAACTTGAAGATAGAAATGATAGCTCCAAGTCATGGTATAGTGTGGAAAAATCCAAGTAAAATTTTGGAAGCTTACAAGAAATGGGCAGACTTCGAAAGTGAAAACAAATTAGTAATAGTCTACGATACTATGTGGAATTCTACAGAAATGCTTGCAAAAGCTATAGCTGATGGAGCTGGAAGTGTAGGAGCCAAAGTTTACCTTTTCCATGTTAGAAAAACTAGTTTTACTGAAATTGTTACTGAAATATTAGATGCAAAGGCAATTGCAGTCGGTTCACCAACTCTACACAACTCCGTTTTTCCAACGATAGCGGGCTTTTTAACATACTTGAAGAGTTTGAGACCGCAGAAAAAAAAGGCTCTGGCATTTGGATCTTATGGATGGAACGGTGTTGGAATAAAGGAAGTTCATTCGTTACTTCAAGAAATGAAGCTTGAGTGTTTGGAACCTTTGATGGTTAGATACAAGCCTAAAAAGGATGAAATAGAAAAAGCTTTTAATTTAGGAGTTGAACTAGTAAAATGATAGTTGTAGGTATTTGCGGTAGTCCTAGGAAAAAAGCTACAGAGTTCGTTTTGAACGAAGCTTTAAATATGCTTCAAGGACTTGGATTTGAAACAAAATTTTTCACTGTTAGAGGTAAAAACATAAACTTCTGTCAACATTGCGATCACTGCTTAAGAAACAAAACTTGCAGAATAAACGACGACATGTTAGAACTTTATGAAATGTTGAAGAATGCTAAAGGTATAATAATGGCAACTCCCGTATACAACGGAGGAGTTTCTGCTCAGTTGAAAGCTGTTATGGACAGATGCAGAGCTTTAGTTGCAGCAGATCCAGAATTTTTCAAGAGAAAAGTAGGTATGGCGATAGCTGTAGGTGGAGATAGGATAGGTGGGCAGGAACTTGCAATAATGCAGATAATAACTTTTTACGTTTTAAACGGTATCGTACCTGTAAGCGGTATGTTCTTTGGAGCAAACTTAGGTGCAACTTTTTGGAGCAAAGATACTCTTGAAGGAGTTAAAGAGGATGAAGAAGGTTTTAGAACACTTAGAAAAACAGTAAAAAGGTTTGCCGAGATGTTGAAGGTGGTGCAGTGATGAGAAGAGTTGCTTGGGGAATAACTGGAAGTGGTGACAGGTTAAGACAAACAGTTAATGTTATGAAAGAAGTTAAAAAGCTGTATCCAAACGTCGAAGTATCGGTTTACTTATCGAAAGCTGGAGAAAAAGTTGTAAAAATTTACGGTTTAATGGAAGAACTTAAAAAAGAATTTAAAAATATTAGAGTTGAGATCGATTCAAATACACCATTTTTGGCAGGTCAACTACAAGTTGGTAGGTTTGAATTCCTTCTCATAGCTCCTGCAACTTCAAACACTGTTGCAAAGATCTCCCTTGGAATAGCTGACACCTTACTAACTAACTCGGCGATAATGGCTTTAAAAGCCTTTGTTCCAGTTTACATAATGCCTTCAGACTACGCCGAAGGAATTACTGAAACTGAACTTCCAGATGGAAGAAAAATAAAAATAAGAATTAGAAAGGAAGATGTTGAGAACGTAAATAGAATTAAAGCTATGGGGATCTTTGTGTTGGAAAAACCTGAAGATATATTTGGAGTTTTTAAAAAACATTTTGGATAATTATAAAATAATAAAAATTTATTATTTGTAAAAAGTGATTGGAACTGGTGTGAAGCAAAGGATAGCTAGGAAGAATACAACAGATCCCAGTAAAGATCTCTTAAGATCCAAACGTTTAGAATCATCTAAAATTTCTGGATGCGGAGTTAGTGACATGAAGAAGACGAAAATTGCCCAAAACAACCAAATATCAGATTGAAAACCTTTTAAATCTAAATAGATTGCTAGAAGCAAGATCGTAAATGGAAATATTTTTGAAACAACTTCCGCTCTTTTTCCGATCATAGCTCTAGCAACGTGTCCTCCATCGAGTTGACCTACTGGTAACAAGTTTAGAAAAGTTACAAAAAATCCAACCCATCCAGCAAATGCTACGGGATGTATGAAAAAGCTTTGAAATCCAGCTAGGAGAAGTACGAGTTCAAAAATTATCGGAATACCTATCAAAATCGTCGGCTCTTCATCTACTTCAAATGGGATCTTTGCTCCTATGTAAGTTACAACTATGGCTGCAAGTATTCCCGCAAGTGGACCAGAAACTGCTACATCGAAAAGGGCTTTTCTGTTTGGAACAACTCCACTGTGCTTTATCACTGCACCTAGCGTTCCTACTATGCTTGGAAAAGGGATAAAGTATGGAAGAGAAGTTTTCATTTTCCATTTCCTTGCAGCGAAGTAGTGACCCATCTCATGACTTCCAAGGACAAACATTATTGATGCTGAGAATACTAAACCACCTAATAAGTTCGGCTCTGGATAAAAGAGCATTCCGGCAAAAGTTGTGCTGACGATGGTAGCTGCAAGTAATATTAAATTTAAGAAATAGTTTTGTTTTCTCTTTTTCACTTCTAAAACAATTTCTCCTTTTTTGTACTTAATCTTTACATCTTTTTCATTACTCAAAACTGCTAAAAATTTTCTTATCTCTTCCTCACTTGACGTTGGAACTACGTAGTATCTGTAACCATTTTTTATTTTCTCTATCAGATACACTTTGAAGAACTTCTCGATGTCGTCCATATTTCCAAGTAATTTTCAGCTGCATTTACTAAAACTTCGTCTCCACTCTTCACAACTTCGAAGAAATTCTCCTCAACTCTATCTACTAGAACTATGTTTGCCAAAACTGCTCCAGCAGCTACTACTATTTCACTTTCCCTGTTAACTATTGCCAACGGTGCTTTTCCTTTCTTTTTTAACTGTAAAATAACGTAAGAACCCACAGTGGAACCTTTGCTGTATGGGAATATCAAAACCTTCTTTTCTATAGATCTACCAAAAATGTCGCTATCTTTAGAAACTATTATACCTTCTTCGTTTACATCTCCAAAAAAAGAGATCGGTTTTTTTGAAACTAAAGCCTCTCCAAAAGCTTTAGAGCCAAACAATCCTCTGCATTTAAACTTCATATAGCTTTGACTCTCTTCTTTTTTGCAGGGGGCCTTGGTTTCATCAATATCCTACTACCGCACATCATGCACTGGATTATGTTCTTTTCAAGATCTACATCAACTTCAGCTCCGCACATCAAGCAAACGTACATGTCGATCACGTTGTAGATGGAACGTAACAACCTCCTGCAAACTTATAACCACAGTGTTTGCATTCCCATATTCCACTTCCTATCCTTTTTACAGTTCTTTTACCACACTTTTTGCAAACGTACTTTTGCCTTTGCAGAACATCTATCTCAAGCCAGGCCCTTCTAACTCTTAAACCACATCTGGCTCCGAACCTCGCTGCTTGCTTAATTTTTTTAGTTCTAGCCATAAATTTCCTTGAACGTTTATGCATTTAAACTTTTAGGTTTAGGAAGAATTTTAAATTTGATGTGAAGTTGTTTGTCAAAAGTTTCAAAACAAAAGCTACTTAAAAGAAAAAAAGCTAAAAGCTTGTAGAAATGGAAAATAAAAAATAAAGAAAATAAATAAATTTAATAAATAAATAAAAAAGATTATTAAAATAAAAAACTTTATTAACTTTAAGAAGACTAATTTTTATGGAAAAATCAATTGAAAGCTATACAGCAAAAGACATTGAAGTTTTAGATGATTTGGAAGCTGTTCGTCGCCGTCCTGGTATGTTCATAGGAAACGTTGGTGTTAAGGGCCTGCATCAACTTCTTTGGGAAGTAGTAAATAACAGTGTAGACGAGCACATGGCGGGCTTTTGTAAAAAGATCAAAGTTGTTCTGCACAAAGATGGATCAGTTAGTGTTGAAGATGATGGAAGGGGGATTCCAGTAGATGTTCATCCAATTTTAAAGAGACCTGCTTTAGAGATAGTTATGACAAAACTTCATTCTGGAGGAAAGTTCAACAGAAAAGTTTACAAAGTTTCTGGAGGTTTGCACGGAGTAGGGCTTTCAATAGTTTGTGCACTATCTAAAGAGATTGAAGTTTGGGTAAAAAGAGATGGAAACGTTTACTATCAAAAGTTTTCAAATGGAAAGCCTGAAAGCGAACTAAAAATCGTTGGAAAAGCAGAAGGGACTGGAACGAAAATTAAGTTCAAGCCGAACTATGATATGTTCGAAGTTAAAGAATTCAAGTACGATATAGTTTACAGCAAATTGAAAGAACTAGCCTACATAAACAGAGGGCTTGAAATTACATTGGAAGATGAAAGAAATGAAAAAAGAAAAGTTTTTTTATTTAAAGATGGTATATTAGGTCTTGTAAAAGAATTAAATAGGAAGAGAAAGGTTCTTCATGATCCAATTTATATTGAAAATTCTAAGAATGGTGTTATTGTAGAGATAGCTGTTCAATTCATCGATGCAGAGTTAGAAAACGTTTTAGCGTTTGCAAACAGTATCAATACAACAGAAGGCGGAACTCATGTAACAGGATTTAAGGCTGGACTTACGAGAGCTATAAATGAATTCGGTAAAAAGAACTGGAAGAAGTTTGAAATTTTAAGTGGAATGGATGTAAGAGAGGGTTTAACTGCAGTTTTAAGTGTAAAACTTCCAGAGCCTCAATTTGAAGGTCAAACAAAAACAAAACTAACAAACAGCGAAGTTAGATCAATTGTTGAATCAATAACTTACTCTGGAATACTTGAATGGTTTGAAAAAAATCAGAAAGAAGCTGAAAATCTAATAGAGAGGTTTATAAAAATAAAAAAAGCTAGAGAGGCTGCAAAAAGAACAAAAGAGCTTATAAAAAAGAGAGAACCTACCTTACCTGGAAAGCTTGCAGATTGTTCATCAAAAGATCTAAGTGAGAGGGAAATTTTCATAGTTGAAGGAGAATCTGCTGGAGGATCTGCAAAACAAGCTAGAGATAGAAGATTTCAGGCAGTTTTACCTATAAAAGGAAAAATTTTAAACGTTGAAAAAGCAGGAATGATGAAGATTTTAAAGAATGAAGAAATTAAAAGTATAGTTGCAGCGATCGGAGCTGGGATAGGAAAGGATTTCGATTTAAATAAAGTTAGATATAAAAAAATTATAATAATGACAGATGCCGACGTTGACGGCGCACACATAAGAACTCTTCTGCTAACGTTCTTCTACAGATACATGAGACCGATTGTTGAAGCCGGTTATCTTTACATAGCTCAGCCTCCTCTCTATAGAATTAAAAAGCAGAACAAAATATTTTATGCTTACAGTGAAGATGAGATGGAGAAAATATTAAAAAAGTTAGGGGAAGCTGAAGTTCAGAGGTACAAGGGGCTTGGAGAAATGAATCCGGAACAACTTTGGGAGACTACGATGGATCCTAGGAAAAGAGTTCTTATAAAAGTAACAGTAGAAGATGCTAAGAAAGCAGATGAACTCTTCAGCATTCTAATGGGTGAAAACGTTGAAAGTAGAAGGGAGTTCATAATAGCTCATTCAAAAGAGGTGAGAGATCTTGACGTCTAGATATGAAAGACAGATACCTTTGATAGGAAAAGATGGGCAAGAAAAACTTTTGAATTCTAGAGTCTTAGTAGTTGGTGCTGGCGGGCTTGGAAGCGCAGTTGTATCTTATTTAGCTGCTGCAGGAATTGGTAGACTTGGGATAGTTGATGGAGACGTAGTTGAAGATTCAAACTTGCAGAGACAAACGATACACGCTGGAAAAATTGGAGAAAACAAAGCAGAATCTGCTGCTGAATTTGTTGAAAATCTAAACACTGACGTCGTAGTAGATATTTATCCGTACGATCTAACTGAAAAGAACGCTGAAAGAATAGCTAAAAATTACGATGTACTAGTTGGATGTCCTGACAACTTTGAAACAAGGTATATAATAAATAGTGTAGCTGTAAAACTTGGAAAACCATTTGTACATGCTGCAGTTCATGGATGGGAAGGAGAAGTAGGTGTTTTTGTAAAAAAACCTTGCTACAGATGCTACATAGCAAAAGGTGTTGAAATTGGAGGAGAAATAATTGGTGCAGTTGCAGGAGTTTTTGGATGCATTCAAGCTTTGGAGGTAATAAAAATAATAACAGGAAAAGGAGAACCGTTGATCGGTAAAATTTTTAGACTAGATCTTAAAACTTTTGAAAATTTTATTTTAGAGTTAAAAGAAAGAGAAAACTGTGAAACATGCGGTGGTAAAAATGAAATTCGATGAGTACATAGAAAAAGTTAGACCGATCGTTGAAGATGTAAAGCAGAACGGTGATAAGGCTGTAAAGAAGTACGAAAAAATCTTCAACAACGTTGAGCTGAAGAGGTTGAAAGTTAGGAAAAGTGAGATAGATGAAGCTTACGATCTTGTAGAAGATGAGTTGATAGATGCGTTGGAAACTGCAAAGAAAAACATAGAAAGATTTCATGCTATAACTTCAGTTGAGAGAGAAATAAAAATAGATTTTGGAGATTGTATAATGGGAAAAATTTATAATCCAATAGAGATCGTTGGAGCTTACATTCCTGGAGGAAAAAAAAGCTATCCTTCTACAGCTCTAATGATAGGGGTACCTGCTAAGATCGCTGGAGTCGAAAAGTTGATCGCCTGTACACCTGCAAAGAAGGATGGAGTTGATCCGTTGACACTCGTAGCTCTAGATATTGCAGGTTTTGATGAAGTTTACATGGCAAGTGGAGCTCAAGCAATTGCTGCAATGGCCTATGGAACTGAAAGCATTCCAAAAGTTTATAAGATCGTTGGGCCTGGGAACGTTTACGTCACAGCAGCTAAGCTCCTTGTATCTAAGGATGTAGCAATAGACATGCCAGCAGGGCCTTCAGAGATAATGATTATCGCGGATTCAACTGCAAATCCAGAGTTTTTAGCTTACGATTGTTTAGCTCAGCTTGAACACGATCCTTTGAGTAAGGCTATAGTTCTAACAGATTCTGAAGATATAATAAAAAAGATCAGGGAAGTTGCTGGAGAAAAAGTTGAGTGCAGACTTGTGAAGTTGGATGAAGCTGTAAGTATAGCTAACGATTACGCTCCAGAGCATTTAGTTTTATGCACAAAAGATCCTGAAAGTTTACTTAGAAAAATAAAAAATGCTGGAAGTGTATTTCTTGGTAATTATTCACCTGTAGCAGCTGGAGATTATGCGAGTGGAACAAACCACGTTTTACCAACAGCTGGCTATCCTAAGTTCTTTTCTGGTTTGAGTGTTGAAACTTTCATGAAACACTTCACTTTTCAGCTCTTGAGCAAGGAAGCCCTGGAAAGGATTGGAAAATGTGTAATAAAGCTTGCTGAGGCAGAAGGTTTTAAAATGCATGCAGAAAGTATAAAAATAAGGTTGAATTATTCAAAGAATTCTTTGTAGATCCTTCTCAAAGCCCTTTTACCTTTTATCATTTCTTTTTCTTTTACAATTTCTCTTTCCAGCTTTTTTAAAGTAGTATGTAGAGCGTACTCAACTCCCCATCCTTCTCCAGTTACCATGAAAGTACCTCTTTCACTTACAACCCTTATTCTAACGTGGACAAGTGGTAACTTTCTAAACCTATCTTTATGTTGCTCCAAGTGTACAAGTATGGAAGTTTCGCCCAAAAATTCGAAAAATTTTCTCATGAATTTTTCAACACCTTTTCTCAACATCTCAACATCGAACACGTCTAACTCTTGAGATATGAATTGGATCACGATCTTCTCCTTTCTCTTGAACTTCTTCAAATAATACTGAAGGATGTCCTTTTTAACTAAGATTCCTTCAGGAATTCCATTCTTTGTAACTACTAAACTGGAAATTCTGTTTTCTAGCATTAAATTTATAGCTTCAACCAATTGATCTTCCTTTTTTACAGTTATAACTGGAGAACTCATAACACTTTCAACCATTATTGCTAGGGACTTCTTTTCTCCACTGACTTCACCATATCTAGCTCTCTTCCTCGGAGAAAGTATCCTCTCAACTATGTCCTTGATCGTTACAACTCCAACTACTTTGTTCATGTCATCTACAACGACTAACCTATCTATTCCACCGTCTCTCATTTTTGCAAGGGCCTTTGCTACAGTTTCAAAACTTTTTATGGTAACTACTTCAGAGCTCATAGCTTCAGAAACTTTTACGTTTGAAAGTTCATCTTTCAGCTTGTCGAGGAAGTCGTCTATGTATATAGTACCTAACTTATCTTTCATTCTAATTAAAACGAAAGGTGTAGAGTCTTCTACAAACCTTCTAACTACTTTTTCAACGTCAAGCTCTTCAATTGGAATTGTACCAGTTTTTATCATTATAGATTTTATTTTTGTCTCCCTTGGATTCTTTAAAACTATACCCTTTACAAGATCCCTTTCTCTAACAACACCTACTATTTTTTTATCCTCTTCAACCAAAACTGCACGTCCCTCTTTGAAAGTTTCTGCAATCTTTGAAACTTTCTCTTCTGCATTTACAATATCGAATTCTGTTTTTATCAATTCTTTCAACTTCTCAACGTTCAAGCAATCACCTCCAGTGTGGCTGAAAGCAAAGTTATTAGTAAGTTGAAAGCTAAAAAAATTGCGATCAGCTTACCAGATCTCTCAACAGCTCTCTCCGAATCATCAATTGCATTACCAAAGACTTTAACTTCGACTAAAGTTTCATCGAATTTGAATTCTGCATCTACCATTTCAACATCTCTGCACTCATTCAAAAGGATCTTCAAAATTTCTAGATCTTTTCTATCAGATCCAGCTGGTTTATAAGATGATTTGGTCCTTAAACCTGTTTTTTCATGGTTGTCAGTTGTAACTACTACTGCTCTATATCCAATTCTTTTAAACTCCTCTTCTACTAGATCTCTGAAATCTTTTACCATGTTGTTTGCATCGAAAATAACTATCGCATACTTCTCTCCAAAATCGAATAAGAGGGCTGCAACGTAGTTACAGATACTTTCACTTTCAGCATCTATTTTTACAAAAGCAAATTTAACTTTGTCGACTTTTTCAGATTCTGTAATTTCAGCAATTTTTACAATTTTCTCTATCTCCTCTAAATCTTCTATTTCAAGTTTGAAGTTGTAAACATGTGAATTGTGACAATCTATAACAACATCTTTTGAAAACAGCTTGAAGTCATCTATAAAATTCTTTCCACTTACAAATATAAACTTGATCTTATCAAAAGGTATGCAAAATATTTCAAAGTTCTTGCTCTCTAGCTTAAAAGGTTTCATAGGTTTCAACTTTTCTTTGCAAAGAGGAAGATTGTTAACAATTTTTAAGATCTCTTCTGAACTCACGGGATCCATTTCGTGCGATGTTGGTGAATGAAGATAAACTGCCCTTCCAGTAGAAAGAAACTTGATCAAGTTTGCACCTCCAACGTTTCTAAACGGCCCAGGGTGAAAGTCTGTTGTTAAAACTTTAACATCGTTTATGCAGAGACATCTAACTCTTCCATTTTTAATTTCACTCCATTTCTCAAAAGTTTTTTCTAAAAACTTTGCTTCAGAAGTCAACCAGTAAAGAACAAAATTTTCAACGAACTCTTTAACGTTTATTTTACCGTAACTGCGATCAAGTATTTTCAAAAAGATAAAAAATAAAATTAATGAAAATAAAAAAATTATAAGAGTTTTGTAGCTTGGAAATGCAAGTAAAGGAAATGTAGAGAAAATTTGAGCTATTTTTTTTCTTTCCGAACAAAAATGCATCGTTGAAACGATCAAAAGTGTTACAGCTTGTGGAATGCTAAAAACTGAAAGTACTGCTGCAAAAACTGTTAAGATGTTAGCGAAAAACAAAGTTCTTCGAAGGTTGAAGCGTGTTTTCGCAAAATTAATAGCTAGAAACGTGAAAACAAAAGCAGTTATCCAAAAAAAAGTTAAGTTGAGAAAAAGAGATGAAGCGATCGTTGCGATCGTGAAAAGTATTAAGACTTCATTCCTTGGAACAGAAAAAAGTTTTTTATAAAGCTTGACAACCTTCATTTCACACAACTACATCTTTTTTTATTTTTTCCCATATAACATCTACCTTCATCTTTGTCTCCTGATCCATTTCGACAACTTCCGGCCAATCTCTGTTGTAACCTTCTTCCTTAGTTTTCCTTGTAGCATCAATTCCCAACTTCCCTGCTAAGTTTGGTATGTAAGCTGAATGATCTAGAGAATCTGTAGGAGAAGGGGGTAGAATTAATACATCCCTCGCTGGATCGAAGCGAGTCGTTACAGCCCATAAAACTTCTCTCAGATCTTGAACGTTCACATCTTCATCGACAACTATTAAGATCTTAGTCAAAGAAAGCATTCCTAGGCCCCAAAGAGCAAACATAACTTTTTTAGCTTGCCCAGGATATCTTTTTTTAATTGAAACTATTGCTAAGTTGTGAAAAGTTGCTTCTGCAGGTAAATTTATGTCGACTATTTCAGGTAAAAACATTTTAATCAGAGGTAGGAATATTCTTTCTGTAGCTTTTCCTAGAAATGCATCCTCCATCAAAGGCTTTCCAACGACTGTTGCATGGTATATTGGATCTTCTCTATGAGTTATGTGGGTTATGTGAAAAACCGGATACGGTTCTGGTGGTGTGTAGTAGCCTGTATGATCACCGAACGGCCCTTCCATCCTTAGTTCTTTTACGTTAACGTATCCCTCTAAAACTATCTCAGCGTTTGCCGGAACGTAGAGATCTACTGTTTCGCATTCAACTACTTTCAACCTTTTTTTTCTTATAAATCCGGAGAAAGCTAACTCATTTATTCCCTCTGGCAACGGAGCTGTTGCTGCGTAGAGAGTAGCTGGATCTACTCCTATTGCTACAGCAACTTCTAACTTTTCTAATTTCAATTCGGCAGCCCTCCTTAAATGTTCTGCTCCATGTTTATGAATTTGCCAGTGCATTCCAGTAGTTTTCTCATCAAAAACTTGCATCCTATACATTCCCGCGTTGATCTCACCACTGATCGGATCTTTAGTTATAACAACTGGTAAAGTTATGAACTTTCCAGCATCTTTCGGCCAGCACTTTAAAATTGGAAACTTTTCTAGAGAATTAGCTTCAACTTCTTTGCAAGAAGCATTTGATGTAAACTTTGGAGAGAAGGATATTAAATCTTTTAGAATTCCAATTTTGAACAGATCGAAAAAAGACGACGGTTTGAACTTCATAATGGACAACAACCTCTCAGTTATTTCTTCAAATCTTTCAACTTCCAAAGCAATTTTCATCCTTTTTTCACTACCAAAAGCATTCATAAGAACTGGAATTTTGTAACCTTTTGGATTTTCAAAGATTAAAGCTTTTCCATGAGATCTTATAGCTCTAACTGCAATTTCCGTCATTTCTAGTATTGGACTTACTTCTTCTTTTATTCTAGCTACTTCTTTTTCTTTTTCAAGCCTTTCTATAAATTCTCTAAGATCTTCGTAAGCCACGCTCTGCGATCGGCTTTTAGTATAAAATTTTTATGAGATAGATTGTAATCAGAGAAATTATAATTAAAATGAAAATTAAAAATAGTGCAACTTTTGCAATCTTCAAGATCCTTCTCTTCTCAATACCAGAAAGAGTTTGAATCTCCAAAGATCTATGACTGCTTTCGTAGTTTTCATAACCTGAATATTTTAAATCAATTTTGTGTTTTCCAATCGAAGGTGCTTTAAAGCTGAAACTGAAAGCACCAAGTTCGTTCGATTCACATTCTCCTACTTTTATTCCATTTAGAAATACGCTTATTTTTCCTTTAAGTGGTTTCCAAATTTTCTTTTCCTCATCGTAGAAAGTTAACCAACCTTCCAAACTAGTCATTTCTCCTTCAATCGGAGCGGCATCGCTTAAATGTGCTGAAATCCTAGTTTTAATAGATGAGGAATTTGTAGAAAACATAAACCGTCACCATAAATATGAAAATGTGTTTCATTCCAGATTCAATCTTTCCTTCACTAAAAACACCAGCTACAAGACCAGAAAAAATAGCGACGAGTATAGTTGTCTCTAAGAACAGTGTTTTTATTTCTTGAATGTTCACATCTATCGTAAACATAGCTGCCTGTAATTCTAAATTTGCAACGATCGAAAACATGTTGTTTATGAGAACTTGAACTGTATAAAGAAAGATCGCAAATGCCAAGTAAACTATTACAACGTACATAAACATCTGTCTTCGAACTCTGTTGTGCATAAGAACTTCCAGTTCTGAATAAGAGGCTGAAATTGCCAAAGCATCTCTTATTTGAGTTGAAAATTCGATCGATTTAACAAGGATAGACAATACTCTTCCAAAAAGGCTAGACATGATCCTTCTCTCAAGTTTTCTAAAAGCTTCGGTTACAAGTTCTCCCCACTCTATTTCTCTCTTAACAGTTTTAACTTCTTTACTCAAAACACCTACTTCAGCTTCGGATAAATGTTTTAAGATCTCTACTATGTTCAATCCAGCATCGTTCAAATTAGCCATCTGTCTAAGTAGAGACGGTAGTTCGTTTTCCATTTTTCTTATTATATAATTTTTATATTCTATAAAAAATACGAGGGGTACAAACAAAAGTATCAAAGATAAGAACAGAGCGAAATCGATTTCCAACAAATGGTGGAAGAAGTAGAAGAAAATTATCGGTGGAAGTAGGAAGTAGAAAAGTAGAGAGCGGAGTTTAAGTTCGTAAACTTCTTTTCTGAAAGGTTCAGCCAAAAAACTCTTAATTTTTCTAACAATTCTAAAAAATCTCAAGATCTTGAATTCTGATTGTTTTTTTGAGATTGCAGTGAGAATAGGTAGTTCTGTCTTTTTTTGTACTTCAACGACTTTTTTTTCAAACGGAATCGATGAACGTATGAAGTAAATTATTAGAATGGAGCCGGCTGGAATTAGGAGAAAGATCATATATCTGTAAGTTTGTAAAACATCTTTTCCAAGCATTTGAAAAACGATCAGAACAATCAAGAGAAAGAGTGGAAAGACTACGAACAAAGCTAAGTATATTTCTGAAAAAAGTTGAAGAGTTTCAAACATTGTAGAGTAAGTTATTTCTTTTTCATTCAAAAGTTGCTCAGATCTAGATTTCAAGTACTCAGCTAAGTTTCCACCACCTTCATAAACGTTTACGAGATTTTCTAAGAAAGAACGTAATCTTTCCGATGGAGTTGTTTCTGCTACATATCTTAAGGCACTTGAAAGATCTTTTCCATGCTCTATCAATGTTACTACTTTTTCAAATTCTTTGCTTAACTCTCCAAAAAGATGCTTGTTGTCAGCTATAAACTTTAAAGCATCTCCTATCTTACCTCCACCTTTGACTATTCCAAGCATCGTATTTGTAGCATGTAACAAGTACAAGTCTATGTTCTTTGCTCTAATGCTTGATAAGTAGAAGGGGTAGCTTAGAATTGAGTAGCGTGTCAGCAAAAAAGATATTGTTGCAAAAATTACTATTAGTAACGTTATTATTAATAAATTTAAATTGAAAATTAATGACAATTTACTGGCAACTATGTAACCTAGTAAAGTACCCGGTATCAATGCTAAAAGGGAGTAAAATGTAGCAGCAGCTATAAATCTTACTGGAGTAATTTTCATTCTTGCTTTTTCTAATGCAAGTACTAGTTCTTTGTTCTTTTTTTCGTTAAACTTTTTTCTATAGAAATGAAGTAGAGAGATCGGTACGTACATCACATCACACTCTTAAGAGCTGCTTCAGGATCTACGTAGTACTTGTGAACTAAAGCTGTGAAGCTTTTGTAGTCTCTCAATCCCTTCTTAGCTAAAAACTCTAGGAACTTTTTTCTGATTTCCAACTCAGCGTGAACTTCTTCAGTACTTGCTCCATAGTAGTTTGCAATTTTTTCAATCTTTTTTGATAAAGAAACTTCTATATGTTCATCTTTTCTAGGATCCCACTTCATAAACTGATTTACGAGCAAGTTTTTGTTCACAGGATCAATTCCTAAAATTTCGTTTACTTCTTTTACTCTTCTAAACCTAGATTGTCCTTTTACCCACATCGTTTGAACTATCACTACATCTAAGAACTGTAACATACCTCTTGGAACTCTTAAAGGCTCACTTTCAAGTCTATATACTACTTGATTTATGTCGCCTGCATGCAAAGTAGAATAGCAAGCGTGACCAGTTGACATCGCTTGAAAAAGTGTTTGAGCTTCAATCCCTCTGATCTCTCCAACTACTATGTATTCCGGCCTTTGTCTAAGAGATGTTTTAAGAAGATCGTACATATCTATTTCTGCCTCTCCTACACCAGTCCTCGTTACCGATGCGACCCAGTTTTCATGGTAGAGTGTTATTTCTCTTGTATCCTCTATCGAAACGACTTTAGCATTTGGAGGTAAAAACATCAATATAGCGTTCAGCGTAGTAGTTTTTCCACTTGCAGTTTCACCGACAACAATGGCAGAAAGTTTACTTTCAACGCAAAGCCAAAGATATGCGGCTAAAATCGAAGACATCGTCTTGTTTAGGATAAGATCTATTGGAGTTAAAGGATCGACTTTAAACTTTCTTATAGTGAAATTTGAACCCCTTGGAGTTACGGTTGTGGAATAAGTTGCTTGCAACCTACTCCCATCTGGTAGAGTTGCATCGATTATCGGATTTGCTAAGTTTATGTGTTTTCCACAGATTTGTGCTAAACGAAGTACTGTACGATCTAGTATTTCTTTTGAAAGTCTAATGTTTGTTTGTAGATTTCCAAACTTTGAATGGTAAACAAAGATCGGAACATCGTATCCGTTGCAGGATACATCTTCTATGTACTTGTCGTTGATCAAAGGATCTATTGCTCCGTATCCAAAAAAGTCTCTAAACAAGTAGTATAAATATTTTGAGTAGAGTTCATCGCTTAATTCAACAGCAAACTCTTTTAAAACATTTTTCAAGCTACTTATAAGAATTTCAGCTTTTTCTTCTATTTTTAACAATGAATCTTTAAGAGATAGAGTTTTCAGCAGATCTGAAGCTATTAGAGATAGAAGTTTACTCTCTTCAAGACTCAAACCTGGTTCAATGACAAAGTAAAGGTTTCTAAGATTTTCAGGTTCATGAGCTATGACTGCTTTAACAAAAGGTTCAGCGATCCAGTAATCAGTTACTACTTCTAACTTCTCCTTGAAGCTCAATTCGTAAAACTTCTTTACGTACTTTTTTAGAACTTCGTAGTGGTGCATATTAAAAGCTTTTTACAATTTCGTCGATCAGCTCGTAAGACCTTTTGACCTTCTTCAGATCTCCAAAGTACGTAAGGTTCCATAAAACAACGTGCTCGCAGCCAAATTTTTCGTACTTTTCAAGTTCATCTCTAACTTCTTCAGGTGTACCTGATATGAAAGAGATCTTTGAAATTTCGTCCGGAATTTTTGAAATAGCTTCCATTATTTGTTCTTTTTTGTACTTCGTAGGTATATAATGTAGAAGACCGTAGAATTTGCCAAAAGGATGCTTGTAACCTAACATTTCGTAGAATTCTGAAGAAAGTAGAAGTGCGTGAACTTTCAAAATAGGTGTCTTCAGCAACCTTTCTACTTCCATTTTATCATCATCTACAACTACGCTTGCAAACAACGCTTTCTTGATCTCTCTATCATTTGCAAATTTTTCAAGTTTTTCAACTTTTTTACCATAAAGTTCTGGTGGAATTGTTGTTGGAATCCAGCCATCGGCATATTTTGCTGTCAATTTTAGCATTCTATCACCATGTGCACCGATCCAAATTTGTAACTTTTCTATCGGTTTTAGATCAAAAACTGCATCTTTAAACTTATAGAACTTTCCATCGAAATCGATCGTTTGTCCATAGTCAGCATCGAGCATTATTTTTATGAGTTTTAAAGCTTCTTCTAATCTTTCAACGGGCTTATCAAAATTTATACCGTATGGAACGATGTTTTCAGCTTCTCCAGCTCCAATACCTAGTATAAACTTTCCATCTGTAGCATGATTCGCTGTTATCGCTTGTTGTAACAGAACTGCAGGATGCCGTCTAAAAACTTCTGTAACACTTACACCGTACTTTATCTTTTTAGTGTAGCTTGCTGCATAGCAAATTTGACAAAAAGCATCATAAAACATGTGGCAAGATTTGTAACGTGAATAAAAAGGTGTTTCTTTCCAAAGATCGTTTGGATACCATCCCATGAGATGATCAGGAAACCATATAGCATCGTAACCTTTCTCCTCTAATCTCTTAGCTATTTTGATCGTCTCACCTATAGGTGGAAAAGTTGGTGCCACCGATCCGAATTCCATGTAAAAAGTATTTTATAGATTTAAAAATTTTAATCTAAAAACAGAAAGTTACAGTTTTGAATAAAATTTAAAAAACTCAAAAGAGAGTTTGCGATCTGTGCTTAAAGTTTTGTTGTAGATTTTGCAAGCTTACACTTATTTACTCACCGTTTCATCGTTGGACAAATACTGTATGCAGAAAGGTGTTTTGGGAAGGACGAACGTCAATACACTATTAATTTTAAATTTACTCCGAACAAGCAAGGTTTTTGATCGACGACTTGAGTTTTCAACCTTCGCTATGTATGAAAGACTTTTCAGCAAAAAACTTGATCAGAAAGAAAAACTAGAAGAAGTAGTCAGAGATTCAAGATCTAAGAACAAATTGTCTGATATTACAAACCATTCAGAAAAATTCTTAAAAATTTTACTATCTGGTTTTCTAATGTTTACAGCAGTTGATGAGCAGAGTTCGTTAAAAGCAGGTAAAACTAGAATTTCCCTTTCCTTATTTTTACCTAAGAGAAAAACTTTTTCTTTTGTTTCATTTAAATAAATTGCAGGATGGATATGTCCGGTTATCCATTTTTTATAATCTAGAGCTTCTCTTGGTATAAAATGTCCGTGAAATATTGCAAACTTCTTAACAAAAACGATCTTTTCAGCATTTATTTTAGCATCATGATTACCCTTAACAAGTAAGACATTACTGCTAAGTTTAAAGTTGAATTTTTTACCTAGATGTTTTAGATCCCCGGCAACGATCACTTCCTCGTACTCACTCGCTAATCTGGAAATTTTTTCCACCAACTCTCTGTCAACTAGCTTTAAAAGCCCAAAGTGAATATCAGCTAATACACATTTTTTTCCTATTTTTAAAAAATCCCTACAAAACTTCATAAAGCTTTTTTTCAACTTTTTCCATCAGATCAGAGATCTTTACACCGCACTCCTTTGCATATATTAAAGCTACAACTTCAAAGCTTAAAATATTTCCAAGTTTTTCTTGCTTTTTGTTTATTTCGGAAACTACTTCTTGAATACTTTTTCCAGTTTTACTTGCTATTCTTTCTATTATCTCTTCAGCGATCATTTATCTCTAAAGAACCCATCCAACGTTAAATCTTTTGTCTTTTTTCTTTTATCTCTATCAACTTCACTTCTTTTTTCAACTTTCTCTTTTCTCTCAATTTTAGGCTCTTTTCTCTTTTCGTACGCGGAAAGGAAAGTTTCATCAATTCTATGTAATCCAAGCTCTTTTACTTTAGAAATTATTTTACTAGCTTTCTCTTCTCCAACAATAAAATTTAGGTCCTCTTCACTTAGATCGTAAAAAACTGCAACTGTTGCAGCTTTTTCTAAATCCAAACTATTCAGAAGTATTTTTAGGTAAGGATAGATTTCAAACTTCGCTTTACTCTTTGATATATGTGAATACTTAGATATCTTTGACAATATTCTGTCTAGTTTTTCTCTACTTTCTTTGCTTTGGAAAAGCATTTGCCATACTTTTGGTCTTTGATATTTTGTGAATTCTTTTTTTACTTCAAATTTTGCTTGTTGAACACCTACGGTCATCAAAAATGTTGCATATCTCAAAAGTCTATAGTACTGCCTCCTTTTAACTCTACCAAGGAAAATGTCAGCTCTTGATAAAGATAGATGTGCGTTGAATAGGCTTTTTCCAGAATATTCTAAAGCAACGTTCTCGCTTATCCAATGTAAAAGATCTTCAGGAGACTCATCTAGAAGCATCGCTTCGTTGTAAACTCCGGAATAACTAGTTTTGAAAATTTTTTGCATGACTTTAAAAACGTCCGTTTCTTGTACTCTTTTTCCAACTACTAGATCATCTTCAGTGATTTCTTTCTTGCCTTCAGCTATAGCCTGTAAATCGTTTATAGCTGCTCTCAAATCTCCT
The DNA here is from genome assembly GCA_025058735.1 of Archaeoglobaceae archaeon. Lineage (GTDB taxonomy): Archaea > Halobacteriota > Archaeoglobi > Archaeoglobales > Archaeoglobaceae > WYZ-LMO2. The sequence goes on along the minus strand of JANXDX010000013.1, from coordinate 7,555 downwards.
CCAGCGTTTTCAGCTATCTTTTCTAAAACTTTCTTGTTTGTCTTAATTCCCTCCTGCAAACAAATTTTTTCAAGAACTTTAACTATTCCACTACTTGCTATACGTGAAAATGTTACAATTTCTGTCAAATTTCTTAGCTCTAAAGAAAGGATGTAGGGATCGTTTGCGATCAGAATAATTGGTTGTCTTGGGTTTTGTTTTATTATCCTTATCAATGCAGCCTCTCCACCGAAGTCTGCTTTTTTATCTATGTTGTCAACTTCGTCCAAAACTATCAGTTTCAATCTACCTTTTGAGGATGAAAAGAACTCACCTTCATCACTAATGGTTTCGTTTAAAACTCCGGTACCGACGATCTTTTGAACAACTTCAAAACTTCTCTGGTCACTTGCATTGAGTTCAACAACTTCCCAACCCATCGTATTCGCTAAAGCCAAAGCTAGACTAGTCTTTCCAACTCCTGGAGGGCCTGCTAATAGTAATGGTTTTTGTCTCTCGCCGCTTTTCCACTTGTTTGCCCATAGAAGGGCTTTTTCAAGTATCTCTTTCTTAGTTACTACATCTTTCAAAGTTTTTGGACGATACTTTTCAACCCACAGCATACTATCACATCAATTCTGCAACTACGTAGTTTATTGTTGTTTCGGCAACGTCGCAGGAATAAGCTAGGACCCTTGATAAACCATCGAAGATCGTTTTCAGCAAAAGTATTTCTTCTTTATCGTATTTCGTGATCAAACTTTGAACGTTTTGAATTTCTCTCTTAACGTTTTCCGCATCTCTTAAAACATCTTCAGCGATCTTTATTTCAGATTTTAGGAAAGACAATAGAGAGAATTTAAGAATGTTCAAAACCTTAAAAGATATTAAAAGTTCTTCGTGCATCTTTTCAAGTTTTAGCAGAGCTTCGGCCATTGAGTTTATGTGGTCAGCTATTCTTTCAATTATTCTTATGAAAGTTCTGTGGTGAACTCTAGTTCCAGCCAACCTTAGTAAAAGGAAACAAAGCCTATCTATTTCGTATTCTCTAAAAGATATAGAACTTACAAGAGATTTTTTAAGATCCTTTAGTACTGATAAAAAATCTTCAAACATGCTTATGCAGACTCTATAGTACTTTTCTAGAACATCTTCAAAACTGACTTTCGAGGGTTCTATGTATATTACGAGCTCAATTTCGCTACCGACATCTTCTATTATCTCCATACCTATGAGCATTTCAGTTGCTAAGACTAAAGCTGTTCGCTGTTCATCGCTGTAAATTTTAATTCTAAGAACATCGAAACCTGCTAAGTAGTAACTTATTATTCTTCTTATTATCTCGTTAAATTCTAAGTTCTTAAGATCTACTAAAGCTTTTTTGCTCATACCTTTTGCGAAGATCTTGAGAGAATCCTTTGATTGTAAGACGTAGACGTAATCCCCGTCTTTTAGATTGTTCTCTTCTACCCATTTCTTTGGTAAAGTAAGTATGTAGCTACCCTTACCACTCTTAAAGATCTTCCTAGGTTCCATAGGTGCAGTTATCTTACATATAAATTTTTATACTATATACCTTCTAGATATTATACATGTGTTTATATTATACAAGGAAAAAATATATATACACTCATTCATAGATCTAAACATGAAAAAGGTAGTGATAGCTCTAGTCTTAATATTAGTTCTAAGCAACTGCTTGCAACAACCGCAACAGCAACAAAAAGAGATAATAATATATGGAAGTGGAGCTACTTTTCCACAGCCACAGATAGAGAAGTGGATAAGTGAATATGGAAAGATAAATCGAAATATCAAGATCGAGTATGCAGGTAAGGGTAGTGGAGCTGGGTTGAACGATTTCAAAGAAGGTTTAGTTGATTTCGCATGCACAGATCCACCTGTGAGTGAAAAGATGTGGAGAGAACTTGAAAAGAAGGGTCAAATATTGCAATTTCCAATAATAATTGGAGCAGTAGTAGTAATACACAACGTTCCAGAAGTTGATGGCCTAAAGTTAGATGGAAAAACTCTTGCAGAAATTTTCATGGGAAAGATAGAATACTGGGACGATGAAAAAATAAAAGCACTAAATCCAAATAAAAAACTTCCGCACGAGAGAATAATAGTTGTTTACAGAAGCGATTCTAGCGGAACAACTGAAGTATTTACAGCTTATCTAAGCCTTTCAAGCGAAGAATTCAAGAAAGATGTAGGTATAGGTAAGTTGGTTGATTGGCCAGTGGCTAAGGTTGGAAGAGGTATAGGAGGTAAAGGAAATCCAGGCGTAGCTGCTGCAGTCAAAAATACTCCGTACAGTATAGGTTACGTAGAGCTGGCTTTTGCATTGAAAGAGAACTTTAAAACGATAGCATTGAAAAACAAAGATGGAAAGTTTGTAAATGCAAACGCTGAAACCATAAGCTCTGCAATTAAAGCTACGTCCGTCTTTGTTCCAGAGGCTACTGAAGGTTACAAAGAAGATCTTTTTGCTTTTATAAATGCTCCAGGAGAGAAATCGTACCCAATAGTATCTTTCAGTCACGTTGTGATATGGCAGAGTTATCCAAAGGATAAGAGTGAAGCTATAAAGAGCTTCTTCAAATGGGTTTTGACTGATGGGCAAAAACACGTGATCGAAGGTTACGTTGCAGTTCCAGAGGAGGTTGCAAAAGTTGGTTTAAGGGCACTTGAGAAAGTAAAAGGCACTTGAGAAAGTAAAACATGGATAAGTTCAAAATATCTTTATTTCCTAACATTTCTCTTATTTTTGGAATTTTTGCACTAATGTTGATAGTATTTTTTTTAAACTCTCTACCTTCAATTCAAAAATTTGGGATAGAACTCTACACGACAAACGTCTGGAAAGCTTATGAGTATGAACATGAAGAACGCTACGGTTTACTTGCAGCAATATATGGGAGTGTTTACACATCTGTTATAGCTCTTTTGATATCAATCCCTCTCTCCATAGGTTTTGCGATCTTCGTAGTAGATTTTGCTCCAAAAAAAATAAAAGAGCCTTTGATAGTTATAACTGACGTAATGGCAGGCCTTCCAACGATACTTTACGGAATCTGGGGGTTGTTTGTTTTAGCACCTTTTCTGAGAGATTATATAATGATACCTCTTTACAAAACTTTTTCTTATATACCTCTCTTTTCTTATCCTCCAACTGGATATTGTTATTTCACTGCAGGAGTTTTGCTTGCAATAATGGTTACACCGTTTGCAACAGCTATAGTGAGAGAGAGTTACAGGATGGTTCCTAGAATATACAAGGAAGGGGCTTTTGCACTTGGCCTTACGAAGTACGAGACCACAAAGATTCTTTTGAAGTACATAAAACCTGCAATAGTTGCTGGAACACTTTTAGCTTTTGGAAGAGCTATAGGAGAGACTGTTGCTGTTAGCTTGGTAGTTGGCAACACTTTCAACGTTCATCCAAGTCTCTTTGCTCCAGGTTACACAATATCTTCCTTGATAGCGAATCAGTTCGGAAACGCTTTCATATACGATCTTATGCCATCGACTCTTTTTGCAGCCGGGCTATCGCTGTTTCTAATAGGTTTGTCCGTGAACCTTTTAGGATTACAATACTTGAAAAGGTGGAGGTATGCTTAGAAAACTAAAAAATTCACTATTTTTAATTTACATAGTTTTAGCTACGTTTCTAGTAACTCTACCTCTCTTCCACATAATTTTCAGCGTCTTCATAAATGGATTTCCAGTAATTTTAAAAGCAGGTCTTAGTTTTTTAACTGAAACTTTACCACCTCCAGGTGAAGAACTAGCTGGAATTGGACCTGCAATACTTGGAACTTTCATTTTAACATTTCTTTCTTCTCTTATTGGAATTCCAATTGCTACACTTGCTGGAATCTATGCTGCAGAATATCCAAACAGCTTCTTTAGCAGAGCTACGAGAACACTTTTGCTTGTCATGATAGAGTTCCCAACAATCTTGGTGAGTCTCTTCGTCATGAGTATAGTTGTTTTACCGATGGGTAGATTTTCTGCAATTGCAGGTGCTATAGCTTTAGTAATTGTTATGATGCCATACGTTGCAGTTTATACTGAACAAGCTCTAAAAAGTGTACCAGAAAGATACAGAGAGGCTGCTTATGCTCTTGGATTAAAAAGAAAACAAGTAGTTTTTAGAGTAATGTTCAGTATAGCTAGAAAAGGTATTGTAACTGGATTTCTAATTGGAATTGCAAAAGCTGCAGGAGAGACAGCTCCAATTCTTTTTACAGCTGGAGGAGCTTATAGAACATTTTTTATAGGATTAGATAAGCCTGTGGGTGCGATACCTCTACTGATATACGATCTTGTTCAACAACCTTACAGCAACTACCATGAAATAGCCTGGGGATCGGCACTGATCCTTTTAATCGTCTTCCTAGCAATATTTATACCAGTGAGGCTGAGTGTTAGAGAGGTGAAACTTTGAACGCATTTGAAGTTAGGAATCTAAGAGTTTCGTACGACGATTTCGAGATAATCAGTGGTATAGATCTAGATATACCTGCAAAAACTTGCTTTGCTATAATGGGTCCTTCTGGTTGTGGAAAATCTACGTTGCTTAGAACATTCAATAGACTTATAGAAATAAATGAGAACGCAAGAGTTTCTGGAATTATTAAACTTTTTGGAAAAAATATATTTGAAATTGAGACTTCAGAATTGAGAAGAAGAGTAGGAATGGTTTTTCAAATTCCAAATCCATTTCCACATTTGAGTGTATACGAAAACGTAGCGGTTGGACCTAAATTTAACAAGATGGTGAAAAATAAAAAAGAATTAGATAAAATAGTTGAATGGGCCTTGAAAAAAGCTGTTCTGTGGGATGAAGTCAAAGACAGGTTGAGAGAGAGAGCTTCAAATCTAAGTGGTGGACAGATGCAAAGACTTTGTATAGCAAGAGCTTTGGCTTTGAAACCAGAAGTTTTGTTGATGGATGAGCCTACTGCAAATTTAGATCCGATTTCTGCAAGTAAGATAGAGGAGTTGATCCATGAGTTAAAAAAAGAGTACACTATGGTGATAGTTACTCACTCTCCTTCTCAAGCTTCGAGAATAGCAGACTACGTAGCTTTTCTTTATCTAGGAAAAATTGTTGAAATTGGAAGAGTTGAAGACGTTTTTGAAAATCCAAAACATGAGTTGACAGAAAAATACCTGACAGGGAGGATAGGATGAAGTACATAGATGATGAAATAAGAAGGATAAAGTCTGAAGTTTTAAAATTGCACGATAAAGCTGAAAGAGCTGTCAAACTTTGCTTCATTTCGATGAAAGGCGATAAAAGTGTAGTAAGAGAGATAGCTAGACTTGAACAGGATAGCGATGAACTTGATGCAAAGATCCACGACTACTGTTCGATATTCATTCTCCGCTATCAACCTTTTGCAAAGGATCTTAGGTTTGCGCTAGGCATTATGAGGATCTCATCCATATATGAGAGGATCATAGACCTTGCCCAAGAAGTAGCTCTTTACGAATGTGAGTTTCGAGACAAGATCTTCGAAGCTGAAGAACCGTTGGTGGAGATGTTCAGAACTTTAAGAGAAAACTATGATTCTGAAAATGTTGACAAAGAAAAGATGATAGCTCTAGACAACATTGTTGATCAAATTTACATCGAACTTATGGAAGAGATAGAGAAAGATTTCAAGTGTGTCGAGGAAGTTTTAGCTACGAGGCATATAGAGAGAATAGGTGATCTACTGTTAAAGGTAGCTACCAGACTGTATTACGTATACAAGGGGAAATGGATATGGATAAAATGAAAGTTTTGTTCGTCTGCATTTACAACACAGCTAGAAGTGTAATTGCTGAAACTATTTTCAATTCTTTGGCGAAGAATTGGATAGCTGAAAGTGCAGGAATTAAGAAAGCTGAAGAAATCGATCCGATCGTTAGGAAATTGTTGAATGAAAAAGGTTTAAAGGTTAAGGAAAAACCTCAAAGTATATGGGAACTGGACCTGGAAAAGTACGATCTAATAGTTACTGTTTGCGAAGAAAGTAACTGCATAATTTTACCAACTAAGAAACCTGTGAAAAGTTGGTACATAGAAGATCCTAAAGGTAAAAGTAAAGAAGTTTACGAAAAAGTTTTTAAAGAGATCGAAGAAAAAGTGAAAGAACTTGTTGAAAAAATAGATTAAACATTTGGATTTTCTATTACAACTGCTCCTCCTTGCCCTCCACCACCACAAAGTGTTGCCAAGCCATATTTTGCATTTTCTATATTTAAAATTCTAGCAAGTGTTCCAGTTATTCTTATACCGCTGACGGCCAACGGATGCCCAATTGCAATTGCTCCACCTTTTACATTTACTTTTTCTGGCTCTATTCCAAGTTTTTTGATAGCAAAAAGGGTTACAACTGCAAAAGCTTCGTTTATTTCCCAGTAATCTATATCTTTAACTTCTAAACCAGCATGTTTCAAAGCTTTTCTACTTGCAGGTACTGGACCCTCTCCCATAACGCTCGGATCAACACCAGCCCATCCAAGAGATAGTATTTTAGCCATAGGCTCTAAATCGTATTCTCTCATCTTCTTCTTACTCATCAACATTATCGCTGCAGCTCCAGCGTTTAGTGGAGATGAGTTTCCAGCGGTGATAACTCCTCCAGGCTTAAAAGCTGGTGGAAGCTTTTCTACTGCTTCAAGGGATGTATCTGGACGGATTGATTGATCCGAATCTATAACTCTTCTCGTCCCATCTGCAAGCTCAACTTCAATCGGCAAAATTTCTCCCTTTACACTTCCTTTGAACTTTATGTTGTATCCAGCTCCGTTGTGGAAATAACCGTCTTTTAGAGCTTTAGTAGCTTTCATATGACTTCTAACACCCCATTCATCTAGATCTCTCTTAATCCATCCGATCTCATCTTTGTACTTTTCAAAAAGTTTTTCGGCAGTAAGACCCATTACTATTGCAGTCATTAAGTCGTACTTCTGAATCAAATCAAATCTTTGCATGATCGTTGGAGATACGGCCATGCAAGGATTAAATTCAAGTTGCATTGGCAAGTGTGTCATGTGCTCTATTCCACAAGCTATTGTTATTTCACTGTACCCTAACATTATCTCCATTGCACACTGGTGCATTGCAGACATTCCTGAAATACAAACTCTTTCAGTTCCTTGAGCTGGAACTTCAACTGGAAGCTCTGCAAGTATAGGAATTATTCTACCTCCAAACAACCAATTTTCTTTCATTTGCATCGTGCAGCCAGTTACTATATCACCAATTTCTCTCGGATCTACGTTAGTCCTATTAACGATCTCTTTAACAAGCATTGCAGCTACTGTAGGCATATCAATTTTGTTGAAAACATCAGTTTCAGGCTTCTGTGGACGGCTTCTTGAGAAAGGACTTCTTAAAAAATCTACAATGTAAACTTCTTCCAAGTTTATCACCTTAACCAAAAGGATGCTTTCTCACGTAACTCAACCTAGAAGGTATCTTTCCAAGCAAGGATCTTGCAACTATCTCAACCTCTATCTCCCTAGTCCCCTCGTATATTTCAAGTATCCTGACATCCCTGTACATCCTGCTTAT
>JANXDX010000011.1 GCA_025058735.1 Archaeoglobaceae archaeon | reverse complement strand
TTGCTGGAGCGAAGAAGTACAAATAGTAAGTTCCGGCTTCAGCGGTTGTCAATACTTCTACCTTGAAGTCGAGTTTCTTTTCTGTTGGAGTGACGAAAGCAGTTCTATTAGCATCTACTGTTGGATCAAATACCGTAAGAGTTGGAAGTTCCGATACGTTCACACCTGCTATTCTGAAAACACCAGCTTCATTTGCATAGACGTAAACTCTTGCAGCAGTAGTTGTTCCTGTGAATCTTATTTCTCCTCCTCTTGCAACAGTAGTTTTATCTGGCTTTAAGTCTAGTGTCTGTTTAACAACTAATACCTTTATTTCATCGCTTACTCCAGTAACGGGTTCAACTGCTTCAAATTTGTACTCTATTAGAGGAGCTGTACTGTTAACTGCAAGTTTGATACTGACTCTTCCCGCTACGTCAACATTGTATGTTTTTGTTCCCACGCAAGCTGGATCTCCTGTGCAAAATCTTGTATCTTTAATTGTGAAATTAACTTCACTGCCGACTTTTAGGTTAGTTGTTATCGTAAACGTTACACTATCTCCTCTTGTTACTGTAGGTTTATCCACAGACAATTTAACTGAAGCTTTTACAAGTTCAAAAGTTGCTGATTCTTTGTCTGTAAGTTCTCCTGAACGAATCTCAACTTCAACTGTGTAGAAGCCTGGGCGTAATACTTTCCTGAGAGGAGGTTTATCTACACCAAAGTTGTCGATCTTAAATCTGAACTTTCCAGCATCTCCTATGTACGATTGAGCTACAGCCATTGTAGGATCAACTATAGTTTTTCCTGCAAGGTCTTTTATCGTAAGTACAGCTAAATTCTCCACCAACCCATCTACTCCGCTATCAGCTTTTGTTCCACTCTTTGCAAGGTTGCTTGTTCCTTCGATCACAAGATCTCTTCCAATAACATGAGTTGGTGGAACTTTAAGTTCTGTTATTGCTGGTTTTACAACTTTAAATGTAGCAACTGCTTCAGCTCTCGTTGGACCAGAACCTACATCGATCTTTGCTACGAATAGAAGTTCAGTTTGATCAGCTAAAGCTCCCCTTGGTATTCTGATCCACCATGAATCTTTTCCGCAAGCGCCTACTACTGTAGTTGCTGGTACTGTACTGTAACAGATAAATCCTGGACTTGGATGAACACCAGTTTCATTTATGAAAATACCTGCAGCAGTTATGAATATCCTAACAGGACTGACTGCAACATCGCTAGACATCGAAGCTTTGACATTAACATAATCTCCAACTACGACTACACTTCTATCAACACTTATGCTGACTGTTGGAACTCCTGGAACCGGTGGTTCTGCTCTAAACAATAAGCGTTCACTTGCTACGCGGAACGTTTCGTTTCCGGTCATCAATACGTAGTAGTATCCTGGTGCATCAGGAGCAAACGTCCAACTGCCACTACCACCTTCCTCTGGTAATGCAATTATCTTCTTAGCTTTATCTAATATTCTAGCTACGTCCTCTCCAACTGCAACAAAGTCTTCATACGTAATTACAGCGATCCTTCTTGTTCCAAGATCTTTACTATAGTAGCCCCAATCGGCGCTGATAGTTAGTTCTTTTCCTACACTAACTGTGGTAGCAGACAACTTTACTCTATCAATTCTTAAAGTGGTATTATTTGCTAGATCGTTCAGAACACCTACGAGTTTGTACGGTAGACAATGCGTATAGTTACCTACACTTACTCTATGAACTCCCACCCATGCTGAATCTGAGAAGTTGAAATACAGTGTACACCTAGCATCCGTAGCTCCCGCTGAAACATTGACTGTGACGTTTACGTCGCCAGTGGCAAAACTACATCCCAACATTCCCGTAGTTGTTACTGGTACTGCTAAAGTTGGTACTACTCGTGTACCGTTTATGAAAAGTGTTACGTTACCTGTCAGGTTTGTTGTAGCATTTTTGTTGTCAACGTAGATAGTTATAGATACGTTCAATGGAAACTTTCCACTTATTGGAGATACATCGAACTTTGTAAGTGTAAGATTCAGTGGATCTGTAGCGTTTAGAGATATTGGTCCCGGTACCATTGTTTGAGCCATCGCTGGAGTTGCTGAAAGTACTAACGCCAGCAATACCAGTCCTACTAACCCGTATCTTTTCATCGTACCAACCTCCCAACAGCTATCCCGCCGCTGAGGAATAGTAATATACGTAATATATAAATTTTTCTTTGTCCAATTTCGGCAAAAGTCTAAATAGGATTCGACTAAAAACTTTAATTGTGCAGTTAAAGTGCAACTATGATCGCAGCCTTCGTGAACTTCCTCGTTCAAGTTTCGATAGCTTCATCTCTAATATTCATTCCACTCTTTGCTAAAGAGCTCGGAGCATCTGATCTTGAAATCGGTTTAATAACTTCATTTTACAGTTTATCGATATTCATATCCTCGTGGCTCTTTGGAAGGCTTTCCGATCTATATGAAAAAAACTTCGCAGCCCTTGGATTAGTTTTATCTTCGATCTTCTTCGCTCTACAATCTTTAGCCTCAAATTCACTTCAACTTCTGATTGTCAGAACTCTTCTCGGCTTCTCTTTAGGAATTTTTCCTGCAGCTTTGATGAGTTATGCTTACAAAGAAGAGAAAAAAATAGGTTATTTTTCAGCATTTGGAAGCTTGGGATGGGCCTTTGGTCAGCTAGCTGCTGGTATAATAATGTTTTACGATAAAATATTTATTTTTGGCTCAATTTTAACTTTCATAGCTTTTGCAACATCTTTTTTTAAAATAAAACCGATAAAAATTCTAACTGTGAGGAGTCAGAAAAGAATTCTCAAAGAGAACTTCAGAATATATTTTGCATTCTTTTTAAGACACGTCGGAGCCTCTGCAGTTTGGCTAGTTTTTCCAATTTATCTTCACCAGCTTGGAATTTCAAAATTCTGGATCGGAGTTATATACTTTGCAAACTCTTTTATGCAATTCTTTATGATGCCAAGAGTTGAAAAGTTTAGCTCTGAGAAATTGATCACCTCTGGAGCAATTTTTTCAGCTTTTACTTTTATCTTCTACTCTTTTTTGAACTGCACATGGCAATTCATCTTGATCCAATTCTTAATAGCTTTTGGCTGGAGTTCAATTTATGTAGGAGCTTTAAAGGCTTTACTTGAAAAGAACGAAGAAAAAGGAAGTGTTGTAGGATTTTTAAATTCAACCATATACTTTTCAACAATAGTTGGCTCAGTATTTGGAGGAATAATAGCTGAAATTTTTGATTACAGATCTTGCATGATATTCGGAGCTATCCTTTGCCTTTTAGCTGCAGTGATAAGAGATAAAAGGTAAACGTATAGAATCCTCATCGTAAAGATTTTAAAACACAACAAATATTCAACCCATGCTTAGAGTATTGATACTCCTGCTAATTACAGCTCTCACATTTTGCTTACAGTTTGGAAAGCCAGAAGTTAAAAGTGTAACGAACTGTTGGGGAAAAGTTACAAATTCAGAGACGGAGATTCTTACAGAAATTATAGTTTACAATCCAAATCCAATTCCACTACCTCTAAAAGATGTTCTAACAGAAATATACATGAACGATTTGAAAATGGGAGAAGGAAAAGCTTTAAAAGCTGAAATGCCTCCAGGAAACTCTTCACTGATAATTTCGACGAAAATAGATAACAGCAAGATTCCAGAATGGTGGGTAACACACGTTAAAAGTGGTGAAGTTACGAACTTTAAGTTTAAAGGTTACGTCGTCTTCGATCTTAAGATCACAGAGTTTAGATATCCTTTTGAGCGGTCGATCTTGATAAAGACAGATCTACTTTCGATTGTTTCTGATCAAAAGATAAAAGTTGGCCCATCAGCTTTGACTTTAAAATCTCTAAGCTTTCACTGGGGAAAAGTTGAGAAAGATTATACAGAAGTTTTAACGACTGCAAAGATCTACAACGAAAACCCTTTCCCAGTTTCAATTACTAAGCTTAGATATTCTTTGGAAATGAACGAAGTAAAGATCGCAGAAGAAATTAAAAAAATAGAAACAGTTATACCTCCAAAAGCTGAATCTACTTTGAATTTTACCATAAAGATGAACAACGAAATGCTTGATGATTGGTTTGCAAGTCACGTTGAGAATAGAGAAAGAACTAATTTTAAGATTCTTTTAGAGTTTATGGAAGTGTTTGGAAGTGAGATCTTTGTTAAAAGTGAAAGTTCCTTCGAAACTGCGATCTTTGGTTGCTATCTTGCAGACTCGACCACAACTTTTGGAGGTAGCTTGAAAGATTTAAAAAATATAACAAAATAGAAAATTTAAAAGTTTTGAAGAAGATCGAAATAGAAAAGTGCTCCGGCCGGGATTTGAACCCGGGTCACGGGCTCGAAAGGCCCGTATGATTGACCGGGCTACACCACCGGAGCTTTAATAACTAAATTGGATCGCTTTATAAACTTATCTCAAAGAATTTTTCTGCAATTTTTATAGCGCAAAGATCTCCGCACATACTGCAAGCGTAGTTTGATCTCCTTCTACTCCAAATTTCTCTAGCCTTCTCAGGGTCTAAAGACAATTTAAACTGCTTTTCCCAGTCAAGTTTTTTCCTAGCTATAGACATTTCGTAATCCCACTCCTTAGCTTTCTCATTTTTGATCAGATCCGCTGCATGTGCAGCTATCTTAGCAGCTATCACTCCCTCCTTTACATCTTCAACCGTCGGTAAGCCGAGGTGTTCTGAGGGTGTTACGTAGCAAATGAAGTCTGCTCCAGCTTTTGCAGCTATAGCAGCACCTATTGCTGCAGCTATGTGATCGTAGCCTAACGCAACGTCTGTAACCAAAGGGCCTAGAAGGTAAAGTGGAGCGTTGTTCGTAGCAATCTTCATAGCTTTAACTGAGGGCTCGATCAGATCTATACTAACATGCCCAGGCCCTTCAACTATGCACTGAACACCTCTTTCCCTACACCTCTCAACTAGCTCTCCCAAGACAACGTACTCCATGAGCTTTACTCTATCAGCATCAAATATAGATCCTGGTCTATAAGCATCTCCCAAACTTATGGTGACGTCGTACTGCTTTAGGATTTCAAGTAAGTAGTCGAATTCTTTGTAGTAAGGATTCTCCTTTTCGTTGTGCAGCATCCAAGCCAAAGTTATTGCTCCCCCTCTACTAACGATCCCAACCAACCTCTTTGCCCTTTTCAGCTTTTCAACACTCTCCCAATTCACTCCTGCATGTATTGTCATGAAGTCTACACCATCTCTGCACTGCTTTTCTACAACTTCAAAGAAGTCGTCTTCACTCATATCAACTATTCTACAACCTCTAGCAGCTTGATATATTGGAACTGTTCCAAAAGGTAACCTAGTTTCCTTTATTAATCTCCTCCTTATAGCATCGAGATCTCCGCCTGTAGATAGATCCATAACAGCATCTGCTCCAAACTTTTCAGCAACTCTGACCTTTTCAACTTCTTCATCCAAGTTAACGTGATCTATTGAAGTTCCAACGTTTACGTTTACTTTCGTTGAACACATCATCCCTATAGCTTTTGGAGCAGTGTCTCTCAGAACGTTCTTTGGCATTACAACGTAACCATGAGAGATCAGTCTAAGGAATTTCTCTAAACTTATGTTCTCAAATTCAGCAGCTTTTTTTACGAGATCGTTCGCATAACCTTTTCTAGCCTCCTCGATCAACATTAAAAAATTTAGAGTCTCCTTGAATAAAAACTTTGTTGCAAATGAAAAATACATCACAAGCTTTAAATATCTGCAAATCCATTTCAATTGAGCCGCCGTAGCTCAGCTGGTAGAGCGTGCGGCTGTTAACCGCATGGTCGCAGGTTCGAATCCTGCCGGCGGCGTTATTTTTGAATTGTAAAGGTTTTACTTCTATTTTTAAAACTTTCTCACTTTCTAAAAACCTTAACTTGCAAGCGTTCAATCTTATGCTTTTATTGCAGAGTCAGTATATCAAATCCTCCAGCATACCTTTCTCCAAAGCAACTTTTATTTCCCTAGCGATCCTTCTCCCCATGTACATGAATTCTCCAAAGAGAATGTAAGAGTAGGGCGAAAAAGGAATACCAACGTTTGTCCCTGCAACGATCCTTGCAGAGATCTCGAAAACTATCATTTCTGCATTGTTGTTGAAAACGGATTCTACGCAAAAAGGTCCAACCATTCCAGGATAAGCTATTTCTTTAGAGACTTCCACGATCCTTTCTGCAAATTCAAAAGCCTGTCTCAACAAACTCTCCCTCAAAACTAAGGGGAAGTTTCCAATGACTGTGTAAGTTGGATAAATTTCACTCCCAAGCTGAATTTCAGCAGGAACTTTTCCAAGCGCATCGACAACTTCGTATCTTCTATCTATAGATATCAACTCTATCCTTTCGTTTATTGGAGAATAGAAGAAGGAGAAATAAACTGTTGCTCCAACCACGTACTCTTGAATCTCTGCGGAACTTAAATCCTCTAACCTTGCAAGTCCCATCTCTACAAATTTCTTTGCCTTATCGTAAAAATCTTTTGCATCCTTTGCTAGAAAATAACCTCTACCTCCCCTTGCTCCCATGAATTTAACTATGCAAACCCTGTCTATCTCCTCAGGCCTTGAAAACCTTTTAGGCATTCTAACTCTAGCTCTTTCAAGCCAGATCCTCTGCTTCTCTCTATCGATTTCCCATTCCATCAACTCTCTGTTTCCAAAGATCGGAACAAGTAACTCATCGAATTTCCCTATGTAAGCGTTGAATGAGCCGTGCGGAATTAAGATCACGTTTTCTTTCCTTAAGTATTCCTGAACGTCTCTATCTAACAGCATTTTAAAATCCTCAACCTCTATCACTTTATCTGCAACTCCAAAGTTCTCGTAAATCTTTTTATCTTCTTTTTTACATATGCAAACTGTATCAAAACCTTCATCTTTAGCTCCTCTAAGTATGTTCAGAGCCGAATGACTTCCGAGTGTTCCAATTTTAATTTTATCTATTTTATAATTTTTTAATATTTTTAATATCTTCTCCCTCACCTTCCAAGGACTTCCGACAACTTAAAAACCTTTAGAAATCTTTTTAGAAATCTTATTATGTTATATTCAATATATTTTAATTGTAATAAAATAATAAGTTTTTAATATTAAACTATATAAAATTTTGAATTAAAATCAAAAACGCAAAAAAATTAAATACTGAGGTTTTATTTTTCGATGATGTTACCTTATAAAACATCATCTTTATGTCCAGAATGCCTAGAAATAATAGATGCTGAAGTTTATGAAAAAGATGGCAAAGTTATGATGAAAAAAGCTTGCAAGCATCATGGAGAGTTCGAAGAAGTTTACTGGGGAGATGCTGAGATGTTTAAAAGGGCTGCAAAGTACACCGTTGATGGTCACAAGTTCGAAAATCCAATAACTAAAAATTCAAAATGCCCTTTCAGCTGTGGAGTTTGCAACGAGCATAAAAGTCATGTAGCTTTGCTAAACATAGTAGTCACGAACAGATGCGATCTAGCATGCTGGTACTGCTTTTTTTATGCAAAAAGAGCTGGCTACGTTTATGAACCAAGCATAGAACAGATCAGGCAAATGGTTAGAATTGCAAGAAAAATGAAGCCTATAGGTTGCAACGCTGTACAGCTGACAGGTGGAGAGCCAGCTATAAGGGATGACATAGTTGAAATAATAAAGGTCATAAAGGAGGAAGACTACGATCACGTCCAGCTAAACACCAACGGTATAAGAATAGCTTACGAAAAAGATTTTGCTCTGAAGTGCAGAAGAGCCGGGCTGAACACAGTCTATTTATCTTTCGATGGAGTTGATGAAGAGACGAATCCAAAGAATCATAGAGAAGTTCCAAAGATTATTGAAAACTGCAGAAGTGCTGATCTGGGAATTGTCTTGGTTCCAACGATCATAAAAACTGTGAACGATCATCAGCTCGGAGAAATGATAAGGTTTGCAGCTAATAACATAGATGTTGTAAGAGGTTTAAACATTCAGCCAGTAAGCTTGGTTGGAAGGATGCCAAAGAGAGAAAGGGAAAAGTATAGGATAACTATTCCAGAATGTATAAAAGCTATAGAAGAACAAACAGATGGAGAAATTGGAAGAGAAGATTTCTATCCAGTTCCAAGCGTTGCTCCAATTTCAATGTTCGTCGAAGCTTTAACTGGAAGGCCAAGGTATGAACTAACTACTCACTTCGCATGCGGAATGGCAAGCTATGTTTTCAAAGAAAATGGAAAACTCATTCCAATAACGAGGTTCGTAGATGTTGATGGGCTTTTCGAATTCCTGAAAGAAAAAGCTGAAAGTATAAGGAAAAGTAGAATAAAAACTGTAAGAGCTCTAAAAAATATAATAGATCTTAGAAAATTTGTAGATACTAGTAAAGCCCCGTTCAACGTATCGAAGATCCTTTTTGAAATTTTAGTCAAGCACGATTACACATCCCTAGGAGAATTCCACAGAAGATCTCTGTTCATAGGTCTTATGCACTTCCAAGATCTATACAACTACGATCTGGAAAGGGTTCAGCGCTGTCAAATACACTACGCAACTCCGGATGGAAAAATAATTCCATTCTGCACTTTCAACGTTTTACCAGAGATTTATAGAGATAAGATCCATGAAAAGTTTGGTTTACCAATAGATGAATGGGAAAAGAGGACTGGGAAAAAATTAAAAGATGACATAGTTAGAGTTGTCAGAAGACCGAGATGAGAGCACTGTTCGTTGGAAGGTTCCAACCTTACCACTTGGGCCATCAGTACGTTGTAAAATGCATACTTGAGGAAGTTGATGAGCTAATAATAGGGATTGGAAGTGCACAAGAGAGTCATACACTCGAAAATCCCTTCACCGCTGGAGAAAGAGTTTTGATGATAACGAGAGCTTTGGATGAGATAGAAATTAAAAAGAAGATCTACGTTATTCCACTTGAAGATATATACAGAAATGCCCTGTGGGTTTCGCACGTATGCTCAATGGTTCCACCGTTTCAAGTCGTTTACACAAACAATCCACTTGTCTACAGACTTTTCAAAGAGGCAGGTTTTGAAGTTAGAAGGACGAAGATGTTCAACAGGAGTGAATACCAAGGAACCGAAATTAGGAGGAAGATGATCGAAGGAGAAGATTGGGAAAGATACGTTCCAAGAGCAGTAGCTGAAGTTATAAAAGAAATAGATGGAATTTCAAGGATCAGGGAAATAGCTGGAAAGCGATGATATCTGTGAAATTCTTCAACTTCTACTTTAACGTTGAATTTAAAGGAGATAAAGTTGTTAGATCATTTTTTTCTAAAAAGAAAATATATTTCGGAGAGAACAAGCTGAAGAAAGAGCTTGAAAGATATTTTTCAGGAGAAGAGGTTGATTTCTCTGTTGAATTTGAATTGAAAGTCAGCAACTTTACTCTTTCTGTTCTAGAGGAAGTTTTGAAGATAAAGTACGGAAAAATGAAAACTTATGGAGAGATAGCTAAGAAATTGAAAACTTCTCCAAGAGCAGTTGGACAGGCTTTAAAAAGGAATCCTATCCCAGTTCTGATTCCTTGTCATAGAGTTGTTTCTGAAAAAGGCTTAGGTGGTTACAGTCAGGGGATAAAAATAAAGGAGATGCTGTTAAAAAATGAAAAATCTATTTTTTATACTTTTCAATAATATCTCTTAAATAAATTTTGTGCTGACCTAGTTTACCTTCGTAGTTTCCAGCAGATAGCTTTACAACCCCATCTATTCTACTCGCAACTTTCATGCAGACGTACATAGCTTTCTCAACAACTTCTCTGTTTATTCCATTTATAACTATTTCTGGAATAGATCTTACTCCATCTGGAACTTTAGAATCTGGTATCTTTCCTTTCAACGTTGGACAGTAGTAGTGGTTTGTAGTTGGACCAATCTCAGGGTACTTTGTTTCAGGCTTGCTTCCAGCTGAGCATATGTCGAAAGAAGTGATCACTCCATCTAAGTACTTCAAAGCTTCAACTGCAGCTTCTCCAGCTTCTAAAGCAGAATCTTCACTTTCACAGAAAATCCAAACGTTTCCTCCTGCAACTCCCTGTGCATAACCTATGTACCTTTCAATAACAAACTCTCCGAACATTATCGGAACAACTATAACTTTTCTTCCCCACCTCTCTTCCTCCCATTCGTAACCGTCTCCACATCTTCCAACGTTTATTTCAGCGTCGAACTTCTTTTCACTTTCAGTTGCGTTGAAAACTCTAGTAGTTGGAACTACGAGAATTCCTTGTCTAATCCTCTTCCCCATCTCCCTCATCAACACTTCGTAGAATTTTTTCGTTTTTTGAACCCATATTTGACAAACTGCACCAACTCTTCCATCCGGTGTATCTTCTGGTGAAAGCCATTTCTCTATTCCACCTTCAGCTTCTCCAAAAACTGTAGATGGTAAAGCAGTTGCTGAATTTGCAGCTTTTTTTAATAAACTCATGTTTTTTGCCGTCACTATTATCCTTGAATATATTCCGTCGAAAGCTTCGCAATAGGTATCTTCAACCGGAACTCCATTTATCTCGAGCATAGAAGTTTTATCAGCTCAGAAAGATAACTTTTTCTAGATCACATCCTTGAACCTTTCAACATCTTTAAAAGCCTCTTCCAAAGTCTCTTTTTCTATTAACTTTTCAAGCTCTTCTCTTCCACTTTTTTTGAAAATGTCGATGTATCTACCAAAATCTGAAATTATTGCTTTTGCAAGATCAAAGTTTTTTATAGCAAAGCTCATTCCAACTACTCTTCCAAGTATATAAGCTGCAAGTATAGCTTCAAAACTTTCAAACTTTTCAGAAATCCTCTTCAACATCTCATCGTCCCTCATCTTCTTATCGATCATCTCAACTATCTCAGCTAAAAGTTTAGAAACTTGTTTAGCTGTCAGACCTAAAGATAAGTATAAAGCCACAAGAGTTATTACCTTGAGCATATTTTTTTTATGCGATCGAAGGAGCTTTACGATGAAGCTATAAAACTCATGCCAGGCGGTGTAAGTAGTCCAGTTAGAGCTTTCAAACCTCATCCTTTCTACGTTGAAAGAGCTAATGGATCGAAAATTTACGATGTTGATGGAAAAGAATACATAGACTACTGCTTAGCTTATGGTCCACTGATCTTTGGTCATTCTCCAGAATCTTTGAAAAAAGCCCTATATGAACAAATTGAAAAAGGCTGGTTATATGGAGCTCCCGTTGAACTGGAAATAAAATATGCAAAATTAATAAAAAAAATTTATCCTTCAATAGAAATGCTTAGATTTGTAAACACAGGAAGTGAGGCTACGATGAGTGCTTTAAGAGTTGCAAGGGCATTCAAAGAAAGAGACAAAATAGTGAAAATTGAAGGAAGTTTTCACGGTTCTCATGAAGCAGTTTTGGTGAAGGCTGGAAGTGGAGCAACAACTCACGGAATACCTAACTCTGCAGGAGTACCTTTGGATTTTGTTAAAAACACTTTACAAGTACCATTCAACGATCTTGAAGCCCTATCTTATATTTTAGAGAAAAACAAAGATGTTGCAGCTGTAATAATGGAACCTGTTATGGGAAACTCATCTTTAATAATTCCAGAGGAAGGTTACTTGAGAGAAGTTAGAAAGATAACTGAAGAAAACGATGTCCTTCTAATTTTCGATGAAATAATAACAGGTTTCAGAGTTTCTTTAGGAGGTGCTCAGGAGTATTACAAAGTCAAGCCAGATCTAACAACTCTAGGAAAAATAGCTGGAGGTGGATTACCAATAGGAATATTCGGTGGAAGAAAAGAAATAATGGAGATGATAGCCCCTTCTGGAAATGTATATCAGGCAGGAACTTTTAGTGGAAATCCGTTGAGTTTGATAGCTGGGTACACAACTGTAAAAGAGCTCAAGAAAAGGAATTTAGAAGAGATAAACAGGAAAACTGAAGAAATAGGAAAAGCTATAAAAGATATAACAAATGGAAAAGCTGCTTACATCTCATCAATTTTCTGCGTTTACTTCGGAGAAGTTCCAAGGAATTATTCGGATGCTTTAAAATTAAATAAAGAGGCTTACATGAAATTTTTCCATGAACTTTTAAAGAGAGGAGTATTTTTCCCCCCATCTCAGTTCGAAGTTTGCTTTTTAAGTTTTGCACACACAGATTACGATCTGGAGAAAACGATAGAAGCTTTTGACGATGCGTATGAAGCTTGTGGTTGGAAGCAGAGGAAGTAAGTTGGCTTTAGCTCAAACTAAAAGAGTTTTAGAAAAACTAAGAAGTGAAGGATACGAAGTTGAGCTAAAAATAATAAAAACTGAAGGAGATTTAATGAAAGATAAGCCATTGCATGAATTTAAAGGTAAAGGAGCTTTTGTAAGAGCTATAGATTTAGCTTTAGCTAGAAAAGAGATAGATGTTGCAGTTCACAGCTATAAAGATGTTCCGAGTCAAAGGATAGAAGGTACTACAGTTGCAGCAGTTCTTGAAAGAGACAGTCCCTGCGATGCTTTGGTGTCTGAACATAAACTTGAAGATCTTCCAAGCAGAGCTAAAGTCGGAACTTCTAGCATAAGGAGGATCGCACAATTTTCAAGGTTGAGGAGAGATCTTTTATTTGAAAATCTGAGGGGAAACTTAGATACTAGGATAAGGAAATTGAAAGAAGGATTGTACGATGCAATAATAGTTGCAGAGGCCGGAATCTTGAGGTTAGGGTTGAATGTTAAATATCAAAGGTTTTCTCCAGATCTAATAGTTCCTGCTGCAAACCAAGGAATAATAGCTGTAGCTACAAGAGTTGGTGAAGAGGAATTAGTAAGCTTCATGAACGATGAAAAAACTTTCCTAGAGGCTAGTGTTGAAAGGGCTGTTCTTAAAGTTCTAGGAATAGGCTGCGCAGTTCCAGCTGGGATCTATGCTGAAGTGAGGGGAAAAGTTAGGTTGATATGTGAGATCTTAGGTGAAAAATATTTAAGAGTAGAAGAGGATCTTTGCAGGGAAAGTGCTGTTGAGGAAGCTTTAGAAGTTGCTAGGAATATAAGAGCTGAACTATGGGGAAAGTATACATAGTAGGTGCCGGACCTGGAAAAAAAGAACTTTTAACCTTGAAAGCATACGAACTTATAAAGAAAGCAGACGTAATCTTGTACGATGAACTGATAGGAGATGTTGTAGAACTTCTGAATCAAAGCAAAGCAAAACTTTTAAATGTTGGTAAAAGAAGTGGAAAACATAGGATGAGTCAAGAAGAAATCAACAACTTGTTGGTAAAGTTTTCTAAAGAATACGATGTAGTTGTGAGACTTAAAGGAGGAGATCCTTTTGTTTTTGGAAGAGGAGGAGAAGAGGCTGAATATTTACTGAAAAACGGAGTTGACTTCGAAGTAGTACCAGGTGTAACTTCTGCAATAGCAGTTCCAGCTGTAGCAGGTATTCCAGTAACCCACAGACGATACGATCCAGCTTTCGTAGTAATAACTGGAAGAGAGAGTAGAAGAAGGCTGAACTGGGAAGCTTTGGCAAAACTCAACGCAACAATAGTTGTTCTGATGGGTGTAGGTAAAATGAGAGAGATCTGCAGTAGACTGATCGAGAATGGAAAAGATCCAGAAACTCCAGCAGCTTTGATAGAGAAGGGGTTTACAAAAGAGCAAAGGGTTTTCAGGGGAAAATTGAAAAACATAGCAGAAATATCTGAAAAAGAAAATGTTCAGCCACCTGCTGTACTTGTTATTGGAGAAGTTGCTGAACTCTCTTTAGTCAGAGGATGATTTACGTCTTGTCTTTTAGATACTTGAAACTCATCTATCAAGACTTAAAAGCTTTGTTTACAAATTTTTAAATATAATAAGTATTACAACTAATGCTATGACCGTAGTCGTATCTTTTCGAGTTCCAAAGGAGATCAAGAGGAAGATGGATGAGTTAAAAGGTAAGATAAACTGGAGCAAAGAAGTAAGAGAATTTATTGAGAAAAAAATTAAGGAATATGAACGAATTTCAACAGTTGAAGAAATTGAGAAATTAATAAGATCGTTACCAGAAGTTCCAGAAGGTACTGCAAGTAGATACGTGAGGGAAGATCGTGATAGTAGCTGATGCTACAGTTCTTGTCAAGTACTTGCTGAGAGAGAAAGGGTGGCAATCTGTCTCGTATTATATTAGAAGAGAGCCAATTTACTCAATAGATCATGTGATCAAGGAAGTTGCAAACTCCATATGGAAACATTGTTCTCAGTTCAAAGTCATAGACCAAAAAAGAGCATTCGAAGTTTTTTATTCTTTGATCAAACTTATTAAAGCTGGAGTTTTGATCCTTGAAATGGAGGAAGATTACATTGAGAAAGCTTTTAGCATAGCAATTGAGAATAATTTGACTTTTTATGATTCTCTCTACATAGCTCTTGCGTTAGAGAGAAGAGCTTGCCTAATGACTTGTGATCGAAAGCAAGCAGAAGTCTCTACTAAACACGGCTTAAGAACTATAATCTTGTAGCTAAATTAATAAACTCCCATGAAAGAATTTGTTTTTCTAAAAAATTTTGGCCGCAGTAAAATCCTTTCAAAAATTATTCTTAAAGAACTCAGACTTCATAATTCGTCAAAAGCCTTTGAAGTTATAAAAATAAATCCTAGAATGCGTAAAGTTTTTTAGCGATCCGACTAAGCTGTTCTATGGGTAAAACTGGATCTGTAACATGGATTAAAATAAAAAAGAGAAATAGTAATGAATACAGACTTGTACCTACAAAGTGGCAAAATTACAAGAAAGCTGGACCAAATCAAAAATATACATCTGATGGAAAAAGAAGAAAGAGGATAAAGAGATCGCAAAAGTCTATACTTGGTGTGAAAGGGAAGTAACTATTTCACTTAGATCGTCTAAACTTGCATCAGTTTTTACGCAGTTTCCGCAGTAGTGAGATCTTGAAGCTTTGAAACCTAAACCTCTAAGTTTTTCAACTACACTTTGAATTGGAGGAGTGCTAATCTTCAGCTTTTGAGCCACTCTTTGAACGTCGTAGCTCGTAGCTACATCTACTTCATCTAATATAATCGTCAAGAATTTTCTAGCTTTTCCAGTTGCAATTTTTACAGCTTTTGAAACTACATCTTTGTCTTTAATTTCCCCTATCCAGAGAGGACCTATTTGTGTAAATTTTCCTCCACACCTGCAATTTTCTAAAACTTCTCCAAAACCTTTAACTACTTTGGCGTTGCAACTTTTGCAATAAAAAATGTAACCAATTTTTTCGTAGATCCTTGAAACTGCAGAACTTGAACGCTTCAAAGCTAAGTGAACTCTGTAGCAATGCTCGAAAGTCCAGCTAGCTATTGGAATTATAGCTTTATCTATCTTCGTAGCCTGTCTTGCTATAAAGCCCAAAAGAATTCTCAGACCAGTTTCATGGTGAGTGTCTGTTTTTACTGCAAAAGCAGAATATTTTCTAAGACCGGAACTTGTTGAACTTCCACACAAAGCTGCAGTATCTGTTGCTGTTATGCTCAGATATTTTTTTGCAGAAAAGCAGGCAGATTCGATGAAAATTGCAGGAGAACCGAACGGATCTACATCTACATGTTCAAACTTTTTTTCTCTAAAAAGTTTGTTTGCATCACAGTTGTAAACTTCTGCATCTATCCCATTTATTTCCAAGTTTTTCTTTATTACTTCTACAGCTTTCTTATCTATATCGTTGAATTTCGGCATCTTCTTAGCTTCCAAAGCAGCTCTTATTCCTCTTATTCCACTTGCAGCTAAAGAATCAAGTATTTCTTTAGAATCTATTGAGGAGAAGATCAAAACATCAAGATCTCTGCAGAATCTCATCCTTGGATTGTAAAAAACCCCATCCAAGATTATTTTCGCTTTTCCCTCCTCAACAGTCACCATAACTTTACTATCTCATCTACAAGCTTTCCTCTATTTTCTTCATCTACAGTGAACAACTTAAATTCTCTGCGTACCTTTTCAGCTAAAGGATGTGTTGATTTGTAATGAACGCTAACTAAAACTTTTTTTCTAGTTAAAACTTCCTTTTCTACAAACTCAACGAACTTTTTGCTTTTCAGTTCCATCGGCCCTATTTCGTCAACGATCAAAATTTCCGCTTCAAATTTTTCATCTTCAAGAAACTTGTCCAGATTTTCAACAAAAACAGCATATTTTCCAACTTTATACTTTCCTTCTCCAACCTTTGCAAGCCAAACTTCTTTTCCACTTTGCAACGATTTAATTTTAAATCCAATTCTCTGTCCTTTTTCTCTAACTTCTAAAGTTACGAATCCATCTGCACTCTTTACTCTTTCAAATACTTTTAAGCAAACAGTAGTTTTTCCAACACCTGGCCTGCCAGTTATTGCTATGCGCACAGTTTTTGTGATCATGGGTATATATTTTTGTGTGGAAGAGCTTTGAAAGAGAAGTTGAAAAGGTATGTTCGATGCACGGATTCGAAGTCGAAAGAAACTTCGTATTTAAAGATGATCATGGAAAATGTGAAATAGATCTAGTTGCAAAGAGGTTCGACCTTGTTATCTGCATAGATACGAAATTTTACTCAGCAAAAAGGTATAGAGTTTCACAGCTTAAAAAAGAGGCTGAGAAACATTTCAAAAGATGTAAGAGATTTGAGAAGATAATAAAAAAGAAATGTATTCCAGTTCTAGTACCTTTCATCGACGACAAGATCTACTTCCACGGTGGCTGCTTGATAGTTCCATTCAACTCTTTCAACGAGTTTTTGTTCAACGTTCACTACTATCTAATGTCTTTTCAACTTCTATAGCGAAGTTCAGTATTGTGTTCTCTTCAAAGTAGTTTCCAATTACTTGCAAACCAACTGGTAGACCTTTCACAAAACCTATCGGCATACTTAAAGCAGGCAATCCAGCAAGGTTTACTGGAACTGTGTTCACGTCTGCCATATACATAGTCAGAGGATCTTTAAGTTCTCCGATTTTAAAAGGTAAAGATGGCATAGTTGGAGAGATCAGAACATCAAATTTTCCAAAGGCTTTTTTGAAATCCTCAGTTATGAGTTTTCTGACTTTTAAAGCTTTCAGATAGTATTTTCCATAATAACCAGCAGATAAGGCAAAACTTCCAAGTAAAATTCTCCTCTTAACTTCTTCACCAAATCCCCTTGCTCTAATCTTTGAAAAGAATTCAGTCCAAGAACCACTTAGCTCCTCCGTATAGCCGTACCTGATCCCATCGTACCTTGCCAAGTTCGATGATGCTTCACTCATAGCTATTATGTAGTAAGATGCGAGTGCGAATTTCAGCGATTGCAAGCTTACTTCTTCGACGTAAAAGTTCTTTCTCAATTTATCGACAACTTCGTTGAACTTCTCCATTACCTCCTCACTTGCACCCATGTCCTTTAAAACTCCTACTTTGAAATCCTTAAAAGATCTTTGAAACTTGAAACTTTTTCCAACGTTCGTAGAATCTCTTTCATCTTTCCCAGCTATTACTTCTAAAAGCAAAGCAAGATCTTCTATGCATGAAGCCATTGGACCTATCTGTTCTAAAGAATTTGCGTACGGAATTAATCCATATCTAGAAACTAATCCATAAGTTGGTTTCAAACCGTATATACCGCAAAAGCTTGCAGGACATCTTATACTTCCACCAGTATCTGTTCCAAGAGCTAAAACTGTCTCGTCCGCAGCTACAGCTGCTGCACTTCCTCCACTACTTCCACCAGCTACTCTGCTTAAATCGTAGGGATTCTTCACAACTCCGAAGTACGAAGTTTCAGTCGTCGTACCCATGCTGAATTCATCCATGTTCGTTTTACCTATTATTATTGCTCCTTCCTGTTTCAACCTTTCAACTACGTGAGCATCGAAAACTGGTAAATAGTTTAAAAGCATCTTTGAAGCGCAAGTAGTTCTTATATTTTTTGTAGTTATGTTGTCTTTAACTGCGACAGGTATTCCAGCTAACTTCCCTTTTAATTCTCGTTTTTCATATTTTTCAGCCAATTTCAAAGCATCATCCTTGCAAACTGTGATGTAGGCGTTCAATTCACTTTTCTCGATTCTTTTCAACATTTTAGCTGTAGCCTCATAACAGCTCTCCTCAGATCTCCATTCAGATATCTTCACTCCATCACCTTCGGCCCTTTGAAATAACCTTCCTCCTTATGCCTTGTATTCATCAAAGCTTCGTTTTGCGTCAAACAGATTTTTGGAGAATCTTCCCTAAAAACGTTTATAAGTTCAAGAACGTGGTACATCGGTTCAGATTCTGGAGCTTCGTCGAGTAAATTGAAGTATTCAAGGATCTTTTCAAACTCATCCCTGAACTTTCTAGCCTCATCTTCGTTTACTTCTATCTTGGAAAGCTTTGCAACGTGGTAAACATCTTCCAAACTTACCATCGCTAACAGTTTTGCGCAGCTATTATATCTTTTGTTCAACAACTTTTATTTTACAATATAAAAAATAAATATTTAATAAAATATAAATTTAATTTTTAATTATTTTTTCTTGAAAAAGTAGTTCCAAACTTTATCTCCAACGTAGTGTATATTTAAAACAGCTTTTCCTTTTCCTTTCATTTCAGATGATTTGCATAATGCTAATCCTACAGCTATTGGAGTCCTTTTTCCTTCAACTGTAACAAAAACAAAATCCCCATCATTTATTCTTTCATCAGAAAAAACTATTCCGGGCTTCATAACATCTGCACCATTTAATATAGCTTTCATGGCACCTTCATCAACCATTACTTCATACTTTTCCGGTTTCAATTTTATAGCTCCATAAACGCTGACGTAGTGTTTTCCGTCGTACTGGATCAGTAGAGGTTCACCGTCAACAAGTATTATGTTAAATTTATCAAATTCAACTATATCCATTTCACCTTCCACGATCACTCCAGCTCTAACTTTCACCTCTTCAGCTACAGCTTTGGCAACTTTCTTCCTCAACCTGTAAATCTTCATGTTACGATCACTAACAAAATATTTATAAATTTATAGTGAACTAAAACTCCATGGTGTTTGATAAATTAAAAAGCGAAGCTGAGATTTCTTTGAGGCATCTACAAATATTGAAAGCTGTCCTCGAAAAACAACCTATAGGAATTTTTAAGCTTTCCGAAATGCTAAACATGCCAAAGCACAAAGTTAGATACTCTTTGAGAGTTCTTGAGCAAGCTGGAATAATAGTTCCAACTCAACATGGAGCTAGGGTTAGAGATGAAGGTTACGACAAAATAGAAGGTCTTAAAAAAGAGATCGAGGAGATAAAAGTTATTGTAAATCAAATAGATGAGATGATCAAGAAGCTGTGATAGAGCTAGTGTTAGTTACGATTTGGTTACTTCTACCAGCGTACACTCCAAACAACTTTGCCGTAGTACTTGGTGGTGGGAAGCCGATAGATCTTGGAAAAAATTTTCTAGGAAAAAGAATATTTGGAGACGGAAAAACAATTAGAGGATTTTTGGCAGGAATTGTTGGAGGAGTATTTGTAGCAAACCTACAGATCTGTATAGAAGATCTCTTTGGCTTTGAAATATTTTCATCGTTGAAATATTTTGATTTCTTTGTTCTAACTTTTCTTCTAGCTTTTGGATCTATGTTAGGCGATCTAGCAGGAAGTTTCATAAAGAGACGTTTAAGCTATGAAAAAGGAAAACCTCTACCAGTTCTAGACCAGCTGATGTTTCTTTTTGTTGCAATTTTGATTTCCAGCCAATTTTATGCTTTTTGGTATCTCTTTGATTTTGAAAAGATCGTTGTAGCTTTCATCGTAACACCTTTTCTACATATAGCTGTCAACGTACTAGCTTATAAACTCAAACTCAAAGATGTTCCATGGTGAATTTGGCTGAGATGCTTTTAAAAGTTGGAGCACTAAAGTTTGGAGACTTTTTACTTTCATCAGGAAAAAGGAGTAATGTTTACGTTGATATAAAGTTAGCTTCAACTTACCCTGAAGTTCTTGAAGAAATTGCGTTGGAAATAACGAAAAAGCTTGAAAAACTAGATTTTGATAAAATTGCGTGTGTAGAGTTAGGAGGAGTTCCAATAGCAGTTGCAGTCTCACTTAAAGTTAAAAAACCACTAGTTATATTTAGAAAACAGAAAAAAGACTATGGAGTTATGGAAGATAGAGTAGGGGTTGTGAATGAGGGAGAGAAATTTGTCCTGATTGAAGACGTTGTAACTACTGGAAGATCTGCATTGTCCGCTGTAGAAAGAATTGAAAGATCTGGCGGGAAAGTTGTAAAGATTTTTGCAGTAGTTGATAGAGAAGAGAGCAGTTTAGAAATAGAGAGTTTGTTGAAACTTAGCGATCTACTTAAAGCAAAAGACTTCATCGATCCTTCCAAGAACATCTAATCTAGGTACTTCTTGAGGAACATCGAATTCGTAACTTTCAAAAGATCTGTAAACGATCTCTGGATCGAATCCTATCAGCTTAGATATCATCAAAGCTTCATCCCTTCCAACTTTACACCTATCGAACTCTTTAAGGAAAGGATCAAAAAAATCATAATTTTTAGTTATAAAAAATGAGTTCGCTGCTAAAGAGCAGCAAACAAAATCACCTAAAACGTCTCTGAACTTTTCGCTTTCAAACTCACTTAGAAGAGTTAAATAAGGCTCCCAAACTGCGATCCCCTTGAGTTCCCTTAAAGATTCGATCATGATCTCAGGAGATCTGAAGTATCTGATCTTCAAGCTGTAGCCTTTCTTCTTAAGATAGTTCCTTAGGTTGAATTCCATCGTTGAAAACTCTGAACAACCGTACCACTCACTTTCTTTGTTCGAAAAAACTACTCCACTTCCATTCATTGCAACAAGTCTGTAGATTTTTATATTTTTCATCAAAGCTCCAAAGTAAACTTGAGTTATCAAAGGACTTGCAGCCACATCAACTGTTCCAGCTGCTAGATCCCTTGTAAGTTCCAATGCGTTTTCATAAACTTTTACAATTGCATCCAACTTCTTTGCTGCAAAGACTACTTTTGGATATTCACTTGCTTTTAAAATACCTACTCTCATCAAACCATCTATCGGAAATGGAGCAAACTCAGAAAGCCATACTCTATAAGATTTTGAGGAAACTTGCGATCTTACAACCTCTTTTTCCTCCTCCAACTTAGACAAAATTTCTGAAACAGTAGATTTTGATATTCTAAGTTTTTCTGCAATTTCACTTTGCAGAATACCTTCGCTCTTAACTTTTTTGAGCAAAGAAACTATTTTTTCTTCAGCAGCGTCCATGTTAAGTTTTTAAAACTAAAAACTAATATCTTTTATGTGGCAACTTAAACCGTTGAAACATGCAGAGATCTATGCACCTTTGGGGATCGTTTTTTATTTAGCTGATATGCGTTTTCTTGCAAGGGGTAACGTTTACATCTGGATCTTGGAAAGTGAAGATGAAAAGATATTGATCGATTCTGGAGTAGAAGAGCCGAAGAATGGTTTTGTAAAAAGATTTCCAGTAGTTGGAGGTGGGGAGAGGATCTTTAGAGAGATCTTATTGAAAGCTGGAGTGAAAGTGGAGGAAGTAGAAAAACTGATCCTAACTCATTTGCACATAGATCACGTAGCCTTTGCAAGTCTCTTCCACAATGCACGTATATACGTTCAAAGATCTGAATGGAGAAGCGCTTTTGATCCACTTCCACACTACAGAGAGGCTTACGATGAGAGACTTTTTGCTCCTTTGGAAAAAATGGATCTTTGCTTAGTTGATGGAGATGTTTGTATAGCTGAAGGAGTTAAGCTTATCCATCTACCAGGTCATACAGAAGGTTTGCAAGGAGTTTTGTTCGAAGGTAAAAGAGAAAAATACCTCTTTGCAGGAGATCATTTTTACAGTTATTTCAACATATTCCCTCCAGTTCAGCCAATAGAGCTTAGAAATTCAAAAGGAGAGACTGCTGTTTTGAGTGGTGAAAACTTACCTTTCATTCCACCAGGTCTAAATATAAATCTAGGAGATTGGTTTAAAAGTAGCTTTAAAGTTTTAAGCATTGTAAGAAGGAGAAACATAATTCCAGGGCACGATCTAGCTATTGAAGGTAAAATTATATCATAATATATTATATTTTTATATTATATTGTTAAACCTTTAAAACTTTTTCTACACGTTCTTTTGCTTAAAAGCTGATCAAAATTTATCTCTAGCTTTCTAACACTAGTCAAATCCGCAATCGATTTAAGAAATTATATTTTTCACATTAATATTAAATTTAAATAATTTATTGTTAAATATTTTCGTAAGGTTTAATAACTTTAGCTGCAATAAACCGGAAGGTGAAGCCTTTGATCTGTAGAGTTTGCGTTGTTCAACAAAAGATCTTACCAGATAGGAACAAAAACATAACAAATAGTCTGAATTTAGTTAAAAAAGCTATAAAATTAAAAGCTGACATAGTAGTCCTTCCAGAAGTTCATACAACAGGTTTCTATCATAAAAACCTAGAGAGAGTTGAAAAGTTAAATAATGAGTTGAAAAGTCTCATCGAACTTAGCAAAGATACTCTGATCGTTGCAGGCGTTGCAGAAAGAGACAACTACCTTTACAATTCTGCCGTTTTGATCTGGAAAGGTGAAATTGTTGGAAAGTATAGAAAAAATATCCTTTTTCCCCTAAGTGATGAAAAAAAGTTTTTTAAAGCTGGAAACAAACTAGAAGTCTTTGAAACTGATTTTGGCAGAATTGGAGTAATTATATGCTATGAAATTCGTTTTCCAGAACTTTCAAGAAAACTTACAAAAATGGGAGCCGAAATGATAATTGTTCCTGCAGAATTTCCAAAGGATAGAATAGAGCACTGGAAAACTTTGATCAAAGCTAGAGCGATAGAAAATCAGCTCTTTGTGATCGGTGCTAACTGCGTCGACGGGAACATGGAATGTGGTGGAAGATCTATGATCGTCGATCCGATGGGAAAAGTTTTAGCAGAAGCTGGAGAGCTGCAGGAAGTTGTAGTTAGCGATGTAGATCTGAAAGAGATCGAAAAGGTCAGAAAGGAGTTTCCTTTTCTGAAAGAACTATGCGAGTTTTAATTTTAAGACCTAGAGAGCAATTGAAAGAGACTTTAGAAAAATTTAAAATGGAAGGATTTGAAACTTATGGCTGTCCATTCATAGAAATAGAATTTCTAGACTTTGAAGTTCCAGAACATGACTATGCAATCGTTACAAGTCAAAATGCTGCAAAAGCTATTGTTGAAAGAAAAATAAAGCTAAAAAATGTTATTGCAATTGGAGAGAAGACAGCAAAAGCCTTGAACCAAAAAGCATTGATACCTAAGAATTTTAACTCAAAAAGCTTAGTTGAGGAGTTTAAAGATGTGGTCAAAGGTAAGAAAGTTGTGGCAATAAGAAGTGATAAAGGTGGGGATGAGTTGAGAGAACTTTCCAAGTTCTGCAATTTTTCAGAAGTTGTAGCTTACAGAACAAAGAAATTGAACGGAGATGAACAAAAAAGAGTTGTAAAACTTACGGAGGATTGCTTTTTCAACGTTATAGTTTTCTCAAGTAAGATGATCGCTGAAAGCTTTTTAGATCTGTGCGATCCAGAGGTTTTGAAAAAGAAAATTGTTGTAGCTATAGGCGAGCCAACTGCTCAATATTTAAAGAATTTTTCAATAGAAGCGTTGAAACCTAAGGAGAGTACTTTTGAAAGTGTTCTGGATCTTCTAAAATCTATAAAGCAAGTGTAAATTTCCTATACTTACGTTCTTCAAATGTTTTTTAGCTACGCTGTAGCATTCAAAAACCTGATCTTTCGGAGTTATTGGCATATCAGACAATCTGTAATCTGGATGGAAAACTAGAAGGCTGTAAGGAATGTTTTCATCTATCGAAGATATGAACTTTGCAATGTTCTCAACCTCTTCAGCATCTACGTAAAACGGAACCAAAAGAGTTGTCGCGGAAAGGACTTCTAAGTATTTTTCAGCTATTTTACAGAAGTTCTCTTTAACTCTTTCATTACTTCTACCAGTCAAAATTACATGCAAATTATCGTTCCAAGCTTTTAGATCGAACTTAACAGTTCCACCACTTCTACTACTTATCTCAGCAGCCCTTAAAGCTAAACTAGTATTTCCAGCTCCATTCCATTCCCAGCAAATCATTAGATCTCTTCTAATCTCTAAAGCTTTTCTTGAAAACTTCAAAGCATATGGAAGTTGGGGCTCAGGAGAACCGCCAAAGTGACATATGCATTTTATTCTTTCATTTTTTAAAACTTCAAGTAACTCTTCTATCTCTACAGTTCTTCCAGGTATTCTTTTATGTATCCAGTTTTGACAGAAAAGACAATCGAAGTTACATCCATAATAAAAAACTGCCAAATTCGTTCCTCTCATTTTACTTGCTTTGCAGAACCAGGCATTACAGCAATTTGTTGGCAAAGGATCTTCGTAATAACTTAGAGCTCCATAAGGTGGCTTCCCACACAAAGCCAATCCACTGCACTCGTTACTGCAGAGTTTGCATTTTTTTACTTCTACTTTGTACAAAGGTGGATGTAAATCAACTACTTCTCTTTTTGCGCACTTTGGGCAAAGAGGAATTGCTTTACTGAAGAGCTTAGCTCCACATTTGCATCTCATACAAAAGGCTCTCTATCTTTTTCAATTTTTCTTTTAACTAAGTAAAGAGTTGTAAGCATACTTTCAGTGATTATTCTGAGCTTTTTCAGCTCGGTGCAGAATATGTTGTATATCGACATAGGATGAGAACAGTCGTAATCAAAAAGTGTTATGGGACAACCTTCGCAATCAAAATACTTTTCACAGTACGGTGTTATTTGCAAAGCAACGTTTTCAATTTCTATTAGAGCATCTACTATCGATTCCCACTTTTTAATTATCGCATCTTCCTCGCAAATTCCTTCTTCCATGTCTTTTGTTGCATCTTCGTATGTGTAGAGTTCGATCCTTTTCATACAGAGAATGCTCCTCTAACTTTAAGTTGTTTTTGCTTAAAAATTTTATTAAAGACAATAAAAATTTAAAATTTTAGATTTAAATTAAAAATATATATTTTTTAATTGAATTATTACTCACAAACAATAAAAACCGTCAGCTGACTTCTAGCTATGAAAGTAGCCTGGGACGCCAGTCACTGGGAATTTTCAATTAATGACTACTATTATTTTTCAAAACTTCTAAAGCTAGCTAAAGAAGAAGGATTTGATGTAGAAGAAATTAAATCTTTTAGAAAACTAGAAAGATACGATGTAATAGTGTTCAACTATCCAGAAAAACCCTTTAGCAGATCGGAGGTTGCTAAAATTATAAAATGGTTTAAAAATAAAAAAATAATTATTTTTACAGCTTACTACAACAACTACGACAACGTTTCTGAAAATGTAAACAGAGTTACGTTAAACTTAGGAATAAAAGTAAACTATGATTTAATAAAAGACCAAGAAAAGAATCTTTGTGATGAAATTTTCCCAATAGCAAAGTGGAACAACAGAGAAGTCTTGATGCCATGTTCAGCATCTATAACTGGAGGTGATCCTTTCGTTGTAGGAAAAGATGTTTTTGCAGCAAAAATAGACAACTTGGCAGTTCTTGGGACGTGTGTTTTTTGGGACAACTATTCTATAGATGTAAAAGAAAACAGAAAATTGGCAATAGCAATTTTGAGCGGTGAGTTCTGATGTTTTCAGTGCACGGACCAGCTTTAGTTGATTACTTTTATTTCATCGATAAATATCCTGAAAAAGGAAAAAATACCTTGATAAAAAGCTTTTTCAAATCAGCTGGAGGTGCCGGAGCGAACGTAGCTCATAACTTGGCAAAGATCGGAATAGATGCAAAAATATTCACTTCAATTGGAAGAGATGATGATGCGAAGTTTTTCCTCGAAAACACTACTGCAGAAGTTTATGCTGAAGTTACACACGAAAAAACCGGAAAAGTTTTAGTTTTTGTAGATTCTAGTGGAGAGAGAACGTTCTTTATAGAACCAAACGCATCAGAATATCCTGTTTTCAAAAAAATAAAATGCAAATACTTGTACGTAGATCCTTTTCCCAGTAAAAAAAGTTTTGACGTCCAGCTTGAAGTTCTGAAAAACTCAGAGGCCTTCAAAATTCTAAATCCTTGTCACATTTATTCTTCCATGGAGTTTGAAAAACTTAAAGATATGCTAGAATTTGTAGATATGCTCATTCTTTCTCACGAAGAACTAAAAGAGTTGAAAGTAGATTTTAAAGAAATTTTAAAGTTTGTGGACTACTTAATTGTGACAAAAGGGGCTGAAGGGAGTGAGTGTATAACTTCGGAAGCTAGTTACTATGCAAAAGCATTTAAAACAAAAGTAGTAGATACAACTGGAGCTGGAGATGCTTTTGCAGCTGGTTTTATTTATGGATTCATGAGAGAATTACCAATAGAGATTTGTTTAAAGTTAGGAAACTTCTGTGGAGCATATAAAGTTTCCAGAATTGGAGCTAGGAATTTTCCAAGTTTTGAAGAGATAGAGTCTTTTCTCGCAAAGATTTTAAAGTAGATAGAAGTCGAATTAACATGAACATTAGGCTTATCGCAGAGCAACTTGGTTTGAGGAAAGTATATAAAGAAGATTGTGAGCTTTGCATAGTAGGATATACTGGTAAAAAATGCCCTTATTTGAGAAAAATTGGTAAAGAATATTTTTGTGCTAAAGATGTAGCAAAAAAAGATGAAAGATTAAGGTTTTAGTATGTGGAAAAGCTGGAAACATATAACAAAGCTTGATCCAGATAGAAAAAATTCAGAAGAGCTAGTTAAAGCTGTAGCTGAAAGTGGAACCGATGCAGTTATGGTTTCTGGAACTCAAAATGTGACTGCTGAAAAGGTCAAGAAACTTTTGTCTATGCTGAAAAAGTACAACGTTCCAACTGTAGTTGAGCCTTCAGATCCATCGAACGTCGTATACGATGCGGACTACTTGTTTGTTCCTACAGTTTTAAATTCTTTGGATGGAGAATGGATAACTGGAAAGCATGCTAAGTGGGTTTTTATGAACTATAAAGATAAAAATTTTGAAGACCTTTTCAACAGAGTTGTTTTTGAAGGCTACATAGTTCTAAATCCAAACTCAGCTGTAGCTAAAGTTACAAGATCCTTGCAGATGGATGCAAAGATGGCTGCAAGCTACGCTTTTATCGGTGAAAGGATGATGAAGTTACCGATCATATACATAGAGTACAGTGGAACTTATGGAGATCCAGAAGTTGTTAAAGAAGTTAAGAGCGTTCTAAATAGTTCAAGGCTTTTCTACGGAGGAGGAATAGATAGTAGAGAGAAAGCAATTGAAATGTTAAAATATGCAGACACAATAATCGTTGGAAACGTTATCTACGAAAAAGGTTTGAATGCCTACCTTTCTACAGTACCTTAAAGCTTATTGGCAACTTTTTCGCTTAGAGCATGGACTAATTTACGGCTTCGCTACAACAGTCGGTATAATAGTAGCTGGTCAACCCATTGATTTTAGAGCTTTTTTAGCTTATACAACTGCTCTATTTTTTCAAGCCTCAACTTTCGCTTTGAACGATTACTTCGACTACTATGTAGATTTAGAAAACAGAAGGTTTGATAGGCCACTCGTTAGAGGAGAGATAAAGAGAGAGCAAGCTTTTAAATCTTTTCTCGTAACTTTTCCTCTAGGTTTTATAACTTCCTACATGATTTCCTTACAAGCTTTTATCTTTGCTTCAGCCATAGCTCTACTCGGTGTAGCTTACGACGTTAAGTTGAAAGAGTTAGGATTCCTTGGAAACGTGTACATAGCACTATCTATGGCGGCGCCTTTTGTTTTTGGAGGGATCGTTGTAAACAGTGTTACTCCTACTGTACTAGTTCTAGCATCGATAGCTTTCTTTTGTGGATTGGGAAGAGAGATTATGAAAAGTATTGAAGATGTGGCTGGCGATAGAATTAGAAACGTCAGATCAATTGCGAGGATCTATGGGGTAGATTTTGCAGCAAAGGTTTCTACAATATTTTTTATAATTTCTATAGTTTTAAGTTTTACACCTTTAATTTTTGAAGAGTACAGAGATCCTAAGTACTTTTTCCCCGTCCTTTTGACAGATGCTATACTTTTTAAAGTTTCAATTAATTTATTGAAGAAAAAATATTATATTAAAAAATTTAGAATTGAGACACTTCTAGCAGTAATCGTAGGACTCATAGCTTTTATAGCGGGCGCTTTCTAAAATGTTCATGGACGTTGTTAAATACATAAGAGAGAACGATAGACTCTTTGACCTGTTGGAAGTTGAGATCTTGGAAGTTGGTAAAAATTTTGCAAAAGTTGGAATGGTTGTGAAAGATGAACACTTAAACGCCGCAAAAGTTTGTCATGGAGCAGTAATCTTTGCCTTAGCAGATCTAGCTTTTGGTTTAGCAAGTAACAGTTGTGGTAAGCTAGCTTTGACAATTGATGTCAGCATAAGTTACTTTAGAACAGTAAACTTAGGAGATAAAATTGTTGCAGAAGCTAAAGAAGTTTACAGTGGAAACAAAACTGCAACGTATATAATAGAAGTTAAAAGGGGTGATGAGATCGTAGCTTTGGCAAAAGGTACAGTTTTCAAGATAGAAAAAGTTTTAGGGTTCTGAGCCACATAGTCAATAGACATGTAGCTCTTTCCTCTCGTTTATCTCATCGAGGACCCTTTGGAGATCTGCCCCCAATCTGAAGGTTCAGCACAGCTATAACGTCTCTATCCAATATGAAGCCACAGTTACTGCATTTCATTAACCTGTCCTCATAGGGAGCCATGCTCCCAGAACAGAGAGGACAGGTTTTTGATGTGTTTTGTGGTTTCACATATTTTACTGGTAGCTCAGCCCAGAGGAGCTTGTATTCTAGCATGAACTGGAAAGTTCTAGCGTTCCACTTTGAGAGCTTGCGGTTCATGTTTCTTGAGCCGTTTTAGAATTCTCTTTTTAATATTTTTTAGGTCTTCTAGGATTGCTCCGCAGCCGTTTTCTTTAAGCTCCCTAACTATGTCTGTTGTTAGTTTATGCATGAAATCTCTAGCTCTGTTTCTCTCTCGGTTCGAATATTTTCTGAGTAGTCTCTTTGATGTTTTAGGCTTATTTTTGCTTAGCTTTTGTATTCTTTGGCGCTTAACCTCATATACCTTGTGAATGTGATAGGGCTCCCTCAAATCGTAACGTTTGACCTCTCCATTCACTAGAGCTGTTATGTTTGTCAGGTTTACATCGAATGAAGCCCACTTTTCTGCTTTTGGCTCAACGTTCTTCTTAACAGTGATTATCAATTCCCTCTCTGTTAGGATTAAGCCTCCAATCCTATCGAAGTCTTTTGGAATCCATGAATGCTCTGTTAAGTCTACTTTCAGATGTCGTTTATTCGGCTCTATACTTATCTTGAGAACACCGTTCCTATAACTGAAAAGCGTGTTTTTGATGTAGACAGTTTTCTTTGTTATTTTAGGCTTCTCTTTCGCCCTCCCTCTGTTGTATAGCGTTATCCAGCCCTTGACAAGGCCTATGACAGAGTTTATTGCTGAATCCACATAGTGCTTAGAGTACTTCCAATCTTTCAACAACTCATTTCTAAGCTTTCACTATCCTCCTTGTTGAAGCTTAAGTGAGCCTTCTTAGAAAGTTTAACTGAGAAGATCACCTCTAAAGCCCTCTGCTTAACCTTGAAGTACTCCTCAATTAAGTCTATTGGAGCCTCTATTAGGGTTTTGTAACTCTTAATTGCTTCCATAACCTTTCTACCTCGCTTTTAGGGTAGCGTAGCTTCCCAGTAGGAAGCCTAACAGCTTTAAGATCCCCTTCTTTTGCCACTTCCAGAGAGTCTTAACCGAGATGCCGAACTTCTTAGCAACTTCTGATGGACGTAAGAGAACTTCTTCCATCAAAGAACCGATATAGTTAACCCAATATTTAAATCAATATATCCTGAAACTACTGACTTAGGCAAGTAAACTACAACTTCCACTTCCCTCTTCTATCATAGAAATGAATAAATACAACTAGAGAAGATAAAAATATGCCGAGGAGCGCTAGTAAATTGTAGCTAATTTGTGGGCTTTTAATTTTCAACAAGTATTCTGAATTTTCACCGGAAAGGACTTTAAAATTTACTCCATTGAAAGTTCTTTCCCCTTGAAAAACTAATCCTCTAAAATCTTCGAAATCTAGATCTGTCAATATCACGTAGCTAGCATTTCTTCCATCTCTGTAGAACACGTTTGAATTCAGCTCGTAATGAAGTACTATTTGACCTTCACCTCTCGCAGGGATTAGGAGAGAGTTGAAAGTCAAAAAAAGATCTTTAGCATGAAAAGATTTGTAATCGAGGCTTGAAGATACAACTTCTAGATTTCTAAGATCTGGCATAGGTAAAGTAAGATCACCTTCGAAGTTCTCATCCCCCCTGTTCGTTAGGACTACAACTTCGCTAACGATAGATGATAAAATTGTATGGTAAAAAATCGAGATGTTCTTTGTAGAGTTTGTAAATTTTAAGTTGAAGATTACAAAGCTTTCATTTGCATTAACTTCTTTCACAAAAACTTTTTCCATCGCTGAAAGTTCAAAGATGTAAGTTCCCTCCTGCAAAGGTATTTCAGTTCCATTGACTACTTCGAAGTTTCCAACTCCTACAACTGTAAGGTTTGCAACTCCGTCGTATCCAAGTAGTATTACAGTGATCAGAAGTTCGAGCACATTTTTTGTACATCATCACGTATTTAATTTTTCCGTAACTCTTCTTACCTTACTCCAACCAACACTTTTCTTTGTCAAGTAACTAAAAATAGCATCCAGGGCCGCAATCTGAAGCAAAAGAGCGTGAACTGTTAAACCTAACACCAATTTAAGTTTTGATATCTTTTTGTAATGATAAAGCAGCAAGGGAGGTGCCAGTATTATAAGAGGTAAAGCTAAGATTACAACGTAACTTAAAGTTAAAGCTAAGATCCAAGAGATTTTAACTTTTCTTTCATCAAAAGTTTTTCTGTATTTCCAAAGTTGTAATCCACCATAGTACCAACGTTTTCTTTGATTATAAAGTTCTTTCCAGCTCATTGGAGCTTCCTCATAGATTTTTGTTGTTTTTACGAGTAAAGCTTTTTTTCCTTTGGCATGCATCCTTGTAGAAAAATCTGCATCTTCAGTTAAAGCTAGTTCGTTCAATTTTTCCTCTTTCAAAATTTTATATTTTAAAACGCCTATCAATCCGTTGAACTGCTTCCATTTCAACCTTTCAAGGAAGAAGTTTATCAAGTAATATTCAGCTTCAACTGTTTCTGTAACTAGATTAATTCCATTCCATATGTAGCGTTTAGACGATGCTATGTAACAGTCTTCGCACTTTTCTAAAGCTTCAATACATTTGATCAAAAAGTTTTTTTGCGGTCTAGAATCGACATCGAATATCGCTAAATAATCAGGATTAAAATCTGAAAGGTAATCCACTGCATCATTTATTGCTCCAGCCCTTTTTCCTCTATTATCTTTTCTAAAGAGAACTTCTACACCTTCACTCTTTAGTGCCAAAGCACATTCTTCATTGAAATCTACAACGTAGACTATTTTATACTCAAAATTTGAAAAATCTAAAGACTTCAAAACCTTAACACTCTCAAGAACTGTACTTTTGCTTTCAAAAGGTGAGACTGGAATTACTAGAGCTATCTTCATTTTAGCAGATCACTCAAAATTTTAGCAGTTTCTTCAGGATCTGCTCGGCCTTTTGTTTTCTTCATTACTTGACCAACTAAAAAATTGATCGCTTGCTTTTTTCCACTGTAATAATCTTGAACAGCTTTTGGATTCTCCTCAATCACTTCTTTGCAGAAATTTAAAATTTCACTTTTTGGAATTGCAAAAAGTCTTTTCTTTTCTACAATTTCTTCAACTTTCCCACCTTGATCTAGTTTTGTCCTTAAAACTTCAACTACACCTTTCTCAGTTATTTTTTCTTCTAAGAAGTAGTTTAAAAGTTTAGAAAACTCTTCTGGTGGGAATTTTTCAAAGCACTTTAAAAAATTCCAGCCCCTGTAATTTAATTCTCCCCTCAAAACGTCAACTACCCAAGTAGCAGCTATTTTTGCATTTACAGATTTTGCAACTATTTCAAAGTAATCTGACATCTTCGGATCTAAGACCAAAACTTTAGCATAATTCTCCGATATCCCATACTGAGCTTTTAGTCTTTCTTTTTTCTCCTCTGGTAACTCCGGTAATTTTCCAACTTCTTTCATCAACTCTTCAACATTTATTGGAACTAGGTCAGGTTCAGGGAAATATCTGTAATCCTGCTCCTCCTCCTTACTCCTTAAAGATACAGTTATACTTTGAGCTTCATCGAAGTGTCTAGTTTCTCTTTCTATCTTTCTTCCCATTTTAATTAAATTTCTTTGTCTCATTATTTCGTAGTTTAAAGCTTTTTCTACTCCTTTGAAAGACGATATGTTCTTTATCTCAACTCTACCACCACCTGCTATCGACACATTTGCATCTACTCTCATAGCTCCTTCGAGCTCTGGATCAAAGACATCAAGATATTCCAACAGTATTCTAAGTTTATTTAAAAAAGCTCTAGCTTCTTTTGGAGACTTCATCACAGGTTCTGTAACTATCTCTAGAAGGGGGGCTCCACTTCTGTTGTAATCGATCAAGGAATACTTTGCTACAGTTATCGAACCTTTATAGTACAACTTCCCAGGATCCTCTTCTATGTGAATCCTCTTCAAATCTATCCTCTTCTCAACTCCATCTACGTCAACGATCACGTAGCCACCAAATGCTAACGGACGATCGTACTGACTTATCTGGAAACCCTTTGGCAGATCTGGATAGAAGTAATTTTTTCTGTCGAAAACTACAGTTTGCTGAATTTTTGCATTTAAGGCCATTGCAACTTTTATAGCAGCTTTTACAGCTTCTTTATTCAAAACTGGCATAGCTCCTGGCATTCCTAAACAAACAGGACATACATGTGTATTCGGAGGACTATCGTGGTAGTTCAAAGGACATGAACAGAACAGCTTAGTTTTGAGTTTGTTGAGTTGAACGTGAACCTCTAGACCTATCGTAACATCTTCCATAACAGAAATATTTCGTCAAGTTTAAAACTTATTCGTGAACATAATGGTAGCGGGAACGTCGAGCAGTGCTGGGAAGAGTACAATAGTTGCAGCCATATGTAGAATTTTGGCGAAAAGAGGTTACGAAGTAGCCCCATTCAAAGCTCAGAACATGAGTTTAAACTCTTTTGTAACAAAGAATGGTAAAGAGATTGCATTTGCACAGGCTTATCAAGCTTTTGCAGCTGGAATTGAGCCGGATGAGAGGATGAATCCCATACTGCTGAAACCAAAAGGAAACTTTGTATCTCAGCTAGTAGTTATGGGAGAAGTTGTTGGTGACGTTAGCTACATAGACTACTTGAAACTAGAGTGGTTGAAAGATGTTGTGATGAGAGCTTACGAAGAACTAGCTTCTGAATTCGAAATAATAGTAATCGAGGGTGCCGGAGGTTTTGCAGAGATAAACTTGTTTGAAAGGGACATTCCAAACATTTTTGTTGCAAGATTTGCAAAACCGAAAATAGTGATCGTTGGAGATATAGATAGGGGAGGAGTTTTTGCCTCTCTCTACGGAACATACATGCTTTTGCCTAGTGACGTGAGAGAATTGGTAAAAGGTTTCATCATAAACAAACTCAGAGGAAGAAAAGAATTGTTAGATGATGGAATAAGAAAGATCGAAGAGATCTGCGGAGTTAAAGTTTTAGGTGTACTTCCTTACCTTGAAATAAATTTACCTAGTGAAGATTCTTTAAATTTAGAAGAGTGGAAAGGAAACGGACCTGTAAAAATTTTGAAACTTCCCAGGATGTCTAACTATACGGACTTTGAAAGTGTAAGAAACGTATGCCATTTTTCAAAAGACCTGAGTGGAGACTTTGAAGTTTTAATTGTTCCAGGAAGCAAGGATACTGTTGCAGATCTGGCTTATCTAAAAACTCTCGAAGATGAAATTAGAGCTATAGCTGGAAAAAAACCAATCATAGGTATATGTGGCGGCTATCAAATGCTTGGAAAGGAGATAATAGATCACGGTGTCGAACATGGATTTTTAAGAGTTAAAGGCTTAGGTTTGTTAGATGCTTTTACAGAGTTCAGAAGTTACAAAAAAATCACGAAGCAAGTAGTTAAAAAAGTTACAGGGGATGCTGTAATATTGGAAGAGATAAGAGGACAAAAAGTTTGGGGTTACGAGATCCATAAGGGGATAACTAAAG
This sequence comes from Archaeoglobaceae archaeon, assembly GCA_025058735.1. Lineage (GTDB taxonomy): Archaea > Halobacteriota > Archaeoglobi > Archaeoglobales > Archaeoglobaceae > WYZ-LMO2. Next base: position 28,869 of record JANXDX010000011.1, on the reverse strand, counting down.
CTAGTAGACCTGTACTGGAAGATGATGGATGTGTAAGCGATGATGGAATGGTTTGGGGAACTTATTTGCACGGTATCTTTTGGAACAAAAATTTAATTGAAGCTCTTGGAAATTATCTAGGATTGAAGATAGAGTTTAGAGAAGATTGGGCTGAAAGATTGGCTGAAGAATTTGAAAAAAATATAAATTTATCTTTTCTCTTTGAGTATTAAGTTAGAAAAAATAGAGACAATTGAAGTGTAGAGACAGAAGAGGAAGATTTCTTGGTAACCATAGCCTACGTCGATGATGTAGCTGAGAAGTACTTGAAAAACAGCCGCTCCTAAAAAAGGAAAAACGTTCAAAAAACTAGAGGCTAAACCTGTCATTCTAAGAGGAAAAGATTCCTTAGTTAACGCGTAGGCAGCAGGTCCAGCTCCTCCAAAAAAACCCATAGAAAAAGAGAAAAACACCAATTCTAAGAAACTCATGGAGTATGTTTTAAAGGCAAAAGGTAACCAGCTGATCGCAAATCCTATCCCCCCAACTATGAGAATTTTCTTTCTACTCCCTATCTTGTCAGATATGAAACCCAGAATAGGTGCTCCGACGAGTGAGCCTAGGCCGACAAAGAGTAAAACAAATCCAGCAAAGCTCCTTGAAACTTCGTAAACATCTATCATGTAAGGGCCGCCCCAGAGTCCTTGATAGCTCATCGTTGCACCGTAGCGTAAAAAGGCTGAAAAACCTAAAAGCCAAATATTTCTACTTTTCATTAAGAGGGAGAGATCTTTAAGCTGCAACTTTTCACTTTCAAACTTTTCTTTATTTTTTTCATTAAATAAATATAAGTAAATAAATATAATTATAATTATTAAATTAAATAAAGCTATTACGTAAAAAGTCTCTCTCCATCCGAAAAACGAAACTGTTAAAGCAAAAGGATATGAAGAGAAAAGGGCCCCTAAATTACCTACTGCAAAAAGTATACCCATAACTGTTGCAAACTTCTTCACATAAACTCTTGAAAGAATCTTCAAAGCTGGAATATAAACTCCTGAGGCACCTATTCCTATTAAAAGCCTTCCTAAAGTTGCAAGTTCGTAGTTTGGAGAGAGAGCAAAGATCGCACAACCTAGAGATGTGACAAGAGAGAAAACAGTTATAACTTTTCTAGCTCCTATAGTATCTGACATCACCCCTATTGGAATTTGAAGAGTTGCGTATGGATAAAAGTAAGCTGAGGATAAAATTCCCAAAGCTATAGCAGTTACTCCAAACTCTAACATCAGTATATCAGCTAAAACTGCTGTTGAAGTTCTATGAAAATAAACTAAAAAATATAAACTAGATAATATAAATAAAAGTAACATTATAGCTCAACGAAAACTATACTTTTGCCCGTTTTTATAACCTCCACTGGTCTCTCTTCTATGATCGTTTCAATTTCAAATTCAAACCATTCTGCTTTCAATTCAAATCCATGTATTTCAATTTTTCCCTTATCAAAAAACTCTTGAAGATATTTTTTTTCTAAATTGTTTAGAGTTTCAACTAAAAACTTTGTTTTATCTTTAAATATTGGTCCAATTATTGAGAACTTAGGTTTTACAGCTTTTACAACTCTTCTAATTTTTGGCATCTCTTCCACAACTTCAACTTTTGAATTTGTTGCACCTTCTATATCTCTAGTATCTATTTTAATTTTAGAAAATATTATTATTTTTTTAATTGGATAATTTAATGGTAAACCTCTGTCGTGTTTCAACTTCCTGACTGCAGCTACGATCTCTTTTATCTCTTCACCTTTCTCCTCATACCTCTCATCGACGAACCTTTCTTCAAACTTTGGATAACTTTGTAAATGAACACTACCATTATACAACTTACTCCAGCACTCTTCAGCTAAAAATGGAGCTATTGGAGCCAGCATTCTAGTTAAAGAGTTATGTATATAGCTGAGAGTAAACCTTGCAGCTCTCTTTTCTTCCTCACTACCAGCATACAGTCTATTTTTTACGAGTTCTATGTAATTGTCTGCAAACTCGTACCATGTGAAAGTCCTTATAGCCTTTAGAGCTTCGTAGAATCTGTAATTTTCCATGTGGTCTAAAGTTTCAGCTAAGGTTCTGTTGAACTTCGACAAGATCCATCTATCTGAATCTCTCAAAAACTTTTCATCACTTTCACTAACTTCGTAATCTTTCAAATGAATTTCCACAAAACGAGTTAAATTCCAGAACTTTTGTATAAACCTTGAAGCTGCAACGACCTCTTTCCAGCTAAATATCAGATCTTCTCCAACAACTCCACTTGCAGCCCACATTCTCAAAGCATCTGCTCCATACTTTTCAACTATTTCTTCAGGCATTATAACGTTTCCTAAACTTTTACTCATCTTCCTTCCATCCTCTCCAAAGACCATCCCGTTTATCACAATTTCATACCATGGGATCTCATTTTCTAAAGCTATTGAGCGCAAAATTGTGTAAAAGGCCCAAGTTCTTATTATATCATGTCCCTGTGGACGTAAGTGAGTTGGATACTCTTTCAATTTTGGCCAGCCACAGATAAATAGAGGAGTTATGCTCGAATCCATCCACGTATCTAAGACATCTTCCTCCCCCTTAAATTCCATTCCTCCACACTTTGGACATGGTTCAGGTGGATCTTCTTTCGTTGGATCAACTGGAAGCCATTCTTCCTTAGCAACTATCGTCTCTCCGCATTTATTACAATACCAAACTGGGATAGGAGTTGCAAATATCCTTTGCCTACTTATTACCCAATCCCACTCCATCGATTCAACCCAATCTTCTAACCTTTTCAACATGTAATCCGGAACCCATTTTATTTTTCTGGCAGCTTCTAGTATCTTTTCTTTTTCAACCTTCACAAACCACTGTTCAGCTGGTATAATTTCTACAGGAGTTTTACATCTCCAACAAACTCCGACGTTGTGTTCTATCTCCTCCTGCTTTATCAATCTTCCTTCAGAGGCTAGATCCTCAATTATCTTTTCTCTGGCATCTTCTATCTTCAAACCTACATACTTTCCAGCCTTCTCATTCAAAGTTCCGTCGTTGTTTACAATACACCTCAGTTCAAGGTTGTACTTCTTCCACCACTTCACATCTTGCCTATCTCCGAAAGTACAGATCATAACTATTCCAGTTCCAAAGTTCGGATCTACTTCATCATCAGCTAGAACTTCTGCTAAATATTCTGTAGTAGGAATTTTAACGCTTTTACCTACAAGATGCTTATATCTTTCATCTTTTGGATTAACTGCTAAAGCTACACAAGCTGGGATCAGTTCTGGACGAGTTGTTGCTATAACTATATCATCATCAAATTTTATATAGTTTAACTTTGTTTTTTCTTCTCTGTACTCTATTTCCGCTAAAGCTATAGTAGTTTCACACCTTGGACAAACTATAACTGGATGATGACCTTTGTAAATTAAACCCCTCTTGTACATTTTAACAAAAGAAAGTTGAGTTTTTGAATAATATTCAGGATCCATCGTTATATACTCCTTGCTCCAATCTATACTAAACCCCAAACGCCTTGCTGTCTGCCTCATCTTTTCTATGTTTTCTAGTGTTAATTTCACACATAATTCTTTAAAATATTCTCTAGAAACGTCTCTTTTCCTTATTCCATACTTCTCTTCAACTTTGACTTCAGTAGGTAAGCCATGACAATCCCAGCCCTGAGGAAACATAACAGAATAGCCTCTCATCCTTCTATACCTTGCTATAAAATCTATTATGCACCAATTCAAAGCGTGGCCTAAGTGAAAAGAGCCAGTTGGGTAGGGAGGAGGTGTGTCGATTATGTAATGAGGTTTCTCAGACTTCCAATCGAAGTAGTACATCTCATCTTTCCACACTTTCAACCACTTCTCCTCTATCTTGTTAGGATCGTAGATCATGTTCTCACCCTAGCATTTCTCAACCAACCTAGATCTGGTAAGTAAAGTTTTCTTAAATCTTTTAAACCTAGTTTAAGCATAGCTAACCTTCCAATTCCTAAACCCCAAGCTAAAACTTTTCCTTTAATACCTAATGGTTCTGTAACTTCTTTTCTAAAAATACCAGCACCTCCCAACTCGATCCAACCAATTTCATCTACGTAAACTTCAGGTTCAACACTTGGTTCTGTGTAAGGAAAATAACCTGGCCTAAATCTAACTTCCTCAAACCCCATCTTAGCGAAGAATTCCTTAAGAAGTCCTAAGAGATGCTTAAATCCAACCTTTTCATCTAAAACTACTCCTTCAAGTTGATCGAATTCAGGTAAGTGCGTAGCATCTATAGCTTCTCTCCTATAAACTCTGTCAATACAAAAAGCTTTTTGCGGAGGATTTGGATTTCTTGCTAAGTAATGTATTGTGATCGTGGTTGTATGAGTTCTCATTACAAGTTGTTTTGCTTTTTCTAGACTCCAAATTCCTCCCCAGCCAGTTGATCCTGCAACACCTTTTTCATGTGCAATTTTAACTTTCTCAGCTAATTTCTCATCCAAATCAACGTACTTGTCTAGATAGAACGTATCTTGCATATCTCTAGCTGGATGATCTTGAGGTTGGAAAAGAGAATCGAAGTTCCAAAAAGCAGTTTGTACGTAATGACCTTTTATTTCTTTGAATCCCATTTCTAAAAATATTTTTCTACATTCTCTAATTATCCTTTCGTATGGATGAATTTTTCCACCATATACATCTTTCGATTGTACTCTGACATCGTAAGCTAGGAACTTTTTGTCTCTCCAGGCACCACTCAAAATTAGTTCAGGAGTAACCTCTACTATATAATCTTCAATTATCGACGGCTTTTTTAAAATTTCTACTTCGAAAAATTTGTTTTCAACTTCCTCTATCAATTTTCTTTTTTTCAAAATTTCAACAAATTTTTCATCAACTTTTCCTTTTTCTTTAACAGTTTTTAAAACATCCTTCTCTGGAATTTTTGGTCTTGATAACAAAAATATTTTACCATCCTTTATCTCCACACTTCCCTTCTTCTTCAACCAGCTCACAGCTATTGAAAAATCTTCACCCATGGTTCTTTTTAGTTCTTCAACATCTTTTGTTTTTTCTAAAAGGTTCAGAAGTTTTTCTTCAGGAAATCCTTCTTCTAAAAATTTCTCTCCATCTTCAGTTAATTTATAGCTTATTTCTTTAGTTTCATAAATCTTCAAGTAACCTTTCTGCTGAAGAAGCATCGCAGCCTTTTTTGCAGCGTCCAAGCTTAAATTTGCTATATCAGCAGCATCCTTTAGCAAGTACTTCTTTCCGACTTCCAGCTGTTTTATGAACTTCACTTCGATCGATGAAAGCATGTTTAAAGTTCGATGGGTTTTTAAAATGATTTCTTTCTACATTAATATTATAATTTAGAAAAAATTATATTTTTTATTTATATTTTAATTTATAATAATATGAAAGCGAGAAAAAAGTTAATATCTTGGAAAAACAAACTTCGTGGATCTATTTCCCATAGCAAAAAAGATCGCAGAAGAAGCTAGAAATAGAAGAGAAGCTGAAGGAATAAAGAGAAAGATTTCAAAAGAGTTGAAACTATCAAGATTTCCAAGTAACGCTGAAATTTTAAAATCTGCTGAAGGGACCGATATTTATCCAAAATTAAAAGAGATCTTAAGAGTGAAACCAGTTAGAACTGTAAGTGGAGTTGCAGTAGTATCTGTAATGAGTTCTCCAGCAAATTGTCCACATGGAAAATGCGTTCCATGCCCCGGAGGAGTAGAGTTTGGAACACCTCAAAGCTACACAGGCTTAGAACCTGCTGCTATGAGAGGTATCCAATACAGCTTCGATCCTTTTAAACAAGTTTTCAACAGGCTTTTAGAACTAGAAAGCTTAGGACACGATGTTAGCAAGGTTGAAGTAATAGTTATGGGTGGAACTTTCATTGCAAGAGATAAAGAATACAGAGACAGTTTCATCTTGAACATCTACAACGCTTTAAATATTTACAAGAAAAAAATCGATCTTTCTAAAAGTCTTGAAGAGGCAAAAAGTAAAAATGAACATGCTTTTGCTAGATGCGTTGGTTTAACTTTCGAAACTCGTCCAGATTATGCTAGAGAAGAACATATCTCCGAAATGCTATTTTACGGAGGAACAAAAGTTGAGCTAGGTGTTCAAAGTATATACGACGATGTTTTGGAAAAAATTGAGAGAGGTCACAGAGTTTCTGAAACGATTGAAGCTACAAGACTTTTGAAAGATTTTGCTTTCAAAGTAGGTTATCATTTAATGCCAGGATTGCCAGGTTCAAACTTTGAAAAAGATTTAAAAATGTTTAAAGAAATATTTGAAAACGAAAACTTCAAGCCAGACTATCTAAAAATTTATCCAACATTAGTTATAAAAGGTACAAAACTCTACGAAATGTGGAAAAAAGGTGAATACGAGCCTTACACAACCGAAGAAGTTGTAGAACTTATAGCAAAAGCTAAGAAGTTTTTCCCAGAATGGGTTAGAGTGCAAAGAGTTCAAAGAGATATACCTGTAAAAGTTGCCATAGGACTTGAAAAAGGAAATATTAGACAATTGGTTAAAGAGAGGTTGAAAGATCTTGGCTACAGCTGCAGGTGTATAAGGTGTAGAGAAGTTGGACACAAAGGTGTTCCTATCGAAGAATATAAAAGAGCAGAACTTTTTGTTAGAAAGTACAAAGCTTCGAAGGGAGAAGAGTACTTTATATCGTTTGAAATTCCAGACTTTGACGCATTGATCGGTTTTGTTAGATTAAGATTTCCGTATAAAACCTCGATTGAAAACTGTGCATTGATAAGAGAATTGCATGTCTATGGAAAAGCTGTAGGAATTGGATTGGAAAGTGATGCTTTTCAACATAGAGGTTTCGGAGAGAGACTTCTTGCTGAAGCTGAGAATATTGCGAAAGAGAAGTACGATGAGGTAGCTGTGATCAGTGGAGTTGGAGCAAGACCCTACTATAGAAAGTTTGGTTATGAAAAAATTGGAGAATATATGGTTAAAAAACTCAACAGATAAAAATAACCATGCATAAAAATTCCATGGAATCTGAGATCATAGAAAAGGTTTCGAAAATTTTAGAAAGTAGAAAAGTTACGACAAGGGAGGAAGTTGTTAGAATAGTTTTAAGAGTAGCTTTTGATGTGTTAGGATACAAGATTGATGATTTCTGCGAAAAATTTGATGAAATCTCTTGCAGTTTTATAGATCTTCCAATAAGTATAAAAAATCTGCACTTTTCCGATGAGCTGGAAATTGACGGGATCAAGTTCTATCGCTTGCACACAGTGTTTCCGAGCAAAAAAGACATCGAAATAGCACATGAAGAATTTTTAAAATCAAAAAAGCTTTTAGATAACCTTGAAACTATGAGAAAAGTTACAGATAAATTTTTCAAAGGCTACAATGGCTATGGAAAATTTTTTAGAGTTTACAGTGGTAAAAGCAAGTACGGTGTTTTTTATTCGATCATAGATGATCTGTACGAAGACTTTGAAACTCATAGAAAAATTTCAAAGAGCTTCGATGGTGAATATGTTGTATGCGTAGTTACTGAAAGAAAGGTCGAACCTTTTTTGAAATTTTTCAGATCCATGTCCGAGAAAATCAAAAGAACTGGAATAAAAGTATGGGTGATAGATCCTGAAAGTGAGAGCTTAGATCCGTTTATAGGTTATCCAAAAGATCTGGAGTTGATCAAAGGTTTTAGAAATCCGAAGATCGCTTCAATTATAAATTCTCTATGGCGAGTGAATGTTGAGAAAGTAGACTAGAAAAAAGTTAAATTTTCCGAGACCTACACAACATAATGTTTGATTATATAGTTGTTGGGGCCGAGGCCACAGGTTTAGGTGTAGTTAGGGAGTTGACGAAGTTAGGCAAGAGAGTTGTTGCAATAGATTCATACAAAGAAAGGATAGAATTGCTAGAAAGCGAAGGTTTTGAGGCAATTCTAGCCGATCCTACAAAACCTGAAACTTACAAGGATTTGATGGACGGTATAGAAGCTATCTTAGTACTGACTTCAAACGATGAACTGAACCTTGAAACAGTTAAAGTTCTAAGATCTTTGAGCAAAGATGTTTTTATCGTAGCAAGGGTCTCTTCTCAGAAGTTCAAAGATGATTTCAAAGTAGCTGGAGCAAACTTAGTTGTCTTTGCACCAGATGTGCTGAAGCAGTATTTTATAGAAAATGTTAAAAGGATAGAGTTTTACAGAAAATTGGAGAAATTTAGAAAAGTTTTAGAAAATTTAAAAGATCAAAAACTTGGAATATTCACCCACGACAACCCAGACCCAGATGCGATCTCTTCAGCTTTAGCTTTAAAAGAAATAGCTGAAGAACTTGGAGTTCAAGCAGATATCTTATACTACGGTGAAATTCAACATCAAAAAAATAGAGCAATGGTAAATTTGCTTCAAATTAAAATGCTGAGAGCAAACGAAACAGATCTTTCACAATACACTAAATTTGCCTTAGTCGACTCATCTGGGCCAGGAATAAACAATTCGATTCCAAAAGAGATTAAGATATCCATTGTCATAGATCACCATCCTGCAGAGAACGTGGAGGCTGAATACGTGGACGTTAGAGATGATGTTGGATCAACAGCTACGATGCTTGTAGAGTACTTAAAAGAACTAGAGATTACCCCATCCAAAAATCTAGCTACAGCTTTATTTTTTGGAATAAAATCGGAAACTGACGATTTCAAGAAAAATACAAAAATTTCAGACTTTCAAGCAGCAATATATCTTTTGCCTTACATCGATAGAGAATTGATCGAGAAAATTGAGCAACCATCTATTTCAACTGAAACTTTGGATGTAATTGGAACTGCTGTAAAGAATAGAGAAATATATTCAAGTTTACTTTTGAGCTTTGCAGGTTTTATAAACGATCGAGATGCTTTACCGCAAGCAGCAGAACTCTTACTTAGGCTAGAAGGAATATCTACAACTCTAGTTTATGGAATAGCAAAAGGTTACGTGTACATCTCTGCCAGAAACAAAGATGTAAGGATAAACCTTGGAGAAGTTCTAAGAAGAGCTTTTGGTGAAGTAGGAAGTGCTGGAGGGCATAGTCATGCTGCAGGTGCTCAGATACCACTTGGAATATTCGAAGAAGTTAAAGAAAAAGAGGCACTAGCAAAGCTCGTAACTGAGGCTGTGAAGAGAAAATTTTTATCTGTCTTAGGTATAGAAGTTCCTTAACAAATTTTTAAACAAAAAGACTTTGGATAATGACTAGATCAATCCAGCTCTTTGCAATATAAGAAGATCTTCTGTCTCAATTTTTTCTCCTCTCTTGAACATTTCATAGACTTCTCTAGCTCTCTTTAAGAGTTCTTCTCTCTCCAGTTGTTCTTTTGTCTTAAATTGTCTGGCCTTAAGAGCTTTTATAACTTTTTCCAGATCTTTTATGTCTTTTCTCTTCTTTAAAATTTCTTCATGACATCTGTCTGCCTCTTTCTTACTCTCGATGAACTTTTCATGCATCTGATCTGCAAGCTCTCTGCTCTGATCTAATTCAGCTGCAGTTTTTTGTAACTCTTCATGACATCTATCAGCTTCATCAGCGTAAGCTTTTATTTCACTACTCAAAGTCCTAACTTTGTCTTTCAGTTCTCTAATTTTTGTAATAAGTCTTTTAAATTCTTCATGCTTTTCAAGCTGAGCTTTTCTTTCTTCAAGCTCTTTCCTTAATTGAGAAATTCTTTCTACTAAAATTCTTTCCCTTTCTATCGACATTACACTTGTCTGCTGTCTAAATTCTAATTTTCTAATTTCTCTTTCTATCTCTCCTAGAGGTCTTCCTCCTCTGTCAATGTTTTTTCTGAGCCGATCGAGTTCTGAGTAGAGAGAGTCTATCTCTTTATAAAGATTGTTTCTTTTAAATTTCAGATCTTTAACTTTCGTATTGAATTCATCTCTTTTCACTTTTAACTCCTTAAATCTGTTTATAAGCTCTTTAACTTTCGCGTTTAATTCATCTCTTTTGCTTGCATAGTCTTTTGCAGCTCTATTTAGTTCATCTCTCCTCCTTGTTAATTCTTCCATCTCTTTCTCTAGTTGTTCTTTTCTTTCTTCTAACTTTTCAAGCATCATGATCCCACAACAATTATTGAGAATTGCAGAGATTTCTTGAATTTAAAACTTTCTACTACCCTATCGTCAACAATTAAAAATAATTTTACTGACAGTTATAAAAGTCCAGCGTTTTCGAAAAGATAAAACTCTATTTAAATATATTCATTTAATTTATTTAAAATATATTTTTAAAATAATTTTGTAAAAAACATAGTTTGTTGCTGCTAATTTTTTATAGATGACTCAACAGAATGACTCTAATGCGTTGTATCTAAAAAGATAATCACAAAGCAAAACGATCGTATCAAGTTTATGTTCCGCAGTTAGCTGAAGTAGATATGCATGGCAGTTCAGAGTAAATTACATTAATGATCAATTATTCAAAACTGAGACATAAGATGCTGACAATTGACAACGACAAAAGTTATATTACCTAAAATTAAAATTTTCAAAATCTGAAGGTGGTGAGTTTGATAAAAGATCTAGTTGTAGAGAAAGCGATAGAACTTGCAGATTGCATAAAAGAGTTGGAAGAGTACAAAGAGTTTCTTAAAAACGAAGAAAAATTGAAAAACGATGAAATTGCACAAAGAATGCTTCTAGAATTTCAAAGAAAGCAGCAAGATTTTGTTATGAAGCAAATGGCTGGAGAATTCGATCAAAAGCTTTTGAACGATTTAACAGATTTACAGGCAAAATTAAATGCAAGAGAGAGTGTAGTAAGATTCATAGAGTCCTACAACAAACTTTTGTCTGTAATAGGTGAAATTCTAGAGATAATAGGTGATAGAATAGATCTAGACCTAGAAGAGGTTTACAAGCACTGATGCTCGAAATAACGATCTCTTATTTTTTTGGTTTTTTATCGATTTTTTCTCCATGTGTACTTCCAATTCTACCGATAATTTTTGCTAGCTCCGCTGGAGATGCGAGAAAATCCTTGATCGTTCTACTTGGACTCACTGTAGGAACTTTAACTATCTTAAGCCTTTCATCATTGATCTTTCACTTTCTAAGGTTTTTAGCTTATGCATTTTTAATTTTCTTCGCGCTAGTTTTACTTTCAGAAAAACTTGAATTTTTTTTAACCTCTAGATACAGGTTCAAATTTTTTACTGTACCATCACCATTTTTCAAAGGATTCTTGCTTGCTTTTATTTGGTTACCATGCACATTTCCCTTCTTAGGATTTGCAGCAATTCAAGCTACTTTTAACATCTTTTCCATTTTTTCTTACCTTTTAGGAATGACTAGTTCTATAGTTGTTGTAACAAAACTCAGCAGAAAGTACATAGTCAAGAACTTCAACTTGATAAAAAAACTCGCGGCACTAATTATATTCTTCTTCATCTTTTATTCCCTGCTATGAGGGCTTTTTTGATAGTTGGAAACAAAGCATTCACTAGACCCTTCAACTTGAACGACATTCCAGGAGCTGGAAGAATGGATATAATGTGCAGATGTGTCTCTCAAGCACTTTTTGTTTCTCATGGTATAAGAAAAGATGTCGAAGTTTATTTATTTCTTCTAGGTCAACCAGATCCGCCGAAGTGTGTTTTAATAAGAGGTTCAGAAGTAAAAAGATTGGCTCCAGATGAGAGGAACATAGCAGGACATATAAATAAAGCTTTAAGTTTTGATGTAGATGAAAACTGGAAAGAAGTTCATTCCGGAGTTTATATAGCAAGGAAAAAATTGGAGGATCTGTTGAAAGATCTTTGCAAAGAGTACGAAGTTTACTACATGAGAGAAGATGGAGAAGAACTGTCCAAAGTTACGTTTGAAAGACCGTTGTTTGTTATTGGAGATCATATAGGAGTAATTAAAGAGGTAGAAGAAAAGATTTTGAATTTTGCTAAAAAAATAGTAAAAGTTTCAGAAATTTCGCTGATGGCTGAGCAGTGCATAGTTATAGCTCACTATGAACTCGACAAACGAGCAAAAGATTTAAAAACATTGAAAAATAAAGATATTAGACTGTTCTGAAAGTGGTGGACATGATAGAAGATAAAGTCTTTAGAGGAACAACAACAGTAGGGCTCGTATGTAGAGAGGGAGTAGTATTAGCTACAGAAAAAAGAGCTACGATGGGACATTTCATCGCAAGCAGAGCTGCAAGAAAAATCTATCAAGTGGCTGATAGAATTGCAATGACTACAGCAGGTATTGTTGGTGATGCACAATTCTTGGCCAGACTTATAAGTGTTGAGACTAAAATTTACGAAACAAGAAGAGAAGAGAAACCAACTGTAAGAGCTGTAGCTACTTTGACTTCGAACATTCTCAACACGTACAGATGGTTTCCCTACCTAGTTCAATTACTCATAGGAGGCGTTGACAAGTATGGGGCTAGCATATATTCAATAGATCCGATCGGTGGAGCAATTGAAGAAAAGGATATAGTAGCTACTGGAAGTGGAAGTCCTACAGCATACGGTGTACTTGAAGATAGATTTTCACCAGATATGAAAATTGATGAGGCCTTAGAATTAGCAATAAGAGCTATATGGTCTGCGATGAGGAGAGATGCCGCTTCTGGAGATGGAATTGATGCTGTAAAAATTACAAAAGATGAATACTACCAGTTGAAACCTGAAGAAATAGATGAGATAATCGCAAAGTTTAGAAATAGATGAGGGTTGAAGAAATAAAAAAGAAGATTAAGGAGTTAGCTTCAAACATAAAAATAAAGAGTATCGAATTCGAAGGGCCACAAGTAGTCATATATGTCGAGAATCCTCAAGACGTAGCTCAGACTGATTTGGTTAGAAGATTAGCTAAAGAACTACGCAAAAGGATAACCATAAGATCTGATCCTAAATGCCTAAAGCCCCAAAGCGAGGCTAAAGAAGTAATATGTAAGATAGTTCCGCAAGAAGCTAAAATTTCTAACATATTTTTTGATGAAGAGAGTGGGGAAGTTATAATAGAAGCAGAAAAACCAGGAATGGTTATTGGAAGACAAGGTTCTATATTTAAAGAGATCTTAAAGGAAACTGGCTGGAGTCCTAAAGTTGTAAGAACTCCACCGATAAAATCAAAGATAGTCGAAAGTGTGAGAGATTACTTGATCAATGTAAGAGATGAAAGAAAAGAGATCTTAAAAAAGATAGGACAAAGGATCCACAAAGAAACTACACTGATAGAAGAGAAGTGGATAAGAGTTACCTTTCTTGGTGGAAGTAGAGAAGTTGGAAGAAGTTGCTATTTGCTCCAAACTCCTGAAAGTAAGATCATGATAGACTGCGGTGTAAACGTCAGCAACATAAAAAGTACTCCCTATCTTTACATTCCAGAAGTTGCTCAGCTAGATATAGATGCTTTAGTCCTTACTCACGCTCATCTCGACCACTGCGGCTGGATCCCACTACTTTACAAGTTTGGCTACAAGGGACCGATATATTTGACCCCACCTACAAGAGATCTAATGGTCCTACTTCAATTGGATTTCATAGAAGTCTCTGGAAGAGAAGGAAACACGATTCCGTACGAATCTTCACACATAAGAGAGGCTTTAAAACACACCGTTACATTGGATTATGGAGTGGTAACAGATATAACTCCAGATGTCAGGCTCACTTTTTACAACGCTGGCCACATACTTGGTTCCGCAATAGCTCACTTCCACGTAGGAGATGGTCTTTACAACATAGCTTTTACAGGTGACTTTAAATTCGAGAACACGAGACTTTTTGATAAAGCAGTTAATACGTTTCCAAGACTTGAAGCTTTGATCATGGAATCTACTTACGGTGGAGTAAACGATGAGCAGCCTTCGAGGAAAGAGGCTGAAGATAAATTGATAGAAGTGATAAACGAAACTGTACAGAGAGGAGGTAAAGTTTTGATCCCAGCGTTTGCGGTTGGAAGAAGTCAGGAAGTCATGGTTGTTCTGGAAGAAGCTATAAGAGAGAAAAGAATACCAGAAGTTAACGTTTTTGTAGATGGAATGATATTCGAAGCTACAGCTATACATACAGCTTATCCTGAATATCTTAATTCGAATTTAAGAGAACTCATCTTTTATCAAGGAATTAACCCATTCATAAGTGAGAACTTTGAAAGAGTAGACTCTGCCGAAAAAAGAGAAGATGTTTTGAGAGATCAATCTCCATGCGTAATAATAGCTACCTCTGGCATGTTAAACGGTGGACCTGTGATGGAGTACTTTAAAAATTTGGCAGAAGATGAAAAAAATACGTTGATATTCGTAGGTTATCAAGCTGAAGGTACTTTGGGAAGGAAGGTTCAGAAAGGTTGGAAAGAGATACCTTTCTCAGTAAACGGCAAAAGAGAGATCGTAAAAGTTAACATGAGAATTGAGACTGTTGATGGTTTTTCAGGACATTCAGATAGAAAACAACTGTTGAACTACGTAAAATCCCTAAGCGATAAACCAGAAAAAATAGTAGTAGTTCATGGAGATGAATCTAAATGTTTGGAACTGGCCTCTGCAATATACAAAACTTACAGAATAGAGACAAGGGCCCCGATAAACTTAGAAACGATAAGGTTCAGATAGGATGTGGAAATTATATAACAACTATTTTATTTATCTGTTAAAATTCAGTAAAACTTAAAATATCGATTGTGATCTCAGTTTTTCTATCTTTTAACAACTCTATAATATCTCTCCTTAAGTCCTTTGCAGCTTTTGTTGAATTTATTCCAACAGTTCTTCCACAAACAAAACTGCTTTTTCTGAAAACAACATCTTTTTTACTTAAAAAACTCATCTTCTTACTTCCAAAAGCTCTAAAATTATCCTCAAGTCCATAATCCTCAAGCTTTATTTTAACGAGTATGGGTTTTTCTGAAAGCAAATGCTTTTTCAACCATTCAGGTAATTCAAAAGCTGAACAACTGGCAGAAACTCCGACTATGCAGTCACCTCTTGAAGTTAAATTTTCATCTCTTGTAAATTCAAGAGTTGTTCTGTGTTCAGCTCTAATATTCTCATGACCCCTAGCAAAAAATCTAAAGAATTGAAAAGAATCTGTTGATCTCATAAAGCGGAGCTCTTGCCCTTCCAAGTTTTCCACATCCCATAAATGGACTAATTAAGCCAGCACCTTTCATCTCAGCTATCACAGCTCCTGGTTCATAGTTAAGTCTCAAGCAAACGTCAACAACGTCTTCAGCACAAACTATCAAATTCTTACTTCTCTTAACTATTTCATCAAAAATTGTAACAAAGTTTTCTGGTCTTTTTTCTCCTATCTTTTCAAAGTAGTCAGTTATAGCTTTTTCTTTGCTAGCTCCTCCTCTTTTTAAATCTCTAAAGAAAAACCTGACAACGTAAGGTATTTCAAATTCTGAACCAAAAAAGCGCTGATTCCAGCTTAGAGAATATGCTTTCATTGGAACTGCTAATCTGTAATAATCTAAAGTCAAAGCGACTTCCCAATCAACTTCTTTTATCGATCCTAGTTCGTAGTTCTCTAATAAAAGTTCTACAGCTTTCTTAGCTATCTCGTCTCCTCC
Organism: Archaeoglobaceae archaeon; assembly: GCA_025058735.1. Classification (GTDB taxonomy): domain Archaea; phylum Halobacteriota; class Archaeoglobi; order Archaeoglobales; family Archaeoglobaceae; genus WYZ-LMO2. The sequence goes on along the minus strand of JANXDX010000011.1, from coordinate 13,288 downwards.
AAGGATCTTAATTACCTTCTCCACAGACAAGTTTCTATTCATGTTAAAAAATTACATTTTCAAAACTTTCTTTATCTCAGACCTCACAGCACTTTCCGGCAAAGCTCCAATGAATCCGCCGACAACTTTTCCTTTTTTAAAGAACAGCACAGTGGGTATGCTAGATATACCTAATTCAAAAGCTAGATCTTTTTCTTCATCTACGTTCAGTTTGTAAAACTTAACTTCTTTGAATTCTTTTTCAAGTTTTTCTAATATCGGACTAAGATACCTGCATGGCATACACCAGTCAGCGTAGAAGTCTACAACTACAAGTTCTTCTCCGTTTACAACCTTCTTGAGTTCTCCAGCTGAAATTTTTTTCATGAGATCACCCAACTTCAAACAGCTACTTTCTTTTATATATAATTTTGTTGGTTTTGACGGAAACTGTAAAGTCAAAAGTATATCGTAACCACGTCACCATCCTCAACTACGTGCTCTAAACCAACGTGTTGTCCTTGAAATCTGACCGATCTTCCCCAAACTTTTGCATATCTAAACTTTTTTAGAAAATCACTGTGAAGCTTTTTACATACATCCGCTATTGTAGCTCCTTTTCTAAGGATCATTGGTTCACTACTAACTTTTTCTCCAGGTGGTTTTAGATACACTCTAATGAATTCTAGCTTTTCAAATATCGCTCTCTTCAACTCCTCCAAGTTTATACCCTTTTCAGCGGAAATTTTTATAGCACCATCCACTTCTACGTCCATCAAGTCGACCTTGTTCACAACTGTTAAAGAAGGTACGTACTTCCTGTTTCCTATTATTGCATCGATCAACCTGTCCAAAGTCAAATCTTCTCTCACTATAACATCTGCGCTATGTATCTTGTACTCTTTTAAAACTTCTGTAATGGTTTCTTCACTTATAGAAAGTTTCACAGTCGAACTAATCTTTATCCCACCGCGATCTTTTTTCTTTATTACTAGGTTTGGAGGTTTTTCATCCAACCTTATACCAGCTTCATATAGTTCTTTCTTTATAATATTTATTGTGTGTAAAGTGAAGACGTCTGCTAAGATCACGATCAGGTCAGATACTCTAGCTATGGATAGAACCTCCTTTCCTCTTCCTTTCCCCTTTGAAGCTCCATCTATTATTCCTGGTAAATCTATTATCTGTATTTTAGCTCCATTGTATTCAAGCATTCCTGGAACTGGTTTAAGAGTTGTAAAATCGTAATCTGCAACTTCACTCTTTGCTCCAGTTAAAGCGTTCAGAAGTGTTGACTTTCCTACTGATGGAAAGCCTAGAAGTGCTACTGTAGCATCACCTTCTTTTTTTACAGATATTTCTGTTTTTTTCTTTTTTTGTTGTCTTTCGACTTCATCTTTAAGCTTAGCTAGTTTAGCTTTTAATCTACCTACGTGATGTTCGGTAGCTTTATTGTACGGTGTCCTTCTTATCTCCTCTTCCAACTGTTTTATTTGTTGCAATATGTCCACAGAATTATCTAGATCCAGTTTATTTTTATTTCTTCTTTTAGACAAGTTCGGCGTTCAGATAAGCAAATAAAATTATATACAATATAATTATATTAATAAAATTTAATAAAATGTAAAAATTATCACTTTTAGTACACGTTCCAATGACCAAATTTAATATATTATTTTTATATTAAATTTTTTGCTTTTTTGTAACCTTTATCTCTTTTATACATGTCCTATAACTTTCTCCCTCTTTTTCCAAAGATTTTACCATATCCCAAATAGTAAGTAAAGCTGCAGACACTGCAGTCAATGCTTCCATCTCTACACCAGTTTTTGCTTTTGCTTTTACTTCACAAATAACCTTTATTCCATCTTCAAGTATTTCAAAATCCACTTTGACCGAAGTTAGAGGTATTTGATGACACAAAGGTATTATTTCAGAAGTTCTTTTAGCTGCAAGTACAGCTGCTATGTTTGCAGTTACTAAAACATTTCCTTTCTCAATTTTTTCAAATTTTACAGCTTCCAAAGTCTCCTTTTTTAATTTTATTAAGCCCTCAGCTACAGCTATTCTAAGAACTTCTGGTTTTTCAGAAACGTCTACCATTCTAACTTCCGAGACCATAGTGTTCACTTCGCTCTAGGTTTAAATATTGAATCTAATAACATATAAAATATATATAAAAATAATTAATTTAATTTTAAAAAAATATCTTTACTCTACTTGGATCTTCTTTCCACTTTTCTTTGAATACTTCTTCTTCAATATAACTTCTAGAACTCCGTTGTTGTATTTAGCTTTTGCAGAATCTGGATCTACTTCTGCTGGAAGTTCTACTACTTCGTGATATTTTCTGCTTTCACTTTCTGCTCTAATTTCCAAACTTTTCTCAGTTGCATTCAATTCAATGTCGTCTTTACTTATTCCAGGCATTTCTGCTATTACTTGAACTTCATCGTCAGTTTCAATTACATCTACAAGCGGTTTTCTTTCTTCTATACCCATTATTTCTCTAACTCCCTTAGTTCCAAATTCTCTTATTTCAGGTTTTCCGTCTGGACCAATCCTTATACTGAACCCTCTAATTATCGGTTTTATTTCTCCTTTCTCTGCTCTTTTCATTACCTCTTCAAAGTCTTTCATCATTCTTTCGAATATGTCGTCGAAAGCTCCAAATCTTCTAAAGATCTCATCAAACGGGTCCCAATCCTCCTCCCAATCTTTCCTCCTCTTTCTCCAAACCATAAAACCACCTCACACATACATCTTGTGAAAATCTTTAACTACCCTCTCATACCTTTCAATATCTTCTTTAGTTAGGCTAGGTTTAACCTTTTTTAAAGCTTCCTCTATATGTCTCTTCTCAATCTTTATCTCTTTTGAAATCCTGTTTATTTCTTCTCTACTCATCCCATGTCTAACTTTTTCTCTTATAGCCAACATTGCAGCTTCTCTGCAAACAGCTTCAATGTCTGCTCCACTGTATCCTTCTGTTTTTTCTGCAAGTTCATCTAAATTTACATCACTAGCTAAAGGCTTTCCTCTCAAATGTATTCTGAATATTTCTTTTCTTGCATTTTTATCTGGTGGAGGTATATAGATGTGTCTGTCGATTCTTCCAGGTCTAAGTACAGCAGGATCTATCAGATCAGGTCTGTTTGTTGCAGCAATTACTACTACATCTCTTAACTCTTCCAATCCATCCAACTCTGTTAGAAGTTGACTTACTACTCTCTCGGTGACGTGAGTATCTCCTAAGCTTCCCCTCCTCGGAGCTAGGCTATCTATTTCATCGAAGAATATTATACTTGGAGCAACAAGCCTCGCTTTTCTGAACATATCTCTCACATGCTTTTCACTCTCTCCAACCCACTTACTCAAAAGTTCAGGACCCTTGACGCTTATGAAGTTCGCGTTGCTTTCATTTGCCAAAGCTTTTACAAGTAAAGTTTTTCCAGTTCCGGGTGGACCGTAAAGAAGGATACCTTTAGGTGGTTTAACGTTTACAGCTTTGAACAAATCAGGATACTTCAAAGGCCATTCTACAGCTTCTCTTAACTCTTGTTTAGCATTTTCAAGTCCGCCAATGTCTTCCCATCTAACTTTTGGTATCTCCACTAAAACCTCTCTCATAGCAGATGGTTCTATGAACTTCAAAGCTTCCATAAAATCTCTTTTTGTGACAACTAGATTTTCGAGGACCTCTGTTGGAATCTCTTCAGCTTCTATGTTTATCTCTCCTTTCTCTATCCTTTCCCTCAAAGCATGCATCGCAGCCTCTTTAGCTAGAGCTGCTATATCTGCTCCTACAAAACCTCCAGTCAACTCTGAAAATTCATCGAACATCTTATCTATGAGTTTTACTTTTACTTCTCTGTAAACCTCTTCATCTGTCTTCAAAATACTTTTGATCTCTTCCTCTTTTGCTTCATCGATCTTCTTCTTGAACTTCTCTGCAACGTCTTTCTTTATCTTTCCCTCTCTAGAGAGCTCATCTAAAGCTTTCAGTACATCTACCTTGCTGTACTCTGGTTCAATCGGCATACTTCTCGTATGTATTTGTAGTATCTCTTTTCTTCCTTCTTTATCTGGAACTCCAATTTCTATCTCTCTATCAAACCTTCCAGGTCTTCTTAAAGCTGGATCTACTGCATCAGGTCTATTTGTAGCTCCAATTACTATAACTTGTCCTCTAGCTTCTAATCCATCCATCAAAGTTAAAAGTTGAGCTACAACTCTTTTTTCAACCTCTCCAGTAACTTCTTCTCTCCTAGGAGCTATTGAGTCTAACTCGTCTATGAATATTATTGAAGGAGTATTTGCCTTTGCCTCCTCAAATATTTCTCTAAGTCTCTGCTCAGATTCTCCGTAGTATTTGCTCATTATCTCTGGTCCGCTGATCGAGATAAAGTGAGCATTTACTTCATTTGCCACAGCTTTTGCTATCAAAGTTTTTCCAGTTCCAGGTGGACCGTATAAAAGAACACCTTTTGGCGGTTCAATTCCAAGTTTTTCAAATAGCTCTGGATGTTTTAGAGGTAGCTCTATCATTTCTCTAACTAGTTTCAGTTCTCTCTTGAGTCCTCCGATGTCTTCGTAAGTTACACTTGGAACTGTCCTCTTAACTTCTTCTACCGGCCTTTCCTTTATTTCAACTTCAGTACTTCTATTAACTATTACAACTCCAGCTGGCTTCGTCGCAGTTATTATGAAATTCAGAGTATGTCCAAAAACTTCTACTCTTATCTTTTGTCCTTTTGTTACAGGTCTTCCTTCTAGGAGTCTAAGTAAATAAGCTTCTCCACCCATCAGTCTTATAGGTTCAGTTGGAGCTATAGTTATCTTCTCAGCCTGCTTTGCATCAACTTTTCTAACTTTTACTCTATCGTCGATCCCTACTCCAACGTTACTTCTAAGACTTCCATCGATCCTTATTATTTTTTTACCTCTATCTTCAGGATATCCTGGCCAAACTATTGCTGGAATTACACTTTTTCCAACTATTTCTATTACATCTCCAGTTTGAAGGTTCATCTCTTCCATCACTTCAGGATCTATCCTAGCTATACTTCTTCCAACATCTCTATGATAAGCTTCAGCAACCTTCAAAACTACATCTTTAGTTGAATCTTTCATAAGATCACCTCCAATCAAATTTTAAATAAACCAATATCAACAAACTTTTTCACAACCCTTTCAACTTCCCTGTAAGGTATTCTGAAGTGCTCAGCTATGTCAAAAGTATTCATTCCTTTTGTCATTGCTGTAAAAACTAGCATTTCTGTTTCATCTTCGATGAATTTGCTCATCTCTTTTATAGTCTTTTCTATAAAATCGTCAATCTGAGAATTCAACGTAAAGTGTAGAGTTGAAACTATTTTTCTGATGTTTTCGATCTCTCTTATAGCTTTGAAAACTTCAAGTTCTTCCAATTTCTCAATTTCCTTTATCTTTTCTACAAGTACTTCAAAATCTACCGTTTCTGGAGCATCTTTGATCTCCACTCTGAACGTGTGTGGAGTAATTACTATGCTTATGTCTAGACGTTTCGAGATGTAGTAGTATTTTCTTTTTCCATCTTCAAAACTAGAAATAATTCCTGCTTTTTCTAGTTTTTCTAGATGTTCGATTAAAGCTTTTGGAGCTACTCTTAAGTAGTAAGACAGTTCGCTTACGTAGCAAGGCTTCTTCGAAAGTAGATCCAATATTTTACGACGAGTTTCATTTCCGAGCACTTCCAACACATCATTCACACTCATATCTAGTTAGTAACTTTTAGTTAGTGATATATAAACTTTTCGCTCAAAGGATATAGTTAAAGAAAAAAAATGTACTTTAAGTTAGAGGATAAACTCTGACTATTTTGGCATGATCAGATATTATTGAATAGTTCTTCGTCATCGCTGGAACTAGACATGAATAGCCTTTGTGAAGTTCGACGATCTCTTCACTTTTTAGTAAGGCAAATCCTTCTATACAAATTAAAACGTTAAAAGATCTTATTTCAAAATTTTTAGTTCCAGAAACTGACAAGATTTCTATGCCAAAATTTTTCATTTCAACTTTTTCCCTTCTTCCCAGTTTTATTTCATTCTCCTCAGATTTTTTTGTATTCAAAGCTTTTAAAGCTACGTCGTTTTCGATCGTATAAGTTAAGTTTGAGTTCGTTGAAATTTCGAGGAGTTTTATGCTTTCAGCTGAGTGAATTATACCACTATTAATCATGTAAATATCTAGAAATCTCGATTCAAAAGAATTCATAAGTTCTACTATTTTTTCAAACTTAACTTTCAGCTCTTCTAAATTTACACTCTTTTTAAATCCAGCAAAGACTTTTCCACTGGATAAGGTTATCCACATCTTATCTTTACCTCTATCACTTTCACCCAAAGATTGTGCAACTTCATCTGATGGATGGACTTGTATTGGCATCCTTCCACTAACATCTAAAAATTTTATCAAAGGAAATTCTGGCTTAGCTTTACCAAACAACTCTTCTCTAAACTTAGATATCAACTCCAGCATGCTGACAGTTTTTCCTTTGATGAAAACTTCTGAAGGGTTTGATTGATGAGCAGAAAATTCCCAAGATTCTGCAAAACGACCTTTAAAACCTTTAATTGTAGCAATCCATTCACCGCCCCAAGGTTTTTCTACAAGGTTTTCCTTCTGAAATATGAATTTTGGAAGCATGTTACGAGTTAACTCCTAATTTAAAAAGTTTAGTGGGGCTAATATAATGATCGTTTTTGATGATTGAAAGTGAAGTTAAAGAGTAGAAAAGTTGGGTTGCCTTTCAACAGTGATTTTGTTGAAAATTTGAAGGTAAATTCAATTTAAATCAAAAACTCGAAGACCACAACTCTTTCCTTTTAGCTTCAAGCAATTCTTCTTCAACTCCAGCAAATTCTGCGGCAGATAAAATTTTAACTCCATTCTCTTCTCCAAACTTAAAGATCTCTGAAATCTTTTTTCTCCAAGCTAGATCCCTCGTCGTGTGGTGATCGATTACAAGTTTCTCAACTTGTGTCTTTTCGATCAACTTCTTTACGTTTTCAATACTTTTCGTGAAAAACTCTTGTGGATATTTATGAGGCATGTAAGTCATTGGACCATCTAAGAAAACTATTTCTGCATCTTTTTCAAGCATGAACCTTAACTGGTCTTCATTAGCAACTCCTTCAACGTCTGAAGAGAAGAGAAAAGTTTTCTTTGAAGCTACGTAAATCTCTAACACAAATCCAAGTTTGTCGTTTATCCCATGAAAAACTGGCCAGGAAATTTCAATGAGTGTGTTTTCAAATTCGTAATGTTTATTATCACAAAAATCTATTTCTACTTCAATTTTTTTCAACTTTTCAAGAAAGTAAGCTGATCTTTTCATCTGACTCTTGTTGATCTTTTCTTTCGGATTCTTCAGAAGCAGTTTTTTTCCTTCAAACAGATCTACTTCGTTTGGATTGTGGTGATCGTAGTGGTAGTGAGTTATAATTACTACGTCGCTCAAACTGATTTCTTTCTTTATTTCCTCCCACTTCTGCTTCATTCTTTCAACTTCAACTTTGTGAGGTGGTAGGCCATAGCGATAAGGAGCTAAACTCACACTTGGATCTATCAAAATTCTGATTTCTGAATGCACAGCTGTAGTCATACTTCTGACTCCCATCGAATCAAACGCAACGGGGAATATCATCATATTAACTGGAAATAATTTTTAATTTTAATTTTTTAACAGTTTAATAAATTTAATTAAAAACATAATAAAGTTTAATATATAAGTTTTAAAGCGAAAGAATTATCTCTACAAATTTTTATATATTGCCATATGTTGCTCGCAGAGCTTCACGTACACACAACCTACAGCGATGGAAAGGACAACGTTAAAAGAGTTTTGACTGCAGCTTTAGATAAAAGGATTGACGTTATTGCTATAACTGACCACGATTGCATCGAAGGATCTTTGGAAGCTGAAAAAATAGTTTTAGAAGAACATTTACCAATAAAAGTGATCACTGCATCAGAAATAACAACAGAAAACGGTCACATAATTGCCTATGGTATAAAAAAAGATATTGAAAGTAAAATGAGTTTAAAAGAAACATGCAAAGAAGTTAGAAAAGCTGGAGGTCTAAGCTTTTTAGCCCACCCTTTCGACATCTTTAGAGGTGGAACAGTTAGATTATCTAGTTTTAATTTCGTAGATGGAGTTGAAGTTTTAAATGCTAGAAGTTTCTTCAATTTTTTAGCAAAAAGATATGCGATAAAGTTCAAAAAACCAGGAATTGGAGGAAGTGATGCTCATTCAGCTGAAGAAGTTGGAAAAGTGTTAAATTTATTGAAAAATTCAGAAGTTAATTCTCTCCTATCTTCTATTGTGTGGAGTAACATGACCTCTAACTGTTTGAACTACTACGTTCTTTAATCCTTGACCTTCAAGAATCGATCTCACTTTGATCATTTCCTCATAGCTCGGCCTTTTTAGATCTCTTCTTCTAAAAGCTGGAAAGTAATCTAAAACTGTAACTTGTACTTCTCCACTGATTTTAGCTATTTTTTCCCCAGCTTCAGCAATTTCTTCAAAACTGACAAGGGCTGAGTTGTAAACTAATCCTATTCCTAAGTAAACACCGCTGTGTTCATCGCATATGTACTTTGCAATTTTCCAAGCGTTTTCCAAGTATTTCGATGCAAGTTCTTTGTCATCTAAACCAGTAATTTTCATGTAAGTTTCAACTGAAACACACTTAGGTTCTATACCTATGTTGTTGCAACCTGCATCAACTAGCTCATCTACGTAATCTCTTGTCAATATCGTTCCATTACTATCTAAATGTCTTCTAACTCTTTTCTCAGTTATTTTCGACAATTCCCTGAAAAACTTTACTAACCATTTTCTATTCAAAGTCGGTTCTCCGCCACTTATCGCAACTCCTTTAGTTCTGTAAGTTTTGTGGCAAAAAGCCAAAAGTTCTGCAGCTTCTTTTGGACTTAAAGCTTTGCTGAAGTTGTCATAAGTTACAGTGTAATTTTGGCATTGAGGACATCTTAAGTTGCAACCAGCTGTCCACACTGCAGCTTCTACGTAATGCAAGTAGTCAACTTCCCACCAAGGAGTTGCTTTTCCTCCAACCAGATGAGGTTCTGGCCCATGTATAATTCTTCTAGGTTCAAATTCTCCAAAAGATATCTTCATGTTATCTTTAACTGGAGTTATGCAAGCTCTTTCAACTTTTCCATTTATCAGCAAAGCGCAACTCCAGCAGCCGCCAGTTTTGCATGAAAGAGATGGCTCATTGCCAGGATCTTTGAACTTGAATCCAATCGTTTGAAGTGCTTTTGCAACAGTAGTTTTTGGAACTTCAAATCTCAAATCATCAAAAAATATTGTCACTTTTTCTTCTTTTTTCTTTTTTTCTTCTATTTTCCTAGCCTCAAAAGGACATGAGTAGTAACATGCTAAGCATTCTACGCACTCCTTCGATCTGCAGACAAGTTCACAGAATCCACAACTTTTGCACTTACTCCTGTCAACTATCATATGTCGAAGTACTTCATGTACTCCCAAGGTGTTATGTAAAGACAAAACTGATTCCACTCATCTATCTTCGTTTCGATGAAAGCATCAAATATGTGAGATCCAAGAACTTTCTTGAAAAGTTCATCGCTTGCTAAGTGATCTATTGCATCTCTCAAAGTCGTCGGAAGTTCCCCAATCCCCATCTCTCTCCTCTCCCTTGGAGACAACTTGTAAACATCCACCATCACAGGATCTCCTGGATCAATTTTTTTCTTTATTCCATCTAATCCAGCCGAAAGTTGAGATGAGAAAGCTAGATAAGGATTACAGCTAGGATCTGCTCCTCTGTATTCTATTCTTATTGCAGATTTGTTCTTTTTATACATTGGAACTCTAATTAAAGCACTTCTATTTCTTGGGCTCCAGCATATGTTTGTAGGAGCTTCAAAACCAGGAACTAAGCGCTTGTAGCTGTTTATAGTTGGACAACATATAGCTGTCAAAGCTTTAGCATGCTCCAACAATCCACCTATGTAATATCTTGCTTTTTGACTTAACATGAACTCGTCATTTGAATCGAAAAACAGAGCTTCACCTTTAAATGGTTCACCTTTCCAAAGGCTTTGATGTACGTGCATACCACTTGCATTATCTAAATATATTGGTTTTGGCATAAAAGTTACAACTAATCCTTTCATAGCCGCAACATTTTTTGCTGTAAATTTATAAAGATAAAAAGCATCTGCAGCATCTACTAGTTGTTTAGGTTTAAAATCCAACTCAACCTGACCTGGAGTAGCTACTTCATGGTGATGATATTCTACAACTACGTCAAGTTTTTCCAAGTAATGAACTAGTTCGTTTCTATATTCAAAAGTTGTATCTTCAGGTGGAGCTCTAAAGTAACCTTCTTTTGGTCTTATAACATAAGGTCCACTCAGTTCTTTACTTTTTGGTAATACTCTCGGAGCTCCCCAGCTATCTCCTGCTCCACCGTTTGGAGAAGTCCAAAGATCCCAGAAAAGATTTTTAAAGTCTATACTTTCAAAAACAAAAAACTCTATTTCTGGTCCAAATATAGCTGAAAGATCCTTCGATCTCAACTCATCTTGCATCTTTTTTGCAACGTAGCCTCTCGGGTCGCATTCAGCGATCTTTTCTCCCCAGGCTTCATATATGTCACCGAAAACTATCGCCGATCTATTTAAACCTTCAAGCCAAGGTACAACTTTCAGCGTAGCCAAATCTGGTTTCCAGACCATATCACTTTCTTCTATGCTCTTGAATCCTCTTATAGATGATCCATCGAACCCTATTCCGTTCAAAGCATTTCCCTCAACAAACTCTCTAGCAGGAATTGAAAAAGACATGAAATATCCGCGAATATCGCTAAAAGTACAAAGAACCTGTTTTACATTTTCTTTCCTTAAAATTTCTGTAGCACTTTCCAGCATGTTTTAAAAGCTCAGAAAAGATATATATTCTTTCTCATTTGAAAGTGTTTTCCCTAAAAATTTTTTAAGAAATTTCGAAACTTCTAAAAATTTTTCAATACAATCTCATACAAATTTATACTAATATTTAGTATCGATTAGTAAAACTTATATGCTCAATTTTGACATTAAGTGCCATGGAAAGGGTTCAGCAGAACTCCTCGTATATAAATGCGATGTCTACTACGGGGACGAGGACGAGGGTAAGAGATGTGAATCCACAGAGCGGAATGTGTCCACTTTGCGTGAGCGATTGTTTGTTCGTATGTGAAATAGCTTTATCAGCTTTTAGAGCAAACGAGGCTCTCTATCCGGATCCAAAATATTTTGGAGAAAGTACTGCATCATCTTTAAAAGACTACGGATTAGATTGGTGCCACTTCAACATAATGTCTAGAGTAACTGGAGCTGAAGGAATTGAAGCTGATCCAGACGTTGCAATATTTCCAAACGCATCAGTTGAATCTAAGATCGGTAAAACAAAGGTTAGATTTCCTTTAGCACTTGGAGCCTATGGTTCTACTGAAGTTGCAAGGAGGTACTGGGAGGGCTTAGCAGTAGGTGCAGCTTTAGCTGGATGCATACTGATAGTTGGTGAAAACGTCTGTGGAGTAGATCCTAGATCTGAATTCAAAGATGGAAAAGTTGTAAGGTCACCTGAGATGGAGAGAAGGATAAAAACTTTCAAGGAGTTCTGGGATGGAAAGTATGGAGATATAGTTGTGCAGGTTAACGTTGAAGATACACGCTTTGGAGTTTACGAGTACGTTCTTTCAAAGCTCGAAGTCAACACAGTAGAAATAAAATGGGGACAGGGAGCTAAGGCTATAGGAGGAGAGATAAGAGTCAAAGATCTGCAGAGAGCCATAGAACTCAAGAAGAGAGGATACATAGTTTTACCAGATCCCGAAGATCCTGTAGTCCAAGAAGCTCTAAAATCTGGAACAATAGATAGTTTTGAAAGGCACAGCAGAGTTGGAATGCCTACAGAAAAGAGTCTTGAGGAGTTTGTAGAAGAGTTGAGAGAACTAGGAGCTAAAAACGTTACGATAAAAACTGGTGCCTATAGACCAGCTGATGTAGCTTGGCAAATGAAAGTTGCAAGTGAGGCTGAAGTAGATTATGTAACTTTCGATGGAGCTGGTGGCGGAACTGGGATGAGTCCTGTACCTATGATGAACGAAATGGGAATTCCAACTGTTTACTTGGAAGCTTTGGTTCTAAAAGCTGCTAGAATTTTGAAGAAAAAAGGTAGATATGTACCAGACATAAGCATAGCTGGAGGATTTATAAATGAAACTCAGATATTCAAGGCAATAGCCATGAGCAACTTTGGAGAAGGGCCAATGGTGAAAACTGTAACGATTGGAAGAGCTCCTCTAACAGCTGTTATGAAAGCTGAATATTTTGTAAAACTTGCAAAAGATGGAAAATTACCAAAGAGTTTTGTTGAAACATGGGGAGACAAGCCTGAGAAATTCTTTGTATTGGCTAATGAGTTCAAATCCAAGTTCAAAGATCTCTTAGGAACAAAATTACCATGGAGTGCTGTAGCTTTGTATAGCTACATAAAAAGGATGGAAATTGGTATGAAACAGCTTTTAGCTGGAGTCAGAAAGTTCAGACTAGATCTAATAGATAGAGATGACCTAGCTGCCTTGACACCTTTGGCAAGTGAAGTTACTGGAATACCGATGATACACAAGTTAGATAATGATGTTTTCGAGAACATTTTGAGCTAACTTTTCAAAATTTTTTCCTCTATACTTTTTGTAAAAAGATCTCTGATGTCTTTTTTTGTAAGATACCAAATTATTAAAATACATATTGTTAATTCGAAGATAAAGAATGGATTGATGAAAGCGAAGAACGTGCTGTAGATAGCTTCTAACCCACATATCACTACAGTCAAAACTCTTCCCCAATTCTTCATAGTAAAAAGACCGTAGCTCGATAAAAAGTACAGAAATCCAAAGAATAGTAAAACTAAAACTGATAAGATGTAGATTTTTTCTAAATCCTCTTCTTCTACATTTAAAATTTTTGAAATTTCCTCCTTTGCAATTTTTAAAGATTCTTCTTTAGCTGTAAGCATCGCGAAGCTGGCAATTATGTAGAAAATTCCAGAAACTAGTATAAAGAGAGCGATCAAAGATACACCGATCGGACGCATGTAGTTGATTCCTCTTAGAGAATAAATTCATTACGTTTAATTTATGAAACAACTTTTGTTTAAGTGACAAAAAAGATTGAAAAATCGAAGGTTCGATAAAGTTAAGTTATTTTTTATAAAATCGTACAT
>JANXDX010000008.1 GCA_025058735.1 Archaeoglobaceae archaeon | reverse complement strand
TATGTTCATCCTTTGCGCATCTCTACCTACGGTCCTTTGAGTCCCCTCCTTAAGTATAAGTACGGGAACACCTTGCAGAGTAGCCATCTATACACCTCCTTGCAATTTTGAGTGGAACGGAATTTCTATATAAAGTTTTCTGTTAAAAATATAGCTCCATCACTTTACCGTAGTTTAGGGTTTTGAATTTAAAATAGATAATAGCAGAGTTTCAACCTAAATTCAAAAATTTTTATATAATTGTAGTTAATATGAGGAGAAAAAGTTTAATCCAGAAAGACTTTTTCCATGAAAGTATCAGTTCCAGCTCACCTACACACCGGAAACTTCGATCTTACTGGAGATCTTGGAAGACTTTATGGAACCGTTGGATTTGCAATAGACGTCCCAATATTAATAAAAATTAAAAAGAGTAGCGAAATCTCAGCAAATGAAAAATGGGCTGAAAAATTTACAAAATTCTTTGTAGAATTGTTCGGCCTTGAAGGTTTGAAAGTTGAAGTTGAAAGTGAAGTAATTCCGTTGACTGGAATGGGTTACGTTACGAGCGTAGCTCTGGGTATAGGTTTTGGAGCTTCAAAGATCGCAGGTAAAAATTTGAAAGTTGAAGATCTAGCTTTCTTAGTTAAAAGAGGCCTATTAACAGCTTTAGGTTTGTACGCTTTCAAGTTTGGAGGTTTCATCGTTGAGGGAGGGTTTAAAATAGATGCAAAAGATAAAATGGTCCCACCACTCCTTTTCAGAGGAGATGTTCCAGAAAATTGGAATTTTGTAGTAGTTGTTCCAGAAGAACCTGCAAAAAAGATAATAGAAATGAGAGAAAAGTACGAAGATCTGATACTTTCGAAACTTAAAAAGATGCCGGCTCAACTTTCTAGTGAACTTTCTAGAATAGTTTTGATGAAAATTATACCATCATTTATAGAAAAAGATTTAAAAAATTTTGTAAACGGTCTTTGGCTTTTGAATTCAAAGATAGGAGATTTTTGGAGCGAATATCAAGGCTCAAGGTATTGTAGTCAGATCGTTGAAAAAGGTATAAGTGTTATGTTGGAAAAAACTGGTTGTGGTTGTCAATCATCTTGGGGGCCAACTTTTTACACTGTAGCAGAAAAGGACGTTGCTAAGGAGTTGGCGAAAGAGATGGTAGAATTTTTAAAAGATTTTGGAGGAGGAAAAGTTTTTTGCACCAAAGCTAACAACAAGGGGGCTACTTATGATTAGAGCTGCAGGGATAGATTCTGGAACAAAGAGTTTGGATATATTTGCCTTTGAAGAAGACGGAAAAATTCTTTTGGATGAATCTATACCAAGAGAAATTATAACCAAAAATCCAGAAATCGTGGTTGAAAAGCTAATGGAGGCTGAAGAAACTTATGGTAAATTCCATGCAATAGCAGTTTCCAGCGGCTATGGTATACCTTTAAAGAGGGCTCAAGATGCTAAAGACTATGAGATAGCTTTGGCAACGTTTGTTAGTGAAGAAGATGTAAAAAGAAAGCTTAGAATCATTGGTTTAAGGAGGCTTCTTATGCTTTTTAGAGAAAGTAACTTCAACGCTTACTTTATCCCAGGAGTAATTCACCTACCTACAGTTCCAAAGTTCAGAAAAGTTAACAAAGTAGACATGGGGACTTCTGATAAAGTTTTCAGCGTTGTTCTAGCTATAAAAGATCAGGCCGAAAGGTTGAATTTAAAGCTCCATGAAACTTCCCTTTTTTTAGTAGAAATTGGTTTCGCCTACACATCAGTAATTGCAGTTAAAAAAGGTAAAATTGTAGATGCAATGGCAGGAACTGCAGGTTTCCCATCTTTTCTAGGACTTGGTTTTATGGACTCTGAACTAGCTTATGCTATCGCTAACGTCTCAGAAGTATCAAAAAATCTACTGTTTTGTGGAGGTGCTGCAGATTTTGCGGGAACAACTGATATAGAGGAATTTGTAAAAAAGAAAGGAGAGGCTTACGAAATGTTTTTAGAAAGTGTAGTTAAAGATATAGCTTCTCTTTTACCTTCGACGATTCCAAGGGAAATCTTACTGAGTGGAAGGTTTTCAAGAATTCCAGATTTCTTTAAAGATCTTAGAGAAAAAATCTTGGACTTCTTCAAAGATCTCGGCATCAAAGTTGAAGTTGTAAAGTTGAAATGCAGTGCAAAAGTTGCAAAAGAGGCTGCAGAAGGTGCAGCTGTTTTAGCAAATGGATTAGCTGGAGGGAAGTACAAAGAAATAGTTGAAGTTCTTGAGTTGAGAAAGAGCGAAGGAAAAATATTTGATCATGTATATTTACCACAGAAAATAAAAGAAAAATTAAAAATCTATGAAAGTTTGTTAGTTTAAAGCTCTGCTAAGTTCTTTCACTTTTTCTTCTAAATATTTTCCAGCATCTTTTCCAAATTTTTCAATTATTTCAATTACAGCACTTCCAACTACTACTCCATTTGCTCCATTTTTTATCAACTTTTCTACATGTTCGGCTTTAGAAATTCCGAAGCCAACTGCCAACGGTTTCTTACATATTTTTTTAGCTCTAAAGAGAAGATCTAGTGCTAGACTTGATAGCTCTTCTCTAGCTCCAGTCGTTCCGTACAGAGAAACTAGGTATACGAAAGTGCTTGCATCATCTATTGCTTTCAACCTCTCCTCTTTTGTATTCGGAGCAGCCAAAAAAACAGTTCCAATTTCAAATTTCCTGCAAACTTCTAAGTAAGCTCCTGCTTCATCTATTGGAAGATCTACCAAAAGAATTGCATTGAATCCACTCTCCTTAGCTCTCTCAACAAACTTCTCTAAACCTAGCCTGAAAACTGGATTGTAGTAAGTCATCAGTACAAGGGGCTTTTCTGAATGCTGCCTAAATTCCTTTGCAATTAAAAAAACATCTTTAACTCTGAACCCGTTCTTTAAAGCTCTATAGTAGGAGCGTTGTATTGTTTTTCCGTCTGCAATCGGGTCGCTGAAAGGTATTCCAAGTTCAATAATCGCATACTTTTCAACAGAAAGCATGAAATCCAAAGTTGCTTTTGTATCTGGATCTCCAGCAGTTAGAAAAACTAAAAGATCTTTTTTCAACATTTTAGAGCCTCCATTACTATATTTAAGTCTTTGTCTCCTCTTCCAGATAGGTTTACAACTACTACCTCATCTTTCTCCATCTCTTCAGCTACTTTTACAGCGTAGGCTAAAGCATGCGCAGATTCTAAAGCTGGAATAATTCCCTCAAGCTTTGACAGATCTAAAAAAGCTTTTAAAGCATCATCATCCTTAACCGCTACATATTCTGCTCTTCCAATTTCTTTCAGCCAAGCGTGTTCAGGTCCAACTCCTGGATAATCAAGCCCAGCTGCTATGCTGTGTGTTGTAGCTATTTGTCCATCGCTGTCTTGCAAAAAGTATGAAAACATTCCGTGGAGAATCCCTTTATCTCCAGCTAAAAGAGATGCAGCATGCTTTCCGGTATCTAATCCTTTTCCTGCAGCTTCAACTCCAATTAAACGGACATCCTCTTTAATAAATGGATAAAAAATCCCAATTGCATTACTTCCACCACCGACACAAGCTACGATCGCATCTGGCAGAAAACCTTCTTTTTCCAAAATTTGTACTTTTACTTCTTTTCCTATCACAGATTGGAAGTCTCTAACGATAGTAGGATAAGGATGTGGACCAACAACCGAACCTATTAGATAGTGAGTGTATTCGAAACTCGAAACCCAGTCTCTCAAAGCTTCGTTTATCGCATCTTTCAAAGTTTTGCTTCCACTGTCTACTGGAATTACGTTTGCACCAAGTATCTTCATCCTAAAAACGTTCATTTTTTGTCTTTCAACATCTTCTACTCCCATGTATATGTCAACTTTCATACCAAACAAAGCTCCTGCCATTGCAGTAGCTACTCCATGCTGCCCTGCACCTGTTTCTGCGATCAACCTTTTCTTACCCATGAATCTTGCGAGCAAAGCTTGACCAATTGTATTGTTTATTTTATGAGCTCCTCCGTGCAAAAGATCTTCTCTTTTCAAATATATTTTAGCCCCTCCGACCTTCTTCGTGAGATTCTCTGCAAAATAGAGCGGAGTCGGTCTGCCAGCGTAGTTTTTTAAATAGTAATCAAGCATCTTTTGAAATTCTACGTTGTTTTTAAATCTACTGTAAGCATCTTCAAGTTCTTCGAGTGGAGGGATTAAAACTTCAGGAACAAACCTCCCACCAAATTCTCCAAACCTCATGCGCTCACTCCCATTTTTTAGGTTTATGCTTACATAAAGTATTTAAACTTATCTAAAGAGACTCTTTTTAACACCTAGCTTTTCCAAGAAAAGCTTTACAAGATCTTCGTCTTTTTTTCCTTCTTTTTCTACTCCACTTGAAACGTCAACACCGTAAGGTTTTACAAACTTCACAACTTCTGCTACGTTTTCAGGGTTTAAACCACCTGCAAGGACTATATCGATTTCTTCGGCTACAAGTTTGCTAACTCTTAGGTCGTGAAGTTTCCCAGATCCTCTACCACTGTCCAATATTGTTAGATCTGCATTAAAATTTCTTGCAGCTTTTATTATTTTTTCAGCATCTTCAAATGGATTCGAGCTGATCGTAGGAACTTCAAAGACTAAAGCGATCGAAACTCCAAAAATCGATCTTATTTTTTCAACCAAATCTTTATCAACTTTCGCATGTATCTGTATCCATTCAGGTTTACAGTAGCTTATAACTTCCCTCCAATCCTCAAAGTTTTTTAAAGTTGAAACCAAAAAAACGGGTATTTTTGAATTTTCTATGATCTCTTTTGCAAGATCTTCTCCTATTCTACGCTTTGATTCAGTCCTGACGATTACTCCTGTTGCATCTGCATATTTTTCAACTGTTCTAAGCTCTTCAAAACTTTTTATACCACAGATCTTAACGAACATGGCAAATTTTTACGAAGTTTGAAAAGATCTTCAAACCTTCGTTCTTTGGAGTCAAAATGCTTTCTGGATGGAAGTTAACACCTTCGATCATTTTTTCTTTGTGTCTTATTCCCATTATTATTCCGTCATCAGAGATTGCTGTAAGTTTAAAATTGTTTGGAACACTTTCTATTGCCAAAGAGTTGTACCTACCTACTTTGAGTGGATTTGTTACATCTTCGAATATATTTTTCTTATCATGGTAGATGAGGGAAGCTTTACCGTGCATCGGTTTGACTTTTACGATCTTGCTTCCAAAGAAGTAACTTATTATCTGAAATCCAAGGCCAATCCCAAGTAAAGGAATTCCGAGATCTAAAAAATCAAAGCAGTTTCCTATGTATTTTTTGTTCTCAGGACTTCCGGGGCCGGATGATATGATTATTCCATCTGGATCAAATTTCTTTATATCTGAAACACTCGCAGTGTTTGGAAGTACTTCTACTTTGTCAAAAATTGAAACGTAATCTACAACGTTCCAAACAAAAGAATCTTTATTGTCAATAACTACTATCATCCTTAACACCTAAAGCTAACAAAACTGCAGCCATCTTCCTCTCAGTTTCAATAAATTCATTTTCAGCTTTTGAATCAGCTACAACTCCAGCTCCAGCTCTAACTTCACAGTTTTTATCAATTTCAACCATTCTTATAGCTATTGCCATCTCAGCTGAGCTGTTTAAGAAATAACCAACGCATCCACCATAGATTCTCCTCTTAGATTTTTCAATTTCATCTATTATTTCGATAGCTCTCAGTTTTGGAGCTCCAATTAAAGTTCCTGCTGGAAAAGCTGCTTCAGCTGCATCGAAGCAATCCTTATCATCTTCGATTTTTCCGACAACTTCACTTTCTATATGTTGGACGTGACTGTACTTTAGAACATCCATGAACCTTGTAACTTCAACAGTTCCAGTTTTACAGACTTTTCTTACATCGTTCCTTGCAAGATCTACCAGCATCACATGTTCTGCAATTTCTTTTTCACTTGAAAGCATTTCTTTAGCTAAAATTAAATCTTCGTACTCATTCTTTCCTCTAGCTGTAGTTCCAGCTATTGGATTAACTTTTAAAACTCCGTTGAAGATTGAAGCCATCGTTTCTGGAGAAGTTCCAACTATTTTCTTATCGAAATCGACAAGGAACATGTATGGGCTTGGATTTATTTCTCTCATTCTCAAATAAATTTTGAATGGATCTGCATCATTTTTTACGACATAACTTCTGGATAAGACTATCTGAAAAGCATCTCCAGCATAAATGTAATCTTTTGCTTTTTCAACCATTTCAACGAATTCTTCAAAACTCGCATCAGTGTATAGAATCTCAGAAGAAATTTTTTCACTTTTTACGTCTATTTTTTTCGCCCTCTCAACAACCTTTTTTGCCCATTCAACGTCTTTCCCATAAAATGTAAGTGTTGAACCGTCGTAGGCGAAGAAGTTCTCGTAGTAACAGAAAACACTTTCTTCATCGAAATCTTTTTCCAAGTAGTAGTGAACGAAATCGTGAGGAATATAGCCTACAAGGATTCCAGGAAGACTTTTAAAACTTTTTAAAGCTTTAAATGGATTCATCTCTTTTGAAAATCTATCGTTGTCTATCTTTGTTCCAAATTTTCCAATCTTTAAAGTAAAAGTTGGATTTGCAGAAACGAGAGTATACTTAGATTCTCTAAATTTTTCAAATTCTAGGATGAAAGGGTTGTGCTCATCTTTCAATGAGGCGTAAAGTTTTACTGGATCAACGAACTCGAAACGCACCTCAACACCTCCAACTTCTTTTCAACATCCGCTACTTTTACCAATTCTAGACTTTCTTTAAAGCTGAAACCTGAGGCAAATAAAGCCATTGCTGAATTGATGTTTATGAAAATTTCATCCTCTTTAAGCCCTTTACCTCTAAAAACAGCCTCTATTCTAGTAGCACTTTCTCTAGCATCACTGCATGGAATTATTTTGCAAGAATCGAAGCCAAAATCTTTTGGATAAACTTTGTAAAAGTCTATTCCATTCTCAACCTCTGCAACTATCGTTTCTCCACTAGGATTAACTTCGTCTACTTTTATTCCACAAACAACTATTGCTCTTTTTATTTTCAGCATTTCTGCTGCCTCTGCCACAACTTCAACGAGCCTAGGATCTGAAACACCTATCAACTGATACTTTGGTTCAGAAGGGTTTGCAAGTGGAGCTGCTAAGTTGAATATTGTTCTTATTCCTAGTTCTTTCCTTAAGTTAGAAAATTTTTGAAGAAGTGGATGAAACTTTGGAGCAAAAAGGAATGCAAAGTTGGTTCTTTCGATCATATCTTTTAACTTGTCTTTTTCAACGATCCTTATTCCTAAAGATTCCAAAACGTCTGCAGATCCACTTCTTGACGTTACACTCCTGTTTCCATGTTTTGCAACTTTTTTAAAACATGAAAGAACTATAGCCGCTGCAGTACTGACGTTTATTGTTGATGCATTATCTCCTCCAGTTCCGCAGGTATCGCAAACTTCACCAAGATCGATTTTTATACAGTTATCTCTCATAGCTTTTGCAAAGCCTGCAAGCTCTTCACTACTAACATTCCTCGCCTGCAGAGCTGCTAGGCAAGCTGCAACTTTTATATCAGATTCCTTCAAAAAGTAATCAAAAAGTTCGTAAGCCTCTTCAAAACTAAGTCTTCTCTCTACAATACTTCTCAACATAATCTTGCCTCCACAAAACTCTTTACAAAATCAAAGGTTTTTTCAGCTCTCATAAAAGCAGTTCCAATTAAAGCTGCATCTGCAAATTTCAAAGCAACTTTTAAATCTTCTAAAGTTTTTATGCAACTTTCACTTATCTTCAACCTGTTTTTTATCATTGGAGAAATCTTCGTCGTCACTTCAACACTTCCATCGTATCCACTAAATATGTCTCTGTTGTTTATTCCTACTAGCTTTGTTTTTGTTTCTAAAGCTATTCTAACATCTTCTTCACTGTGAACTTCGACTAAGCTTTCCATTCCATGTTCATGTGTAAGATCAACGAATTCAGCAGTTTTGTCTTTCAAAATCCTGGCAATCAAAAGAAGGGCTGAAACTTCAGCTTCGCAAGAACTTTCTATATCATCTTTTCTTTTTATAAAATCTTTTCTTAAAACTGGTAATTCTGTTGATTTGCAAATCTTTTTTAGAACTTCAAAATCTCCTCTAAACTCTTTTGCAGTTATGTATGAGATTCCTGCAACTTTACAACTTTCGTAAACTTTTAAAATCTCCATTGGGTCTCTCCCTCTTAAAAGATCTCCTTGTTTCGGTGAATAGACTTTTATCTCTGCAATTATTGGATTCAACCCTCCTCTTTTTCTATCCTTTATCATGAGACTTAGCATTTTATTTGAGAGTATTCTTGTCATGAAGGATTAAGCTTGTGAAATGTATATAAGCTTTTTGCTTTTGGTAGTAAAACCTTTTAAACTGATCTACACTTTTCACTTGAGCCGATGATGGAGAGGTGATGAGAGTGCCACTTCCGATGTACGTAAGGTTTGAAGTTCCAGAAGAGATGCAAGTAGAAGCACTTTCACTACTGGAAAAAGTCAGACAAGTTGGAAAAATAAAAAAAGGGACAAACGAAACTACTAAGAGTGTAGAAAGGGGCTTAGCTAAGCTGGTTTACATAGCCATAGATGTAGACCCGCCAGAAATAGTAGCTCATTTACCTTTGCTTTGCGAAGAAAAGAACATACCGTATGTTTACGTTAAAAGCAAAGCAGAGTTAGGGAAAGCTGTAGGTATAGAGGTCAACTGCGCATCAGCAGCTATAATAGATGAGGGTGATGCAAAAAAAGAACTGGCAAATTTGATAAACAAGATCAAAGGTTTGATGAAGAAGAGATAACAGCTTGAGGTGTTATTCATGCCTGAAGAAGAGGATATTCAGCCAGCTGAAGTTGTAGAAATAATTGGAAGAACAGGAATGCATGGTGAAGCTACTCAAGTGAAGGTTAGAGTATTAGCTGGAGAGAACAAAGGTAGAATAGTAACTAGAAACGTCTTTGGACCTGTAAGAGTTGGAGACGTCTTGATGATAAAAGAGACTGCTAGAGAGGCTAGGAAGTTAGTAGTCAAGTGAGTTGTATGGAGAAGAGAACTTGTAGTTTTTGCGGATACGAAATAGAACCAGGTACTGGAAAAATGCTTGTAATGAGAGATGGAAGAATACTGTACTTCTGCTCAAGGAAGTGTGAAAAAAACATGTTAAAACTTAAAAGAAATCCTAGAAAACTCAAATGGACGAAGTTTTATGAAAAAAGAAGATGAGATCTAAATATGTAAGTTCATTTATAAAAAAATTCAATCTTAAGTAAAGAAAGATGAAACGAATTTTGCCTCTCTCTTTAATATTTCTATTTTTTTAGAATAGTTTAGGTTTCCAATTCCAAGATCATCCAATTCCAATGTGATCAATCCTTTGTAATCGTATTCAGACAAAGTCTCCAGAATTTTAGGAACTTCTTTGCTCTTACTAGGTTCTATATGGTGATTTCTCTCATCGTAATAACTTACGTGTACGTTGACGATCTTGTCGAAAAGGATTTCTATGAACCTATCTACTTTTCTAGTCAAAAGAGCATGCTTAATGTCGAAGGTGAAAAAGATATTATAA
Source organism: Archaeoglobaceae archaeon (assembly GCA_025058735.1). Taxonomy (GTDB): domain Archaea; phylum Halobacteriota; class Archaeoglobi; order Archaeoglobales; family Archaeoglobaceae; genus WYZ-LMO2. Next base: position 7,994 of record JANXDX010000008.1, on the reverse strand, counting down.
GAATTTATGAACGGATAAACATCATCTGGCTCTTTGCAAAGGGAATTTACACTTGGTTCTGAATTTTCTAAAGATAATTTTATATTTTTTATTCTAGAATATTTGCTTAGTATCCTTAGAAACCTGTGAAGTGACAAGTAATCGGCCCAAACTGGGGGTCTTCTTGCACTCCTTTTTCCCGCATGGATCGTAACTATCTCAGCTTTCAACTTAGATGCTAAAGAGATCGAATAGAGATTCTCTTCGATTGCAAGGTTACAGAGTTTTTTGTTGACTGAAACAGGATTTAGATCTAAAACTGGAGCATGCAAGGCAATGTATAGATCTTTCAAGCATTCAAGTTTTCTCTCATCTCTGTCGATCCAAAAATGTGGTGTTTCGGGCCAAAACTCTACTCCGTCAAGTTCAGCAAGTTCAGCTGCTTTTGAAATCATATCTGTTGAATACTCGTAAAGAAACATTGAAGAAAAAATGATCTTCATAAGTTCTTTTTTCTGTACTCTTCAAAAAGCTTTTCAATCTCTTTAATTTTCTTTCTCTTAACTTCTTCAATCGCAGTTTTCAAAGCTTTTTCTAACTCATCACTTTTTACGACTCCAAAATCTTCTACAACAAACACCTCAAGTTTATCATCTTTTATCCTTGGAACTGCAAATTGATCAAAAACTTCTACAGCTAGATGGGACATCTCCTTACCGTATATTATGGCTTTTATCTTTTTAGATGCTAAAAGCTCTGCAGCAGCTCTACTTCCACCGCTTGAATCTACTATGTATACTATGTCGCCTTCACATATTTTTGCAGCCTCTATTTCATCATTTGTAAACTTTTTCAAAACTTTTACTTCTTTCCATCCTTTCAAAGTTAGATCTCTTAGTTTTTTCAAGTCTTCTACGATCTTTTGAAGTCTCTTTATTTCATCATCTTTTCTCCTGATCTCGCTTGAAAGTTCAGAGATCTTCTTTTCAAGATCACAAACGTACCTATCTTTTCTTATTTTCTCATACTCCTCTTTCGACATGAACACTATCTTTTGTCTAAGTTTCTCTATTTCATCCTTCAGCTTTGAAATCTCATCTCTCAAAATCTCGTTCTCTATTTTTAACTCTGAAATTATTTTTTCTCTTTTTTCTAATTCAGATTTTGGTATAAATTCATCTTTCTTCTCTTTTTTCTCTTCTACTTCAAATTCATCATTGCTTTGTAACAGAGCAGCTACAGGTGTCCCTTTCAATGCTTCAGCTTTAATTCTATCGACGTCAACCCCAGAAGGGATCCTTTTTTCTATATTTATGAATTTACTTTTATGTACATTGAAAGCCTCCAAAGCTGCAGCTAAAGCATCTCTTTCATGATCGTTGAAAGTTTTGTACTTCAGCGTAAGGATCTTCTTTCTTTCGGTATTTATATCCTCTTTTGGTGAATAAAGGATCGCGTTGAAAGAGGCTTTGATTTTTTGCACAAAATCTGGTGGAGAACTTTTGTCCGTCGCAATTATAACAGGTTTTCCGAGAGATGTCAGGTGTTCTATAACTTCGGAAACTTTCCAGTTCTTTTTACTTGTTACGTCGATCAAATTTCCCTTCAGATCTAAAACAGCTACAGCAGTTGTTGCTCCGGGATCTATGCCTACGATCGTGTACCTCAAGGTTTTGGAAAGTGGTATGAGTTCGATCTTTTCTTTTTCTATAGCCTCAACTTTCACTTGAACATCTTTTGTTCTAAACGGGCTTATTGGAACATCACTTTTTGGAGCGTTAACTATTAGAACTGCTCTTGAAAATCCACCGTAACCTTTTCTAATTTCTTCAACAAAATCCAAATTTTTCTCTATCAATTTTTGCTTAATATCTATGTAAACTTGTCTAACTAATTCATGAACTCTTCTACAATATTTTTTCTGTCTCCATCCACCTCTTCCAAGACTTCTTCCCCTTGAAATTATGATCTTTGTCTTGTTTGTAAAAACTGAAACTTCATAGCCAACGTTTAAGCTTGCTAATATAGCAGCAGCTCTTGCCTCTTCAAAAGGATTTCTTACATCTAATTTTAATCCAAAACGCTTTGCTAAGCTATGTAAAGATTCCTGTCCGCAAACTTGTATTAGTTTCGAACTACCTGGGAAAAATTTCAAAAATGAAAGCAAATCGTTCTTATCTTCAAAGATCTCAAAGACGTTGTCGACTGCTATTATTTCTGGTTTGATTGAATTTATTATCTTGAAAAGTTTAGCTTTGGATACTATCTTAGAAAATTCCATGTCACCGATAGATACTAGTGCAAACTTCTTAGTAGATCCGCCGATGACATCGATACCGACAGCTTTAACCATTGATTATATGTTGTAAAACTTCGTTGATATTTTTTTCTATCCGATAAGTTCTGTAGAAGTATTCCAAAACATTTGAAACGTCTCTTCTCAAATATTCTAGCCAGCTTTCGCTGTTGACGTCTACACTTTGAGGAAAATCTATGAACCATATTCCATCTTCTCTTACAAGTATGTTGAATTGGCTAAGATCACAGTGTACAACTCCTCTTTTAACGATCTTTTTAATCTCCTCTATTATCATGTCTAAAACTTCGTTTGGATTTTTCAACTTAACCTTGTAAAGTTCATCTGCTTCGATCAACTGCATAACTACTGCATTTCCTTCCCACGCGTATACTTCTGGAACAGAAAGACCTTGAAGCCTTTTTAAAGTCTCATATTCTCTTTTAGCAGATCTTACAGCTAAGACGGAAAAGTGCAGATCTCCGTAATCCCTTTTCTCTTTTACTTTTTTAAAACTTGTATGACCAATTCTATAAAATTTTATTATACATTCTCCAAACTTCTCCGAGTAACAGTTGAAGATCGAGCTCTCCTTACCAACACTCATCTGATCTGCTACTGCGTTCACTATTCCCCTCTTGACTAGTCTATTCAAAGAGAAAAGACTCAATCCTAAAAACGTGAAGGCACTACCTTCATACTCTGTCTGCTTATTTATTACTATTCCAAGATCAGATAAACTTTTCAAGATTTTTCTAGCTTTCTCTTCACTTACATTTGCTCTGTTCGATATTATCTGTAAAGGGACGAACTTGTAGTCCCACATGTTCTCAAATATAGCTTCAAGCACTTTCCACGAAACTTTACCGATCTTCTTGTAAACTTCTACCAATTTCATAGTTTCCTTGGAACGATCTGTTGAAGTATCATGCAGTCAACAAGGACTAGAGAAACCATAGCTTCAACAACTGGAACTGCCCTTGGAACTATACAAGGATCGTGCCTACCTTTTACACTAACACTTACCTCTTCCATCTTTTCCCAATCGATACTTCTTTGCTCTTTTGATATCGATGGTGTAGGCTTTACCGCTGCTCTAATTACAACATCTTCACCATTCGATATTCCTCCAAGTATTCCTCCTGCATCGTTTTTAGCAAAGCGAATTTTTCCATCTTTTAAAATTATTGGATCGTTGTTTTCACTACCTCTAAGTCTTGAAACTTCAAAACCTCTTCCTATTTCAACACCTTTAACGGCAGGAATACTCATTACAGCATAAGCTAGGTATGCATTTAGTTTACCAAAGACAGGTTCCCCTAAGCCAGGAGGAACATTCTTTGCTACACATTCTACTATTCCTCCTACACTGTCTCCACTTTCTATAGCTTCAACTATTTTTTCTTCTGCCAACTTTTCCATCTCGCTATCTGGACATCTTATTGGACTTTTCTCAGAAATTTCAAAAGCTTTCTCTGGATCTTCAACTCTGAATTTTATTCCTGCTATTTCTTTGGCATATCCAAAGATTTTTATCCCAAATCTTTTAAGAATAAGTTTAGCTATAGCTCCAGCAGCAACTCTTGCAGCAGTCTCTCTTCCAGAAGCTCTTCCCCCTCCTCTCCAGTCATAAATACCAAACTTCGCCCAGTACGTAAAATCTGCATGTCCTGGACGAAACACAGTTCTTATTTTTTCGTAACTACTTGAATCAACGTCAACGTTTCTTATCAGAATAGATATAGGAGTTCCCAGTGTAACATCATCTAGAACTCCAGAAAGGATCTCTACAACATCTTCCTCTCTCCTTTTCGAAGAGAAAATTCCTCCTGGTTTTCTTCTTTGCATTTCTTTTGCTATAAATTCATGATCTATTTTCAATCCAGCGGGACAACCGTCTATTACACATCCAACAGCTTTTCCGTGACTTTCTCCCCAAGTTGTAACTCTAAACAAATAACCAAACGTGTTCACAAGTAAAGGTTGCAGCAAAAAAATATATGTTTTTTGAGGAGCCTTTTTCAACGCTGTTGAATTTATTGCTAGATTTGACAAATCGGTCAGTTAACAAAGAGAATGGAACTTTACTATTTATAAAAATTTAATATAAAATACTTTCATACTTCTAAGACACAAAATTTTATTAGTTGAAATTGAACACTGAAAAACTAAAACGTTCACAGCTCTATGGAGGGAAATAATGAAAATTCCAGAAAAAGTTAGAGAGTTGTGGGAAAAATACAATCTTCCAGAAAATATAAGAAAACATTGCATAGCTGTAGCTAAGACAGCCTTAGAAATAGCTGATGCAGCAAAAAAAAGAGGATACAACGTTGACGTCAATGCAGTTTTGATCGGGGCTCTTTTACATGATATTGGAAGAGCTATAACCAATGATCCGTTTAAACATTTTTTGATGTCTGCAAAGATTTTGGAAAAAGAGGGTTTCAGCGAAAAATTGATCAAGATCGTAGAAAGACATTTTAGTGCTGGCTTGAAAGCTGAAGAAGCTGAAAAGTTAGGCCTAGAAAAAAAAGATTACATGCCGGAAACTTTGGAAGAGAAGATAGTTAGTTTTGCTGACAACATAACTTTTGGAGATAAAAAAGTTGGTTTTGAAGATTTCATAAGAAGGTTAGATAATGTAAACAGAGAAAATCCACAGTTAAGTTGGATAACCGAAATATCTAAAAAGAGGGCTAGAGAGCAAAAAGATGAAATTGAAAAGATCAGTGGTCTGAAATTTTGAAATAAATAATTTATCGATTAATAGAAAAATTTAAAAAATTTAGGTTTATTTTGCAACATGCTGTTAGAAATTAAAAGCAAAAGATTGACAGCAATAGTAAGCGTTTCCAACAAAGTTCGAGTTTTACAGTGTACGAACTTTTCGAATTGTAGGATCCAAGGATTTTTAAATTGTCCCCCTCACTGTCCAGTAGTTTTAGATGCAAAGAAATTTATAAGAGGTTTTAAAACAAAAAATACAGTAGAGATTTTGAGTCGCAAGAGTAGAGAATAACATGCAGCAGGTGATCGTTTACTTCGTAGGAACTGCCGGTTCAGGAAAAACTTTTCTGACAAAATCTTTTGCAGAATGGTTAGACTTGAAAAGGATAGATTGTATGGTTATAAACTTAGATCCAGGAGTTGAGTTCGTCCCTTACTCAGCAGACTTCGATGTTCGCGAGTACTATACTTTGGAAGATATAATGAGCAAGTACAACGTCGGACCAAACGGAGCTCAGATAATTGGAGCAGATATGATAACAACTCTGATAGACGATATAGTGGATGAAATTGAACTTTCAAACTCTGAAATAGTACTCATCGATACTCCTGGACAAATGGAGCTTTTTACTTTAAGAGAAAGCAGTATAATTTTAACAAAAGCTCTTGGAGTTGACAGAAGTTTAATGGTTTACTTGTTTGATCCAATTTTATCAAAAAAACCTGCTGGCTATCTTTCTCTTCTTTTTATGGCATCTTCAGCAGTTTTTAGACTAGAAATTCCCCAGATCCAAGTTCTTTCAAAAGCTGACGTTTTGAGCGATCGTGAACTTGAAAAGATCTTGGAATGGAGTAAAAATCCAGAAGTTCTCTTTGATCAAATTTCAAGTGAAAGAAAAACTTTGAGTTTAGAACTATTTAATGTTTTAAGAGCTTCTGGATTTTTCAGACCTTTAATACCTGTTTCAGCAGTAAAAGGGTTTGGAATGGAAGATATATACGATGGAATTCAGGAAATATTTTACAGTGGTGAAGACATTGAAAAAATTATGGGTTGACACACAAGCGGCATTTACCTACTTTTAAAGCTTTTTTTACACTTTCTAAAACGAAAATTCTTGCAAGTCTTGTCGAATCTTCCAAATTTCTACCTTTTGCTAAATAACATGCAAGTGCTGTGCTGTAAACACATCCAGTGCCATGGATTGATATTTTTATAAATTCAGCTTCTACAGTGTAATTTTTTTCCTCAAAAACGTGATCTTTTCCTCCAAGTTCACCGCCAGTTATTATTACAGCTTTTGTTAATTTTTTCAACTCTTTTCCAGCCTCAATTACATCACTTTTACCGCTAAGAATCTTTGCTTCGGTGAAGTTTGGAGTTATTACATCTACATGACTCATCAACATCTTATAAGCATCTTCGCATCCTATTTTTCCCCCAGCTCCAGCGTATATGATAGGATCGAGGACCTTTGGAGAATCGATGTTTTTAATAAAATCTAATAAAACTTTTGAAGTATCAGTGCTAGAAATCAATCCTATCTTGACTGCGCTAACGTTCGCATCTTCGAGCAAAAATGACAACTGTTTTTCTAGAATTTTTGAATCTACTGGAAAAACTTCTCTTACGCCACAGGTATTCTGAACTGTTAAAGTTGTAACGATCGGTAAAGGATGTAGACCTAAGCTACGAGCAACTTTTACATCTACAGAGATTCCAGCTCCACCTACTGGATCTAAGCCCGAAAGGATCAAAATATTCATAAAATAATAAAAATAATAAAAATTAGAATAGATCTTTTAGATGTATCAAGTGTTTTCCAAGTTTACCTCCATAGTTGCCTGCGGTAATTTTAACAACTCCTGGGATCCTTGTAGCAGCTTCAATTCCTACTTTCATCGCTTTTTTAACAACTTCTGCATTCAATCCATTTATGACAATTTCATAAACAGCTTTGACTCCTATAGGTATCTGTGAACCTTCTACCTTGTCTCTAAGCGTTGGACAGAACTTCTCGTTCGTTGAAGCTTTCAAGAACTTGTACTTGTTTGCACCAACCTTTGATCCTGAAGCTACTATTCCTCCTGGGAATGGAGTTATTACTCCCTCAACGTTCGATATAGCATCTACTGCAGCTTTTGCTGCTGCTAAAGCTGATGGCTGGTTTTCAGCCATTATGAAGAAGTTTCCACCAGCTATTCCGCTTACATAACCAAAGTGACTCTCTACAATGAATTCACCTTGCATCATTGGTACTGCATAACATTTCCTTCCAGCAATTTCAACTTCTCTCTCATAACCATCTCCAAAGAACTTCAATTTGAATCCAGTATCAAATCTATCTGGAACATTTGGTAAACCGTTGAAAGCTGCAGCAGTTGGCGCAGTTAATACGCACTGACCTATTCTTGCAAGTAGCTGTTCTTCCAAGCTCTTCTTACTTGGATGGCATATCATTATGTAATACCCTGGCCTACCATCTGGAGTCTCATTTGGAGAGGCTTTCTTTTCTATACCAGCTTCGGCTGGACACATGATTATAGAAGTTCCAAAACCTGTGGCTTCATTTGCAGCAACCCAGGCCCAATAATAGTCGTAAGCAGTGATCAAAACTCTAGCAATTCTTATATCGAACGCTTCTGCAAAAGTTTCTTCTACTTCTACTCCATTTACTTTCATGCTTCAAAATTGAGGCGTAGAGTTAAAAGCTTTGTGTTTTTTAACAACGAATAACACGTTTCTTTAAAGTAAAGGTTTTGAAAATTCTATTATATATATTATTAAAATTAATTAAATTGGAAATAGATAGAATTATTACAAAATAAAATAAAAATATATTAAAATTTAACCAAAAGGATGCTTTCTCACGTAACTCAACCTAGAAGGTATCTTTCCAAGCAAGGATCTTGCAACTATCTCAACCTCTATCTCCCTAGTCCCCTCGTATATTTCAAGTATCCTGACATCCCTGTACATCCTGCTTAT
>JANXDX010000027.1 GCA_025058735.1 Archaeoglobaceae archaeon | reverse complement strand
GCTTCAGCTGCTCCTGAAATATTTATCTCGTTCCTTAAAATTTCAACGTTCTCCTCCAAACTTTTTCCTCTCTCTGGAAAAGTATCGTAATACTCCAGATCTGCTTTAATCTTTACTCTAACCAAACTTCTTCCAACTTCTCTTCCATCGATGAAAATTTTTGGTTCGTTGAATCCAATCTCTAAAGGCATAAGATTGATCGAGAGGACTTTTTCATTTCTATCTCTGAAAACTCTAAGTACATCGTTTATCGGATAGACGAACCTCTCTCTTAAAAGTTTAGATGCTTCGATCAAAGCATAACTATCTCCTTTTTTATATTTTTCATAAATTTTTCTTTCTTTAATCAAAGAGGTTAAAATAGACAACTTCCCTTTCAGGTAAATTACTGGAACAAAGAGTAAACTAGAACTGGAGCTTTTAGATCTTTTAAGCCTATCTATCAAACTATCAGCATCGCCAAAATATCTTTCAACTTCAACTTCCTCATCTATAAGCCATAGAATTCCTCCCCTAGTCCAAACTTCATCTTTCACTGCAAATCCTTCTACTTGAACGCAAACGGTTTTTTCAAAGAGTTTTGAAAGTTCCTTAACGTATCTTAAAAGACTTTTCGTTAAAAACAATATGGCTAATCCATAATCTTTTCTTTTGACTTTCTTTTTCAAGTCTTCTACAGCAGATCTATCTGGAAGACTAGTATAAATAAACTCTGACATGTTCTTCGAATTTTTTCTTCACGTTTAGAACATCTATCCTGATTTTGTACATTGAAGATTTTTCTTCGTGCACTAAAAGGCTTAGAACTAGAGTTCTAGTTAGTGGTGCAACGAACAACCTATAATTTTTGTTTATTTTTATTTCTAATTCTTCAAATTCTTCTAAGCTGTTTAGAATAACTTCTACTTGTTTTTGCAAGAAATCTAACAAATTCAGAATTTTTCTGTTTTTTATTTCAGAAAACACTACTACTCCATCCATCCTGTGAATAGTTATCAGAGGGATCGATTCATCAAGTATTAGAGGAGAAAGGATCTCTTTTAACGTTTCCATAGCCTTCTCCTTATCGTTTCATAATCTTCTCTAGTCAACACTCCTTCCTTAAAGAGATTCTTAAGTGCATTTTTTCCATTTTCTGAGATCGGAAAGTTTGAAAGATCTGCATCAAATCCTTCTCCGCGTTTTTCATAAACTACTAAGCCCGCACCTTCAACGATCAAGTATGGAAAAACACTTTCAGCATGTGGAGACATGCGATGCTTCAGTATTCGCAGAGTTCTGCTGTAAGGTTCTTTGTAACCTATTGACTTCAAATACACAACACTGTCAGATAAAAATATAGGTATGTTTAAATTTACATCTGCTGAACCCAAAAAAGGTTCTTCTAAAGTGATCAAAATAGTTCCAGAATTCTTTAACATCCTAAAAAACCAGCCAACTTCATTCCTAACTCTATCCATTTCTGCTATCAATGGAGAAAAAGAATCTAAAACTACCTGCAGATCTTCTCCTTTGATAAATCTTACAAATTCTCCCCCCATCAAAGTGCTCTGAGGATCTAACCTCTTTACTGAGAGCGATCCTTCTTCTATGAAACTCTTCAAGTTCCAACCAAGGGATCTTGCACTTTTAATGAAATCTTCCTCTTCTAGGTCAAAGGAAATGTAAACGCATCTCCTTCCGACCTCTAAACCTTTCATTAAGAACTGTATGGAAAAAATAGTTTTCCCACATCCAGATGTTCCAAGAACAGTGTTTACCGTATTTTTAATGAAACCTCCGAACATCAATTCATCCAGACCGAACACACCAGTTGAAACTCTTTCCACAAATCAAGGATCTCCCATATATATAAATCTTTGTTACAAAAATTTTAAAAAAGCAACTAGTTTTTCTATGAACGCAGTAGATCTGCTGACTCAGTTGATCAAGATCGATACCAGGAACCCTCCCGGATCTACTTGTGTTGCAGCTGAAAAGATAGCTGAAGTATTCTCATCGTATAAAGTTAGGTTCTATGAAAAAGAAGATAAAAAGGTGAGCATCGTTGTCGAAATAGAAAAAGGTGAGCCGACGCTTATGCTAACGTCTCACCTTGACACTGTCCCGTCTGAAGATATATACTTGAATCCCGTCATTGTAAACGGCAAAATTTACGGTAGGGGTGCTTGCGACGCTAAAGCCAGTGTTGCAGCTATGATGTGTGCTTCTCTTAAAGCTAAGACAAACTGCGGATTAAAACTTGCTTTCACTTGCGATGAAGAGATCGGAGGGAAAAATGGTTTGGGTTTTGTTTTTGAAAAAGAAAAAGCTGATGCTGTAATAATAGGTGAACCTACTGGATTAGATAGTGTTGGTGTTTTACAAGCAAACGTTCTAGCTTTAGAACTCCAATTTTATGGAGAAAGCGGTCATACTGCTTTAAAAGATCCTAGAGAAGGGGCCATATACAAAGCTTCGAAGTTTTTGATAGATTCTGTAGAAAAGTTCAAAGAGTTGAAGGGGGATTTTGAAGAGTATTCAAAAAAGCTTTCAGAGATAGGGTTTGATTTTTATTTAAAGAGTTGGCAAACTGCTTTTAATCCAGCAATAATTAGTGGAGGAGTTAAGAGAAATGTTGTAGCTTCAAATTGTTCAATAAAAGCTGATGTTCGCTTTTCTCCTTGGGTTTCTATGGAGGAGGTTTTGAAAATATTAAAATGTGATAATTATATAATAGAAGGATTTTTACCAGCATACGGTTTTCTTTACGACGGTGTTGATTTTAAAAGAGATGTTTTACTCCTAAATCTTATTAAAAAAGTCATAGAATCGTTTGGATTAAAACCAAAAGCATTCTTTTCTTTAGGTGTTGGAGACACAAGGCATGTAAGAAAAAAAGGTGTTCCTGCGTTTTACTACGGCCCATCTGGTGGAAACATACATGGAGATGATGAGTTCGTATATCTAAACGAACTTCTGAATTTTGTTGAAGCTTACAAAAGAACAATTGAATTTTTTAAAATGTACTGATTTTTCCTTCTATTATCAAATCTGTAATCTTCGTTATCTCTCCTACCATTTCCTCAGCAATTTTTCTAGCTTTCAAAGATATTAAGTCGAAATCAACCCCGCTCTTTGGTAGTATCTTCAGACTCAATACTTTTGGATCGTTTATAGGCCTTCCTATTTGACTCAACACTTTTACGTAGATTTCCTCAATTCCACTTACTTCCTCGTAACACCTTCCAGCTATCATCTCGGCCAAAACATTGTATATTTTTCCAACATGATTTACAGGATTCTTTCCACTGCTTGCTTCTAAGCTCATAGGCCTGCATGGAGTTATGAGACCGTTAGCTCTATTTCCCCTTCCAACGCTCCCATCGTCTCCATGCTCAGCTGAAGTACCTGTTACAGTTAAATATATGCAGCCAGTTTCATAGTTGTCCGCAGTGTTTACGAAAACTTCAACCTCTCTACCAGTGTATTCCCTTGCAACTTCTTTTGCAAAGCTTGCCAGATCTATTTTTATAGAATCGTACTCTTTCAAGTTATTCACGTATCTATCAACTAAAGCAGCTGCGATCGTTAAAGTTATCTTGTTCCCTTCCCTTAAACCCATAACCTTAACATCTTCTCCTACAGCTTTCTCATTTTTTCTAAATTCATTGTAGATCCTTTTTTCTACATTCAAAACTACTTTTTCAGTTTCAGAAAGGGGAGCGTAGCCTATACCAATTGATGTATCGTTTGCAAGCGGGACTTCTCCTTTCTTTCTTCTGAAAACATCTTTTAAATCTGTACTACCTTCTCCGATCCTTACATCGAATATCATATCAACATCTGGATTGAGATTTGACATTACATTTCTGACGTAATCTTTTGCAGCCTTCAAAGCTATTCTATCTGTCGGTATAGTTTCGCCTTCGAAACTCTTAGTAGCTCTTCCAACTAATAAAACAAATATCGGCTGAACAAGTTCTCCTCCACCAAACCTAGGATTCGATTTGCCTGCAGCAATTTGGGTTTTATCTGTATTGTGGTGCAGTATTGTACCAAATCTTCTAATGTATTCTTTGCTCAAAGCTCTGCTCATAGCTTCAGCAATTCCATCTGCTAAGCTGTCAGGATGACCTAAACCTTTCCTTTCGACCATTTCTATTTTCTGTTTTTCGATCGGTACTTGGATCAATTTTTCAACGCTTATGTTTGGCATGTTGATAGAAGGGTAAAAGAAATATATAAATGATGCTACGACGTTTATGGCAATATACGCTTTTCCAGATTTCGAAAGCGGAAAAGTTAAAAGAATTTATGCTAGTGCAAGGTATCCTTCCAAACAATCTGGAAACGTTTTTTTCGATTCAGATTTAAAAATTAGGATATACGATGATGTGCCAAAAGAAACAAAAGGATTTTTTGCTTGTTTAGCCTTTAAAGCTTCACATGTATTTGCAGCTAGAGATGTTTTAGGAGGGAAGCCTCTCTACTATAGAAACTTGTGCTTCTCATCTTTCAAAAGTTACGTAGGTGATGCGATCGAAGTTTTACCGGGAGAAGTTTTGAAGTTTGATTATGAAGGAAATTTAATAGAAAGAAAGAAGTTTGAATTTGAAGACGTGTTCAAGGTTGAAAACATCCAGTTCGACGATGCTTTGGAAAAAATAGAAAGATCTTTACTTAAAATAAAAATAAGAAGTTCTTGCATAGCCTTTTCTGGCGGACTAGATTCATCTCTTCTCGCAGCTCTCTACGATCTACCTTTGATTGCCGTAACTGCTAAAAAAGATGATGAAGAAAAAATTAAGGAAGCTGCAAGAATGCTTGGAAAAGATCTAGAAATTTGGAGAGTTTCAAAAGATGATGTATTCTGGGCAACTGAGAAAGCATTGAGAGTTGTTGAGATGAGCGATTTCCTTCAGATATCTATAGCAGTACCAGTATTCTTGACTATGTATAAAGCAAAACTATTGGGCTACAGTTCAATCTTGTTCGGTTCAGGAGCCGATGAGCTCTTCGGAGGTTACAAAAAGTATGAAAGTTTGAAAGATGATGAGTTAGAAAAAGCTTTAATAAACGATGTAAAAAGAATTGGAGAGAAAAATTTAGTGAGAGATTCAAAGATCTCCTACGAAAATGAGATAAAGCTGATAACTCCGTACCTCGACTGGGATGTGATAGAAGTTGCAGTTAATATGCCCGCAAACGTTAAAGTCAGAAAAGTTGACGGAAAAGTTGTTAGAAAGTTTGCTTTGAGAAAACTTGCAGAGAATTACCTTCCAAAAGAGTTAGTTTGGAGAGAGAAAAAAGCCATACAATATTCTACAGGAATAGCTAAGTTGGTGAGAGAATGTTTTTCACAGATTGGGAAGGTTGCTGGGTTTTGAACGATTTTGCCTACGAACTCACCATGGCAGTTTTCAACAACGATAGGTTCTACAGAGTTCTAAGCGAGTACGACGATCACTTAGCTTACACGATCAAAAAACCCGGATACGAAGCTGGTTACACTGTAAAACTAGTAGTTCCATTTCTAATCGCAGCAAAAGTTAGGAACAGTTTTGTCTTAGAATTTGCTAAGAAAGTTGTCAAATTTGTTAGAGATGCAAAAGATTCTATAGAAATTTTGAAAAAATTTGAGCCAGTTGTGCTGTCAACCAGTTATGTTCATTTCCTAAAAGTTTCTGCAGAGATGTTGGGAATTAAGAGAATACATGGAACAGAAGTCGATTTCGATCTAGAAGTTGACAGTGAGATCTTAAAAGAAGTTGACAGAATTGCTAGCTCAAGGTTTGAAGAGATCGAAGAAATTTTTTCAAGGAAAGAAGTTTTAGATGTTCTTGAAAAAATAAAAGTTGTTGGAGCTGGAGAGAAAGCAAAAATATTGAGAAATTACTGTGAAGAATTTAATGTAGATTTTCCAATTGCAGTTGGAGATAGCATATCTGATTACAAGATGTTTGATGCTGCAAAAGAACTTGGTGGAGTTGCTATAGCATTTAATGGAAACGAATACGCTTTAAAACATGCAGATATAGCAATAATAAGCGAATCTGCTTTGAGTGAAGCTCTAGTCATAAAAAAATTGATTGAAACGAAAAAAGTTGAATCTTTGGCAGATATAAAGATACCAGGTGAAATCTACTTTCTAGAGAAATGTGACTTTGAGAAAGTTCTTAGAAAGTCTAAGAAGATGAGAGTAAAAATTAGAAGTAAAGCTGGAGAGCTAAGCTAAACCTTTTACAACTATAAGTTTTCTTTTCTCATCTATCTCAACAGCATTTTCAAAGAACTTGTTTATTACGAACGCATTACTTATCTGATGTAGAGTTACTTTACTAGTCGTATAGCTCGTTGAACCACTTGCAACTGCAGCGAACGTCATAACTTGATCTGCTAAATAACTGTCAAAGACGGAATCACTTAGATATTCTTCAAGAAAATTTTTTGCAGCTTCTTCCCCAACAGTTTCAGCTCTTTTGCCTTTTTCACCTAAAGAACTACCGCCTTTGTAAGAACTCCAAACAGTTATACCGCTTCCAGTAGATAATCCCTCTGAAACTTCAACTTCTATTTCAGCGTTCAATTTCTTGTTTTCTAAAAATTTTTTAGCAGCTTCAGCTTGTCTTTCTGCTACACTCCTTGGAAGGTTTTGACAATGGCTTAATCCTTTTATACTTTCCTTTATCGGTTCAAATTCTTTTCCTTTAAGCTTTGAAGGTTCTACTTTAACAAATATTTTTCCTCCTCCCTTTGGATAGTAACCCCTTTTAATTAACCTTAGATCAACTTTTGCTCCAAGTTCTTTTAAAGCCTTCAAAGTTACAAACCTAAAGTAATCTACAGGTGGAGACCAAGAGACGTCTGTACCTCCAATTATTTCAAAAGTACTTTCTTTTTCTGCAAAAAGAGATGGAAGTAGAATGGTCTGTAAGATCAAAGTTACACTTCCCGCAGTCCCTATGTCAACTTTGAAGTTTCCACCTTTAAGTCTTCTAGGCTTAAATACTACTCTTTTTGAACCTATCTTTAATCCTTCTACCTCCGCATCGCTCACGAGTTTTGCAACTTCTATCCCTTTTAAATGTTGAGCAGCAAGCCCAGGATTCGGCCTGTTAGCTCTTATGTTGTAAATCTCTGTAGCTTTTCCAGTTAAACACGAAAGAGCTATAGCAGTTCTAAGTATCTGCCCTCCTCCTTCACCGAAACTACCATCTATCTTTAACACGTTAAAAAGTTTTTCCAATGCTTATTACCCTTTCCCATTTGAGCAGTATGAAATAAGCTGTCCAGAAGAATTTAGAAAATGAAGTTCATCTGTCAAGAACTTAATTAGTAACCAAAATTTATTATTATTTTTATTATATTATATTTTTATACTTTACCTTTTGATTCACCATGGATCACTGCTGAAGCAACTAGATGTGCTATCCTTACTGGTTCTGGAATTTTTCCCTTAAAAGTACAAGCTTTTAAAAATTCTTTTGCTTCAACTAAATCTATTCCTGCAAGTTGAACAAAAAGATCTTCTATTTTTTTAATTTCTCCAGCTTTTTCAACTATCTTCAACCTTTCAATTCCATCTTTCAATTTTGAAGCTGCAGAAAGGAATTCTTCTTTTCTTGGTTCTCTCCTCATAACCACTACGACTGGCGATCCAGTAGATTCCCAAACCTGCTCTATATCTACAACGTTGAAACCTGCAAAGGTTATACCTGGTAAAAAGATACACTTTATTTGCTTGAAGAATTTCGATCTTTTCAACATTTTAACTATTTTTTCAGTTGCATCCAATCCATCAACTTCTATTTCAGAAAACATGAATCCTTCAACATATTTTCCACATAAAACGCAACCGACTACGCATGCTTTTTCACTTTTGAAACCATCATCAAAACCCACAAACCGCCACTGTTTCATAGATATTTTTATACTCAGGTTTTTTCTTTTTTGTGGAAAGAGTTGTTAGGTTCATACATGAAGTTGGGACTTTGAAGACAGTTCCAAGGAGTGGATGGCTAAAGATAGGTTTAAAGTTACCAGAGAGTGTTGCAGAACATTCTTTTAGAACAGCTGTAATAGCTATGCTTTTAGCGATTGAAGATGGTGAGAAAGAAAAAGCATTTAAAGCGTGTGCAGCTGCTTTACTTCACGATCTTCACGAAGCTAGGACGATGGATCTTCATGAGGTTGCAAAGAGTTACGTCGAAGTTGATAAAGAAAGAGTTTTGAAAGATCAAAGGCTTTTTGACTTTGATTTCAGTGATGTCGAAAAATACGTGAGAGATGCTGATAAGCTAGAACTCGCTTTTCAAGCTGTAGAATATTCAAAAATGAATGATTTGGCCTTAGATTTTGCGGAAGATTTGAAGTTTGAAACAAAGATAGCTGAAGAGATTTACAAAAAACTTATAGAAAAAAGAGATCCGAGATGGTGGATCTAGATTTTTAGAACTTCGACTTAATGATCTTATAAAAAATAAAAAGAATTTGTCTACTCAGAATAACTTGGCGGTATCTCTTTAGGTGGCAAATTCGGCAAGCTAAAGCCATCTTTGGAATATATAGATAGTAAGGCGTTTATGTTTAGAGTTGATGGGTAGATATCGTAACCTACTGCTGATACATCGTACGTTGGATCCATTAGGTCAGTTTTCTCAGTAATTTCATGTCCAAGTCCTAAAGCGTGTCCTGTCTCATGTCTTACAACATTTCTGAAGTCTGCAAGATCGAATCTTAGCCCAGCCTTTACCTTTATCTTAACTTTGTCAATATAGCCGTCCCTATCCTTATCTTGAATTAAAGCCATGCCAAGAATTCCTGCAGCTGCTCCTTTTTCCACGCTTACAATTATGTCAGCTTCTTTACTTGAGTTTACAATTACAAAATCGAAAACATTGTCTGCACTGCCTCCTATTTCACTATTATCAACAGTGTTTCCGCTTGCAGATTCTAAAGCTTTAGACCAATCGTTAAGGGCTGTGAGGATGTGAGGAACAAGGTCTGAAGGAGCTTTAATGTAAACTTTTAGTGGATCATGATTCCACTCTTTGCCTATAAGTTCAATCGTGCCTCCCGATGAAGATGCTTTTACCTCCGAAATTGCCGAAACCAAGAGCAGAAGAAGAACAGCTGTTATTCCAGCTAAGAAGTATTTTTTCATTTTTCCACCTAAAAATTAAAAATAAAGCTAACTATTTAAACATTTCTTTAGTTAACAGATCCTTTCTTTTAAACTTCACGTTGATCTTTTTCTTGTCTCAAATCGATTGTAAATAACAATGGGAAGTTCTTGACTATCGAAAATTGAATCTAATCTTTCATTCCCAGCTTGCATACTTTTTATACACTAGTTCGACAGCTTAAAATTTCACAACTTACTACCATTACAGTTTATACCTCTAAAAAGCTTCAACATGAAAGACGGGCTTAGCTACGTATCTTATCTTAAATTTTCTTCTGCAAGCGAACATACTCTAACTTACTTGTAAAAACTTCACATTTCCCTCTCAATTCATAACACATATTATTATATTTTTATATTTACTTTAAAATTTTTGATCGATCTTAAACTTTGAAGCAACTTCTTCCAAGTACTCCTTTATAGCTTTGACAGCCTCAGCCAGAACTTTTCTATTATCAAAAGATCTAACAATTTCCTCTAGTTCTGATCTATCAAAGTTTTTCAACTCGCGAGCAAAGTTGATCATGTTTGGAACTGCTCTGACGATGTTGTCAACTATCGTAATGTCCGCCATCCTTGCAGTTCTTGAAAGTGGATTCAGATCGATTGCGATCACTTTTTTTCCATGCTTCTTCAAAATTTCACATCTATCTCCATCTTCAAGCGGAACTAATACTACGTCTGCTATTAAAATTCCTCTACTGTCAACGATCCTCCTACTGGATTCAAGACCTGCTAACTCTGCATCACAAGCTGCAAGAACTTCGCATCCAAATTTTTCTAAAAAAGATTTTATCTTCTGAATTCTTTCATAGGAAAAGTGGAAAATGTTTACTTCAACTTTCGCATTAACGATCTTTGACAACTCACACAACTCCTTTCCAGCTAGAACAGCAGAATTTCCATTTACAGATATAACTGGATGTTTAGCTAATAGCATAGTTGCAACTGCAGCCTTTTCAGCTTCCAAAGCAAACCTATGAGATTTTTCACCTAAAATGTAATCAAAAGCCTCTCCTCTTCCATGGGCTATCAAGCCTTGAAGAGCTACTATTCCATTCTTTATACCTTCAACTATCTTTTCCCTTTGAACAAGAGATTGATACCTGGGATGAGATCTTGGTATTGTCATAAGATAAATTATAGGTCTAGAAAATTTAAGCCAGGGCCCGGATTCGAACCGGGGTCAGGGGATCTGCAGTCCCCCGCATAGCCCCTCTGCCACCCTGGCTTATAGTTGTGTATACCTGGAAAATTTAAAGATTTTGTTTAATTGGAGATAAATATTTCATGAAAATTTCTTTACGCCTTATCACTTCTTCCAATTTGGTAGCTAAAATAGAGACAAGAGGATCGTCTTTTTCGTATACATCTCCTCTATTTGGAATATCTGCATAAAAAGGATTTCCAGATAGATCATCTAAAACTTTTACTCTTTCTGGAGAAAATAGTATTGCTCTAATTGCAACTCTTTTCAACTTTGGCTTTTCAACTTTTTTACCTTCAAAAGCCATAACATGCATCTTGAAAAGATTCACATCACAACTCCATTCAACAGTATCTAAAGAACCTTGAAAACGTGGATTTATTTCAAGTACGTATGGTTTCTCCGCAAGTATAAAATCTACTCCAACAGAACCAAGAAGGTCGAAAAGAGAGACTGTTTCTATTGCTATTTTCTCGATTTCCTTTCTAACTTCATTACTAACATCTAACGGCGTTATGTTTCCAGCGTATCTGAAACCTTTTGCATTCAACTCTTTCCATCCAACGATCATCTTGTTCACAGCTATTGGTGTAATTTCTCTGCCAACGATCAAAGAAACTGAGCACGGTATTCCATCTATAAACCTTTGTTTTATAAAACCATTTCTATCTTCATTTCCCAGCCTAACCTCTTCACCTCCCCCACCGATTCTAGGCTTCATTATCGTATTTTCTCCAAAATCTCCAAGCTCTGGATAAGGAATTCCCGCTTTTTCAAGTGTTCTATAAAAATTCAACTTATCGCAAACTTTTTCAGAAACCTTTGGATCGTTGCAGAGAAGTTCTGCTTTTACTTTTAAAGTTTCACAACTCGATGTTAAGATTACTTTAGCATTTTCTCTCTCAGCTAACTCTTCAGCGATTTCTTTAGCCTCTTTCAAACTTGAAAACCTATGTACTTCTTTGCAATATATTTTTAAATCTGAATCTACAAACCTTGCAACTGCTAAAACTTCATATCCAGCTCTTCTTGCAGATGATGCTACGTTTCTAACGTTACTTCCTACGACGAGCACCTTTTTAGACATCTCCTAATTACATCCTCCTCCTCTTTCCTATAGATCTCTGAAGCTTTTCCATTTCCATCAACTTTCAATCCTCTAAAAACTACAGCTGGAATTGCATCATCAGCTTCTCCCATTATAAGGTTTGCAAAAGCTGCAATTTCGTCTGCTACGCATTCAACAGTTACTTCTAAAATGTTTCCGTAGAGATCTTTCTTACCTATCCAGCTCCTCAAAACTTCAACTCCACTGCAACCTATGGCAACTCCAACTACTCCCCTCCTAAAACATCTTCCATTTGTGTCTGTAATTATAACTCCAACGTTGACATTGCAAAGTTCTTTTATTCTTTTCCTTATCCTTTCAGCGCTTTTGTCCGGATCTTCAGGTATAAGTAAAGCACAGCCCTGTTCAACGTTCGATCTATCAACTCCTGCATTTACACATATATTACCGTACTTAGCTTTTACAAGTAAAAAAGGATAACTAATTAAGACCTCTTCACTGCAATCCAAAACAACTTGTACAAACTCTGGAGGCTTTCCAATTTTTTCAGCAATTTCTTTAGCTTTTTCACTCGGAACAACTTTGTTGAGCTTAACGATCCTTCCTTCAGACTTTGAAACTACTGTAGAACATATAACTAACACATCTCCATCTTCCAGCTTTACTTTTGAAGCTATCATCTCCGCAACATCATCTCCTGGCTTTATTAGAGGTAGACCTTTTACAGGAATTACTTCAACTGAAGATCGCATCGTACACCACCTTGTAAAGCTCCTCTTCACTCAACAACTTCTCGACTGCTCCTTGTACAAGTTCCTTCTTTCCACCTCCACTTCCCTTCGCAACTTTACAGAGCTGGTCAAAGATCTTTCTAGCATCCAATTCAGTTCCGCTGAAAGTTACTGCCAAAGCTTTTCCTTCTCCACCGGACATCAAAATTCCTACTGCTCCCTTCGATGCTAGCTTTTCTGCAAGTTTTATCATTTCCTTTATCGAAAGATCCAACACTTTAGCTATGACTTTCATAGAATTAATTTCTTCAGCCTCTTTCAACATTATTTCAGCTTTTAATTCTGCAACTTCATTTTGAAGCTTTTCTATTTCCTTTTTCTGTTCTTTCCATTCTTCAAAGAATTTTTCAACTGTCTTTGGTAATTGAAAAGCATCAACTCTCAGTATTTCGCTTGAAGATTTCAAAGTCTTTTCGACTTCGTTGAAAGCTTCAAGTGCAGATTCTCCTGCAGCGAATTCGAACCTTATAACTCCATCTTGAATTGCATCAACCCTCAAAACCTTTATCATTCCAATTTCTCCAGTTGAACTGCAATGGGTTCCTCCACAAGCTTGTACATCTTCCCCAACTTGAACTATCCTTATTTCCCTTCCAGGAGGTACTCCTCCTTGGTAAAGTCTAAAACCAAACTTTTTCTCAGCTTCTATTCTGTCCATCCAGAACCATCTGATCTGTTTATTTTCAAGGACTACTTTGTTTGCAAGAGCTTCGATCTTCCTTATCTCATCCTCATTTGGTCTCTTAAAATGAGTTACATCCAATCTTGCCTTTTTCTCCTCTTTTTTTGCTCCAGCTTGCCAAACATGTTTTCCTAAAACTTTTTGCAGAGTATAAAGAAGTATATGAGTTGCTGAGTGATGTCTCATGTGTCTTAACCTTCTCTCCAAATCCACTACTCCCAAAACTTTTCCTCTAACATCAGCATCAACTTTGTGAAGTACTATTCCATCGACTTCGATCACCTTTTGAACTCTGTACAACTTTCCATCGACTTTCAAATATCCTGAATCGCTTTCTTGCCCACCGCTTTCTGGATAGAAAGCTGTTCTGTCAAGTACGACGTATCCGTCTTCAAATCCTAAAACTTCTGCTTCAAATTCAAAGATCTTTGGATCCTCATAGAACAACTTCTTAGTCTTCGGATATCTGTCAAGCTTTAACTTGAAGACTTTTTCCTCCTTTTCCGCTTTCGAATGTTTTTTAGCTAGCTCTGCATAAAAATCTGACGGAATTTCAAAGTTTATACCTTTTTCTTTAGCAATTTTTATTGCAAGTTCGGCAGGAATTCCATGAGAATCGTATAGATCTACAAAATCATTTTTTGATAGTTTTTTCTTTCTTTCTACAAGCCTTTCAACTAACTTTATACCTTTCTCCATCGTCTTTTTGTACCTCACCTTCTCAAGTTCTAATATTTCTCTGACAGTTTCTAGGGGAACTTCGAATTCAAACTTCATGTTTTTGTAGTGTTTTTCAACGAGATCAAATAGATCAAGCTTAAAGCCAAGTTCCTCGATCATCCTCAAACTTCTTCTTATCATCAACCTTGCTAAGTAACCTGCTCCGGAGTTGCTTGGAACTAAACCATCTCCAAGCATGAAAAGTATGCACCTTGAATGATCTGCTAAAGCATAAGCTTTCTCCATTAAACTAAGAATTGTATTAAGTTTCTCATCAACAACTCCAGTTTTAAACTTTTCTGCAACGATCTCTTTAGATGTTTTTGGATCTGTCAACAAGTTGTAACTGTTTTCTAAGATCATGTCTATTACATCTGAAAATATTGCATCATATATAGTCGGAGTTCCTTTACTTGCCCAGACAAATCTTTCCAGACCATAGCCAGTATCAACTATGTAGTTCTCCATCTTTTTATACCTCGATCCCTTTATCTCTATGTCTCCACTTTTATCTTCAACCAAGTTCATGAAAACCAAAGTAGCTAACTCCAATCCAGCTACTATAGCTTCTAAGCATGGTCCTGCATTTCCTCCACCAGCCCAAGGCTCTTCTTTGTAAACTATATCTTCCTTTCTTACTCCTAGTTCTCCTAAAAGTTCTGTACAATAAGATACTGTCTCATCTTTCCAGTATATTTCTTTTCCTGGATAATTGAAAGCATGATGGGCCATCATTTCGAAAAGTGTCAGATGTCTTCCGCTTCTTCCAACGTCATCTAGATCGTCCAACCTTATGCATGGTTGAGAGATCGTCAAAGGATTTGCTGGAGGAGGGGCTATGCCAGAGGTAACAAATGGTTGAAAATCAGCTATGCTAGCAATAGTTAGATATATGTCTTCTCTCCACCTAGCTATGACTGGATAGCGTTCAATTCTCTCATGTCCTCTTTTTTCGAAGAAGTTCAAATAAAATTCTCTCATTTCATCTATTTCAAAACTTTTTTTGAAAACAGGATTTCCTATAAATCTGTAACTTCCACAAGGTGGATCTCCGCAGATTTCTCTACTTTCATCGGCTGTCCAGAAATATTTTCCACACTTCGGACATCTCTTTCTAACGAATCCATTCTCAGGTAAGAACTTAATGTCTAAATATTCTCTATCTATACTCATCAACATCAAGATTCGTAACTGTTTAAATAATCTTACCACAACACTATTAAGCAAAAAGGTTTATCTTTTACTGAGCCGGGGTCGCCGAGTGGTAAAGGCGCACGCCTGGAGAGCGTGTGGGCTTTGCCCGCGTGGGTTCGAATCCCACCCCCGGCGCTTTTCAGATAAGGTTAAGCTAAAAATTAAAAAAGAATTAAGTTCATCTCCTCAGCAAGTAAGCGATTGAATGAAAGCCAGGAATGACTAAATTTCTAAGGAACTATGTATGCAAACTTTTCATTCTTAACTAGCTTCAACGAAACAGCTGATTAACGTTAATTAGAATTAACAAAAGAATATTAAAGGATAGTAGCTATGAATAGTTAAATAATAAAAATAAGCCGCCGGCGGGATTTGAACCCGCGACCTGGTGATTACGAGTCACCCGCTCCTCCAGCTAAGCCACGGCGGCTTTAGTAAAAGTTTCATCAAGATATTTTAAATTTTCTAACCTTCTAAATTGCTAATTTATTTAATATTATAATATTTATATTATTATTATATTTAACTTTACTTCAAATTCACAAAAAAATTATATTTTTAAACTTAACTTGTAGTATGATAGAAGTACTGCTGGCAATTGTAGGTGTTGTGGTCGGTTTTTCAATCGGAGAACTTTTCACGATCAAAAAAGGATTTAGACAAAAAAGGTATAAAGTAAAAGCCGAAGATCTTCCAAAATTTCTGAAAGAAAAATTTTTAGCTGATACATTTTTTTTAGAATTAAAAGGATTGAAAGTATCTGAAGGTGTAAAGAGTGAGGAGTTTGACGAAGTTTTAAAGACGATCGAGCAGTTGAAATCCAAAGAAATTATAATGTTAAATGGGGAAGAAGTTAAATACGTAGCTAATTTTCCAAACGCAAAGGTTTACGTTAAAGCAAAGTTTTTATCTTTTCAAAACTTTTTAGAAATGTGGAAAGTTGTTAAGGGTGCGATCACATGATAGTACTTTTGATATTAGTTTTATCTTCTTTTACCGTTTCACAGGGTGAAACTTTCAACATAAATTTGCAAGTTGCAGCAGAAGTCGTTTTACCGAGTTGTATGTTCTTTGAACATACGATGACTAATAGAGAATATCTTTTGCAAGGAAATTACAGCGTATATGTTTCTTACGAATGCTACGGAGAGATGAGAATATTTGTTTTAAGTGGGAACTTGAGTGAACAGTACTCAGTATTTGTGAGAGAATCGAAAGACTTCTCAAAGATCAACGAGGAGATCATAAGTATTAAAAGAAAAATTCTAGCCTTAAAAAATGAAAACAACTATTTAAAGAGCCTAACGGAAGTTTTAAACAAAATGAACGTAGATCTTTACGACAAACTTAGTAAGTGTAGCGTTGAAAATCTAAATCTGCTAGAAAAAGTTAGAACTCTTGAAAATTCTACAAGGAATTGTGCTTCAATGCTCCACGAAGCGGAGAATAAGATCAGAATGCAAGAAAACGATCTAAAAGAGTTGAGTAAAAGATTGGACGAGATTGAAAAAAAGTTGGAAAAAGCTATAGAAAATGAAAAAAGAGCTGAAGAAAATGCAAAGATCTTTCAGTTGTCTTTCATACTGGCAATATCTGTCTTCACAGGGTTGATATTTTCCCTGTTCAGAAAATAACATGCAGCTCTTTGTTACCGGACCTGCAGGAAGTGGTAAGAGTACTTTTGTGAAAGAGTTTTCTAGTTTTTTGTCTGAAAAAGGCTATAGTGTAGCTTGTATAAATTTAGATCCAGCTACAGAACCAATATTTAAAGCTTCAAAAGATGTAAGAGATTTCGTAAAAGCTGAAGAAATTATGAAAAAATTTTCTTTAGGAATAAACGGTGCTCTTATGAAATCTATGCAGTTGATCGAGAATTTTGCTGAAAAACTTAAAGTTGATGCAGATTTTGTTCTCTACGACACCCCAGGTCAGATGGAGTTGTTTATATATTCCGAAAGTGGCAGAAATGTTGTTAGAATACTTTCAGATAGATTTACAGTTTCTCTTTTTTTGATAGATTCTTCACAAGCGATTGAACCTGAAAATTTCATAGCAGCAGTTATGCAAAACGTAATCGTCTCTCTACGTCTATCAATTCCTTCACTAACAGTTTTTACAAAATCTGACCTTGTGAAGTTAAATGTAAAGGAAATTAGAAAAAGAATTAGAGAAAGTGAGGGAGTTTTAGCTGAACTTTTGGAAAAAGTAGAGTTCTTTGTCGAATATACGACTATACCGTACAGGATCCTAACAGTTTCAGATAAATGGGATGGATTTGAAGATGTCCTTGGAGCTTTAAAAGAGCTTTTCTGCGCTTGCGGAGACATATCTTAGATCTTTATTAACTTGAAGAAGTTCAAAGAAAATGCACTTCTCTTCCTCTCTATCATCGCAACTCTTGGAATTTTCAACATGGCTGAGATCTTTTTTCCATTCTGCATGCATTCTACAAGTTTGTGTTCAATCTCTATCCACTTGAATCTCCTGAGCACTTCTTTTTCGTATTCCGATCGGTCGTAGAAGTTTTCAAAAAGAATTTTTGCACATTCTAAAGATGGAGCATTCCCTTCCCCAAAACCACTTACACATCCTATAGCTTCCCCAACTCCAACGATTTTTTCAAAAACAAAAGGTTTGCACTTCGAAGGTGGAAGCATTCTAACTTTTCCCCTGCAACTGCAAAAAACATTTTTTTCATTAAAACCATAAAATTCTCTCAATTTTTTTATCAGTTCTTCAGCCCTCTCATAGCTAATATCTCCGGCTCCCAGATGCCATCTATTATCGCCAAGTGGAAAAGCCCAAGCATAGCCAGTTTTTCTAGCATAAGCATATACGTTCTCTTCAATCTCATGTTCTTCGAGGTATTGGACAGTCAAATATATTTTATCTTCTTTTATCTTTGGAAGAAGTGCTCTTTCCGTTCCTGTTGCATCAATGTAAATGTCTGCATCATTCTGTCCAAATTCTATTTCTTTCCAGAGCTCTTCAAGCAAACTTTTTCTATCAAAAGTTACTATATTTTTATTTTTAAATTTAATACCGTTTGCAATTGCAAACTTCGGTTTTGAAAGAACGTACTCATCAAAATTGAGACCTATTTCTCTGTAAAGTTCTTTAGCTTGTCTGTAAGCGATACCCCAAGCACAGACGCAGTCGACTGTATCTCTCACTTCTTTAACTTTAACTCTGTGCTCATCTCTAAGCAGCATGTACAAGTAACTACCAGAGATCCCTGCACCGCATATCTGTACCTGCACGAGGAAAAAATAGAAATAATCTTTTAAAACTTTCTCTTTGATGATAAAAGCTTTGGCTGTAGATATAGATGGAACTCTAACAGACAGTAGGAGAAGGATCAACTGCAAAGCTGTAGAAGCTTTAAGAAAATTAAAAATACCAGTGGTTTTAGCTACTGGAAACACTTTATGCTTTGCAAGAACTGCCGCAAAACTGATAGGTTTGAACATTGTTATAGCAGAAAATGGTGGAGTCGTTTCATTCGACGATGAACACGAAGTTTTTGGAGATAAACAGAAGTGTATAAAAGCTTTAGAAGTTTTAAAGAAGCACTTCGAAATACATCTATTAGATTTCGATCTAAGGAAGTCGGAAGTTTGTGTAAAAAGGACTTTCGATGCAGAAATTGCAAAGAAGTTTATTCAGGGGATGGGTGTAAAGATACTAGATTCTGGCTTTGCCTATCACATATCCGATGAAATGGTAGGAAAGGGAAAAGCTCTACACTTTATAGCTGGAAAAATTGGAATAGATCTAAAAGATTTTGCTGTTATAGGGGATTCTTTGAACGATCTAGACATGTTTGAAGTTGCTGGAATAAAAATCGCTGTAGCAAATGCTCACATTGAACTAAAAAAAAGGGCCGATGTAGTTACACCTTCACCCGACGGAGATGGTGTTGTTGAAGCTTTAAAGATTCTAAATTTGCTGTAAGGTTTTTCGGTGTCGAAATTTCTCCAGCGTAGAGTTTTACAGCCTCTTCAACCAAAGGGATCATCAACTTTGAAGCTTTTAGATCGTTTTTTAATAGAACGTTTTTACAGAAAACATCTACATAAACGTAGAACTCTTCTCCATTGAATTCAAAAAGAGCCTCTTCTTTCCCCTTTCTGAAGATCCTAAATGGATAGATTTTGCATGCAAAAGGTTTGTTTTTTTGAAGGATGCACAGGTTTTGAACTTGGAATGGACATTTTCCATCAATTTTTTTTATATAAAATTTTCCAAACTTTTCTTCTACAAAACCTGTAGCTTTAAGTTTAAGATACTCGTATAATCTCAAATTTATTTTGTACTCATAACAACATCTTCCACAAGCCGTGCAATGCCATGAAGCTACTTTTTTCCATGGCACTTGCACAGAAAAAGTGTAGAGAATGTTTTAAATTTTTTTCGGTAGAATTATTTATAAAATGATAATATATTATTAAAAATAAAATATAATAATATTTTCAACTTGGAGTAGAAAAAGAAATAAACACAGGAAACAAAAAAACTTCGTGAAAACGGTGATATCTCTCGGAGGTTCCCTGCTTCAAAAAGTTGATATAATAAAAAAGTATGCCGATGTTCTTGAAGAGTTGAGCAAAATGCACAAGATCTTTGTAGTAACTGGTGGAGGGAAAGTTGCAAGAGATCTTATTTCAATGGCAAGATCCTTGGGTGCGAGCGAAGTTGTTTGCGATACGATCGGAATAGAAATTACAAGGATCAACGCTCTTATTCTATCTTCAGCATTGAAGAATGCTCCCAAAAAAATTCCTAGAAGTTTTGAAGAAGCTGAAGAACTTTCAAAGATCTACGATATAGTCGTCATGGGTGGAACTTTTCCTGGACATACTACAGATGCTACTGCAGCTCTTTTAGCAGAATACGTTAAAGCAGATCTATTTTTAAATGCAACTTCAGTCGATGGAGTTTATTCAGAAGATCCTAAGGTTTCAAAGAATGCAAAGAAATTTGAAAAGTTGACACATCAGCAACTGGTAGAAATTGTATCGAAGACGACTGCAAAAGCTGGAGCAAGTGTCGTGATCGATCTATTAGCTGCAAAGATAATTGAAAGGAGTAAAATAAAGACGGTAATATTTCTAGGAGATCCAGAGAACATTAAAAAAGTTATAGAAGGGGAAAAAATTGGAACTTTGATAGAAAGTTAAAAAACTAGTTCCATCAATGGATACTGCTTTTCTTCATCCCATTTTAAGGCTGCTTTAACGATAGCATTTCCTACCTTAACAGTTACAAAGATCTCAAGCATTTCCGGGGATAAAGATGTATAACCAAAAGCTGATGTTTTTTTGACATTTATCTTTACCTTTGCATCCAAAACAAATGGTTGCAACCTTATACAACTTTCAATAGCTTTTTCTAAAACTTCTGAATTTTTTTCAGAAACAGGTGAACCTATAAATTGATGAAAAGCTGCTCCAAGTTTTATCCCAGCCTCAAACGCTGCTTTTACAACGTCCATAGATCAACCTAACCGGAGGATATAAAATGTAAGCTGCAATCGAAAGAACTAGAACTGGTAACAGTTTTTCAAAGAAAGCAACTAAAAGGAGTATTACTGCAGCTATCAAGCTAAACTTTCCAACTCTAGGATAAACTATGTCGGAGATCATTAGAAGAGATGTCAAGATCGATACAGCTGCGATCAAGTAAGCATTAAACTCCATTAAAATCAAACCGCACAAAAACAAAGCGTTTGGAACTGTAGGAAGTCCATAAAAATCTTTGAAACTTTCAATGTTGAACCTTGCAAGCCTCAAAATTGAAAAAGCTAGCAAAAGAGATGAAAATGGAAAAAGGGTTTTTTCATAACTTATCAAAGCTAAAGCCGGTAATAAGCCGAAGGAGATCGAGTCTGCTAAAGAATCTAGTTCCTTTCCTATTGGACTTTTTTCAGTCTTTCTAGCTAAGGTTCCATCGATTCCATCGATTATGCTTGCATATATTAAAAGTTGAAAAGCTCTGTAATCGAAAGAGTAAAGAAAAATGTAAGTTATTGCAGAGAGGCCTAGTAAAGCATTTAAAATACTTAAAGAGTCAGCTATACTAACTAGTTTGAATATGCGCAACGGTCTCACCAGCTTTTACTTTTCTTCCTTTTTCAACAACGAACTTTACACTTTCCGGAACTTCCAAAATAACCCTCGATCCAAAATGAATTATACCTATTTTTTCTCCTTTTTTAACTTTCTGTCCTTCTTTTACAAAACAGCTAATTCTTCTTGCAAAAATCCCAGCAACTTGAACAATTTTAAATTCTCCAAACTCATTCTCGATTATTATTTCATTTCTATAAACATTATTTTTTATAACAAAAGCTGGAACTTTTTCTCCCTTCTTTATCATCACAGACTTCACAACTCCACTTACAGGAGCTCTGTTCACGTGACAATCGAAGATCCTCATAAATATATCTATTCTCTTCTCGGAAAAATGAATAATCTTCCCATCTGCCGGAGAAACGATGCCATCACAAATTTCTCTCTCAGGATCTCTGTAGAAGTAAACTAAGAAAAGTGTTACAAAAAGAAAGATTACTGAAATCTGCACTGAGATAAAAAACGATAGAATGCTGAGAAGAGAAAAGATCAAAATTTTTATGAAACCCTCTTTTCTTATCATCTTTTCCCTCCGAAAACTTCGCTTAGAAGAGATGATATGAGGTCAAAAAGTTCCGGTAATATTTTAAAGACTATGTAAGCTATCAAAAAAAGTGCAAAAGTTGCCAAAATTTTAGATATCACGTGGTGAGCTATGTAAAAGCTATCTTCTCCGAAGATCAAATATGCGTAACTTACAATGACAAAGACGTTTCTTAGAATGTTTAGAAAATATATAACTGGAACTGAAACTGCAAAAGCTAGCAATTTTTTAGTAGCTTTAGCTTCAACACCCAAAGTTGCTCCAGTAAACAGAGCTATGCTTTCTATCGCTGTACAGGCTAAAATTATTTCGATGTACTTGCCATTTAGAATTATCACATGATCTACAACTACCATTTCGTATCCCAAGGTTTTACCAAAAAAAGCTGTTAAGAAGGTAGTGATCTCTATCAAAGAGTTGCCAAAGCTTGTTACGGCGAAAGGTAGATAAGTCGCTAGAGCTAAAGCTGAAAACCTCGTAGTCTGAAACAAAACATAATCTTTTTTTACGTTTAAAGGAATTAAAATAAAAATGATTGAGCCGATCAAGAACACTACTGCATTGAAATAATCCTCAACTGCTAAAAAAACTGTTATGTTTGAGATGCAAGCTAAAGACAAGGTAAACCAAGAAACTGTAGCTAGAGATCTTTTCTTAGTTAGAACATAGAGTAGCATAAAGATAAAAGAGAGTAGAGCTAGAGATTCTGCTAGCATCTTTTCAAAGTTTTAATGAGAAAATAAATTTTTCGTATAGCCCCGCGGGGATTCGAACCCCGGTCGCGGGCTCCAAAGGCCCGCAGGATTGACCACTACCCTACGGGGCTTTAGAATATGTTGTAGCTAAGATTAAAAAATCTTGCTGCTAACTCTTAGATGATATACTTAGGACTGATAGGATATCCTGTGAAACATTCTGTATCTCCAAGTATGCACAACGCTGCTCTTAAGTTTTTGGGAATTGAAGGAATATACATGGCCTTTGAAGTAAAGCCTAACGATTTAGTAAAAGCTATTGAAGGTGCAAAAGCTTTAGGTTTTCTAGGTCTCAACGTGACAATTCCATACAAAGAAGAAGTTGCTAAACTTGTAAAAACTGTTGGAGATGCGGCTAAGATAAATACTGTCAATGTTTTAGATTTAAAAAATTCCATCGGATACAACACAGATGTTTTTGGAGTTGAGGAATCTTTTAGAAGAGAGAACATAGATGTTGAAGGTAAAGTAGCACTAGTTGTTGGTGCTGGAGGAGCTGGAAAAGCTTCTGCACTAGCTATGTTAAAGATGGGAGCAAAAGTTGTAGTAACGAACAGAACTGTTTTAAGAGGTTTAGAGACTGTGGAGATGCTGAGAAATTTTGGTGAGTGCATATTTATTCCGTTCGATGAAATAAACAAAGTAAAAGGTAGAGTTGATATAATTATAAATGCAACACCAATAGGAATGCTCGGATTCGAATCTTCGTTACCGATTCCAGGAGATCTAGTTGAGAAAGATTTGATCGTTTTCGACACAGTCTACAATCCACCAGAGACTCCTCTAATAAAACTTGCAAAAGAGAGGGGTTGCAAAGTTGTAAGCGGGGTAGAGATGCTGATCTACCAAGGTGCAAAAGCTCTTGAAATATGGTTAAAAGTCGATGCTCCAGTGGAAGTTATGAGAAGGGCTGTTTTGAAAGAGCTTGGCTTAAAATAAATAAAAGAACTGTTCATAACAAATGATCCTCATAAAAGACATAGTTTTAATTTAACGAAAATTTTTTAAATCCATTATCGAACGATCGTTCGATGAGGTTGGATGGAATAGTGGTCGTTCTGCTTATGCTTTTACCATTTGCTTTTCCAAAAATTCCAAATATTTTAACATTTATTTACTGGAATGTAATCAGTTTAGCTTATCTTTTCTACATAGCAATAAAGAGGTGGGAATTTGTTTGAACTACCTTTAATTCTACTAATATACATAGTAATAGGTACAGCTATAGCTTTCTATTCAAGAAGAGCCAGAAGTCAGGAAGAATTTTTCATAGCTAACAGAAGTTTAGGAAGTGTAGTTTCTGCTTTAACTTACGCTGCAACAACTTATTCGGCTTTCATGATGGTCGGATTGGTAGGTTTAACTTACGCAACTGGTGTAGGAGCTTTAGGATTTGAACTTCTCTACTTAGTTGGGACACTTTTTCTCTTATCTTACTACGGACCAAAGATATGGAAGTTTGCAAAAGATTACAAAGTTGTATCTCCAGCGGAATTTTTAAAATTTAGGTATGGAATTGAAACTGCAAAGTTAGCTTCGGTAATATGTTTGATCGCCCTGATCCCTTACACTTCAGCCCAGCTCATAGGCGTGGCTTTACTTCTTGAAACAGTTGGAATAGAGTTCTTTTATGGAATAGTAATTGCAGCATTTTTAATCGCTTCATGGGCATTCATAGGTGGCTTGAGGGGTGTTGCTTTGACAGATGCTTTTCAAGGAGTGATAATGCTAACTGCGGCTTTTACGATCGTTTTTTATGTATTAAATACAGTCGATCTTTCAAAAGTAGAAAAACTTGGGGAAATGCTTTATGTTCCAAACAGATTCTGGAGTTATGAAAGATTTGCTTCTTTAGTAGTTCCATGGTTTTTCTTTGCTCTGACAAACCCGCA
This sequence comes from Archaeoglobaceae archaeon, assembly GCA_025058735.1. GTDB lineage: Archaea > Halobacteriota > Archaeoglobi > Archaeoglobales > Archaeoglobaceae > WYZ-LMO2. The sequence continues at coordinate 36,204 of JANXDX010000027.1, read as the reverse complement.
GGTTTTTCAAAGACTATTCATTGTTAAAGATGAAAGATCTTTGAAGAGGATGGTTATATACTTTGGAACTTTTGGTTTTCTTTACACACTGCTCGTCGTTGTTTTAGGTTTATCCCTAAAAATTTTAACCGTGGAAGGATCTTTTCCACTGATTACAGATAGAGATAAAGTTACTCCAGAACTTCTGACAAGAGTACCTCAACTACTGTCGATCTTTGTATCTTTAAGCATCTTGATGGCGGCAGTAACTACAGCTAATTCAATAATACTTTCTCTATCTTCCATGGTTTCAAGAGATCTTGTTTCTGAAAAAGGTTTCTTGATCGGAAGAATGAGTGTAGTTCTGCTTACAATGTTCGTCGCTTTCTTCGCCTCTCAAAGGTTTCAATACATAGTTGAACTCTCTGTTTTATCTTCAACAATTCTACTTTGCCAACTACCACTTATAATAGGTTTCTTCCACTGGAAAAGAGGTGGAAAAATATCTGGAATTTCAACACTGATAGCCGGATTTACAACTTCGATTACGATAGCGATCTTGTTTCCAAAATTTGTTTTGGGAAGTGTAGTAACTGTTATAGTAGCTTCAGCTGTATACATCTTAGCATCGCTTGTTGAGAAAAGATAAATTTTTATAAAATAAAAAATTTAATAAATTTAGTAAACAAAAGAGAGAAATACTCGAAGATAACTATTCTCGTGGAAAGAGTAGAAGAATATCTAGAAGCTATTTACGACATACAAAAAGAGAAAAAAGTTGCAAAAACTTCTGAACTAGCTAAGCGTTTAAGTGTTAAGCCTGCAAGTGTTACGGAAATGCTTTTAAAGCTTAAAGATAAAGGATACATTCACTATCAACCATACAAGGGAGCAGTTCTAACTAAAGAGGGAGAAAAAGTTGCAAAGGAGATAAAAAAGTACCATGAGCTAGCCTATGTCTTCTTTAAAGCCTTAGGTGTTGACGATGAGAAAGCTAGAAAACTTGCATGCGAACTTGAGCACCATTTGAGTGATGAGACATCAAAAAGTTTATGCATACTCGTAGCAAATAACTGTAAAGTTTGTGAAGAATGCGAAGTTAAGGTTTCGAGTTTGAAAAAAGTAAAAGATGGTAAATACATAGCAGTCGTAGTTCCAAGTGAACTTTTAGAAATAATGATGCCTGGTACTAAAGTGGAGGTTAAAGATGGTAAAATAGTTGTAAAAGATGTAGAACTTGAGGTTTCAGAGAGTATCAAAAAGTTTTTGCTTTTGAAAAGACCAGAATAGCATAGATTTTCTCAAAAAATAGATTCCTCTCAGCTATCACTCTGAAGGAGTAGCCTTTTTCTTTTATTAAATCGAAAACGTACGGCTCGTTTTGAGATGATGATATAAATATAGCTCTACCGTCTTCGTGCAAAAAATCCTTTAGTTGATCCAAGAATTTTGAAATGACTTTGATTCCATGTTTTCCTCCATCTATTGCTAAGTCTAAAAAGTCTCCTCTCTTTAATTCCTTCTCCAACTCAAGATATGGTGGATTGAACAATGCAAGAGTGAACTTCTTTTTTATTCCCTTAGCTACATCAGTTACAACTACATCTAAACCTTTACTTCTCAAAATTTCTGCTGCAAATGGATTTATCTCTGTTGTAATTAAGTACTTGCACTTTTTAGCGATCTTTTCAGCTACAAAACCAGAACCTGCACCGACTTCTATAACTTCATCAAATTCTTTAATTTCTTTTAAAGCAGCATCAAGTAAAAGCTCACTATCCTCTGCTGGCTCGTAAACTAAGTTCTGCAAATTTTTTTGCTCCAATTTCTTCAGGTCTATTTTCTGCGACATCATCCGCACTTATTTCTATGTTGAACCTATTTTTAAATTCTTCCAATATCTTTCTCATCTTCTTCCTCTTCATACTGAAGGCAAAAGTTACAAGCTTATCAAATATTTCCAAGTTTGCTTCAACTTGTTTTTCTTTAACAATTTTAACCAAAGCAGAGTGTACTTTTGGTTTTGGTCTAAAAGAATCTGGCCCAACTATTTCAAGTATTTCAGCTTTACAATAAGCTTTTGTTATTACACCTAATCTGTTATCTTCTCTAACAAGTCTATCTGCAAATTCCTTTTGAAACATTACGACTGCAAGTTCAAAATCGTGTTTAAGAAGTTTGAAAACCAATGGAGAAGAGATCTTGTATGGAATGTTTGAAACGAACTTGTTGAACCTTGGAAATTCAACTTTCAAAGCATCTCCAACAATAAGTTCAAACTTTCCACTCTCTATCTCATTCTTAAACCTTTTTTTAAGAAACTCAGCAAGTTTTAAATCTTTCTCTATTCCAACTACTTTTCCAGCATTTTTCAGTAAAACATTAGTCAGATTTCCTGTTCCACAGCCAACTTCTAATACTAGATCTTCTTTTTTTAGATCAGCATATCTAGCTATTCTTTTCAGCAGCCCCTTGTCTATCACCATGAACTGCTGCATCTCTAACTACTCCTATTTCTAAACCTATCTCAAGCCAGGCCCATGCCCAAACAATGCATTCAAAAGCTTTAATTAGATCTCCTTTTTTTAGAAAATATTCACTATCATTTACATATGCTTTTATGTTTTCAACAAACTTTTTCTCTCCTTCGAAACTTTTTTTCTTTATTTTTTCTAACATCTTCAAAGTTTCACTTATTAGCTCATCACTTAACAACTTTTTTCACCTTCAAAGTCAAGCCATCTCTATCGACTACTTCAACTTCATCTCCCTTCTTAAGATCGTCATCACTCACGATCTTCCATATCTCTCCCCTAATCTTCGCATATCCTTTTCCACCAGAAAACTCTATAACTTCTCCTTTCTCTTCAACCATCTCCCCAACTTTACTTCTCCTTCTTTTACTCTGAGCAATTTTTATTATTGCAAAAGTCATAAAGCTGCCAAAACCAAATCCTAAACCTAGAACTAACCTCTGAAAATCTTCATAAAACTTTACAGGTAAAGTTGGATCTTTTATTAAAAGAAGTAAACCCAAGACTGTGCACACTACCGATGCTGCTCCAAGGAAACCGTAAGTTGGTGTCAGGAGTTCAGCTATTAGCAGCACAACACCGAGTAAAATTAAAAGAATTCCAAGGTAATCTATACTCTGTATTACTCCTAAACCTGCTAAAGCTAAAACTAAGCATATAGCTCCAATCGTTTCAGCTATGTATCCAGGAGATGTTAGACCAAAAAGTAAAAGGTATATTCCTAGAAGTAAAAGTATCGCTGCAATTTGCGGATTTGAAATTAAACGAAACACTTTTGCATTTAAAGGCTCTTCAAAAACAATCGTATTTTTTTCATTAAACTCTAGCTTTTTCCCTCTAAACTCTTTCCCGTTTATCTTTTTCATCAACTCTTCTCTACTATCTGCTAGAACATCTACTACTCCAAACTTGTAAGCTTCGTCAGCGGTTAAACTTAAAGCTTCAGTTACAAATTTTTCTGCAACTTCAGGATTTCTCTTTCTTTCTTCAGCTATACTTTTCACGTAACTAGCTATATATTTTACAACCTTCTCCTCCGCAGCACCACTTACGGCACTTACCGGTGTGGAGGCACCTATTGAGGTTCCGTTAGCTAAAGCAGCTACATCTGAAGATAGAAGAATTATAGTGCCAGCAGATGCACATATAGCTCCTTTAGGAACATAAACTACAACTGGAACCCTACTTTTCAAAAAAAGTTCTACTATTTTCTGAGTAGATGAAAAAAGACCTCCTGGAGTATTTAGTTCTACCAAAAGGATCGCATTATTTTTGAGTGCAAAATCTTCTGCATCTTTCAAAGTTACGTAAGTTCCTTCTGTAATTTCACCTTCAACACTTACAAGTACAACGTTCGCCGAAGCTTCAAAAATCAATAGTAGTAGGAGTATCGTGTATTTCACCTTCGATCTTTGTTTCACAGCTTAATTAATTTAACTAAAAATTGATATAATTAATTAAATAATTTTTATATAACTATAGTAGATAATAAATTCATCTACCCCAAAACTGGTCTTCTCTTCGCTTTATACTTAAAAATTCCTTAAAAGTTTCTTTAGTTTTTTCATCAAAAGAGTCAAGAAGTTCCCTTTCAATTATCTTTGAGTGTTTTTCTGGTACATCTACATATAAAGTCTCATCTCCCTTCAGTTGTCTACCAATCGTAACCTCTTCAATAGCTATTGCAACCTCTTCTCCAGCGTATGCAACGACTACGTTTTTACCTTCTTTCTGCATAGTTCTAACTGCACCAACTTTTGTTCCATCTGACTTTATCAGATCTACACCTCTCCTGAGTTCACCTGCAAGAACTCTAACTCCAACTATGGCAGGTTTACTCCTTCTAAAAATGAACTCTTTGAGAAGTTGTACTTTTCCAGGTTTTATTAAAGTCTCTATTTTCTGCTTTTCTTTTTTTACTTTTTCATTTTCTCTCCACTTCATGAAGTTGTCTATCAAAGAATATATTATTTCATCTTTGAAAATCTTTACACCATACTTCTCCGCCTCAACTTCTGCCTCTGGCAAAATTTTAACGTTAAAAGCTAAGACTACCTTGTTGAGATCATCTCTGTTTGCAGAAGCATCTACTACATCTCTCTTATCTACATCTCCTACTTCAGCTTTTCTTATTGGTATGTTCAAACTTTTCAATTCATTTATTAATGCTTCAAGAGATCCTAGAGTGTCTGTTTTCAAAACTATTCCATCAATATCAGTTCTTATAGCAATAGATTCGTACTCTCTCCTTATTCTATTTTTGAACTCTTCAAAATCTTTTTCATTTTCAACAGTTTCAAATTCACTTCCAGCTAAAGCGTTTTCTAAGTTTGGAGCAACTATCTTTATTCCAGCAGCAGCTGATATTTTTTCTACACTTTTAAACCTACTTTCAACCCTGATCTCTTTCATAGGTGCTGGCTTTAAGATTGCTTTTACTGTAGTTATTATTGCTCCATCTTTCGTTGCAACAGCTATCTTATCTCCAATTTTTAAAGTTCCATCGTAAAGTATTGCATCACAAGTTATTCCAAGCCCTTTTTCTTCTTTTACTTCTAGAATCGTTCCCTTACCTTTTCCTTCAACTTGTACTCTTAAATTTTTCTCCAAGTAGCGCTGAGCAAGACCTACTAATATCATTAAAAGCTCCGGGATTCCCTCACCAGTCAACGCAGAAACAGGAGCTATAGCTACAGTTCTCGTAAAATCTTTTACTCTATCGAATCTTTCAGCGTTGAAGCCAAACTTGTAAAGATCGCTTATCAGTTCGTATATTTTACTATCTAACTTCTGTTTTACTGTATCATCTTGTAGAGCAAAAGATTTCATGAAAGTTTCTCCATTCAAGCTTTTCCATCCAGGAATCTTGTCAATCTTATTTGCAGCTACTACAAAAGGAGTTTTAAACGTTTTTAGAATAGATATAGCCTCTTCTGTTTGAGGCATGAAACCTTCATTAATATCTACAACCAAGATCGCAAGGTCTGCCAAAGCTCCTCCTCTTTTTCTTAAATTTGTAAAAACTTTATGACCAGGAGTATCTATGAAAAGTAAACCTGGAATCTTCACATTTGCTTTCCAAATATCTTTACATATTTCTTTAATAGCACTTATAGGAACCTCCGTAGCTCCTATGTGTTGTGTAATTCCACCAGCTTCTTTTGCAGCTACGTTACTTCTTCTGATCCTGTCAAGTAAAGATGTTTTTCCATGGTCCACATGTCCGAGGACTGCTATGATCGGTGTTCTTAGCATTTGACCACCAAGCAAAAAAGTAAGAAGAGGAATAGATAAACCTTTTCATTCGTAGACCCAGTTCTCATCTATTCTTTTAAATTCACATAGCTCATTAGGTTTAAAAAATATTGAAATTTCTCTTTCTGCAGATTCCTTTGAATCTGATGCATGTATAACGTTTCTACCGATGTCCATTCCATAGTCTCCTCTTATTGTTCCAGGTAAAGCTTCTGACGGGTTCGTAGCTCCAACTATGGATCTAACAACTTTTACAGCGTTTTTTCCTTCCAAAACCATAGCTACAACTGGTGCAGAAGTTATATAGTTTATCAAATTATCAAAAAAAACTTTCCCTCTGTGTTCAAAATAGTGCTTTTCTGCAAGTTCTCTTTCAATTTTTAGCATTTTCATCGCAATTATCTTCAAGCCTTTTTTCTCAAACCTACTTATTATTTCTCCAATCAATCCCCTCTGAACAGCATCTGGCTTTAACATTACAAACGTTCGTTCCATGCAGGAAAGACGATCTTCGCTTTAAATCTTTGACTCTTTTTCTTTTATTTTTAATTTTTTATTATTATAAATAATATTTTTATTTAAATCTTGAAAAGCTTTCGACAACCTTAAAACTCCAACATCATCGAACTTCTTGCCAACGATCTGCATTCCTATTGGAAGACCGTCTTCACTGAATCCAGCAGGAATTGAAGCTGCAGGTTGACCTGTAAAGTTAAAAGGGTAAGTAAAAGGTATCAAATCTATTGGAGTTACAGGTTTTCCTGCTATTTCTTCAGGAGATATTTTGCCAATGTCAAAAGGCTTTGTAGCAGTTGTAGGTGTTATAAGAAAATCGTACTTTTCAAAGATCTCCCTTAAACTTTTCCACAGTTCAATTTTCCTCTCCTCAATTTTAATGTAATCTCTACAAGTAAGATTTTCAACTAAGTTTAAAAAAGCTAAGTAATAGGGATAAGCCACTTTTTTCCACTCTTCTATTCTATCCGACATGAAAGACGTGAACTCCATCAGTACCTTGATCACTAACTCATTTCCTAAGCAAGGAACATTTACATCGATTTCTTCAACTTCTCCAAATTTTTCAAGTTTAAAAGCAGCTTTTCTAACGATCTCTTCTACCTCAGGATCTACTGTAGCATAGCCTAGATCTGGAGAGAAGGCGATTTTTGCGTTATCGATCGGTTCCTCGATTTCTTTGAAGTAGCTTTTACCGTCATCTGGCAAAGAATAAAGGTCTCTTTCATCTCTTCCCTTGACAAAATCTAAAAGAAAAGCTGTATCCTCTACAGATTTTGTTAAAAATCCTTCGCAAAACATTCCGTTGAATACTGGTATAGATGGATAAAACGGCACTCTACCAAAAGTTGGTTTTAAGCCATAAAGTGAACAAAAACTGGCCGGAATTCTTATACTACCACCTCCATCGTTTCCTGTTGCTGCAGGTACCATTCCAGCTGCAACTGCTGCAGCACTTCCACCGCTTGATCCTCCAACAGTTTTGTTCAAATTCCAAGGATTTCTTGTCACACCAAACAGCAAGTTATCTGTATAAGCTATAAGTCCAAATTCTGGTAAATTCGTTTTTCCTATTACAACTGCTCCAGCTTTCTTTAATCTTTCAATTATTACAGCATCTTCCAAAGGAACGAAGTTCTCAAAAAGCTTAGAACCGTAAGTAGTTCTTAACCCTTTTGTGTTTGTGTTATCTTTTACTGCTATAGGTAATCCTGCTAGTGGCTTATCTTTAACTTCCTTAGCCTCTTCAATTGCTCTAGGATTTAAAGTTACAAAAGCATTGATTTTTGGATTTAAATCTTTTATTCTTTCTAAACAAATTTCTATTAACTCTGTAGCTTTCACTTCTCTATTTTTTAACTTTTCTACGAGTTCAACTACGCTTTCCACAAGTTTAGACAAGTTTTTACATATAAATTATTTCCAATTCTTTTAAAGTAAAAAATTTAAATAATTTATTATAAAATAGAAATTTCGTTGTCGAGTTTGATCGATCTGGATTGATTGTTTTTAAAAATTGGTTCAGTTTACTTTAAAAGTAAAAAAGTAAGTTTTTTATCCCGAAACTTTAGAGTTTTGGAGATGAAAGTTTTAGTCACAGAACATATAAGCGATGAAGCAATAGAATTTTTGAAAAAAGAAAAAATAGAGGTAGATTTTAAACCAAATTTGAGTAGAGAGGAACTTTTAAAAATTATAAAAGATTACGAAGCTTTGATAGTTAGAAGTCAAACTTTAGTAGATAAAGAGCTTTTGAAAGCTGGAAGTAAATTAAAAATTGTAGCTAGAGCTGGTGCTGGAGTTGATAACATCGATGTCAACACAGCAACTGAGCTTGGTATAATAGTAGTAAATGCTCCAGAAGGAAACACGGTTTCTACTGCTGAACACACTATAGCTTTAATGTTTGCTGCAGCGAGAAAGATTCCTCAAGCTGATAGAAGTGTAAAAGAAGGAAAATGGGATAGGAAGAAATTCTTAGGAATTGAGTTTAGAGGAAAAACTGTCGGAATAATAGGTTTAGGAAGAGTTGGTTTTGAGGTTGCAAAGAGATGTAAGGCTTTAGAAATGAACGTTATAGCTTATGATCCATACGTTCCACCAGAGAAAGGAAAACAGATTGGAGTTGAACTTTTAGACCTTGATACTTTACTAAGAAGATCAGACATAATTACTGTTCACGTTCCAAAGACGAAGGAAACAGTTGGAATGATCGATAGAAAAGCTTTTGAAAAAATGAAAGATGGAGTTATAATAATAAACACTGCTAGAGGGGGCATCGTTGACGAAAAAGCTTTGTACGAAGCTATAAAAAATAAAAAAGTATTTGCTGCAGCTTTAGACGTCTACGAAAAAGAGCCACCAGATCAAGACAATCCTTTAATTAAGCTAGAAAATGTTGTAACTACTCCACACATAGCAGCTTCAACCTATGAAGCTCAGAAAAGTGTTGGACTAATAGTAGCTGAAGACATCGTTAGAGTAGCAAAAGGTTACCCTGCAAAAAACGCTGTAAACATCCCCTCACTTGATCCAGCAGAATTTGAGACACTTATGCCCTACATAATTTTAGCAGAGAAGATGGGGAAAATAGTTTCGGCAAGGCTTGAAGGTGTTATAAGAAAAGTTAAAGTTACAGCTAAGGGAAGCTTAGCTTTGAAGAACACAGAATTTATTACAAGATCTTTTTTAGTCGGTCTTCTTGAAAGGTATGTAGGGAAACTGAACCTCATATCATCAAAGTCTGTAGCTTCCAGTAGAGGAATAGTTGTGGAAGAGAGCAGAGTTGATAAAGCTGAACACTACGAAAGTTTGCTTGAAGTAGTTGTAGAAAGTGATAGTAAAGAAATGTTTGTAGCTGGAACTTGTTTTGGAAAAGAGTACAGAGTTTTGATGATAGACGTTTACAACGTAAACTTTGTTCCTAAAGGTCACTACATAATATCTTTACACGAAGATAAGCCTGGAGTAATAGGTAGGGTTGGAACTTTGTTCGGTAGAAACAACATAAACATAGCTGGGATGATCGTTGGAAGATGCGGAGATAAACCAGGAGGAGTTCAGCTAATGCTTTTGCTAGTAGATGATCCGCCAAGCAATGAAGTTTTGAAAGAGATGGTAAAATTAGATGGAATAATAGACGCTACGTACGTTTATTTATAATCTCTCTAATTTCTCTTGCCGATTTTTTAGGATCTTCGCTCTCGTATATACTTCTTCCAACTATTATCCCATCTGCAAACTTTAAAACTTCAAAACTTCCACCTTGAAAACCTACTCCCGGACATAGAATTTCCATTTTTCCTACAACTTCTCTCAAAATCTTAACTTTCTCTACTCTAGTGGCTGGAGCTATTATTCCATGACATCCTAACTTTTTAGCCATTTTTGCTATATCTACAGAGAATTTTGTCATGTATTCTTCACCTCCTTTACTACTAAGCTCCGTAACAACGTAAACCTTCCCATCAAAATCTCTTGCAACATCCAAAGTAGCTTTCACAGAATCGCTCCCAGAAAAACCGTGAACAATAACAGCTAAAGCACCGCTTTCAAAGGCTATTTTAGATATCATGTAAGCTAAATGAGGGACGTCTGCTATCTTAAAATCAGCTATCACCGGTCTAATTTTGGATAAGTCTTTTATTACTTTTATTCCAGCGGATAGAACTAAAGGATAGTTTACTTTGAATTCATCTACGTAATCTACTATATCCTTTGCTATTTTTACAGCTTTTTCCGAGCTTAAAACATCTAAAGCTGCAACAAGTTTTTTCATAAAACATGTAGAGCATATCAAATTTGTTTTTAAATTTTCAATAATCTATTTTTAAATAAAACAAAGTTAATCTTATAATAAGAATTTAAAATAAAAATAAAAAATAAGTTAATTACTCAATCTTAACTGTTTTCTTTGCTTTTACAGCCTTTGGAATTGTTACTTCTAGAATTCCGTTGTTGAACTTTGCTTTAACATTTGCTGTATCAACTTCAAATGGCAAAGTCAATCTTCTAATAAAAGATCCGTAGCTTCTTTCCTTTCTTATGTAACTGATCTCCTTCTTCTCCTCTTCAAGTTTTCTTTCAGCTTTTATTACTAGATCTCCATCTTCAAAATAGACCTCTATGTCTTCTTTGCTGAATCCTGGAAGATCAGCTATCACAGTTATTTTGTCCTCTTCCTCTATTACATCTACCGGAAATCCTCTGTAAGTTACTCTTATTTCGGGAAATCTTCTCTCAAATTCTTCAAAAACTCTGGATATTCTATCTTGGAACTTTCTCAATTCTTCGAACGGGTCAAAGATCATACTTTCACCTCTCTAACTTTTCTACCCTAACTTATGGTTAGTATTAACTCGTATATAAATTTTTCGATAAGTTTTTTTGATCTTAAGTTTATGTAAGATGTGCGATGTGCGGTGTGTGGAAAAGAGAGTGAAGATTTTCTTTGCGCTAAGTGTGCATCGGAAAGATTAAGGTTAGCTTCAATCGATAAATTAGAATTAGTAGTTTGCAGTAGGTGTGGAAGGTATAAGGTTAAAGAAAGATGGAAAAAGTTAAGTTTGGAAAGCGCTTTATCAAGCTCTTTAAAAGTTTTGGTTGATGAAAAGTTTGAAGTTGATGAAGTGAAAGTTCAGAAAAATCTTGTAACTATTCATGGAAGATTTGCTGGGGAAGAGTTGAAAGTATCTATACCTTTCAACTATAGAATTGTAAAGATCTGCTGTCCAAGGTGCAGTAGGGAGAGCGGTGGATATTACGAAGCTATAGTACAGCTGAGAGCTGAAGGGAGAAAAGTTGAGGAGAGTGAAGTAGAGAGAGCTGTAAAAATTATAAATTCTATGCTGAAGGGAGAAAAAAATTTTTTCAGAGAAGAGTTTAGAAAAGAAGGGATAGACTTCTATTTTGGAAGTAAGGAGATTGCTAAGAGAATTTCAAAACAAATAGCTGAAGAGTTTGGAGGATACGTTCTAGAAACTAAAAAACTTCACACGAAGATCGATGGAAAAGATGTTTATAGATTTACCTACTTAGTAAAACTTCCAGCCTATAAAACAGGTGACGTTGTAGAAGTTGAAGGAAAGCTAGCAGTTGTAAAAAGTGCTAGAAAAGGTGTTGAAATCTTGAGCGGTAAAACTCTAGAAATATGTAAAGCTAAGCTTGTAGCAAGAAAAGACAAAATGAAAAAAGGATACGTCGTAAACTTTGATGAAAACGTAGCTGAAGTTATGAGTGATTTTGGACTCCTGCTAGTTCCAAAACCTGTAAACGTTAAAATTGGATCAGAAGTCTTCGTTTTTGAATACAATGGGAGGTTTTATTCTTTTGAAAGCAGTTAAAGTACCTAGAGAGAGAGCTGAAGAAGTTAGAAAGCTAGTTGAGAAGTTAGGAATAAAAGATAAAAATAGATTAATAATATCAAGTGGAAAGTATGTTGAAATTCCGATCTTAGACGGTTCAGAGAATATTCTTAAAGAATTTGAAATTGTTGAACAAAAAGAGCCAATTTTTGCAAGAAAAAAGAAAATTAGAGACTATTTAGTCGAAATTTGTCCAGAAAAGGTCGAAAAGATTAGAAGTTACAAGATAGTTGGAGATATAATACTAGTAAAAATTCCAGAAGAGCTTGAAAGCTTAAAAAAAGAAATAGGGAGGGCTTTACTTGAAATACATAAAAACTGTAAAGCAGTGTGGCTTGACAGAGGAAAGGAAAGTATGTTAAGAAGACCGAAGCTTGAATTGATAGCAGGAAGTGGAAGTGAAACGATTCATAGAGAGAACGGTTGTCTTTTCAAACTAGACGTGACAAAAGTTATGTTTAGTGCAGGAAATAAAGCTGAGAGGATGAGGATCGCAAGACAGGTGAGTGATGACGAAATAGTTGTAGACATGTTTGCAGGTATAGGGTATTTTTCAATACCCATAGCTGTTCATTCGAAAGCTGAGAAAATATATGCGATCGAGTTGAACTTTGAATCCTATCGCTACCTCTTAGAGAACATAAGGTTGAACTCTGTGAAAAAAGTTGTACCGATCTTAGGTGACTCAATGTACTTAACTCCAGAAGGTGTTGCAGATAGAGTTGTGATGGGTCACATATATTGTCAAGATTTTTTGCCTATAGCAGTAAGAGCTCTAAACAAAGAAGGAATTATACATTACCATGAAGCTGTTGCAGAGGCAGCTTTCTTTAGACCAATTGAAAGGATCAGAAAAGTTTGTACAAAGATGAATAAAAAATTTGAAATTTTAGTTTTTAAAAAAGTAAAGAGCTATTCTCCTGGAGTAAGTCACGTAGTGGTTGATTTTAGAGTTTTCAGTTGATGACTTTAAAAACCGTATAAGACCAAAAACTATATATATCCATGGTACTAAATACCATCGTGCAGGAATACTTCAGAGAAGTACAGAGGTTCTGGGAAAACCTGTTCAAATATCAGGCAAACTTAATAGAAACCTTGAACAGTACTTTAAAGAATTTGGTTAAATACAACATTATGAACAACAACATCGCAGTGTTCAGAGCAAAAGTACAGAGTGGTGGAAGGATTTCAATTCCAGAAACAGATAGAGTTGTTTTAAATTTGCAGGATGGAGATATAGTTAAAGTTATAGTTATAAAGGAGGGAGGTGAATAGTATGGAGTTTAAGGACTTTGTAGAGGCTTTTAAGGGGTTCTACAAGATGGGTTTTGCCGTGGCAAAGACGAGTTTAGACATGATGAAAGTTGCAATGGACAGCTACGTAGTTCTGTACGAGTATTACATCAAAAGCTTTGTACCGACTGAAACTTACGAAAGTGTAAAGAAGACTGTAAGCATCTACATGGAATCTCAAGCGAAGGTTTTTGAGAACTTCAAGAAGTTGCTCGAAAGCTTTGAAAAACAGCAAGATGAAATAATTTCAAGGTTCACCGAATTGACTGAAAAGACTGTAACACCGAAGAAGTAAATTTTCTATATTTTTTATTTTTTGAAATTTTACAACTTTCTCGCTATCAAATCGAAATCGAAGGGTGTTGAAGAGAAGTGCAGAACTTCAAAGTTTTCTTCAACAAATTTTCGAATGAAAGTAGAATTTGGAAAAACTTCTAAGTAGCTTCTCACTTTCTCCGCGTAATTTACTCCAACGTTCAGTGAAAGCTGGAAAAGAAGAAAGTCTCTAGCAATTTTTGTCATCTCAGATCTTACATCTCTAACAACCAAAATTCCATCGTCTTTAAGAACTCTTCTAGCTTCGTAAAGCGCTAAAAGTCCGATTTCATGTAAGGAATAGCAAAATATTGCTAGATCAAACGTAGCATCTCTGAACGGAAGAGATCTTGCATCGCAAAGTATAGCTTTGGACATTTTGCACATCTCAACGTCTCTATCTATTCCAACTATTAAAGCTTCTGGAAAGTATTTCATCAATTCCTCCATCAGTATTCCTGGACCGCAGCCTATGTCAACGATCTTTTTCGGTTTAACAAAGGAAGAGATTTTTTGAACCAGATTTCTATACCAAAGTTGAAACATCTTCGCCCATCTTACATATTCCACAAAGTTTATTAGCTACAAAGAAGAAAAACATTATGCTCGAAGAATTTGAAAAAACGTTCAAAGCTTTTAATGATTTCGTAAGAAAATTTATGGATCCAAAGACGTATTTAGGAGAGATCACAGATGATGAGATAAAGCAATCGATCGCACAAATTACGAATGGTTACTTCAAAATACTAACTTTGAACTACGAATACTCTATAAAGATATGGCAAAAGCTCATGATCGCGGACCTAGACGGTTTTCTTGACACTTACTTAGAATACTTGTCAAACTTGGAAGATAGAGTTGCTGAAATGGTGAACACACCTCTTTATGCAGCAACTGTAAATGCCATAAATAGAGCTTACATGAACTACCTCTCACTCATCCAGAATATGAACAGTGCAGTTCTTCACAGTTTAGGACTTGTAAGTAGAAAAGATGTAGTAGCTCTGTCTGAAGCTTACGTAGATCTAAAGGGAGATATAAAGAGAGAAAGTAGAAAAGTTTTGCAAGAGATAGCTAAACTTAAAGAGGAGTTGAAAAGTGGTGGTAGTAAATGATATTTTTGGAAGGTTTAAGGAACGTTAGAAGATCTTTAAAGCTTGCAGAATGGTTTTTAGGGAGGGAGTTTCTTCCATGGGATGAGGATACACCTTACCTCATTCCAGACGTTAAGGTTGGACAAACGCAAAGAATTGAAATTTACAGCGATGATGGAGTTAAACTTTACCGCTACATTCCAATGACTGAAAAGCAGTACGAAACTCCTCTTTTAATAGTCTACGCTCTAATAAATAAACCTTACATTTTAGATCTTTATCCAGAAAGAAGTGTTATTAGAAAATTCTTGCAAGCAGGTTTTGATGTTTATTTGATAAAATGGGGAGATGCTACAGTTGCTGATCAGTTTAGCTTAGATGATTACGTAGACGATTTTATGCACGAGTTCATCGAGTACATAAAAAGTTATGCCAAAGTCAGTAAAGTATCTATCCTAGGTTACTGCATGGGAGGTGGATTGGCCGCAATCTACTCCTCACTCTACCTACAAAACGTTAAAAATCTCCTTCTACTAGCTGCAACTCTCTACTTCGACAAAGAAGTTGGAGGACTTGTAAATTTGAGTGATAAACGTTTCTTCGATCCAGAGGAGTTCGTTGCTCCATTTGGCTACGTTCCTGCTTGGTTTTTAGCTGAAAGATACAAAACTCTTAGACCTCTAGAAAACTACCTAACGAAGTACGTAAGCATGTTTCTAAACGCTGATAAAGAAGGTTTCCTAGATCTGTTCTTTAGAATGGAGCGCTGGATCCACGACGGAGTAAACGTTGCACCTTACGCTTACATAGATTACGTAAAGAAACTCTATCAGGAAAACGCTTTATGTGAAGGAAAACTTTTCATAAATGGAAAAAGAGTAGATCCTAAAAGGATAGATTTGCCAACAGCAGTTATAATTGGTAAAAGAGATCACTTAGCTCCACCAAAGAATACCCTTGGATTCCTAAACTGTATTTCAAGCAAAGATAAAGCTATCTTTGAAGCAGACGTAGGTCATGTAGGCTTGGTAGTTTCAGCTAGAGCTGTGAAGATGTGGGATGAAGTAGTAAAGTGGCTTTCAGAGAGAAGTGGAAAGAAAATTGAAAGACCTATATAAATAAAATAATAAAAAATTTATTTTTTATTTTTCTACCATATCAATATTTTCACGTAGCCTTCTGCAACTACTTTATCTTTTACAAGACATTTAACGTCGATTTTGAACCTGTTTCTATCTTTTTCAACGACAACCCCTTCCACTTTAACTAGATCTCCTGGCCTAACTGGAGAAGTGTATTTGAAAAAGTTCTCCAATAAGACTATTGTTCCAGGTATTCTAGCTACTGCAGCAGAAACTAAGCTAGTAGTTAGCATTCCATGAACAACTCTACCTCCAAACCTTGTTTTTGAGGCAAAACTATCATCAAAGTGTACTGGATTCAGATCACCTGAAACTAGTCCAAAAAATTTTACATCTACATCTTCTATTTTTTTCTCGTAAACTATCCTGTAACCTACGTCAACTTCTCCTTCAAACTTCTTGAAATCTTTCAATTCTCCTCCGAGCTTTGAATAGATCAGTTCGACCTCTCTATCAACCACTTAACCACCTCCGGCCATATCTTTGTGTGGGAAGATCTGCTGACAGTCAACCCTATGTGCCCTTTCTCTGACATCAAAATTTTCTTGTCTTTCGACGGGACTGCTTCAAAGAAAGGTATTGCGCTTTCTGGAGGAGTTATGTGATCTTTGCTTGCAACTAAAACTAGAAGGGGCATTGTTATGTTTTTTATATCAACTTTTTTTCCTTTAACTGTAAATTCTCCCTTCATAATTTCGTTCCTATGGTACCATCGAATTATATATTCCTCAAAAACTTTTCCAGGAACCGACGGAGAATCGAAGATCCAGTGATCCATGTAAAAGAAGTCTTTAACACTCTTTTCATCGTTCAAGTTATCTATCAAAGACTGGTACTTCCCTATGACTAGTCTAACTGGATCGATCAAAAGAAAAGCTATGTTCAAAAAATCTCCAGTTGCGTTTAGTAAAGCTCTAGAAACTTTCAAAGGATCTATGTTTTTTGCCCAAAGAGCTAAAGTGTTATCTGTGTCAAAATTCACAGGAGGTGTTTGTATTATAAGGTTCCTTATCTTTTCTGGGTAAAGAGATGCATAAATGACTGCTAAAGTTGTTCCCAAGCAGTATCCCCAAAGTGTAATCTTTTCGTTCGGTGATCTCCTTACAACCTCGACGCATCTATCTATGAAATCTACGTAATCTTCTATGCTCAGATGTCTATCAGCTATCTTCGGATATCCCCAATCGATCAGCCAAACATCAAATCCAGCCTCAACTAAATACTTGATAGCACTGACTTCTCTGTGCAGATCTAAAATGTAGGGACGATTTATGAAAGCATAAGAGATCAAAATAGGTGTTTTTTGTTTAACTTCAGCTTTAAATCTGTGAAGTTTGAAAAGCCAGTCTTCTAGCACAACTTCCTTTTCACAAAATCCTGGTTTTAGATCTTTAATCTTTTCTACCAGCATACTTTCCCTCCAACTCTAAAACTTTTTTTTCAAGTTCAGAAACTCTTCTCTTCAAATCTGTTATTCTTTTGAAAGCTTCATCGATCATCGAAATTGTTGCAAATGGGTTCACAGGGTTAGAGATCAGCAACTCCTCCAGAAAGCTTCTATAATAATATATATAATCCATTAAATTTTCTAGCATATTTTTTTGCAGATCTAAGTACTCCTTAGATTTCAGCAGTTCATCAAAAGCTTTAGCTTCTATTTCAGAGAATGTGTTCGAAAATTCCTGATAGCTTCCAAAAGTTTTGCTGTTTGCAACTTCTATAAACTTTTCAGCAGCTTTTACATAAGTTTCTTTTATTGTTCCTTTGTACTTCAAAAAATCATCTGAAAACTTTTGCCAGTGCTCAGTACTTTTTTCAATTTTTTCAAAAACTGACTTTGGAAATATAAAAGGATAGTCCGGTGATAGATCTACTCTGGGAATCCTTTCAAATCTTTCTTTATACATTTTAATAAAATATCTCAATAAATCTGATGGACCTGTAACAGTTCTACCTAGAAAGATCTCTGAAGTCAACTTCAAATGTTCAAACCAGGAAATTATGAAGTCGTTTAGAGCTCTGGATACTTCGTTCTGAGTTTCTAAAAATTCAACGTCGAATGAGTAGAAGAGAAATCGAAGACTTCTAATACCATAAACAGCCAACTCCAGCGGTCTAAAGAAGAATTTGAAGAATTCATCGAATATTCTGTCAAAGTTCTCATCGTAGAATAGCTTTAATCCTAAGGAATGTTTGTAGTAAAGGTTTTGAAGATAATCCCTAATCCTCAGATTTCTCAACAGTAGTTCAAAGGACTCTTTCGGAGCCTCTTTAAAGAGTTCAAGTAATTCCCTCTCAGGTAAAGATACGTCGGTTGTTACCATATTAATCACTAATTTTTATTTAGTTTTTTCACTATTTAATACTTTTGTTTTATGCACAGTCCCCCTAACTGAGAAAAAAACTGACATCTTGATAAAATTGAAAAAAGTTAAATTGCTAGAGAAAGGTTTCGACTTTTGGAATGTTTTAAAAGAAGTTAAACAGTAGAAAAAATGCGCAGAATTTAAAATTTCAATTTTACTTCAGAAATTTCCCCCCTTGGCAGATCTTCTTTAAATATCTGCCCTTCGAATCTATAAACTTCAGCTCCAGTCAGCCAGCAGTCAGGTGGTAGGCCAGCTTTCATACAGGTTTCACTTAAAAATTCTATTTCATCAAATCCAAACTCAACTGCTACTTGTGGAAGTAAAAGGCCAGAAAACGGTCCAAGTTTAACCATCAGTCCATGTCTTCCTATTTCGATGAACTTCGGAATGTCTTTTGGTTTTGCTGCAATTTTTTCTGGTGGAGTTAAAACTGTAACTTCAACTTCTATGTCATCCATCTCGCTCAGCTTCACAGGTTCGAACCTTGGATCATCTACCGCTGCAGCTATTGCAGATTCAACTATAGCTTCATCTAACCTTTTTGTAGGGTAGGGAAAACCTATACAACCTCTCAGCTCACCTTTTTTCAACAAAGTTGTAAAAACACCTCTTTTTTCTGCAAAGACGCCCTCCAATCTTTTGTATTTGATGTTTTTAGTTTCCAAATAATGTTCTATTGATTCTCTTGCCAGTTTAACTGCTATCTTCCCCTCTTCCAAAGTCAACTTTCTCATAGTAATAGACAGTAAAGGAGAAATAACTATTTTTCGCACAAAAAGTGTGATAGTTGGAGTGGACATAGGTGGAACTTATACAGATGTAGTTGCTTACGACGGTTCAGAATTTAAGCACGTATCAACGATCGAATCCAAAAAAATAACTAAGGAATTTATAGAGGAGGTTACGAGAAAAGCTGATGCAGTTGGCATAGGAATTGCTGCTTGGATAAAAGGTAACAAAATTGTAAAAGCTCCAAACTTAAAAATTGTTCCAGAACTAGATTTTGAAAAGTATTTTATAGAAAACGATGCAAACTGTTTTGCTTTCTACTCTTCAAAAATTTTGAATGCTAAAAACCTTTTAGCTATAACGGTTGGAACTGGGATTGGAACTGGAATAGTGATAGATGGAAAAATATACAGAGGAAGTGGATTAGCAGGAGAAATAGGTCATACGTTTGCTTTTCATAGAAGGGTTTGTAGCTGTGGTAAAGTAGGCCATCTCGAAGCAATTTTTGGTGGAAAATATATAGATACGAGGTTTCTGTTGAAAAGCGGTAAAATTTACAAAACACTTGGCTTTAAATATTTCTGCAAAGCTATAGCCTTCTCTGTTATGCTTCTAGATCCGGAATTTGTCGTAATAGGTGGAAGAGTTGGGGGGAGGTTGAACGAAAAGTTGATCGAAGAGGAAGTTAAAAAGTTCACTGCAGAAGAGTTTGAGTTCAAGGTAGTTTGCATTCAAGATGATCTTGCAGTAGCTAAGGGTGCCGCTCTCTTAGCCACTTCAAAAACTCATCGTAGAGGTTGAACTTTTCAAGAAGATCGACAGAAACGATGAACTCCTCCTGAGTTTCCCTGCTAGTTCCAACAACTAAGTACTTCTCTCCATCTATAATTTCTACAACACCTCTAGCATAAATTTTTTCCCCAGAAAAAGCTTGTCCAGCGTAGCTGTGAGTAAAGGAAAGGACAGCTTTTATATCACTACTTTTTAAAAGATAATAAGAAGGATAATCGAAAGCAAAAGAACTATCTAAAACTTCAGCTAAAACTTCTCTAAAACCGATCTTTGTTCCAGGATCTTCTGGTATATCTCTACTCAACTCATCGTAATCTCTGACGTAAAGCAGATCGAAGTAAGTACTGCCTATGAAAGCTCTATGATTTTTTCTTTTTTCGTGCAGAACGAAGATGTCGTAAGGTAAAGGAACTTTCCTTTTTTTATAAATAAAATTCCAAGTTTCTTCATCTGGCTCACTTATTTTTCCAAGTTCTATTCCTTTCCTTATTTTTTCTCTAGCAAGAAACCAGTATTTTCCATAGACGATGAAATCTATGTCAGAATCCTTACCCCTGAGCCCTATCAACCTCGAACCTGTTACACCCATTTTATCTTCAGGAACCGTCTTTTCAAAAAAGCTGAAGACTTTTTTTAATTCATCGTCCATAACTTCCCTCAGCTTTTCTTCTGGTTTAAAAACTTCATCTATCTTTTCTATTGGAATTCTAAATATTTTACCATCATAGAATTCTTTAAAACCTTTAACTTCCTCATTGCTAAGTTTTTTGAACTTTTTTCCATCTTTAATTCTATCTCCATCTCCAGGTGCATATCTAAGGAAGCATTTAACTTTTTCATGGTTCTTGTATCCGATAACCGAGAAGTAAAGATCTTTAACTCTAACGAAGTCCCTTAACCTTATAGGCTTTTGCATAAACTCTTTTAACATCTTTAGCTTTAACTCTACCCTTCCTCAAGACCTCTCCATTGATCAGCTTTACCCTGTGAACTATAAATTTATCATTTTCAATATTTAAAACTTCTCCAACTTCAAATTCCGTCTCTCCGCCTACGAGCATCTTGAAAGATCTTGTAACTCTTCCTCTGTGCAAGCTAAATTTAACTTCAACTTCTCCTACATCTTTAAGCCACAGAGTTGATATATTTTCTGCAGAAGCTACATCACTTCTACTCCCATCTCTCAATTCTATGGAAGTAACTTTTCCCACCTTGTGACCTTCTTCAGTTTCAACGATCAGTTCGTTTTCCTTTTCCACTAACTCCCCAAGCTTGAGTTTAACTTTACCTCTAAGAGATCTTGGGCCACTACTTATAACTGCTCTAACCTCGTAAACCTTTTCATCGTAACTTGAAAACGTATTGCAGATTGTGCAACGGTAGAGGTTACCTTTTACAAGTACGTGTAGAGTTTCTTCTTTGCAGGTGTCGCAGTATATAAGTTGCTTCATAGCTTTAGTAGAAAGGATTTTTAATAAGTTAGTGTAAACTATTGAAGAGATGAGCAAAAGCAAGGAAGGAAACGAACTAAGGTACGTTATACTTAGACCCCTTGGCTATCCTTTAAAAGCTAGCTACCATGAGTATCCGAAGGTCGACAACGCTAAAGTATTCGACGTCTATGCAAAAGAGCAGTGGAAAGGTGAATTTTTAAAAAAGGGAAAATTGCTTTTTGATGCAAGGATGTTTCCAGATTTTGCTTTTGAAGTTGTTGAACTTGAGCCTTCTGCTGGATACGTAACAGATTCAACTATCATCTTAGTAGAAAGCGAGTCAAGAATAATAGATACGGAAATTGTAAGAGATATCAAACTTGAAAACGTTGTTGGACAAGAGGAGGCTAAGAAGAAGGTTAGAGTGATCTTGGAATTCCTGAAGAATCCGGAGAAGTTTGGAAAGTGGGCACCTAGAAACGTCCTATTCTACGGTCCACCTGGAACTGGAAAGACCATGATGGCAAAAGCTTTAGCTAAAGAAGCAGGAAGGCCTTTTCTTTCTGTCAAATCAACTAAGCTGATAGGAGAATACGTTGGAGATGGGGCTAGAAAGATACATGAACTCTACGACAGGGCAAGAACTTTAGCTCCATGCATAGTTTTTTTAGACGAGTTTGATGCTATAGCTCTAGATAGAAGTTATCAAGAACTGAGGGGAGATGTTTCCGAGATCGTGAACGCCTTACTTACAGAGTTGGACGGAATTCAAAGCAATTCAGGAATATGCACGATTGCAGCTACGAACAGAGTTGAGTTGATAGATCTTTCAATAAGAAGCAGGTTTGAGGAAGAGATCGAATTCAAGCTTCCAAACTATGAAGAAAGACTTGAAATACTGAAAAGAAATTTAAAAGATTTTCCGATAAAAGTTTCAGCAAAGCTAGAACTTGTAGCTGCAAGTACAGAAGGATTCAGCGGTAGAGATCTTGTAGAAAAAGTTATAAAAGTTGCTCTTCATAAAGCAATAGCAGAGGGGAAAGATTTGTTAGAGACCGAAGATCTTACGAGTGCTGTTGAAAAAGTTAAAAAACCTCTAAAACTGCCACCAAAAAACATGTTCATTTGATGTTTTTCTCGATCCACTTCTTAATTTCAGACTTCGGTAAAGTTCCAACGATTCTATCGACGAGCTTAGAATTTTTGAAGAAAATTAAAGTAGGTACAGCAAAAATTGAAAACCTAGTAGCGATCTTTGGATTTTGATCTGTATTAACCTTAACAAAGACGACCTTTTTTTCGTACTCCTTTGCAAGCTCATCTATTACAGGTAAAAGCATTCTGCAAGATGGGCACCATGGAGCCCAAAAGTCTACTACAACGTTCTCATACTTTTTCAAAATTTCATCAAAATCTAACTTATGAGTTGTATCTGACTTTTTCTCACTCAACTTGTCTGTAAGTTCTTTGATCTTCTTCATTCTAATATTTTCAAGTTCGTCCATAGAGAAAGTTTACTGTTTTTATTTTTTGTATCAGACGAAACGCTTATATTGTATAAGTGTAAGTATAATAATAATGGAAGAAGGGAAACTCAGTTTAGACTTGCTTGTAGGTTTATCGATATTTCTGATCGTCTTCATCTTCGTAGCCAACTTTCTACCAGAAGTTTTCGCAGACGTTCGCAACGAAATAACTCTAGCACATGAAACTTACAAAGTAACAGTTGTCTTAGCAGAAACAAAAGGTTACTGGAAAAATGTTGAAAGTAATGGAACTGATTGGGAAAAACACCAAGTATGTAGTAAAGATTATGTATTTGTTCCTGGGCTTTCAAAAGGCCAGCCAGATCATCTCTCCTTTGAGAAGGTTAAAAATTTCAGTAAAACCTGTAATCAATGCATAGAAAAATGCAAAAAAGCCCTTGGCTTAGATGTCAGCAACGTCCGTTTCCGCATTTCACTCGAAAGTTTGCAATCTAAACCCTACGATAGAGCTTTAATTCGATACTTCGGTACACCTCTACTCGACGTTGGAGATCCTCTTCCTTCATCGGGTAACGTTTTTAGATTTGAAAGGTTCGTATGGCTTGATCCAACACCTGGCCTGACTGGAGTTTTAATACTTCAACAACCTAAGCAAGGACGAGCTTATCCTACGCAAATCTGCGAAGTAATATCTCAAGGAGGAGAACAGACAGTAGAGTGCAAACTCAATTTTACATATCCTTTCACAGATTTTACAGTAAAAGTTACTGAAAACTTGAAGGGGGCATCTTCGATCAACTTCTGCATCAACAAATATTCGAATTGTCCACCTAGATTTAACGACGTCGTCGAAGTACGGATATACAAGGATAATAAAATACAAAACGGTACAAGCAAAAGTATTGAAGTTGGGAAGTTGGAAGATTTTTTGGATTTTGTAAATAGAGAGTTGGAAAAAATAGGGATAAAAGAGGGAGACTTAATCCATGTGACTTTTTCTTATAAAAATTTAGAGGCTGAAGTGAACATAAAAGACAAATTTATGGCGGAATACATAGCTGGAAAAGCGGTTGTTAAACTAGTAGTTTACGGGTGGTAAAAATGGATAAAGCTCAAACTTTTACTCTAGAAGGAATTACAGCTGCAATCATTCTGCTACTAGTAATGTACACATTTTTCCAAACATCTCTAGTCGTCTCTCCAACTTGGAGCGAGCTAACCGATGCTCAACTTAGATTACTTGCTCAAGATGCTTTAAAAGTCCTTGACAACTCTACTAAAGTAGCAAACAGTTATTTGAACGACAGTTTGCAGGGTTTGATCTCAACCCTCGACCAAGACCTTAAACCAAACAAAGAATTTATAAAAACATTAGATAAACTTGTTTTTCCAGCAAACTACAAACTAGAGATCTGCTGGGTCGAGAGGGAAAAGATCAGATGCTCTGTTCTGATACAAAACAATCCAACTCCAGAGGCAGTTGTTGGATTTAGGTACATTGTCATGCCAAAAAGTGATCTTCCAAGATTTTTCTCCGATGCTGAAGATCCAGCTGTTTTCGAGGTGAGGTTGACTCTATGGCGGCCATGAATTGTAGAGGTCAAATACTCATACTTTTCACTCTAGTTATCACAGTAATACTAGCATCTGTTTCTGTTCTCCATGCACAAAATCTTTTAGCTGGTTTTGAAAGTTCAAGAGCTTTAATGATCTTTCCAAAAGATGAAATTAGGAATTTAAAAATTGTTGCTGAAAAAGAAATAATGCAGTTCTGTGGAAAGACAATTGATGAGTTCTACAATAAAGCAAATATCGTTTCAAAGCAAATAAAAATCCTTTATTCACAAAAGGGTGTATATGCAGATGTCATAGTTTATCAAGCTGTTTCTGACGAGTTTGGTCGCGTTGAATGCTATCATGTAAGAATCGTTTACGTTTCTGGGGATGTTAAATACTACGATCATTTGTACTGTTGTAAAGGAGGAAGTTGCGTATGAAAAATAATGGTTTTTCTATAATTTTAGAGTATATAATAATTGCGTCGATCTTAACGGTATTCGTTGCAGTTCTTAGCCTCAGCTTGAATTCTGTTCTTGAACAATCTCAAATTGCAAGAGTAGTTGAAAATCAATTTTCAGACGTTTCTGCTCAGATCTCATCTCAAATTGTTGACATGCTAGCAGTTTATCCGAAGAATGGAAACCTAAGTGCGAGAGTTTTTATGCCACAAAAAATAGGTAACGTAAAATACACAGTCGTTTTAGAAGATGAGAAGATCAGAATAGTATCAGAGGATGGAAGGTTCTCTAAGCATTTGAGCTTAGGTTCACTTTCAGAAGTTGGTGTCTTAGATCTTGCTGGATTAACTCACAGTTTGAAGGAACACCATGAACTAGTTTATCAAAAAATTTCTTGTATATATCCAACTGCAGTTTTAGACCTGAACAAAACTTCGATAATTGTTCCAGAAACTGTTGAAATAGATGTCTCTAGCTCATCACCAGGCTCAGCTGAAAGCTTTGAATGGAGGATAATTTGGTGGAATGGAACAAATACAAGCTGGTACGACAGTAGAATTACTACGAGTTTACAAGTTCCTATTACTACTTGGAAAGCAGAGTTTGAGCAGAATTGTAAGTACAACAGTTCTGCAAATTTTTCTCTGTGCAACATCACTTTAGAAGTAAAAACGTACTGTGAAGGAGAGAATTTAAACAGTACAACGAAAAAGATAATCTTAATTGCAAAACCAGAAAGTGAAGGTTACGGAAACATAACTATCGATAAATTTGCAGCTTCTTCGCAAGTCGAAGTTGGACAGATCACTTCTTTGCACATACGTTTAGACAGCTACGGAGTATCTGGTGAAAAAACAGTGAACCTAACAACAGTCCTATCCTTAGACTCGTCAGGAAGTATGGGTGATCTGAGACTAGTACCTAATAACAATCCATCTAAGATCTTGGAGTTGTCTACGATGATTCAAAGATTTTTAGGATTCACAGACAACAATAAAGTTGGAAGAGTAAACTTAACTCTTTCCACAGATCTTCCGATCTACTCTTTCATCGTAGCTGAGATCCCAAGTCAGTACAGTGGTTTTGAAGTATCTAGAATTGGTAACAAGAATTGTCCACAAAACTGCATATGTACTTCCGACAGAAAAATCTGCTATGTCACAAACTTGACTCCTGGAAATTTAGAAATAGAAGTTAAAGGAAAAAACAAAAGTGCACAATTCGAAGTTCTAGTATATTTAGCCAAGATCGATTCTTTAAAACTTTCAGCTATTAGCTATCTAAAAGCTCTTAAGGATGGAGACTTCGCAGGGCTTGTAGAGTACGATGATGTAGCTATCGTAAAACCTGTAAACTCCACTCAGTATTTAAAAAATCTAACTACCAACAAAAGGACTGTTATAGAAGAAGTTAAAAAAATGAAAGCAGATGGGGCTACAAACATATATCATGCACTTTGGAAAGCTAATCAAACGCTCCACGAAAACACAACTATAACAGCTGGCACAGTCCCTTTGATAATTCTTATGACAGATGGTTGGCCAACTGTAGAGGCACATTTGAATTCTTCAAGTTGCAGTTACTACTGCAGATACTACGACAACGATCCAGACTGGGATTGTCCATTGGAAAATTGGTGGTTCAGTGTTGATGGGATCGGGTTCTGCAGATACGGTAACTGGTGTAGAGAGAATTGTTACGTACAGATCGAACAGCTTGCAAATGAGATAAAAAGGAGCAAGATCGGTGGGCAGGAGGTAAGGATATGTACAATTGGATTTGGTAGAGATGGTGAATACAATGCAACTCTGCTTAGAAACATAGCAAGTTACATCAACGAAACGACAAAATGCTTTTTCGAAGCAAGAAACCATGAACAACTTCAAAATGCTTTCAGAACAATTAAAAGTTACTTCGATATAGTAGCTACCAACGTTTTAATCACAGACGTACTTCCTAGTTATGTTCAGATCGCTGGAAAGGTCGAAGTTAAAACGTCAGGAGCTCCAGTTTGTAACGACAGAGTGAATATAACGAAAGATCAAGAGAACAGAACTCAAGTTCAGTTTAGATGTTCAGAGATGAGGATCGGAGATTCTGTTGAGATCGTAATTCCGATAAGTTTTGAACAAGTTGGAACTTACATTCTCAACGTTCCAAAAGTAAGTAATGTCACCTACAACGATGTAAGTAGAAACTTAGTTGTAGTTCCGCTGGAAGTTGTGAGTGTAAGGTACGGTTATCCGGGGAGTGCTAAGGTGATGATTAGATGAGCAAAGGCGTTTCTGAAGTAGTTGGAGCTTTAACTGTAATTTTACTCATTGTTTCAGTTGCAGGAATACTTTACATAATGTCCTATCCTATAATCAGCGACAGCGAAGAAGCTATAAAGTATAGAAAGGCTTACTTTGATCTTTTGGAGATCAACGAAAAAATAGAAAACGTTGGAAGCGGCCTTCAGTACAACAGCACCTACACTTTAAGAATTTCAGGTTTGTCTTTTAACTTTGAAAACGAGCCCATTTTTATTTTGAACAACAGATCTCTCAGAGTCTCTTCTATAAAAGTTTTTGGAAATGGATGGGAAATACTTTATGAGAACGGAGCAATAATTGAAAGGAGGATCTCTTATTCAAAACTTCTGCACTATCCTAGCATATACTACGACAGAGAAAAAGATGTTTTAACTTTGCCAATCGTAAAGTTTTCTGGAGCACAGGCAATAGGTGGAAAAGGTCACGTTACACTTAACTTTAAACTCAACAACGTTGAAAGAGGTTATTTAAGCAACTGTACAATGAAGATAATCTCCTCCAATCCAAACATATGGAAAAATTTGCTCAACGACATCGGAATTTCAAACGTCACAGTATCTGGAAAAGAGGTTACGTTTACCGTTAGTAGATTGGAGTTCACGATCTACGAGGTTCAAGTTCTATGAACAGCAAAGCTGTCTCAGAAGTAACAAGTTACATGTTCATCTTAGGAATTGTCATGGTCTCGATAACTTACGCTCTAGTCCAAGTTTCTATGACGATAAAAGATGTCTCAGATAAAAACAAAATAGAAGGGCTTAGAGAGAGTTTCAAGAGGATACAGAACATATTTTTCCTTTCAGCCTACGGTGGTGCCCCTCTGCAAACTATACAGCTAGAGATCCAAGGTGGAAAACTTTATCTATCTCCAGAACCTAAGGTAATGATCAAGATCGACGATCACGTTTTTTTGGAGGATTTCATAGGATCTTTGATCTTTGAATACGGTGATTTTACAGTTTCCATAGAAAATGGTGCAGTCTACGAAAACTACTTTAGATACAAAAGAACAACAGTTGATCCAAGAATATTCATTCAGAAAGTAGAAGTACAAGGTGTTCCGGGAAGTTATCACAAAGTTTTAACAGTAATCATTTACAGAATACATGGAAACTTATCTGTAAGTGGTTTAGGTGCTGTGAAGCTGATCTTTAGTTCAAAAGTCAACGGATCAGTACTTGTTGAAGAACCTGGAACTCTAATTTTAGAAATAGAAAACTCACAGTTCTCAGATAGATGGTGGGAATATCTAAACATACTTGAAGCCTCAGTTGTTCCAAAAAAAAGGCCAGAACCTGGAGAGGTGGTTAGAGCAGAGATACCTTTTGACAAACTAGTTTTGATAGTACTAGATGTCGATGTAAAGTACAAAGTTACGGTATGATGTCAAGGTATCTTTTCCAACAACTCCTCCAATTTAGCTCTTTTAGTAATTTTTCCATGACCTGGTAAAATAATTTTAAAATTATAATTTATAATCATTTTTACAGATCTCAAGTATTCTTCATAGTTGTAACAAAAATTCTTGAGGGAAAGTTTTAGTTTATCGTTTCCTCGCAAAAGATCTCCGCAAAAAAGTTTTTCATCTTTCAAAATACATATACTTCCAGGAGTATGGCCTGGGCTATGTACGATTTCAAGATCTTTCAACTCAAAAACATTTTTAACATTTTCCGGCGGTCTAAATTTGAAGAGTTTTTCAAAAGTTTTAGCTATGAAACCTAAAAAACCACTGTAAATGAACTCCTTTTCGCCCAAAATAAAAGGTTCATCTTCTGGATGAATATAAACTGGACATCCAAAGTGTCTCTGAATTTTATAAGCAGCGGCAAAGTGATCGAAGTGAGCATGAGTGATTACTATACCATCGAGTTCACCTATCTGCTTAACAACAACTTCTGCATCAGTTCCAGTGTCGATCAAGTATGCGTGTTTTTCGCTCTCTAATAAGTAGACGTTGCAACCTCTAGATCTGAGCTTCATAAGAGAAGTTGCACTAAAGATAAATCCTGCGAGATGGTTTAAAAATAACATTATTTAAAATTTTAAATAAGGGGTTACCAAAAAACAAATATTGCGCTTCAGAACTATCGATCAAGCGGGGGTTGCCGAGTGGACAAAGGCGCTGGATTGAGGGTCCAGTCCCGTAGGGGTTCGAGGGTTCGAATCCCTCCCCCCGCATCTAATTAAAAATTGATTTGTCCAATTTTATACAACAGAGGAAGATGAAAAAGAAAATGGAACGATTTACGTTATTCAGTGGAACGTTAGAATTGAAAAGTAGATAGAAAAAATTAATTTTCAATTTCCAAAATAAAAGAGTAAGATCTAATAATTTTAGCAGATTTGAGTTTATGAAGAGGTTAAAGAGCTTAATTAATCGATAAGAGAATAGATTTTAAAAATCATTAATATTTTGAAAAATAGATTTAAGGTAAGAGAATTTCAAGACATAAAAAGCTTTAATAGAACTTTTAGGAAAAGAGTCGGTTTTTTGTTTGAAGGAAAGTTATTCTGAGTTTTCAAGGCTACCAAAAAAGCTCGAAATTTTCAATGACTTTTAAATGTGAAGTGTGAGATAGAAAGCTTAGCTACCAAATAAAAATTCAACAGCTCAAGCTTTGATAGGTTGAGAAGCTACATCTTTCCTTTCGAATAAGAAATAGCTAGTATCAGTACTTCTTTAAGGAATTTAAAGTAGAGAAACGGTTGAAAGCTTTTTAACTTTTTACAATTATTAAAAAATTGGAAGAGATTAAGTTTTTCAAAAAACATTACAGCATCATAGAGGAGTAAGCTTTTGAATTTAATATCGGTACTCTACTTGTAAAAACTTAAAAAATGAAAAGACGACTACTCATATAACCTGAAGCAACACTGTAGAAAAGTAAAGTGTGCAGTGTTTTGCCGTTGAATAAAATAGAGAATATGAAGACAATAATGGAAAGAAACGATGAACTATGGTCGTTGAGTATTTTTCAGCTCCGAACTGAAAGATCGCCCGGTCTCAACAACTTTCACCACTAGTTTGTAACTTGAGAAATGCGAAAGTAATATACTGAAAGGGCTGAGAAAGGGAAGGGAAATTTAGACTTATTATACTATCACATAGATAAAAAAGCATAGTAGTTTGATCCAAAGCTAAGGATGTTTTGAGCTCTTTGTTAGTTTATGAGTTCTAAAATTTCGTAGGGATTCGCCCTTTTATTTTAAAAGTAGTACCTGAGATTAGAGCCTAGAACTATATAATTAAAAAATTTAGCCAGCAATTTTTCTAAAAGTCAATAGCTAAACTTTTCATTTTTATGCACTCCAGCACTTTTAAGTTCTGTTCAGCGGTAAGTTGTATCAAAGAAATAATTCACTAGAATGTCACTTTTATTGAAGTTACATGTCGTTGAGGGAAAAATCGACAAATTTTTTAATACTTAAGATCGAATTTCTTGATGATGGAAAAAGATGAAATGTTAGAAATAGAAGCCAAAAGAAGAGAATGGGAAGAAAAATGTTATAAAGATTGGCTCAAAAAGACGAAGGCTAAAGATGAAGGGTTTGAGTCTCTGTCCGGAATTGAATTGAAAGCTATCTACGATCCAAGCGATGTTGCTCACACAGATTTTCTAAGAGATATAGGATATCCAGGAGAGTTTCCATTTACTAGAGGAGTCTATCCAAACATGTACAGAGGAAGACTTTGGACGATGAGGATGTTCTCAGGATTTGGAACTGCAGAAGATACAAATAAAAGATGGAAGATGCTTTTAAGGGAAGGAGAGACTGGATTGAGTACAGCTTTCGACTTTCCAACTTTGATGGGTTTGGACAGCGACGACCCACTTGCAGACGGAGAAGTTGGAAAAGTTGGAGTTGCAGTTGATACCTTAAAAGATTTTGAGATCCTGTTTGACGGCATTCCTCTAGATAAGATCTCAACTTCTTTCACGATAAATCCACCAGCTGGAATAATACTTGCCATGTACACAGCTATAGCAGATATGCAAGGAGTTCCTAGAGAAGAGATAAGAGGTACAATTCAGAACGATATGCTTAAAGAATTTCACGCTCAAAACACTTTAGTTCTACCCCCAGAACCTTCAGTTAAAATTATAGTCGATATATTTGAATGGGGAGTTGAGAATGTTCCAAAGTTCAACCTGATAAGCATTTCAGGTTACCATATAAGAGAAGCTGGCTCTACAGCAGTTCAAGAGTTAGCTTTTACGATCGCAGACGGGATGGCTTACGTTGAAGCTGCTATTGAGAGGGGGATAGATATAGATAAACTTGCTCCACAACTCAGTTTCTTCTTCAACTCTCACAACGATTTCTTCGAAGAAGTTGCAAAGTTCAGAGCAGCAAGAAGAATGTGGGCAAAGATTATGCGTGACATATATGGAGCTAAGAATCCAAGATCTTGGTGGATGAAGTTCCACGTTCAAACTGCAGGTTGTTCTTTAACTGCCCAGCAACCTTTGAACAACATAATAAGGACTACTATTCAAGCTCTAGCAGCAGTTCTTGGAGGTTGTCAGAGCTTGCATACAAACAGCTTCGATGAAGCTTGGGCTTTACCAAGTGAGGAGGCTGTTAGAGTAGCTTTGAGGACTCAGCAGATAATAGCATATGAAAGTGGAGTTACAAGTGTTGTAGATCCTCTAGGCGGAAGCTGGTACGTAGAATGGTTGACAAACAAGATGGAAGAACTTGCATGGAAGTACATCGAACAAATCAAGAAGATGGGTGGAGGAAGCATGCTAAGAGGTGTTCTTAAGGGAATTGAAAACGGCTTCTTTGTAAAAGAGATTTCAAATGCAGCTGCAAAGTATCAGAGAGAAGTTGAGGAGGGGAAGAGGTTTATAGTTGGAGTCAACAAGTTTACAATAGAGGAAGAGTTGAAGATACCGATTCTAAAAGTTGATCCAGAAGTTCAAAGAAGACAAATTGAGAGATTGAGAAAGATAAAAGCTGAAAGAGATAACTCCTCTGTAAAAGAAGCTCTAGATTGGATAAAAAGCGCTGCAGAAAACAACGAAAACATCATGCCTGCAGTGTTTGAAGCAGTTAAAAATTACGCTACAGTTGGAGAGATAATAGGTACTTTAAAGAAAGTTCATGGAACTTACAGAAAACCGATAATAGTTTAAGGTGTAAAGTATGGAAGAGAAGAAAATAAGAGTTGTTTTAGCTAAGGTAGGCTTGGATGGTCATGACAGAGGTGTAAAAGTTCTTGCAAGGTTTCTAAGAGATGCAGGTTTTGAAGTAATATATACAGGTCTTCACAGGACTCCTCAAGAAGTTGCAAGAGCTGCAGTTGATGAAGATGCCGACGTCGTAGGGATAAGTTTGCACAGCGGTGCGCACATGACCTTGGTACCTAAAACAATACAGTACATAAAAGAGTACGGTGGAAAACCTGAAGAGATGTTGATATTGGTTGGAGGGATAATTCCAAACGATGACATACCTAAGCTGAAAGAGCTTGGAGTTGATGAGATATTTATTCCTGGAACACCGATAAGTACAATAATCGAATATATAAGGGAAAATTTAAAAAAGAAAAAAGGTAGTATAAATGAACGTTGACGAAATTGTCAATGGAATTTTTTCTAAAAATAGAAGAGCTCTAGCTAGAGCTATAACTTACGTTGAAAACGAGCTTCCTGGAAGTAAAGAGATACTGAAAGCTATACACAGCAGAACTGGAAGAGCACATGTGATAGGTTTAACTGGATTTCCAGGGGTTGGAAAAAGTACAATAATGAGTAAACTTACCGAGGAGTTTAGAAAAAGAGGAAAGATGGTTGGAATAGTAGCAGTTGATCCTGGATCTCCTTTTACGGGAGGAGCTTTACTTGGAGATAGGCTAAGGATGGAAGGATTTGATGCAAACAAACAACTCTGGGTAGATCCTGGGGTATTCTTTAGAAGCATGAGTTCAAGGGGAAGAGCTGGAGGGTTAGCAGCTAAAACTGGAGATGTTGTAAAAATTTTAGATGCTTATGGATTCGACATAATTTTTGTTGAAACAGTTGGAGCTGGGCAGGGAGAAGTTGATATAGTAAAAGTGGCAGACACAGTGGTTGTTATTCTGATGCCAGAAGTTGGAGACGATATACAGCTTAGCAAAGCTGGAATTCTAGAGATAGCAGATATATTCGTTGTGAACAAAGCCGACCTTGAAGGTGTTGAGAAGACCGTACGCTGGTTGAGATCGATGGTTATGATGAGCGAAGAAGTTGTACAGACTTTGAGCACTTTGACACACGCAGATGAAGCTAGAGTTTTAAGCGGTGAGATATTTAAAGTTTCAAACCACTGGGTTCCACCGATACATACAACAATAGCTGACAGAGGAGTTGGAATTTCCGAACTTGCAGATTCAATAGAAAAGCATTACGAGTATCAGAGAAAGAGCGGTGGACTTTTAAAGAGAAGAAGTAGCAGAGCAAAAATTGAACTTGAAGAAATTATACTCGGAGAGATCAAAAACTTGATAAAGAAGAAGTTCAACTACACGGAAATTTTGAAAGAGATAGTTGAAAACAAAAAAGATCCTTACACTGTAGCAGAAGAAATTATTTCCAAGCTCTGCTATGAAAGATAGCTCTTTTACTTGGACCAGTAAAAAAGTTGCTAAAAGTAGTAAAGTTGCTCACGCCTTAGGAACTCTAGATGAGGCAAACGCATTCATAGGTTTAGCTAGAGTTTTCTCAAAAAAAAATGAGACAAAAGAGATTTTAAGAATCGTTCAAAAGTCTTTTTCGAAAGCCTGTGCACACGTCGCTGGGTATGATGGATTTGACGATGAGAATTTGAAATTTCTAGATGAGCAAATTTCAAAGCTTGAAAAGTCTGTCGAAATTCCAAAAAAATTTTTGATACTGGAAAAAGATGATGTTACAGCTTTTTTGAGTGTTGCAAGAACGATAGTTAGGAGAGCTGAGAGAGTTGTAGTTGATGCTCACTTTGAAGGTTTCGTAAACAAAAATTTGGTCGACTGGTTGAACAAGTTAGGTTATCTACTTTACCTGCTTATTTTGTTTGAAGGAGAGGAGTTTGAGGAGGTGTAGTATGAGAAAGGTAGCAGTTCTGGGAGTAGGAATGAGTAAGTTTGGAAAACATCCAAACAGATCTCTAGTAGATTTGTTTGCAGAGGCTTTTTTTGAAGCATTTGAGAGTTCAAACATAGAATTGAAAGATATAGAAGCTATATACTATGGAAACTTCGTTGGAGAGATGACAGATGGCTCCGCAAACCTTGCAGGTTTCATGGCAGACGAAGTTGGATTGAAAGGTATTCCGGCGATAAGATTTGAAGGAGCTTGTGCGTCATCCAGCGTAGCTTTTAGAGAAGCTGTTAAAGCTGTAGCTGCTGGTCATTACGATTGCGTAGCTGTAGGTGGAAGTGAAAGACTTTTAAGCGCTGGAACTGCGATAGGGACTAGAGCTTTAGCTACTGCAGTAGATGGAGTTTATGAAATTACCGCCGGCCTGACTTTTCCAGGAGTTTTTGCATTGGCAGCTCGTCTTTATTCAAAAGTTTACGAGGTTCCACTGGAAAAGCTAAAAGAGGCTATGGCTTACGTTTCAATTAAAAATCACAAAAATGGAGCCGCAAATCCAAAAGGACAGTTTTATGGAAAATACGGTAATTTAAAAGTTGAAGACGTTTTGAACTCTAGAATGATATGCTCACCAATTACTCTACTCGACTGCTGTCCAATGACAGATGGTGGAGCTGCTGCGATAGTTGCTTCTGCAGATTTAGCTGAGAAAGTAATAGATGATCCTATCTATGTCCTAGGAACTGGACAAGCTTCTGCAGGTTCACTTTTTAGACAAGGAAAAGAAATGGTAAAAGCCTTGTCAAGGAAGAGATCTGCAGAGATGGCTTTTAAAGAGGCTAAGCTTACACCTAAAGATGTTGATTTTGTTGAACTGCACGACTGCTTTACAATAGCTGAAATAATTGCTCTGGAAGCTATGGGATTTTTTGAATATGGAGAAGCTTGGAAAGCTACTCTCGATGGAGCCACTTCTCTAGATGGTGAACTTCCGGTAAATCCAGACGGTGGACTCATAGGAAAAGGTCATCCAGTTGGAGCTACTGGAGTTTCTCAAGTATATACAGTTGTCAAGCAACTTAGAGGAAAGGCTGACTGCAATCAGCTGAAAAATGTCGAAACAGCTATGACAGATACACTTGGAGGAGATTTTACAACGTTGGTTAACATAATATTAAGTATACACAAGAGGTGATAAAATGTTTAAAGACTTTTTCAATGCTTTACTTGAAGGAAAGTTGATCGGTTTGAAGTGTAACGATTGTGGAAGTTACACATGCCCTCCAAAAGCTACATGTAACAACTGTGGTAGCAGAAATTTAGTAAAAGTTGAATTGAGTGGAAAGGGAAGAATTTTGAGTTTTACAACTACCTACGTTGCCCCAGCTGGATATGAGAAAGAAGTTCCCTACGTTGTAGCAATGGTTGAACTTGAGGAGGGACCTTGCATAATGGGAAGACTTGAGATAGATCCAGAAAAAGCTGAAAAGCTTGGACAACATTTGATAGACATGGAAGTTAGAGTGTACGGTAAAGAGTTTCCAAACGAGCCTTTCTATCCTGATAAGGAAAAAAGAGTAGTTCCAATGTTTAAATTGGAGAGACCTGTATGAATTTTGAGCTTGATGAAGAACACAAGATGATTCAAAGTGCTGTTAGAGAATTTGCAGAAAAGGAAATAATGCCATACGGAAAAGAGTACGATGAGAAAAAAGAGTATCCGTGGGATATATTTAGAAAAGCTGCTAAATTAGGTTTCATTGGAGCTAGTGTTCCAGAAGAATATGGAGGAGCAGGGATGGATTCTCTAGCTGAAGCTTTGATCAGTATAGAGTTCTGCAGAGCTGACAGTAGTATAGGTTCCTGCATAGATCTAGCAGTTCTCGGAATACCCATGCTCATGCGTTTTGGAAGTGAGGAACAAAAAGAAAATTACATCCCAGTAGTTGTTAAAGGTATAGCTCCATCTGGAATAGCAATAACAGAGCCGGACTGTGGAACAGATGTAACTGCTATGAGATGTAGAGCGTCTTTGGAAAAAGATCACTGGGTAATAAATGGTACAAAAACTTTTATAACAAATGGAAGTGTTGCAGATTGGATAGTAGTTCTTGCAAAGACTTCTGAAGTTGATCCACCGCATAGAGGGATAAGTGCTTTTTTAGTTGAGACAAAAAGAGAAGGATATCAGGCAAAAAAGATAGAAAAAATGGGAATGAACTGTCACGATACTTGCGAAGTTTTGTTGAAAAACGTTAGAGTTCCAAAAGAAAATTTAATAGGTGAACTGAATAAAGGATTTTATCAGTTGATGCAATTTTTCAATGAAAGTAGAGTAAAGATTGCTGCTCTACACTTAGGAATAGCAATTGGAGCTTATGAGAGAGCTTTGGATTATGCTAAGCAAAGGAAAGCCTTTGGAAAATCTCTTATCGAGCATCAGGCAATAGCTTTCAAGCTTGCAGACATGTTTACCTTGATCGAAGCTGCGAAGATGCTAGTT
>JANXDX010000024.1 GCA_025058735.1 Archaeoglobaceae archaeon | reverse complement strand
TCATAAAATCTACCAACGTTTAATCTTAAACTAATTCCAATTGGAAAAGGCTGATAACCTAAAAGTAAAGCGATTCTGTTGTGAATAGAAGCTAAGTTAGGCGTAGTTAATACGAAAATCCCATCTGGTTTCAAAACTCTGTGAACTTCTTCAAGGAAATGGTCTGGATCGTAGAGGTGTTCAATGATCTCTCCAGCAAAGACTGCATCGAAGTAATTGGAGTCGAAGGGAAAGTTTTCTACATCGACATCGCATTTTGAACAATTTATTCCATTTCTCTTTGCCATTTCAACACCTATCTCACTGATTTCGAGCCCATAAACTTCCTTAGCTCTACAAGCTTCAGCTATAAGTTTTGTGAATTTTCCATCTCCACAGCCAACGTCAAGGATCTTTTCAAACTTGTAATTCGAAAAGATCTTCAGGACTTTTCTATGTCTATCTTCGAGGATTTCTGGAGTTTTCCCAACGAATCTGTCAACATCTTTTTTCATCTTTTTCATCTCTATCCCTTTCTTCGATCAAGCTAAGCATGAAAGATAGAAATATTATCTGTAAACCTAGAGCTGTTATTACCATGAAGAAAACGTTTAGCTCAGAAGTTGGCAGGAATTTAAATCCAGAGCTTATCCATTCAAGAACGGCGCCAGAAATTAACAGAATTCCAAAAAGAAAAAGTAAAAGGCCTACAGTTGCATTTTTTTCTAGAGATAAGTATTTTTTATTTTTGTTGAAAACATTCGAAAACATTCCGAAGCTTAAGATCTGAAAGCCTATGAGCGTTAAAAAGCCACCTGCGATTGCTGAATTTATACCTGGTGTGTAGAAAGTCTTTATTTTGAAGATAGCGAAGATCATCAGAAGAAATCCAAGAAAAAGCATGGAAATTCCTGGATAAATAAAGAGATGCTTCGGAGTATTTAATAGCATAAACCTAAGATGTCTCCATCCATCCTGGAAAGATCTTATCTTTGGCTCTCCACCAGCTCTTCTTCTGTAAGTTATTGGAACTTCAGCGATCTTCATTCCATTTTTAACAGCTTTGACTATCATCTCAGAAGCGAACTCCATCCCTTCGCATTTAAGATCGATCTTTTCCAAAACTTCACCTTTTACAACTCTAAATCCAGTATGCGAATCGGAAACGTTTGCTTTGAAGAAGAAATTTAGAAATCCATTCAAAATTCTGTTTCCAATTCTGTGAAGTAAAGACATAGCTCCTGGTTCTATTTTACCAGAAAACCTGCTTCCAAGTACTATGTCTGCTTTTTCTGCAAAACTTAAAAGCTTCTCAGTCTCTCTTGCATCGTAAGTTCCGTCGGCGTCGATCATAACAACGAACCTTGGATAACCGTATTTCTTCTTTAGATATTTGAAGGCGTAAAGGTAAGCATATCCGTAGCCATTTTTATCAGGATATATAACTTCTGCTCCCATTTCCTTTGCAATTTTAGGAGTTTCATCTTTTGAAGAATCGGAAACAACGATCAACCCTTTTAAACCTTTTTTCTCAAGAAATTCTCTAACTTGAGATAGAACGATCCCTATACCTTTTTCTTCATCCTTCGACGGAATTACGAATGCTAAATCGAATCGAGAACTTTCCATAATTCACCTTTAGAGTAAAAGCTAACTGCGCACCAGCCCTCCTCATCGTTTCCTCAGTCACTGCTGGTGCGCTAGAGCAATGTTTCGAGAACTTGGTTACTAACTTTTACGTATCTTTTAACTATCGTAGTAAAAATTTTTTTCTGCTGCTCGTAGTTTATCCACCAAAGGTCTTGGAAATCGGGATTTTTCTCTAATTCTTTCGTGATCAACCTGATCTGAACATCAGTTACCTTGCAGTTCTTCTTCAACTTTGAAAGGGCTTTGATGAAGTGAGAAAACTTTTTTCCCCTATCTG
>JANXDX010000010.1 GCA_025058735.1 Archaeoglobaceae archaeon | reverse complement strand
TATAGAAATTCCGTTCCACTCAAAATTGCAAGGAGGTGTATAGATGGCTACTCTGCAAGGTGTTCCCGTACTTATACTTAAGGAGGGGACTCAAAGGACCGTAGGTAGAGATGCGCAAAGGATGAACATAATGGCGGCAAGAGTTATTGCTGAAGCTGTAAAAACAACTTTAGGACCGAAGGGAATGGACAAAATGCTAGTAGATAGCTTGGGCGATATAACAATTACGAACGATGGAGTTACGATTTTAAAAGAGATAGACGTTGAACATCCAGCTGCAAAGATGGTGATAGAAGTTGCCAAAGCACAAGACAATGAAGTAGGAGATGGAACTACTACTGCAGTAGTTTTAGCTGGAGAACTTCTCAAAAAAGCTGAAGAACTGCTAGATCAGGACTTTCATCCAGCAATAATCGCTACTGGCTATAGAACTGCTGCAGAAAAAGCTTTAGAAATACTCGACAGTATAGCAATCCCAGTAAGTAAAGATGATGATGAAATTTTAAAGAAAATAGCTAGAACTTCGATGACTGGAAAAGGTGCTGAAGTTGCAGTAGAAAAACTAACAGAACTTGTTGTAAAAGCTGTGAAGATGGTTGCTGAAGATGTAAATGGAAAGTACAGAGTTGATCATGAGAACATAAAGATAGAAAAAAGACAGGGCGGAAGTATTGAAGATACAGAGCTGGTTGAGGGGATTGTTTTAGACAAAGAAGTGGTCCATCCAGGAATGCCAAAGAGAATAGAAAATGCTAAGATCTTGCTTTTAGATGCTGCTTTGGAAGTTAAAGAAACAGAAATAGATGCAAAGATCAGGATAACAGATCCTGATAAAATTACCAGATTCATAGAGCAAGAAGAAGCTATGCTGAAAGAGATGGTTGACAAAATCGCTGCAACTGGAGCTAACGTTGTATTCTGTCAGAAAGGGATTGACGATCTTGCACAGTACTACTTAGCAAAGGCCGGCATATTAGCTGTGAGAAGAGTGAAGAAGAGTGACATTGAAAAGTTATCAAAAGCTACTGGAGCTAGAATAGTAACAGATCTTAGAGATGTTAGCAGTGAAGATCTAGGCTACGCAAATTTAGTTGAAGAGAGGAAAGTGGGTGAAGAGAAGATGGTATTTGTAATGGGCTGCAAGAATCCAAAAGCTGTAACAATACTGATCAGAGGTGGAACTGAGCACGTGGTTGAGGAGATTGCAAGAGGGGTTGAGGATGGAGTAAGGGCTGTAGCTTGCGCAGTTGAAGATGGTAAAATAGTAGCAGGAGGAGGAGCTCCAGAGATAGAAGTCAGCTTAAGACTAAAGCAGTGGGCCCCCTCTTTAGGAGGAAGAGAGCAGATAGCTACGGAATTCTTTGCAAGTGCATTAGAAATTATTCCAAGAGCTCTAGCTGAAAACGCGGGATTGGATCCAATAGACATATTGGTAGAATTGAAAGCTGCACATGAAAAAGGACAGAAGTATGCTGGAGTTGACGTTGAGAAGGGAAAAGTAGTTAACATGGAAGAAAAAGGTGTACTAGAGCCGCTAAGAGTAAAGACGCACGCTATAAAGAGTGCAACTGATGTAGCAGTGATGCTTCTAAGAATAGACGACATAATAGCTGCAAAAGGATTAGAAAAAGAAAAAGAGAAAGGAGAAGAGAAAGGAAAAGCTCCTGAAATACCAGAATTCTAAATTTTTTATTTATTTTGAAGCAAATGCTTTTTCTAAAGGAGGTACGACCTCTTTCTTTCTACTCATCACCTTTGGTAACCATACGCTTTTCGCTTCTAGCTTTTTGCCGAAAGCCTTCTCAACTATCTTTGGATCGTCTGTAACTGATACGAGTTCAGTCCCTTCTTTGATTATGTCTGTAAGCATAAGGAAGATGCTGTGGTATTTACCTTCCGTTTTTATCTTCTTAAGCTCTTCGTAAATTTCATCGATCCTAGGTTTCACAGCTTCCACATCTACAAGCTCTACTTGACCAATTCCAACTTTCTTCCCAGCCATCGTGAAGTCTTTGAAGTCTCTCATAATTATCTGTCTCGCGGTCATTCCTTCGATTTCTGAGAGTTTTGATTTAATTTCTATTCCAAGCTTAGTTAGATCTGTTACTCCAACTTTCTTCGCAAGATCACTTGCAACCGCTTTGTCAAGCTCAGTAGTTGTAGGTGATTTGAACACAACTGTATCGCTCAAGATAGATGAAAGAAGAATTCCGGCTACGTTTTTAGGTATTTCAATTCCTGTGTTATCGAACAGTAGCTTTAAAACAGTTGCTGTACAACCAACTGGTAAGTTTACAAAGAGGATCGGTTGAGGAGTTGTGATGTCGCCTATCTTGTGATGATCAATTATAGCCAATATTTCAGCTTTATCTATGTTGTCCAAACTCTGCCCCTTTTCACTGTGATCGATGAGTACAACCTTTTTACCACTAGCATCTGTCAACTTCTCCGGAACTTCGAATCCAAACTTTCCAAGTACAAACCTCGTTTCTGCATTTATATCTCCCTGAACAGCAGGTTTAGCTTCTACATCGATCTTCATCATGTTGTTAAGCTTACCAGTCTCTTTCCACTTGTTCCACAAGTAAGCTAGGGCTATAGCTGAGCAGACGCTATCTGTGTCGGGATTTTTATGTCCAACAACGTAAACTACATGTTTCATAGTTTTTGTTTGAATACTTTTACATAATCTTTTCGAAACTTTAAATTTTAAATACAAGTATTTAATTCGTAAAAAATGAAAGTTTCACGGATTGTTACTGCAGACGAAAATGAGGCAAATTGAAAAACTAGTAAAACTTATAGATTGAAAGTAATAGCATTTAAAAACTTGACAGTTAAAGTTATTTCGAAGACAAAATTTTAAAATTCAAAGTCAAAGTCAAGATATGAGAGTTGGCTACCTTTGCACTTTCACTCCAAAAGAGCTGATAGATGCTGCAGGCTTTACTCCAGTTAGAATACTCGCTGACAGTACACCCATAAGCCTCGCCTCTGCACACATACAAAGTTACGCTTGTATACAAGCGAGAGGGTCTTTAGAGAAAGCTTTGAGAAAAATAGATGTTGATGCTGTAGTATTTACAAGGAGCTGCGATACTTTGATGAGGTTGGCAGATATATGGGAAATAGCTACAAAAATGAAAGTTTACAGTTTTGAATTTCCTACAAAAATAGACAGTACATCGAAAAACTTTTTAATTTCTGAAATTGCTGAACTAGCTAAAAAACTTGAAGAATGGGGAGGAAAAATAACTTTTGATTCATTGAAAGAAAGTATAGAACTTTATAAATTGCTTGAAGTTGAGTTAGCTAAAATTTTTGATGAAAAGCCCGACTACGAGTTACTTTTTAAAGTTCAGCAGATGAAAGTTAAGGATGCGTTGAACGAATTGAAAAGTAGAGAACAGAAGAAAAGTAAAGGTGGGCCTAAGATCTTAGTTACTGGAAGTGTTTGTCCTTTTTTGGATGTTATGAAATTGTTTGAAGATGTGGGATTTTCTGTAAAAGACGATCTCTGCACAGGAACCAGATTTTTCACTTTCAAGTATCCTGAAATGGAACTTCGATCTGTTGAAGACTGCTTCAGGTACTTAGCTGAAAAGTACGTTTCAAAAGCAGAGTGTCCAACAAAGCACTATGAAAAAGATAGAAGATTTGAAAGAGTCCTAGAACTTGCTAAAGATTGTGATGGTGTAGTTTTTCTACTTTTAAAATTTTGCGATCCTCACTTCTTTGATTATCCTCAACTCAAGCAGAAGCTAGAAGAAATTGGCAAAAAAGTTCTACTACTTGAGCTAGAATTTCCGGTTATAGAGCAACTAAGAACAAGGATTGAGGCTTTTTACGAGGTGATTATGTGCTGAAGAAGATGAAGTCGAATGAGAAGATGAAACAGCTGATGACTAACTACTACATGATGGGTTTTGCTTCAGAACACGTATCTTGGATCACGAGCGGTGCTCCAGTTGAGATCCTTTACGCTATGGACATATATCCTTTCTATCCAGAAAATCATTCAGCTTTGTTTGGAGCTGCAAAGCAAGGCACTTACTATGCAGAGGTGGCTGAAAAATTAGGTTTTTCAAGAGATCTGTGCTCCTACGCTAGATGCGACATAGGTTGTGTAGTTTCCTCTGTAAATGTTCCAAATCCTACCTTCCTTTTCGCCTGCAACAACATCTGCAACACAGTAGTCAAGTGGTACGAAGTTCTGAGTAGAATTTACAAAGTTCCTCTGTTCTTTTTAGATACTCCCTTCGTTAGAAAAGAGTTGAAGGAAAACTACATAAGATACGTCCACGATCAGCTAGTGGAGTTCATAGATTTTGCTGAAAAAATTACTGGTAAAGAGTTGAGTGATCTAAAACTAAGAAAAACGCTGCAGCTTGCTTTAAAGGGTGTCAAAGCTTACAAAGATGCGCTGTTGATGGGTAGAAATAAACCTTCCCCGCTTACAGCTTTTGACGCATTCATAAACATGGCTCCGATCGTTTGCTTAAGAGGTACAGAATATCCGATAAACTTTTACGAAGAGATGAAGCTCGAACTAGAAGATAGAGTAAAAAAAGGTATAGCAGCAGTAGATGATGAAAAAATACGTCTTCTTTGGGATAACATACCAATTTGGTATAGACTAAAATGGCTTGGAGAGTTCTTCGCCTCTAGAAATACTTGCATTGTGGCAGATACTTATACAAACGCTTGGAGCTGGATGATAGTTAAAGATAAAAGTAACGTTCTTGAAAGCTTAGCGGAAACTTACATTTTCATATACCTAAACGTAGGAATTGAACACATGGCTAAAGCTATCAACGATCTTGTAAACATCTACGACGTAGATGGAGTCGTTATACACTCGAACAGAAGCTGCAAACCTTACT
Organism: Archaeoglobaceae archaeon; assembly: GCA_025058735.1. Taxonomy (GTDB): domain Archaea; phylum Halobacteriota; class Archaeoglobi; order Archaeoglobales; family Archaeoglobaceae; genus WYZ-LMO2. The sequence goes on along the minus strand of JANXDX010000010.1, from coordinate 17,573 downwards.
CGTTTGGTCAGTACGAAATTCAAAAGATGATCGAAGTACCTTCAGTTGTTATAGAAGCTGACATGGTTGATGAAAGGGTTTTCAGTGAAGCTCAGATAGTTACGAGGTTAGAGGCATTTCTGGAGATGTTGAAATGATCGTAGCTGGCATAGATGTTGGTTCTCTGACAGCTAAGTGCGTTTTGTTTGAAGAAAAAGTAATTGCATATTCTATAGCAAAAGTTACTCCAGACCTTGAAAACACAGCAAAAGCAGTTTACAGCGATGCTGTAAAAAAAGCAGGAGTTTCCGCTGAATACATCGTAGCCACAGGATATGGAAGGAACAAAGTCAGTTTTGCCAACTTGAAAGTTACAGAGATCACATGTCACGCTTTTGGAGCTAAAAGCATATTTCCAAGCTGCAGAACTGTGATAGACATAGGAGGACAAGATAGCAAAGTTATAGCAGTTGAAAACGGTGTTAAAAACTTTGTAATGAATGATAAATGTGCAGCTGGAACTGGAAGATTCCTTGAAGTAATGGCCTCAGCTTTGAACGTAGATGTAAGTAAGTTAGGAGAACTCGACGAGAAAGCAGATAAGCCTGTAAACATATCATCAACTTGCACAGTTTTTGCAGAGTCTGAAGTTGTAAGTTACATAGCACAAGGTGAAAAGGTTGAAAACATAGTAGCCGGACTTCACAATGCAATTGCATCCAGGATAGCAGCTATGGCAAAGAGGATAGATTTAAAACCAGACGTAGTCCTAACTGGGGGAGTAGCAAAGAACAAAGGAGTAAAGAGGGCTTTAGAGGAGATCTTGCAGATCAAAATTTTAGTTCCCGAAGAGCCTCAGATAGTTGGAGCTATAGGAGCTGCTATAGTTGGAAAAAACTATGCAAGTCGTGGAAGAAAATCTGAAAGGTTTTGAAGGAGAGATAAAATTAATTCCAGAAAATTTAGACGATCTTTGGCATCTAAAGTTTATAATAGAGAAAGGAGATAAAGTCTTCGCTATAACTAAGAGATCTTCTCACAGCGACGATAAGTTGAGGAGCGATAAAGAGTTGGTAACGTTGAAGATCGGTGTGGAAGTTGAAAAAGTTGAGTTCCATAAATTTGCAAACAGATTGAGAGTTAGCGGTAAAATAGTTTCTGGAATAGAAGAGTCTGGATATCATACACTGAACATTTCTGTTGGAAAAGAAGTTAGTATTGTAAAAAAAAGTTGGAAAAAGGAACAGCTTGAAAGGATCAAGTACGCAGTCAAAAAAAGACCGGAAGTTTTAATACTAACAATAGAGGAGGGTGAAGCTGTAGCAGGATATCTTAGAGATTGGGGAGTTGAAGAGGTCTTTGACGTAGTTTTCAGCTATTCGAAAGATCATGACAGCAGAAAGGAGTTCTTTGGAGAGGTTTTTTCTAAGTTAAAATCAACTAATTTCCGTTTTTTAATCATAGCTGGCCCTGGATTTACAAAGAAGGATTTTTTAGATTTTTTAAAGCAGAAAGATCCTGAGAAAGCATCGAAAGCAATACTGGTAGATACCTCTTCAATAGGTTTGAGAGGCTTCACAGAAGTTCTAAGGAGAAAAGTTGTAGAAAGAATAGTTGGAAAAATTAGACTTGAAGAAGAGGCAGAATATATAGAAGAGCTTATGGAAAGAATTGTAAAAGATGATAGAGCTGTCTATGGAATTGAAGAAGTTAAAAAAGCTCAAAGTTTTGGAGCTATAGAAGTACTCTTGGTAGTTGATGAGTTCTTGATGATGGAAAGGGAGAAGTGGGATATAGATAACTTTCTCAAAGAAGTTGAAGATGTTGGCGGAAAAATTTTGGTGATGAGTAGTGAATTTGAACCTGGGAAGAGGTTGAAGAGTTTTGGAGGAATAGCTGCATTGCTAAGATTCAACGTTTGATTATTCTATAGAGATCAATTTCTTTTTCAATTTCATCCATCTTTTCTCTAAAATCTTTTAAAAATTCAAGCATCATTTCCAAAGCAACTTTTTTACACCTTCCACATAGTATTTTTCCACTTCTACAATCTTCCTCAATCCTTTTTAGTTCTCTATCATTTTCCACTAAGTGGTATGTGTAGAGTTCAAAGATCACGCACTTCTCAGGCTCACCACCCAATCTTCTTTGTTCTTCACTAGTAGCTCTGCCACCGGTTAAAGCATTCATTATCTTCTTCTCAACTAATTTTAAATCTTCAAAAAGTGAAATGTAGCTCTCTGGTTTGCTCGAACTCATCTTACCGCCTCTAAGCCCAGTTACAAACTTATGATATATTGAGGAAGGGGGGATGAAAGCGTAACCTCCCAACTCGACTTCCAAACTTCTAACAGCTTTCTCCACCTCATTTTCATCTCCAAAAATGTCGATGTGTTCCTCGAATTTTTTCATTTCAAAGTTCAAAGAATTCAATTTTTTCAAATATTCTGATCCTTTCCTACTTCTAACCCTTATACCACCTTCTATTTTCTCAAAAGAGAAGATGTTTGATTTTGCTGCCAAATCTCTTGTTAGTCTTATGTGAGGATCCTGATCAGCTCCAACTGGTACAACTACTGGCTTAGGACCTCCAAAATCTTTGAGCTGAGGATGCAAAATGTCTGCAGCTTGAATAACAGTTACAAACATTTTAGCCAAACTCGTCTCACTTTCAAAACCATAAACAGCTTTTAGTTCACTGAAGTTAACTTCTTTAGCAAGTTCCATTGCCAGATCTTTCACATGGTTTGATGCAGATTGAAAGTATATCACTGCATCCTCCTCAAGTCCTAAAGCTATCAAACTTTTCACGTACATCATTCCGATCTCATCAGTCTTTTCCCAGCTAACGTTTCTGACTACGTGGGCTTCAATGTCTGCGATCGCGACGAAAGCTTTTGCACCTTTTTTTTGATGCCAAACTATCTCTTCCATCGTCATCTTATGCCCTATGTGCGGTAGTCCAGATGGCATGAAACCTGACATAACTACAAAATTTCCATCTCTTTCCATAGCATTCAAAATTCTTTCATACTCTCTGTGCCCAAAAATTATCTTTCTACGCATGAGCCTGTGAGGATCTTTTATTTTATCTAAAATTTTTTCAAAACTATCCATTCCAAAATCTTCCATCAACTTCTTGTAATCTATCAATCCTTCAACTTCCCAGGGAGTGATCATGTGACAAAGTATTCAATAGGTTAAAATTCTTTGTGCAAACTTCTTCGATGAAAATTCAGATCTTAGGTGCAGGTGCTTTGGGTAGCTTGTTCGGAGCTTTGATAAGCTTAGCTGGATATAAAGTTGTGTTCGTTGCTAGGGGAAAACAGTTTGAAGCTCTAAAAAAAGGTTTGAAAATCAGTGGAATTTTGAACTTAGAACTAAAAGTTCAAGCAACAGATAAGCCAGAGGATGCAGATCTTAGTTTTATAACTGTAAAAGCTTACGATACTGAAAATGCAGTTAAGCAACTTTCAAAAGTTAATGCTGGTATCGTTTGTAGCTTGCAAAATGGTATTGGTTTAGAAAATATAATTTCGGAGTACTTTGAAAACTTTGTAAGAGGTGTTACAACCTACGCCGCAAACTTAGCTGACTTTGGTCACGTTGTTTTTGCTGGAAAAGGATACACTTATCTAGGTGATTGGAAAGGAAAGGGAGCAAAAGTTGTTGCAGAAGTTTTGAATAGTTCTGGGATGAAAGCTGAAGTTGTTGAAGATGTTGAAAGGAGAGTCTGGATAAAAGCTGCAATAAACGCTGTAATAAACCCAATTACAGCTCTTTGTAGAGTTAGAAATGGAGCTATAGTTGAAAGAGAAGATCTTTGGATCGTAGCCGAAGCTTTGGCTGAAGAATGTGAAAAAGTTTTAAAAGCAAAAGGCTATGAACTGAACTTGAAAGAGGAAGTTGCAAGAGTTGCTAAGATGACAGCTTTAAACAGATCTTCCATGCTACAAGATGTTGAAAGAGGTAAGAGAACTGAGATAGATTTTATAAATGGAGCCTTTGTTAAAGAAGCTAAAAAACTCGGAATCGATTGCAAGATCAACGAGATGATCTGGAGAATGGTGAGAGCAGTTGGTTCCACTTGAAGCTTTGATAATATCAATATTACCAGTTTCCGAGTTAAGAGTAGCTATACCTCTCGCAATTTATTACGGTGTAAACCCATTTTTAGCTTTCCTTTTCTGCTCTTTGGCAAACATTGTTCCAGTTCCTTTCATCCTTTTAGCTCTTGAAAAGATCGAAAAGTTGATCGAAAAAACCCCATTTGAAAAGATCTACAGAAAAATTGTTGAAAGAGTTGAAAAGAAAAAAACTGTCATAGAAAAATACGGATACGCTGGATTAGTTATATTTGTTGGAATTCCTCTACCCGCAACAGGTGCTTGGACTGCAAGTCTTTTAGCTTTTCTTTTAAGGCTCAACAAGTTTAAAGCTTTTGTTTACATAGCACTTGGAGTTTTTTTGGCTGGAACGATCGTGACACTAGCTAGTTTAGGTGTGTTGAATTTCAAAAAGATTATTTGACTACATTTGATCCATTCACAGAGGAGCTATGTCGGAACAAATTTACAAAGTTGAGATACCAAAAAGAGCGCTGATCTTTGGAAGATTTCAACCGTTCCACTTAGGTCATCTCTACGTAATAAAATGGGCTTTGGAGAGGTTTGATGAACTAGTACTACTAGTAGGAATGGCAGATGAAAGTCATACTCTAAGGAATCCTTTTACAGCTGGCGAAAGGATATGGATGATCAGAGAAGGACTGAAGGAAGCTGGAATAGATCTGAGTAGAATAATAACTGCCACAGTCCCAACGATGAGTGTTTACGTTGGGCATGCGCTCTACATAATAAACTTAGTACCTCAAGTCAAAGCAATAATAACGAGGAACCCAGTAATAGCTAAAGTTTTTGAAGATGCTGGCTTAGAAGTTGTAATCCCTCCAGAGTTTGATAGATCCAAGTTTAGAGGGACTCACATAAGAAAACTCATGCTAGAAGATGGAAGTTGGGAAGAACTTGTACCTAGATCTGTTGAGAGGATCGTCAAGTACTTGGGAGGAGTTGAGAGGTTAAAGATTGCAAACTCGAGAGATTGAAGAGTTGTTAAATTCAATTTACTATTTTTTTATTTTTTGATCGTAGAAAAAGAAATTTAATCTTAAGCTTAAGAGTTTCGATGCTCGATCAAGTAAAGTTCGATTCAGATGGACTTGTACCAGTAGTAACTCAAGATGCAAAAACAAAAGAAGTACTAATGCTAGCTTACGCTAATAGAGAAGCTATAGAGAAAACTATCAAAACAGGTTATGCTCATTACTGGAGTAGGAGTAGGAGAAAGTTGTGGATGAAAGGAGAAAGTTCAGGAAATGTTCAAAGAGTAGTCGAAGTTAAAATAGACTGTGATGGTGATGCTCTGCTTTACTTAGTAGACCAAGTCGGAAACGCCTGCCACACTGGAAATAGAACCTGCTTTTTTAGGAGGTTGGAGTTATGAAGTACGTATTAGATACGAGTGTAGTGATCTCTGGAAAAGCTACTGAAATGATCGAGAGGGGAGATATATCTGGTGAAATAATAATTCCAGAAGCTGTTATCGCTGAACTTGAGGCACAGGCAAACTTTGGAAGACTTACAGGATTTCAAGGACTAAATGAGTTAGAAAAAATAATTTCCATAGCAAAAAGTAAAGGTTACGAGGTCAAGTTTGCAGGGGAGAGACCGAAACTTGAACATGTCAAACTTGCAAGGGGAGGAGAAATAGATAACTTGATCAGAAATGTTGCAGCAGAAACTGGAGCTGTACTGGTAACTTCGGACAGAGTTCAGTACTTGGTTGCAAAAACTAAGGGAATTGAAACAATATATATAAAACCAAAAATAATAAAGCCTGAGGAGACGAAGATCATGAAGTTCTTCACAGCAGATACAGCTAGTGTTCACCTCAGAGAGGGAGTTCAACCAATGGCTAAAAGAGGTAAAGTTGGTGATCTCAAGCTTGTAGTACTTGACGACAGACCGATAAATTACGATGAGTTGCAAGAGATAGCTAACGAAATTCTAGAAGCTGCGAGACAAGATGAAGAAAGTAGCATAGAGATAGAAAGAAAGGGAGTAACTGTTGTACAGCTAAGAGATCTTAGAATTGCAATAGCCGAAAGACCGTTTGCAGACAGGATGGAGATCACTGCGGTGAGACCTATCGCAAAGGTCTCTCTGGATGAGTACGGGATAAGTGATGAATTGAAGAATAGAATAGTTGAAAAGCAGAGAGGAATAATGATCGCAGGCCCTCCTGGAGCTGGAAAATCAACTTTTGCTGCTAGCGTCGCGAATTTCTTGATGGAGAAGGGATTCATAGTTAAAACCATGGAAAGTCCAAGAGATCTGATGGTAAAAGATGAGATAACACAGTATTCTCCGCTAGAAGGAAAGATGGAGCTCACATCGGACATACTACTTTTAGTAAGACCAGATTATACGATATACGATGAGTTGAGAAAGACAGAAGATTTCAAAGTTTTTGCAGACATGAGATTAGCTGGAGTTGGTATGATAGGAGTAACACATGCAACTAGAGCTATAGATGCGATACAGAGGATGATAGGAAGAGTTGAACTTGGAATAATTCCACAAGTTGTTGACACAGTTATTTTCATAGAAGCTGGAAAAATAAAAAAAGTTTACGAGCTCAATTTCATTGTAAAGGTTCCAACTGGAATGGTTGAAGCAGATCTGGCAAGACCTGTGATAGAAGTCAGAGATTTTGAAACTAAGAATCTAGAATACGAAATCTACACCTACGGAGAGCAAGTAGTAGTTATGCCGATAGAAAGCGATGAAAAGATAAAGATGCAGCTAGAAAAGGTTATATCCAAATATGTAAGCAGTTACGATATTGAATTGGTTGGAAGAAGAGCTGTAGTAAAGGTTCCAGAAAAAGAAATAGCAAGTCTCTTAGGAAAAAAGGGGAAGAGGATAAGGAAGATAGAAGAAGATCTGAAGATTTCGATAGACGTTCGTACAAGTGATCTTGAAGAAGTTGAGGCTTTTGTTGAAGAGTTGGACAAACACTACATAATACACGCCCCTGGTCTAGAAGGAAAAACGGTAGAAGTTTACTCAGATGGGGATTATCTTTTTACAGCTCTTGTAAGTAACAAAGGTAAAATAAAAATTAGAAAGGATAAAGAAGCTGGAGAAAGTCTAAGATCAGCTTTAATAGATAGAAAAAAAGTTAAACTAAAGGTGATCAGTTGAGGTTTCTTTTTTTGATCCTTTTCCTTTTATCTTCTATTCTAGCAATTCTAGCTACTCCAACTTACGAAGGGGCTGAGATGGTCGTTTTTGAAGATCCGTCAGATCCTAAGAACTCCCTGATATACTTCCTAGTGATCCTGATCTTCACAGTTTTTATACTTTTAACTGTTAAATATAAAAAATTTTTAACATTTCTAATATATTTTCTAACTTTTATTTCGATTTATTATATATTATCTCCATTTCTTAACTTCTTTTCGATCTTTGCAGCTTCAGTTCTCGTTTTAGCTTTGATAAAAAAACCTAATTGGATAGTCGTAAATGTTTCTGCACTACTTCTATCATCAGGAGTTTCTGCAATGTTTGGAATTAGCTTAGAACCTATTCCAGCGATAATTTTACTCTCGATACTCGCTTTTTACGACTTCCTAGCTGTTCACAAAACTAGACACATGGTAAAGTTAGCTGATGTCGTTACAGAAATGAGAGCCCCGATGCTTTTTGAAATTCCTTTAAGAAAAGGAAAAGCTTACATGGGAGTTGGAGATGTAGTAATTCCAAACATCTTAGCAGTTTCAGCTCAAAGGTTTTCAGAATCTAGTTACATTCTGTTTTTCAAAATTTCAGCACTTACAACGATCGTTTTTTCTTTAGCAGCTTTAGCTTTGTTGATAGTTTTGGTTGAAAAGAAAGGTGTAAGTGCAGGATTACCTCTAATAAACTCCGGAGCAATAGCTGGATTTCTTCTTGGCTCAAACCTCTAGCTTTACAATGTACGAGTCTCCATATTCTAAAATTTTTTCAAATCTAAAATTCAACCTTTTTTTGAAAATTGGGCCGTAAGAAACAACTGTATGAAATTCTCCATTTTCTCCACAAGGATCTATCCCCATCTCCTTGATCTCTCTCAACAGATCCAAGTTGTACTTCCTACAAAGAATCTTGTAGTAAACCTTTTTCACAGCTACGATGTAAGCTTCAAAACCCTCTGATATAAATTCCTTCGCAACCTCTTCAGTATCTCTTCCCCAGAGGGGGAAGATTGGATCGACTTTCAATCTCCTGCAAACCTCTTCGATCCAATATCTGTGCTCCGACAAGTATATGTCTCCGTAGACTATTGATTCTATCCCGAACTCTTCAACTATCTCTTTCAGAGATTCTTCATACTTTTCCATGTCTCCAAAAACTATATCTATTCCCAAACAATCAGCCTGCTTCTCAAGAACTTCTCTCCCATATCCATGAGCGTTTCTGTTATCTCTAAGCATGCTTACAAGTTTTTTTACGATCAGACCAGACTTTAAAGTCTTGTAAAGAGCTAAGCAAGAATCCTTCCCTCCGCTCCACATCGATGCTATCATAGAAAGAATAGTCTTCCTTTAATTTTTGTTTTTCTATTTAATAATGATAGATCTTTTGCTATAGGTTTTTTAATCGCTTGCAAAGTTTAGCGCATGCATCCGATTTACTCGCCTCAAAAGATAGAATCTGAGATTTTCAAGTTCTGGAATGAGAACAAAATATATGAGAAAGTAAAAGCTAAAGGAGGGAAGAAATTTTACTTTTTAGATGGTCCTCCATACACCACTGGAAGAATTCACCTAGGAACAGCTTGGAACAAGATAATAAAAGATACAATTTTGAGGTACCTGAGGATGAGAGGTTACGATCCAACAGATACACCTGGCTGGGATATGCATGGATTGCCGATAGAAGTTAAAGTTGAGAAGGAGTTGGGATTCAAAAGCAAGAGAGATATTGAGGATTTTGGTGTAGAGGAGTTCGTTAAGAAGTGTATGGAGTATGCTTTGAAGAACAAAGAAATAATGATGGAACAGTTCAAATCCTTAGGAATTTGGATGGATTGGAATAGGCCTTACATGACTATAAAAGCTGAGTACATGAATTCGGCCTGGTTTACAATAAAAAAAGCTTATGAAAGGGGTTTACTTGAGAAAAAGTTGAGAGTTGTAAACTGGTGTCCTAGATGTGAAACTGCATTGGCAGATGCTGAAATTGAATACGTTGATAGAGTAGATCCTTCGATATACGTCAAGTTTCCAGTTAAAGGTGAAGAAAAAACCTACTTAGTTGTTTGGACTACAACACCTTGGACTATTCCTGCAAACATCTCAGTTGCAGTAAATCCTGAGATAGATTATGCTAAGTTCAAATGCGGAGAGGAGTTTTTGATAATGGCAAAAAATTCTGAAAAAATTTTGAAACAGTTCGAAATTGTTGAAACTTTTAAAGGTTCCGAGTTGAAAGTTGAGTACGAGCATCCTTTAGCTGAAGAAGTTCCGAAGCAGAAGGAGTTTGAACATAGAGTATATGCAGCTGAATTTGTAACAGCAGAAAATACTGGATGCGTTCATATAGCTCCAGCTCATGGTGAGGAGGATTTTGATCTAGCTTTAAGATACAACTTACCGATCTTCAATCCAGTGGATGAGAGGGGTGTATACAATGAGGATGCTGGAAAGTACAGAGGTTTGAACGTTTTTGATGCAAACAAAATTATAATAAACGATCTTCATTCAAAAGGTTTGATCTTGCACGAAGAAAAGATAGTTCACAGGTATGGACACTGTTGGAGATGTAAAAGTCCAATAATATACAGAGCTACAGAGCAGTGGTTCATAAAGATCACTGCTTTGAAAGAAAAGATGCTAGAGGAAATTGAAAAAGTTCGTTGGATTCCAAGTTGGGCTGGAAGTTCCAGGTTCAGAGATTGGATAATAAATGCTAAAGATTGGTGCATAAGCAGACAGAGGTACTGGGGAATACCTATACCAGTATGGATATGTGAGAAATGCGGTAAGATGAAAGTAGTTGGAAGTATAAAAGAGGTTCCATGGGAAAAAGATCTTGACCTCCACAGACCAAAGATAGATCTCGTCACTTTTGAATGCGAGTGCAAAGGGATAATGAAAAGAGTTCCAGATGTTTTCGATGTCTGGTTCGACAGTGGAGTTGCTGGCTGGGGAATGCTTGAATATCCGTTGAAAGATGAACCATTCAAAACACTCTTCCCAGCAGATTTCATAACAGAGGGGCACGATCAAACTAGGGGCTGGTTCTATTCTCAGCTCGGAGCATCTGTTATTAGCTTTGACAAAGCACCTTATAGATCTGTGCTCATGCACGGATTTACGCTAGATGAGATAGGAAGGAAGATGAGTAAAAGCCTAGGAAATGTAGTTGAACCTGAGGAAGTTGTTGAAAAAATAGGAGTAGATGGATTCAGAATTTACATGCTGAGCTCAGCTCCATGGGAAGATCTTAGATTTAGCTGGGATGCTGCAAAGAAAGTAGACAGGATGCTAAACATATTTTGGAACACAGTCAGGTTTGCTTACACTTACATGAGCTTGGACAAGTTTAAACCTAGGAGTGATTTCAGTAATATTAGTGTTGAAGACAGATGGATACTTTCAAGGCTTGAAAAGATGAAAAAAGAAGCAATAGAGGCTATGGAAGACTTCCAACTGCATAAAGTAGTGAAAGTTTTCTTCGACTTTGTAATCGAAGACTTTAGCAGGTGGTACATTCAGCTCATAAGAGCAAAGGTTTGGGAGGAGAGAGATTCTGTAGAAAAGATTTCAACGTACGAAACTATCTTCAGAGTAATAGATCATTCTATAAGAGTAATAGCCCCGTTCGCACCTTTCATCTCTGAATGGATCTATCAAAAATTTGTAAAAGCTTTCAGGAATGGGAAGGAATCGATATTCTTAGAAGAATATCCTTCTGTAGATGAAAAATTTTTCGAAGATGAACTGGAGAGAAAGATGGAGATTGTTAAAAAAATATTCGAAGTTTCAAGTGCAATAAGGAACAAAGCTAAAAGAAAACTCAGATGGCCTTTGAGAGAGATGGTTGTAGAGACGAGAGATGAGGAAGTTTTTAAGGCTTTAAAAGATCTTGAGAAAATATTGAAAGCCCAGTGCAACGTAAAATCGATTAAAGTTACAGAGAACTTTGAAAAAGAGATTTTAATAAAACCTAACTTCAAAGTCCTTGGGCCGATTTTAAAGGACAAGATGAAGGACTTCATAAAGTACATTTCAGAAAAGAGAGATGAGAAGATAGTTTTTGAAGGAATAGAAATACCAAAAGAAGGTTTAATAATAGAATATAGGATTCCAAAAGGATACGAGTTTGAAAAATTTGAAAGAGGGACAATTTATCTAAAAGTTGAGGTTGATGAGGAGCTTATGAGAGAAGCTTATGCTAGAGAAATTGTTAGAAGGATACAGGAGATGAGGAAAGAATTAGATCTGAAAGTTGAGGAGTACATAAAAAGCTACCTTGAAATAGATAGAAACCTTGTAATTGGCTGGGAAGACTACATAAAACGTGAAACTAGAAGTTTGGAGCTTTTGTTTGGTGAAGCTAAAGGATACGTGAAAGATTGGGAAATTGATGAGTTGAAGTTTAGAATAGGGATCGAGAGATGGAGCTAAGTGAATGGATGAAATTGTACCAGGAGATAGTAAAAGATCTTGGATTCAACAGAAGAGCAGATGAGAAAGCTGCAAAGATCGTATACGAGATTGCAAAAGATAAACTTCTGGATTCATCTGTCCTCGAAGTTTTGAGGGGAAAAGATGTAGCAGTAGTTGGTGGAGCTTACGAGGGAGAAAAGATAGAGGAGGATTTCATAATTTCAGCTGGAAAAGCTGTAAAGAAGTTAAAAAATTTACCAAATATACACGTTACAGATGCTGAGGAAGATGATGAGCTTCTCTTAGATCTTTTGAAGAAGGGCTGCATACTTGTAATACATGTACATGGAGACAACGTAGAAAGACTCCTTTCTCTACTTCCAAAGCTTGAAAAGTTTGTTGCAACAACTCAGAGCTATCCATTCGATAAGGTCTACAATTTTACAGGATTTACAGATGGAGATAGAGCAGCTATAATAGCTAAGAGGTTTGGAGCAAGAAAAATTAAGCTTTACGGTTTTAATTTTGAAAAGGCAGATGGTGTTAAGTTGAAAAAGTTGAAGTGGGCTAAAAAGATACTTGAAATAGAGGGGCTAATTTGAAAAAAGAAATAAGAAATTCGAAAGAAGAAATAAGAAAGAGTATTTGGGATGGTATGTTAGAAAAAGGAATAGCAAAGCATCCTTTACCTCCACACAACAGAATACCGAACTTCCATGGAGCAGAAAAGGCTGCAGAACTTTTGACGAAGCTTGAAGAGTGGAAAAATTCTGAAGTTTTGAAGATAAATCCGGACAGCCCTCAGATGGAAGTTAGATACAGAGCTCTATCTGAAGGAAAAACAGTCCTAATGCCGACTCCAAGGATAAAACAAGGATTTCTGCTAATTGATCCTAAAAAGATTCCAAGAAGTCTTTACAGAAAGGCTTCAACTATAAAAGGAGCTTTTGAACTAGGAAAAAAAGTTGAAATCTATGAAATCCCAGAAGTAGATTTCATAGTTGAAGGTAGTGTTGCAGTGAACGAATTTGGAGAGAGGATTGGAAAGGGAGAAGGTTATGGAGAGCTTGAATTCGCAATACTTTTAGAAATTGGAAAGATAGAAAAAGATGTCCCAATAGCAACTACTGTCCATGAGTTTCAAGTTCTAAACATAAAATTTCCACAGGATCCTTACGATGTTCAGATAGATTACATAGTAACTCCAAAAAGAATAATAAAAGTTGAAAAAAGTAAATATAGACCGAATGGAATAATTTGGGAGCTTTTGAGCGAAAAGAAGATAAAAGAAATACCTCTTCTGAATAAATTAATAAAAAATTAAAATTTAAAATTTTTTGATTTTAATAAATTTATATCTTCCAAGCTTAACCTCCAACCCATAGCCCCTTTGAATTCAATGATCCTCTCTCTCCTTTCAGTTTTTGGTATTGCAACTACCTCTTTGTGCGAAATGAGATAATTTAATGCTATCTGAACTGCAGTTTTCTTGTACTTTTCGCCAAGATTTTTCAAAAATCGATCGTAAGCAACTTCTCCTCTTTCAAGTGGTGTGTAGGCTTGAAGAGTTATCTTTTCTCTTATCATGTATGGCAAAAGTTCCAACTCAATCCTTTTATCGTAAACACTGTACTTAACTTGGTTAACAGATATTTCATACCTCTTAACACTTTCAACAGCTTTTTCAAGCTCATATTTGCTGAAGTTGCTGACGCCTATGTATCTGGTGTATCCTTCATCTACCAACTTTTCCAAGAAGTTCACAACTTTTTCTATCGAAAGGTAACTTTCCGGCCAATGTATTAAAATTAGATCAACTTGATCAACTTTCAACCTCTTCAAACAATTTTCTGCAGCTTTCTTGCAAAGATGAAAGTCTCTGAAGTTTGATGGCAAAATTTTCGTGGTTATGAAAACCTTCTCTCTTCCAACATCTTTAACGACTTCGCCAACTATTTCTTCAGCTCCAAGGTACATCTCAGCAGTATCTATGTGATTTAGTCCGAGTTGTACAGCGTAAGTTAGAGCCTCAATTGCGCTCCTACGATCAACTATACCCCAAGTTCCAACTCCAACTGCAGATATCTTTTCTCCACTCTTCCCCAACTCTTTGTAATCTTTTAAATCTATTTCAAACATCAGTGAACCCAGGGATACAACTCTTTCAACTTCTTTATAGATTCATCTACCTTCTCCTTTGGATATTCATACGGAGGAAGCTTTCCTTCTAAGAAATCTTCGTAAGCTTTTATATCGAAGTATCCATGGCCGCAGAGGAGGAAGAGTATTGTCTTGCTTTCGTTCTTTTTCTTACAATTCATAGCTTCATCTAAAACAGCTTTTATAGCATGAGCTGGTTCAGGAGCTGGTAAAAATCCTTCAGTTCTTGCAAAGATCTCAGCTGCTTTGAAAACTTCTACCTGGTTGTAAGCTACTGCTTTCACAATTCCTTCGCTTGCCAACAAGCTTAAAGTTGGAGCCATCCCATGGTACCTTAAGCCTCCAGCATGTATAGGATCTGGAACGAAGTCGTGTCCAAGTGTGTACATTTTTATCAAAGGTGTCAACCTGGCTGAGTCGCCGTGATCGTAAGTGTATATTCCCTTAGTTACACTGGGAACTGCAGTTGGTTCAACTGCTAAAAATTCTACATCTTTTTCTGCTTTTCCTTTGATCTTTTCGTAGTAAAATGGCCAAAATAGACCTGAGAAGCTGCTTCCTCCTCCTATGCATCCTACAACTATGTCTGGATAGTCTTCAAAATCTCTCATCTGCTCTAGGGTTTCAAGACCTATTACAGTTTGATGCATCAGAACGTGGTTTAGAACACTTCCCAAACTGTACTTCGTATTTTCGTGCGTCAAAGCATCTTCTATCGCTTCACTTATAGCGATCCCTAAACTTCCAGGGTTGTTTGGATCTTCTTTGAGTACTCTTCTCCCGAAGTTTGTTTTATCGCTTGGACTCGGATAAACTTCTGCTCCCCAAACTTGCATCAAAGTTCTTCGATAAGGTTTCTGGTAATAGCTGGCTTTCACCATGTAAACTGTGCACTTCAATCCAAAGAACATGCAGCCAAAAGCTAACGCAGAACCCCACTGACCAGCTCCAGTTTCAGTTGTTAATCTTTCTATTCCCTCTTTTGCATTGTAGTAAGCTTGAGCAATTGCAGTGTTTGGTTTATGGCTTCCAGGAGGGCTTACTCCTTCGTACTTGTAGTATATCTTTGCAGGAGTTTTCAAAGCTTTTTCTAACCTTCTCGCTCTGTAGAGGGGAGTCGGTCTGTATAAAAGATAAACTTCTCTAACTTCTTCTGGAATCTTTATGAATCTTTCACTGCTGAACTCCTGCCTTACCAACTCTTTTGCAAACAGCCTTTCAAGCCTCTTCGGATCTACAGGTTCTCTGTTCACAGGATCTATCATTGGAGGTAAAGGTTTGGGCAAGTCTGGTAATATGTTGTACCAACTTTTAGGAATTATCTCCTCAGATTGAATTTTTACCATGCTCAGAGATTTTTCCTAAGATTAAAAACTTTACTAATAGTTCACAACATCTGAGAGATAAAACTAGTCAATTAAATTGGTTGAAACTTCTGTTGGTTTGTACAGAAGAACTGTTTCTAAAGAGAATCTATCTGTTATAATTAAAAGTTAAGTTTTCAAACGATCGGTAACAAGCAAAAAATTTTCGCTTGTTGAAAAATTTATTAGATTTTCCCTTAAAGTTGTTTGTTGTAAAGTCGTTATTCTTTTCGAATGACGGTACTTCAGCAACTTTTACATTTAGCCTGCATAACCTTTAAAAATTTTTGTTTAATAGATCTGTGAAACTCGGATACGTAACACCTAGCTTTTATCCACAAGTCGGCGGAGTTGAGACGCATGTTTATGAAATTGCAAGGAGAATGAAGGAGTTCGAAGTTGAGATCTTGACAACAGATCCGAGCGGTAAACTTTCGAAGCATGAAGAGATCGAAGGTATGAATATAAGAAGATTCAGATCTTTTGCTCCAAGTAACGCCTACTTTTTCTCCGTTGAACTTAGAAGCTTTCTGAAGAAACATGCCAAAGATTACGATCTAATACATGCACACAACTTCCACGCTTTACCAGCTTTATGCGCTGGTCTTTCGGATCCAAAAAGATTTATTCTAACTCCTCACTACCACGGCCATGGACACAGCTCTTTTAGAGATCTTCTTTTTAGGTTTTACAAGTTTTATGCAAAGAAGATCTTTGAGATTGCAAACTCTATAATTTGCGTATCATACTTTGAAAGAAGTTTGATTTTAAGAGATTTTAAAGTTGATAGATCAAAGGTTCACCTGATTCCAAACGGTGTAAATTTTGATTTCATCAAGAAAAATAAAATTGGAAATAAAATTCTCTACGTCGGCAGGATTGAAAAATATAAGGGATTGGATTTTGTTATAAAAGCTTTAAAAGATTTGACAGAATTTGAACTCGAGATAGTTGGGAAAGGAAACTATAAAAATAAGATTATCAAGCTTGCAAAAGAACTTAAAGTTCTTGACAGAATAAAATTCTATCAAAATTTGAGTAGAGAAGAGCTCGTTAAAAAATATTCTGAAGCAAGTGTCCTAGTTTTACTCTCAAAGTTTGAAGCCTATGGCTTAGTTGTTGCAGAAGCTTTAGCTAGCAAGACGCCTTGTGTTGTAGCTAAGACGTCTGCTTTAGCTGAATGGGTTGATGATAAGAACGTTTTTGGGATCAATTATCCACCAGATCTGAATAAACTAGCAGAATTGATAAAAAAAGCTTCAGAAGTTGAAGTTGGTGATGTTAGAATTCCAAGTTGGGATGAAGTTGCTGAAAAAACGAAGGAGGTTTATTTTGAAATCATTAAAAGCTGATGAATCCAAAAATTTAAATGAATTGAGAAAAGTTGCTTTCATGAATCTAAACGATTTGTATGATTTTCTTAACACCTTAGTGATAAAAACTGGTAGAAATAAAGAAGTTGAAATCTCATGAGCTCAGTCGTTGTTGATGCGGGAGCACATGTTGGGCTTTTTACAATTTATGCTTCGAGAAAGGCGAAGAAAGTCATCGCTATAGAACCAAACCCTAAAAATTATTCTCTTTTAGAGTTAAACATTAAAAGAAACAATCTAAAGAATGTTAAAGCGATCAAAAAAGCTCTTTGGTATGAAAAGACTACTTTAAACCTTGAGACGTCTAGATGGAGTGCTGGACACAAAATTGCTAGAGAAGGTGAAAGTTGAGACTATGAGTATGAAGGACATTCAAGAGAGAGTAGACTTCATGAAAATGGATATAGAGGGAGCTGAAAGATTTGTGATTACAAAGAACAACGATTGGCTTGAAGATGTCGATATTTTGGCGATGGAACTACATGGCGAAGAGAGAATTATAGAAGATGAATTGAAAAAGTTTGGCTTTGTCGTTAAAATGCTTAGAAGAGATTTATTAAAAGCGGCAAAAGAATGGCTTAGCATTAGAATGAAGCTTAACATACCTTACGTGCTCTACACACCTTTCGTTTTGCTGAAACCATTAATTTCCAGACAAGGAAAAGGTGCAATTCTTGCTGAGAAGAGAAGATAAAGATTATGCATGAAAATACATCTTTTTTCGTGAGAGAAAAATTAAACAAGACTTAAAAAATTTTGAAGCTGGAAAGAAGAATTTTGATTGGAAAGTAATACTTGGTTGCTTTTCTCGCACAAAAGGCTTTAGAAAAAGCCCCAATCTTTATATCAAAAATTTAAAACACACATTTGTTGGTCTTTTTGAGAAAATCCGTAGTGATATCAGAGGAATGCAAAAATTTTGCGGATTTAAAACCCGATTTTGTCTTCCAGCGTTGCTAGAGAGATTCATGCGAAATTTAT
>JANXDX010000015.1 GCA_025058735.1 Archaeoglobaceae archaeon | reverse complement strand
TTAACCAAAAGGATGCTTTCTCACGTAACTCAACCTAGAAGGTATCTTTCCAAGCAAGGATCTTGCAACTATCTCAACCTCTATCTCCCTAGTCCCCTCGTATATTTCAAGTATCCTGACATCCCTGTACATCCTGCTTATAGCTTGATCTCCCATGAACCCGTAACCTCCGTAGATCTGTAGAGCTTCGTTGACTATCTGCTGAGCAACTTTCCCGCAGTAGTACTTTGCCATAGCAGTCAGCCCAGGATCTGGCATTCCGGTCTTGTCCTGGAAGTAGGCTGCTTGATAAGCTAGAAGCTTTGCAGCTTCAAGCTCCGTCCTCATCAGAGCTAACTTCTCCTGAGTTACCTGGAAATCTATCAACTTCTGCTCGAAAACTTCTCTATTCTTAGCGTAGTTGAAAGCAAGCTCAAAAGCTCCAGTAGCTATTCCTACTGCTTGAAAAGCTACAGGGATCCTTGTAACGTTGAAGAAGATCATAGTCTGGTAAAATCCTTGCCCTTCAACCCCTATCAAGTTCTCCTTTGGAACTCTAACGTTTTTGAAAACAACCTCAGCTGTATCGCTAGCTCTTATTCCAAGCTTGTTTTTCAGCTTTTTAGCCTGCAGCCCAGGAGTTTCTTTTTCTACGAGGAAAACGCTCATTCCATGATGCCTCTTTGCTGGATTTGGATCTGTCCTCGCGAGCACTACGTAGTAGTCAGCTATTGTACCGTTGGTTATGAAGATCTTCGTACCGTTTATAACGTACTCGTCTCCAACTTTTTCAGCTTTCGCCTTTATCCCAGCTACATCGCTTCCAGCTTGAGGCTCCGTGTAGCATGCGCAGCAGATAGCTTTACCTTTTGCTAAAGGTGGAAGGTACTTCTTTTTCTGTTCTTCATTTCCAAACATCAGTATCTGCTCACTTCCAAAAGTTGTTGCCAAGATCATCGCGAGTCCACCATCTACTCTCCAGAACTCCTCAACTACTAAGCAGGAATCCAAAACTCCAAGTCCCTGCCCTCCGTACTCTTCTGGAATACTCATCCCTATGAATCCTAGCTCTGCAGCTTTCTTCCAAAGTTCAAATGGAAACCTCTCCTCCCTATCGCACTCCTCAGCGAACTTTGGAAACTCATTTTCAGCAAACTCCCTGGCAGCTTCTTTTATAGCTTTCTGCTCTTCTGTTAGAATAGATTCTGCGAGCATATTCTCACCATAAAAAGTTTGTAAAGAAGTATATAACTTTTTTCTTTATATAAAATAATTGTATATAAAGATGTAATATAATAGTATAGGTTATTAGCTTATTATTTTTTTAAAAACTTGAAAAGCTAAACTTGGCTTTTTCAAAAGTCTCAAAGGGATCTTCTTCAAAATCGACGACGGGTGGTCCATATTTATTCCTGAAAAATTATAATCTTTAAATAATATAAAAAGCTCATCTAACTTATCATCAGGCATTGAATAAAGTTTTCTTATAATTTTTCCTATCTTAAAATCAAGAAACATTTCTTTCAAAAAATCTATCTTAAAAGCTCTTAAATTTGGAAAATTTTTAGCAAGCTTTTCGGCAGCAACCAGTAAATAATAAAGTCCTCCACCAGTGTAAGGTTTAACCATTCCAGCTGAATCTCCAAGTAGTACAACTTTTTCTTTAACAAAATTCACGAGGTCTGATGGAATAGCTCCTGTATTAAGCTCTAAGATTGATCCTTTAGTTTTCAAATGTTTCAAGAAGTTTTCAAGTCTTGCCAAAGGATCTTTCTTGCATATGACTCCAACTTTTGCAGTAGAGTCCAACGGGATCGTGTAGGCGAAAAAATCGCTGAAATTCCTACCAAAGTAAAGTTCAACGAATTCTTCGTCTAAAGGTTCATACTTCACTTCAACTTGTAAAGCTGTGTAAATTTCAGGTCTTTTAAATCCGAAGTGTCTAGCTACTGTAGAATGAACTCCATCTGCACCAATTAAGTAAATAAATTTTAATTCTTTTTCATTTATAAAAGCTTTTTTTCCTTTAAACCTAACTTTTGCTTTTACAATAGTTTCTGCAACTTCCGCAGTTTTTTCAAAAAGCATTCTGTCAAAAATTTTTCTTTCGATGACAAATGCATCTCCTTTAGCTTCAATTCTATGACCAGATGGAGAAATAAAGAAAGCACCTTTTATCTTTTTTTCGACGCATCTTGATACTTTTATATATCTTGAATAAGATTCGTAGCAATTCTTACTAATTAAGCCTGCACACTGCACAGGAAAACCTACGAGCTGATGTTCCTCAGCTATCAAAACGTTGTATCCTTTTTTTGCTAAAAGGAAAGATGATAGACTTCCAGCTGGACCTGCGCCGACTGTCAAGATCATCTTGATAATTACAAAAAAAATTTTATTAGATCATCGCTCGATCATTGCGACATGGATGTGGTTTATACAAACCTTTGTCCTGTTTGTGGTCAAGATCTTGACGGTCATGAAATAGCTTCACTTAGGTGTACGAAACTTGATACTTCTCTCTGCTCTCAAAAGATAGATCCATTAAATTCTGAATTTTTAGAATTCTTTAAAAAATGTATAGGAGCAGAAGCTAGAGCTATCCAAAAAATGTGGGCAAGAAGAATTTTGTACAACGAAAGCTTTGCTTTGACAGCCCCAACTGGAATAGGGAAGACATCTTTTGGAATAGTTATGTCACTATTTTTAGCTTTGAAGGGAAAAAGTAGCTACTTGATATTTCCAACTTCTGCTTTAGTTAAGCAATCCCTTGAAAATATAAAGAAGTTCTCTGAAAGGGCTGGAATTGAAGTTGGTTTGAACGAGTTGAAAGAAATTTCAGTTGGTTGCTACTACAGTAATATGAGAAACAAAAAAGATTTTTTCGATAATGTAAAAGATTTCAAGATCCTTCTAACTACGGCACAGTTCTTGAGCAGAAACTTCGAGATCTTAAAAAGTAGAACCTTTGACTTCGTATTTGTAGATGATGTGGATGCAATTCTAAAAGCATCGAGAAACGTTGAAAGAATTTTACAGCTTTTAGGGTTTTATTGGGATAATGGATGGAAAGGTAAAGCAAAGGGAGTTCTTGTCGTATCAACTGCTACTGCTAAGAAAGGAAAAAAAGCTAATCTCTTTAGAAAACTTCTGAATTTTGATGTCGGCTCTTCAAGATTTACGGTGAGAAACATAGAAGATTTTTCAACAGGATGTGAAGATCTTAAAGAAGTTGAAAAAATAATGAATTGCCTTGGACCTGGAGGATTCATATACACTAGAAGTGGAGAGGAAGCTTTTAAAATTCACGAAAAACTGAAAGAGAAATTCAAAATCGGACTTGTTACTGGTGGAAAAAGTAAAGATCTTGAAAAGTTTATAAAAGGTGAAATTGATCACCTTGTTGGAACTTCTTATTACTACGGAACTCTCGTTAGAGGATTAGATTTACCGGAAAAGGTTAAATATGCGATCTTCGTAGGATGTCCAGTCTTTAAAATTAGATTTGAAGAGATAGATTCAGTTTCTCCTAAAATCCTTAGAATTTTAGCACTTCTCTGCAGAAAAAGACCTGAAATGGAACCATTTTTAATGAAATTGAATAAAATTGAAGAAGATCTAGAGCTTCAGAAAGAACTGAGGAGAACTTTAAAACTCATAATTGAAAGTAGAGAAATAGATGCGAAAGATGTAGTTGTGAAAAACAGAG
>JANXDX010000016.1 GCA_025058735.1 Archaeoglobaceae archaeon | reverse complement strand
ATGCGGGGGGAGGGATTCGAACCCTCGAACCCCTACGGGACTGGACCCTAAATCCAGCGCCTTTGTCCACTCGGCAACCCCCGCTACTTCGTTATTTACATGCTATGCGTATTTTAAAACTATCTCTTGAACCTTGGCATGCATATTATTTCTCTTATCTCAGCATCGAAGAAGTTGTTCATGTGTGCAGGCCTGATAACTACAGCGGTATCAGCCCCTCTCGCAGTACCACCAACTGCTACAACCTCTTCTATTGGTATAGCACCACTGTCAGCTGCCATTATAGTGATCTCTATGCAAACTTTTAAACCTTGGCCAAAAAGAGATCTTAAAGCTTCAGCTACAGCTTCCACTCTACTTACTCCACCAAATTTTCTAGTAAAACTTCTTTCAACACTTGAAAGCACATGGGATTGGCGAACTATTGTGACTCCCTTAGATTTCAAAAGTTTTTCTGTCTCAGGATCCATAGTATTTTTACCTTCTTCAAAAAATCCTGTATGGTATGTGACTACGATCAGTTTCTCTCCATCTATCAGTTCCAAAGCCTTCTTCGCTGTATAGCCATAAGATGATGCAACTACTAGGTGCTTTATCCCTAACTCTCTAGCCCTCTCAACTGCTAACTTCAGAGTAGCATCTGTATTCTGTTTTCCTGGTTTATCAAAATAAACTATTTTTTTCTCGATCATGTCAACAAGTTAAATGTATAGCTAAAACTACATCTTTTTCAGCCTTTAAAAGTTCGTTGAACTTCTTCACTGCTTCATCACTTCTAGCTATTACAACTTCGCACCCGATCTTTTTCAATTCATCTACAACTTTTCCATCGACAACCAATTTTCCATTTGCTCCAGTTCCAAAGATAACTACTTCTGGCTTTTTATTTAAGATCTCTGGAATATCTTCTAGCTGAACTTTGTGCCCCTGTTTCCTCCACCACCTTTGGTTTATTACCTCTTTTCCAACGATCAAGTCGCTTTTATAGATCTTTCCAGAAATTTTTATCGTTCCAAAGGAGTATTCTTCTATCATGATTCTCACTAAGCTCTGCTGTTAATCTTACTTTCGATCGCAGCCAAAGTTTCAAAAATAAGTTTTGCTGCCAAGTTTTGTGTTATTTTACAAGGATCTGGTACAACTTCAACTACGTCAAAAGCTATTATTTTGTCAGCTATAACTTCTAAAAGCTTGAGGAATTGAAATGGATGGATTCCAAATGGTTCGGGAGTTGAAACACCAGGAGCAAACGAAGGATCGAAGACGTCCATGTCTAAAGATATGTAAACGCGATCGTCTAGACTTTCAGCTATACTTTTTACATCGAAATTCCATGAATAGAAAAACTTTATTCCTTCAGATCTTGCAAATTCTACTTCTTCTTTAGTCCCACTTCTAACACCTGCTACAACTACTTCAACTCCTCTCTCGTAAATCCTTTTCAATGTACATGCATGGTTGAACTTTTTTCCATCGAAACTCTCTCTCAGATCAAAATGAGCATCTAGAGATAGGTAAGTAAAATCTTTAAATTTCTGCGACGCTGCAAAACTTATTGTATGCTCTCCTCCAAGAGCTATCAGCTTTGCATCAACTTTTTCAATAAAACTAAAAACTTTTGGAATTATATCTTCAAAATCTCCATCGCATCTCACATTTCCAGCATCGCAAAGTTTTAAGTTAGAAAGATCAAAGTTGAAGTAGTTCGAAAATTCTTCAAGGTTCCAACTAGCTTCCCTTATAGCTTGTGGAGCAAACCTTGATCCAGGTTTGAAGCTTTGAGTTGAATCGTATGGGATTCCATAAAGAACGTATTTTGCATCATCTAATGAAGAATTTGAAAGAGAAAAATAAGAATCTATGTGCATCAGCCTTTCCTCTCAATTTTTCTTTTTCCTAAAGATTCTAGGTAAATTATTTCATCTCCAGACTTTAATTTTTCAACAAGTTCGTCTGGTATTGGTAATTCAAAAGTCTCGTAGGTGTTTAGATCCATGAGCTGTGCAACTTTTCCTACAACTGCAAGTACTTGAGCTCTCTTCCTTTCAACTATTGGTACGTAAATTTTAGCTGTAACAGGTTGAACTATGCTCCTTTTTTGTCCATCGAAAATTCCAATTGCATCTATTCTCGCTTTTGCAGCTCCATGCTTTCCAGGTTTACTTACAGCTATACTTATTATTTCGCAAGGTTCTTCGTCAATAACTACATACCCTCCTTCGCGAAGCAGTCTAACTTCGGTTTGTTCCTTCATAACGCTTGAAATTTTTGCTGAAATTTAAATTTTTCTAACAATTAATTTTATTTTAAAAAATAATAAATAGAAAAATAAAATAGTTTGAGCGAACAGTTTTTCAATCGCTAAAAGACAAGCTCCATGGGAAAAACTATAGTGGAAAAAATATTCTCTAGAGCTGCTGGAAAAGAAGTTATTTCTGGAGAATTCGTATTTACAAAAGTTGATCTTGCAATGATGCACGACATTACAGCACCTTTAGCTATAAAAGCTATGCAGGAAATTGGATGCAAAAAAGTTTGGGATGCTAGCAAAGTTGTAATGGTCTTCGATCATCAATCACCGGCAGACAGTGTTCAAGCTGCGGAAAATCAAAAGATGCTTAGAAATTTTGCACTTGAGCAGGGAATTATAAAATACGACGTTGGTGAAGGAATAGCTCATCAGATAATGGTTGAGAACCACGTACTACCTGGAATGCTCGTAGTTGGAGCAGACAGTCATACTTGCATGTACGGGGCTTTGGGAGCTTTTGCAACAGGCGTAGGATCTACTGACATGGGATGCGTTTTAGCTTTAGGGAAATTGTGGTTTAAAGTTCCGGAATCTTTCAAGTTTGAAGTCGAGGGGAAGCTTGGAAAGTATGTATATGGAAAAGATATAATATTAAGAATTATAAAAATGGTTGGAGCAAACGGAGCTAACTACAAAGCCTGCATCTTCAGCGGTAGCGTTGTGGAAGAGTTAGGTATGTCTGACAGGTTTACTATGTGCAACATGGCAGTAGAGATGGGGGCAAAGACTGGAATAGTTGAGCCTGACAAAGTTACTTTGAAATATTTGAAGGAGTTGGGTAGAGATTACGAGGGAGAAATTTTGAAAAGTGATGAGGATGCAAAATTCAAGGTTTTTGAACTAGATGTTACAGGGATGGAGCCTCAAGTAGCAAAGCCTCACAGCGTTGAAAACGTAGTTGGAGTTTCAGAAGTTGAAGGGATAAAAGTTGATCAAGTTTTCATAGGTTCTTGTACAAACGGTAGGTACGAAGATCTGAAGATAGCTGCTGAAATCCTAAAAGGTGAAAAAGTTTCCAAAAAAGTTAGGCTAATAGTTATCCCTGCTAGCAGAAAAGAATACTTGAAAGCTTTGAAAGATGGATTGATAGAAATCTTTTTAGAAGCTGGTGCAATCGTTGAACATCCTTGCTGCGGGCCTTGCATGGGAGCATCTTTTGGTTTAATAGCTAGCGGAGAAGTTAGTGTTTCTACTTCAAATAGAAACTTTGTGGGAAGACAAGGAAGTCCCAAAGGGATGATATATCTAGTTAACCCAGCAGTTGCTGCAGCTACAGCTTTGTATGGTGAAATTACAGATCCTAGGAAGATAAAATGAAAAGGAAAGGAACAAACTTTGAAAGAGAGCTAGTAGAAATGCTTTGGAGTAAAGGATATGCAGCGGTAAGAATTGCTGGAAGTGGAGCTAAAAAAATTGCTCCAGATGTTATAGCTGGAAATGGAAAGAAGTTTTTTGTTTTTGAAGTAAAAATGAGAAAAAGTTTACCGATATATTTAAAAGGAGATGAAATAGAAGATCTAGTAAATTTCTCAAAAATCTTCGGTGCTGAACCAATAATAGCAATTAAGATAGCACATCTTGGATGGAAATTTTTCCCAGCTGAAGTTGTTGGAAAGAGGATAGGTTTTGAAGAATTTTGTAGAGGTTCTGAACTTTCGGAAATATTAAAAAATAAATAAATTATCTCAAACCCAACCTTTTCAAAACCTTTGTAGCTCTTTCCTGCCCATAGAACTCGTAAACTCCTCCTTTACTTCCAGGTTTGATCGTAGGATCCCCTAAATAGCCAGCATCAACTAACTGAACGAGCAACTTTGGAGGTGCCCACTTTGGATCTTTTGTCATTTCGTACATAGCTTCAAAAATTCTGAGCCTAGTATCAAGTCCAACTAGATCTCCAATTTCTATAGGACCCATTGCAAATCCATAGCCAAGCATCATAGCAATATCTATTTCCTGAGGTGAAGCGATCCCCTCTTGAAGCATTAGCATAGCCTCTTTTCCCAAGATCAATCCAAGCCTTGTAGTAGTAAATCCTGGAGAATCTTTTACTACTATAGGTACTTTTCCAAGTTTTAAAAGCCAGTTTTTTACTTTCAGGACAGTCTCTTCACTTGTTATTAAACCTTTGACTATCTCTACAAGTCTTTGAATCTGTGCAGGATTGAAAAAATGTATTCCTAAGAACTTCTCTGGATCTTTAACAGCCGATCCGAGTTTTGTTATGCTGATGGATGATGTGTTCGATCCTATTACAACTTCTCCAACTACCTCCGAAACTTTGGCCAAAACTTTCCTCTTCAACTCCAAATCCTCAAAAACAGCCTCTATTACTAGCTCCACACCTTTGAGATCTTCGTAACTGCTCGAAGTTTTTATTCTACTTATTATTTCTTCAGCTTGCTCCTTACTTATTTTTCCTTTCTCTACTAACTTCTGAATTCCAAACCTTCCATTTCTAATAGTTTCCATTCCGATCTTAAGTTTCTCCTCATTCAAATCTATTGCTACAACTTTGATTCCATTTTGAGCTAAGAACTGGGCTATCTGTGTTCCCATAACTCCAAATCCAACGATGCCAACGTATTCAAACATCCTACCTCCCCCTAAATTCTGGTCTCCTTTTTTCGAGAAAAGATCTCATACCCTCCTTAGCATCCTCTGTACTAAAAAGAATTGAAAACAGCGACAGTTCATATTTAAGCCCATCGATCAAAGCCATCGTTCTTGAAGCGTTTAAAGCCTTTTTCGCAAATTTTAAAGCTAAAGGTGGTTTTTCTAGTATCTTTGAAGCTAATTCTTTAGCTTTTTCCATCAATTTTTCATGTGGGACAACATCTTCCACAAGTCCAATTCTTAGGGCTTCGTTAGCATCTATCACCTCTCCTGTCAAAACGAGTTTTTTTGCCATCCCCAATCCAACGATCCTTGGAAGTCTCTGAGTTCCACCAGCACCTGGAATTATTCCTAAATTTATTTCTGGCTGGCCAAATTTTGCTTTGTCACTTGCAATTCTTATATCACAAGCCATTGCAAGTTCACATCCACCTCCTAGAGCGTAACCATTTACAGCTGCTATAGAAACTAGATCACTTTCCTCTATTCTGTTGAAGAGTTCAGTTCCAAGTTTTCCAGCTTCCAATGAAGATAAAGGATTTCTTAGGATCAGTTCATTTATATCCGCTCCTACAGCAAAAGCTTTCCCACTTCCAGTTATTATCGCAACTCTCGCCCTTTCTTCAGCTTCGTTGAAAGCTTTAAGAAAATCCTTTCTAGTTTCACTGTCTAAAGCGTTGAGTTTCTCTGGTCTGTTTAAAGTTATTATAGCTAGTTCTCCCTCAAAATTTAGAAGTACTCTCATTCTTCAAACCTCCCTAGGAGTTGTCTAGAGATTACGATTTTCTGTATCTCTTTAGTTCCTTCGTATATTTCAAATATCTTCGCATCTCTGTAGAAACGTTCTGCAGGATATTCACCTATGTACCCATAACCACCGTGCAGTTGAACGCACCAGTCTGCAACGAAAACTGCAGTTTCTCCTGCAAAATACTTAGCCATCGATGAAATCTCTGGTCTAGGATTTCCTATACTGCAGTACCAAGCAGCAAGCCATGTAAGTAATCTTGCAGCTTGAATCTTTGTAGCCATTTCAGCAACTTTGAATTGTGTATGCTGAAATGCCGCAATTGGTTTACCAAACTGTTTTCTTTGTTTAACATAATTTAAAGCTAATTCAAAAGCTCCCTGAGCCATTCCTACAGCTTGTGCAGCAACTCTTGGTCTTGTGTGGTTGAAAAATTCCATCAGATAGTAGAAACCTTTACCAGGTTCACCCAGTATGTTCTCATCTCCGACGCGAACATCTTTGAAAGTGATCTCTGCAGTATCACTTGCTCTCAATCCAAGTTTATTTCTTATCTTACTAGCTTTTACACCTTTCTGTTTCGTTTCAACTATTGCAAAAGTTAATCCATGGTGCCTTTTTTCTCCTTCATAACTTCTTCCAAGGACTAAGACAAAATCGGCTACAGTTCCATTTGTTATAAGAGTTTTAACACCATTTATAACCCACTCATCTCCATCTTTTACGATTTTCGTTTTAACTGAAGCTACATCGCTACCTGCATCTGGCTCGGTAGTTGCCATTGCAGAAATTCCGTAATTTTCAGTAACTAACCTAAGGTACTTTTCTTTTTGATCTTCAGTTCCAAATAGAATTATAAGCTCTGTTCCAAAAGTAGAACTTAGGCAGGCGTTTCCTATTCCTGGGCTAACTCTGTAAAACTCTTCAGTTACTAAACACTCTTCAAAAACAGTCATTCCAATTCCTCCATATTCTTCTGGGATCTTTATCGTTGAAAATCCTAACTTTCTAGCTTTTCTTACGACTTCCATCGGGTAAACTTCTTCTCTGTCACACTTTTCTATCAGCTCTTGCGTAAACTCTTTTTCAGCAAACTCTCTTGCAGCCCTTCTAAGATCCTCTTGTTCAGAAGTTAAACGAAAATCTACCACTCAGATCACCTCGAAGTAAACTTTCCATACACCACTTTCATCTTTACCAGTTTTTAAAACAACTTTGTCTCCAACTTTTACTTTTTCAGTCCAGCCCATAACTTTCACATTTCCAAACCTAGCTATAGCTATTGTGTAAGATCTAGCGAACTCGAATCCTTTTGGGACTGAATAGACTACTGTAAAAGCTTCAACTTCTCCAACACCATCTATTTCAACCCATTCAGTTTCCTTCATGCAAAAGCTGCAATCAGCTTGTGGAGGATAGTACTCTCGTCCACAACTACATACAGTCTTGTAGACTTTCCCTTCTTCAAGTCCTTTCCAATATTTTTCAATCTTTGAAATTGGAAGCTGATGTTTCAAGGGAAGTTCTCTACTCTCCATAAAAATCACCTTGAAAATATAAAAATCCAACAAAAATGTCCAGTCCCTCCAACGTTGTGAGTTAGAGCTTTATAGTTTTTCAAATCTACCTGCAATTTCTCTGCTTCTTCTCTTAACTGTTTAACAACTTCATAAACCATAGCTATACCAGTAGCTGCTAATGGATGACCTTTAGCCTTTAAACCTCCAAAGGTGTTTACAGGTATTTTACCTCCAAAGTCACTTTCACCTTCTTCAATAAACCTTCCACCTTCCCCCTTTTTACAAAAACCCAGATCTTCGTATGCCATTATTTCTGCGATCGTAAAGCAGTCGTGGACACAAGCCAGATCGAGATCGCTTGGATTTATTTTTGCCATCTTGTACGCCATCTTTGCAGCATCGACTGTAGCTTTTAAACCAACGAAGCCATCTCTCTTTGTCATGTTTGAAGTGTCTGATGAAAAACCTATTCCATCGATCCAAATTGCATCCAAATTTAACTCTTTTACAACCTTTTCGCTTGCCAATACCACTGCTGCAGCCCCATCGCTTATGGGCGAGCAATCGTAAAGTTTTAAAGGATAACAGATGTACCTTGAACTTAGTACGTCTTCGACACTTATCTCTCTCTGAAAATGTGCCTTTGGATTATTTTTAGCATTTCTATGTGCTTTTACAGCACACAATGCCATCTGCTTTTCAGTAGTTTTATACCTAGCCATATGAGCTGTAGCATGCATAGCGTAGTAAGCTGGAAAAGTTGTTCCATACTGATGAAATTCCCACAAGTAGTTTCCAGCTCTTCCACCTACTGCTAAAGATACGGAGGTCTCAACTTCTGTCATCTTCTCTACACCGATTGCAACTGCTACATCTACAACACCACTTACTATCGATGTGTACGCAGTGTAAACTGCAGCACTTCCCGTAGCACAGGCCGCCTCAACTCTAATAGGTCCCTTTCCAGAGAAGCCACAGTACTCATTTACTGGAACTGCAGGCATCAACTCGTAACTCCTTGTACCTACACATCCAACAACACTCAGATCTACTTGATCCTGTGTAAGATTTGCATCTTTCAGAGCCTCACTTACAGCTTCAAAAGCCAACTCTTGTAAAGTGATGTCCCTTTTGCCGAACTTCGTACATCCAACCCCTACAACACCAACTCTCATCTTCGCTAAATTATCTAAAACTATTTAAAATGTTTTCGTAAAATTTGAATACAAAATCTTAGAATGTGCGTTTAAATTGACAAGTTAAGAGAATTAAAATCTTGCAGTTCGAAACATCATCTTTATAAATACTTACAACTAACTTCTTTGCCCGCTGGCCATGAGTCTCCTGAACAAGTGATGGAGATACCACCAGGCGGGCAACAATAATTTTTTATCTTGTAACTAAATTCACCGATGGTGAAAAATTTTAACTTGGATGAAAAAGATAAGGAAATTCTAGAGTTGTTAGAAAAAAATCCAGAAAAATCCCAAAGTGAAATAGCAAAAGCAGTCGGCCTCTCACAACCATCTGTAGGAGCTAGAATAAAGAA
This sequence comes from Archaeoglobaceae archaeon, assembly GCA_025058735.1. GTDB lineage: Archaea > Halobacteriota > Archaeoglobi > Archaeoglobales > Archaeoglobaceae > WYZ-LMO2. The sequence goes on along the minus strand of JANXDX010000016.1, from coordinate 6,178 downwards.
ATTAAAAGATCTGGAAATAATAGACCATGTGTATGGAATCAATCTGAAAAAAGTGAAGTTCTACTTGATCAAAGTTGATTTAAAATGCACGAACCCAAAAGAGATGTTGAAGAAGTTTTCTGAATGTCCATACTTTCTAAACGGTTTTGTAGTAGTTGGAGAGAAAAACCTTACTTTGCTTTTTATCTCTGAAGATCTAGCAACTCTGGAATCTATACTAGACAAACAGATAAGACTTAACCCAAACGTCCAAAGTGTTGAAGCTGGTATAGTTGTTAGGGCAGAGAAAGACATAGTAACTCCTATGAAGATCAAAGTTGAGAAAGGTAAAGTCCCATGTGAAAATGGAAACTGCAGCTCCTGCGATTTTTGGAACTTAAATCTTTGTCTAGGATGCCCAATTACTGGATATTACAGGGGTAAGATCTGGTAAATGTTGAGTAAAATAAAAAAGCAAGTTAACAGTTTTTTAAATCCTTTGGGAAAATTTCTGGCATCAAAAGGTGTAAAACCAAACCAGATAACTTTAATTGGCTTTGTTTTTGGTTTATTTGCAGCTTTTGCAGTTTATAAAAATCAACTAATCTTAGGTGCAGCTTTTATACTACTTAACGGCTTTTTCGACATACTAGATGGAGTAATTGCTAGAAGTGGAAACATGATCACTAAGTTCGGTGCTTACCTAGACAGCGTTTTGGACAGGTACGCTGATATAGCGATCAAGGTATCTTTGGGATTCGCAGGAGTAGACTGGATCGTAATAGCTTTCACTTTGTCTGGGGCTTTGATGGTAAGCTATACAAGAGCTAGAGCTGAAAAGTTCATAGATGAGTGCAGTGTTGGCTTAGCTGAAAGAGGAGAAAGACTTATAATACTAACAGCAGGACTTTTGACAGGTTACGTTCAACTTTCAACGATAGTAGTTGGAATATTGAGTCATATAACTGCAATTCAAAGGATCCTTTTTACAAGAAAAGTTCTAAAGAAAGAAGTATAAACTTATACCGAGAACAACCATAGTTGCTCCAAAAACTATTCTAAAACTGAAGATTTCAAGTTCTTTAGCTAAAAAATACGAAAAAAGTATTGTAAAAAGAGGATAACTACTGGTTATTGGTTCAACTAAGATCACTGGATAATTTTCGAGAGACAGGTATCTTACCAGATGTCCCAAAGTTACGAATACTCCAGCTAAGGCAAACCACTTGTTCAGTTCAATTTTTTTAATGAAGGGTACCATTAGAGTTGTAGAGAGCAAGAAACCTAAGAAGGCACCAAAAAATGGATTTTTATCGATCTGAAGTGCAAATTTAACAAAAAAAGATGATGATGCACTGAAAATTGCAGTAGATATTGCCAATAGGTAACCAAAAAGATCGAATTTACCTTTTGGCTCGTACAGCAGTAAAACTCCAAAAAATATGAGAAAAGCCATCAAAACTATTTCTACTTTGATCTCTTCTCCAACAAAAAAACCAAAAATTATAGCAAAAAAAGTCCTTGTTGCTGAAAGAGTTGAAGCTACGTTTGCTCCAACTCTTTTTATTGAATTGTAGAAGCAGACCCTTGCTATAAAAAAATGTAGAAAACCTGCAAAGAGCATTGCAGAGATAAAATATAAGTTAAAAGTAGGCTTCAAGGTTGAAGGGGAAAGTAGAACGGTAGACACTAGCAGACTTAGAAATATACCATTGTTTAGATCGGTTTTTTGACTCCCAATCCTCACGAAAACTTGGTGAAGGGCGAATAGGATAGGTATCAGTAGAGGTATCATTTGAAAGTACAATCCAAAAATTTAAACATTTCCACGTCTAATTTGTTCGATGAGAAGTTATGAGGAGTTGATGAAAAGAGCTTTGATCGAACTAGAAAAAAAGAAGGAAAGTGTAAAAACAAAAAGATTTGAAATACCAAAAGTCAGTATAGTGAAAGAAGGCGCAAAAACAGTTATAAAGAACTTCTCTCAAATAGCAAAGATCTTGAATAGGAAAGAAGAACATCTCTACAAGTATCTTGTAAAATCTCTCGGAACAGCTGGAATGATCGAAAACGAAAGGCTGATACTTCAAGGAAAGTTCAGTGAGGAGGAGATTCAGAAAGAGATAGATGAGTACGTAAAGTTGTACGTTTTGTGCAAAGAGTGCGGAGTTCCAGATACTGAGTTAATGAAAGAGGAAAGAGTTACTATGCTTAGATGTCAAGCTTGCGGAGCTAAACAGCCAGTGAGGAGTATTTAATGTTCAGAATGAAAATTTATAGAGTTAGAGGAGAAGTTCTAGTTGCAGTTTGCGATTCAGAAATAGTTGGAAAAGTTTTTAGAGAAGGAGAACTAAAACTAGAAATTACGGAGAGTTTCTACGGTACTGAGGAGTTTGGTGAAGAAGAAGTTAAAAGAATTTTGAGAGTTGCTACGATCGTAAATCTCTCCGGTGAAAGATCTGTTAAATTGGGAATAAAGTTGGGAATCATAAAAAAAGAAAACGTCTTGTACGTAGACAAATGTCCACACGCTCAGATGGTGTTGTTGTAAGTCAAGATTTAGCAGCGAGAATATTGGAAATTGTTGAAAAAGAGAAAGTTTCGATAAAGTCAGCTTTGAGCAGGTTCAAGTTGAATCAAGAAATTAGGAGTAGTGTTTACGCTTACTCCATGGAAACTTTGAAAAGATTGAATGCAATAGATCATGTTCTCAAGCTTTCATGCCCAAAGTTTGAAAAGATAGATCCGTATATAAAGAACGTCATGAGGATAGCAGTTTATGAAATGAAATACAAGGGAGTACATCCAGCTTTGGCAACAGATTCAGCAGTTAGATTAGCAAAGAAGTTCAAGATGGAAAAGTTAGTAAATGCTGTTTTAAGAAAAGCGGAAAATGTAGAAATAAAAAGTGAAGACAAGATAAAAAATTTATCTTTAGAATATTTCCATCCAGAGTGGTTCATCAAATACGCTTTAGATCTATTGGGAGATGAGGCTCTAGAGTTGATGAGGGCAAACAACGAAGTTTTACCAACTTACGTTAGAGTAAACGAGTTGAAAAGCAGTGTTGAAAGTGTTAGAAGGTATTTGGAAGAGAAAAAAGTTCAGTTAAGAGAAACTTTTCTAGATGAGGTTTTTGAAGTTTTAAGTTATGAGAAACATCCTGCTGCACTTGAATGGCATTCTGAAGGAAAGTACGTAATCCAAGATTTAGTATCTTGCTACGTAAGTGTAGTTCTAGATCCAAAACCTGGAGAAACAATATTAGATCTAGCAGCGGCCCCAGGAATAAAGACAAGTCACATTGCAGCTCTTATGCAAAACGAAGGGAAGATTTTAGCTTTAGATATATCAAAAGAAAGAGTTGAAAAGATGAAAACAAAATTAAAAATTTTAGGTGTAAAAAATGTAGAAGTTAAGGTTGCAGATGGATGTAATTTTAAATTTGAAGCAGAAAAAGCATTAGTAGATGCTCCTTGCTCTTCTACTGGAAGTATAAGTGATTATCCTAATGTAAAATGGAGTTTTGATAAAAGAAAGTTTGAATCTACTTTAAAAATTCAGAAAAAGCTTTTAGATAATGCTTTAAAGAACGCATGTGAAGTTATTTACTCAACCTGTTCTATAATGGTTGAAGAAAACGAAATGCAAGTCAAGGGGAAAAAGATAGTAAAGATCGATTCACCTTTTTCTAGGGGTGTTGAAAAGTTTAGAGGTTTTGTTTTTGAGGATTGGGATAAAGTTTTGAGGAGTTATCCTCACAGGCATAGAACTTCTGGATTTTTTATAGCAAAGATGAAAAGATGAGTGAAGTTGAGAAAGTTATGCAGTTTGATGCACCTATTACATCTCCGTTGACTCCTCCAAAGTTAATTTCGGAATATTTTTTTATTAATAAAAATATAATTATAGATATTATTAGTATTAAAATTTTTTCTTGGTCAAGGAAGAAGAAAAACGGCAAAAATCCTACAAAAACATCTCTTTTTTTAGAAAACTTCATGAGCTCTGAAGCCATCCCTTCCCAAGCTGGCTTTGAAAAAACTAAAAATAGTAACATGACGTACTTTGCTAGGAATTGTGAAAAAATTAAATCTTCAAATTCAACGTACCTTAAAAAATGGTAAAGTGATAAGAAGTACATTGAAACGAAAATTACACCACCTGCACCTAAGTTCAAATCTTTTAAAGCCTTTTTTTTCCTATCCTTTGGTGCAAAAAAAGCATCTCCAAAATCTGCTAGGCCATCTATGTGGTTTATTCCTTCGACTGCAACGTAGATCAGTAGACAAAAAAATTGGGAATGTGGAATATCGAAGATCTTGGGAATAGATACGATTAGACCTATCAAAATACCTACGAAAGGTGTTAACCAAAGGTTTCTCCTAAAACTTTCAAAATCTCCATCAAGTTTTATAGTTGTAAAAAAAGAAATTGCAGCTCTAAGCGCACCTAGCATTTAAAACCATACTCTCCCCTCAGTGGAACAAATCTAACTGCTCCCCAGTTCCACTTTCTAATGCCTTTCTCATCTTTCTCAACAACGTAAAGGTACTGATCCATTGAACCTACCGGTATTACCATCTTCCCGCCAACTTTTAGTTGTTCAATCAAAGGCCTTGGAATATCTGGAGCTGCAGCAGTAACGTATATTTTATCGTACGGAGCTTCAGGTTCGTATCCCTTACTCCCATCACCAACTATTACTATTACGTTTTCATATCCGAGCATTTTCAGATTTTTTTCTGCTTCAACAGCTAGTTCTGGAATGTACTCTATCGATAAAACTTTTCCCTTCTTTCCAACTATTTCAGCAGTTACAGCTGCATGGTAGCCGCTTCCAGTGCCTATTTCAAGTACCTTCTCTCCATCTTTTAAATCTAAGAGCTCGCACATTATTGCAACCATGTGAGGTGCACTTATCGTTTGACCGTAACCAATTGGAAGCGGTATGTCAGCATAAGAGTCTTCTCTATATCTTTCTGGAACAAAAAGATGTCTAGGAACTTTTAAAATTGCTTTGTAAACTTTTTCGCTCAAACCTAACTCTTCTTTAAGTCTTTCTGCAAGTCTTTTTCTCTCAATTTCCATATTTCCTCAGCTCTCTTCGCATCTTCGATCGTGTTTATGTTCACTACATCTTCTTCAGATATAATAAATATGCTCTCATCCTGTTCGTAATCTATCATGGATGCATCTACCACGTTTATACCGATTGGTCTGTTTGCAGAAACTACTTTTAAAGCTGGCTTTCCAGAAATTTTGTAAAAATTTACAACTTCCTTCAAGATCCCTTTTCTAAAATAAACTAGATCTGCTGAAACTATCAAGATCGGTTCGCAAATTCTTAAAATTTTGCAAGCTTCTATGTAATCTTCTATAAAACCTCTACCTTTGGCTCTGTAAAATTTTACTCCGATAGATTCCAAGTACTTTTCAGTGTTAGGTGTAAAAGGTGAAGTTACAGCTAAGATTTCAAAATCTTTGAGTTCTGAGAGGGAATGATCGATCAACCTCTTTCCACAAACTTTGAGCATTGGCTTCTCTCCAGCTTTAAGTCTCTCACCCTTTCCTCCGCACATTAGCAAGGATAACACTAGATCATCTTCTACAAAAATCTTTTTAAGTGTTGTCTTCTAAACTCTTTATGTCAGTTTATCATGAATATATAGATGAAGGTTACGAACCAAAAAAAGATGACGTGATAGCAGTTTTTAGAGTAAAACCTGCGGAAGGATTTGATATATACGATTCTGCCGGAGGCGTTGCAGCTGAGAGTAGTACTGGAACTTGGACAACTCTTTATCCTTGGTACGATGTTGAAAGAGTTAAAAAACTTTCTGCAAAAGCTTACAGTTTTAAAGATTTAAAAGATGGAACTTACTTGGTAAAAATAGCTTATCCGTTGGACTTCTTTGAAGAAGGTAATATACCGGCATTTTTAGCATCTGTAGCTGGAAACGTATTTGGAATGAGAAGAGTTAAAGCTTTAAGATTAGAAGACATCTATTTACCTGAGAAGTTTTTAAAAAGTTTCAAAGGACCTTTTAAAGGATCTGAAGTTAAAAAAATATTTGGAATTAAAGATAGGCCAATAGTTGGAACTGTTCCAAAGCCAAAAGTTGGATACAGTGCTGAGGAGGTTGAAAAACTCTCTTACGAAATATTAGTTGGTGGACTTGATTATGTGAAGGATGAC
>JANXDX010000029.1 GCA_025058735.1 Archaeoglobaceae archaeon | reverse complement strand
TATCGAGCATCAGGCAATAGCTTTCAAGCTTGCAGACATGTTTACCTTGATCGAAGCTGCGAAGATGCTAGTTTACAAGGCAGCATGGCTCATAGATCAAGGAAAACCGAATCCAGCGATAAGTTCTGCAGCGAAGCTTTTTGCAAGCGATGTTGCAGTAAACGTCAGTTATGAGGCTCTGCAGATCTTTGGAGGCTATGGGTACAGCAAAGAGTACGACATCGAAAGGTTCTTCAGAGATGCAAGAGCAGGGACTATATACGAAGGTACAAGCGAAATACAGAGGCTGATCATAAGTAAATTTTTAATAGAAAAAATATTTTAATTTAAAAATTTAAATTTAAAATTTTTATTTATAGTTTAATTATAATTAATTATAAAAACTTACATTTTTAGAGAGTTAACTCGATAAGTTTTTAAATTTTAAAATTTTTGAATTCTATGCATTTAAAGAGTGTATGGAAGCATACATTTCCCGCATTCGTCTTATGTTTGTTTCTAGATTTTGTAGGAGGAGTATTTCTTGGTATTAGTTTTGAAGTTTTGATGGAAAACTATCCTATTATCCTAATTGCTTTACCAGGGTTGATGGGAATTAGAGGAAACATATTTGGCTCTCTAGCTTCCAGATTTTCAACTTCTCTTTATCTAGGTGAAATGCCTCCTCAAGTTTTTAGTAGAAAAGTTTATGAGGGGGTATCTTTAAGTTTATTTTTATCTTTAATTCCAGTAGCTATTTTATGGTTTGTCGGCATCTTAAAGACACCAGTAGCTCAATATTTAACTTTAGTCGTTCTAATAGTATCTACAACTTTTGCTTGCCTGGTCTTATCTTTCTCAACAGCTCTAGCAACAATAATACCTTTTCGAAGGGGAATAGATCCTGACTACATAGCTCCTCCGCTGATAACTTCTATAGCAGATCTGTTGACAATTCCTACACTGATCATTTTTATTTTCATAGCTGAAAAAAACATGACATCCTTAATCCTCATAACTGCGATCATGTTTTCAATAATTTTTTACTTTTTAGTCAAATTTAGAATAAAAATAAGAGTTCTTCTTGAAATTGGTACAGTTCTTAGTTTTTTGGCCCTTCTAAGCTCTGTATCTGGTATAACACTTCAATCTTTCAGCGAAATAATTTACGAAATTTTTATATTAAGTGTAATGTATCCAGCTTTGCTCGACAGTTTTGGAAACTATGGAAGTGCAATTGGTTCTAAAGTATCGACTAAACTACATCTAGGTGAAGTTGAAAAACTTTTTAGCAGAAAAGTTTTTGATGAGATCCTTTCTCTTTTAACTACAGCTTTCGTTATACCGGTCATTATGTACTTAACAGCATCGGCAATAGTTTACACGATGGGGAAACCTTTTTATATAAATTTTATATTTTTCTTGTTATATCCTATATTTGCCTTTGTTTCCATGGTTATAGCCGCAACAGTAGCAGTATATTCATTTAGAAAAGGCTTAGATCCAGACAACGTTACAGTTCCTACGATCACAACACTTGCAGACGTAATAGCAACGTTCTTTGCTGTTCTAATTGCTTTCCTAAGTGTATAGATAAATTTATTTTATTATTAATTGATAATCTTTTAGTAGAACTTCTGCAACTTCCCTTCCAGCTTTGATGCTACCGTTCATACTTCTTTCTGGATAGTTAGGCTTAGAGGTCATTCCAGCTATGTAGAACCCATCAGAGATCTTGTAAGGCGTAATATTTTTTGCAAATCCAACCTCATAAACTGGACCACTGTATTTAGCTTTAAAAATCCTTATCCAGTTCAAATCTTTTTCACATATTCCAAACTTTCTTAAGGAATTCATGAAAATATCTCTGATCCTGTTTTCACTCATCCTGAAAATTTCACTTTGCTGTGAACAGTAGGTCACCAAGTAGACTAGGTGTTCACCGTAGTCTTTAAGAGGTGCAAAGTTTGTGTGCTCAATTATAGCTCCAAATGGAGTTCCAATTGAATTTACCCAATAAACGTCACTTAAAGATCTTTTAAGCGCAAGCAAAGCGCAAACTGTACTTTGATACTTTATTTTTCTAATCTGTAAAAAGTTTAAATTATCTAAAGGTGCTGTGTAAACAACTGCATCAAAATCTTCACCATTAACTTGCCATTTTCCAAACTTTTTAATCTCAGCAAACTCCTCCACTATTTCTAAATCTTCACTAAGTTTATCTATCAACTGTTTAAATCCTCCTCTCAAGTATCCTATCTTTTCACCTTTCAAGTTCCTGTTACTTCTAATCGAAACTCTAGCTAGAAGCCATGCATAACTTATTTTTTGAGCATTTTCTCCAAACTTTGCATTTAAAAGTGGAAGGAAGAATTTTTCAAGTAAAGAGTCTCCAACTTCTATTTTCAAACCATCTATTGCATAAACTTCATCGTACTTCTCATAATCTTTTCTTTTTTTACTTTTCAAAGTAAAGAAAGCGAGTTTTGCTTTTTCTTTTAATGTTAAATAAGGATATTTTATTATCTCTATTATATTACTTAAAGAATATATTTTACCGTTGACTGCAAAGCCAACTTTCACAGTTTTCCAGAAAAGTTTGGACAGTAAATTCAAATCTTTCAGAAGTAAAATTAGTTCTTTATCCCATTTAAAGCAGTGGTGATAAAATTTTTCTATACAATAGTTTGGACAAAAAGAAGCTAACAATCCTCCAACCTCGTTTGCCTCGTAAACTTTTACATTTGCATAATCTTTAAGGTTGTATGCTGCTGTAAGTCCTGTAAGTCCAGCACCTATTACAGCTACTTTCATTCTTTCACCATAAGAAACCATCCTTTTCTACCAAAATATTTTTCAGCCATTTTATTCTCAAGAAACTTTTTTTTAAATTCAAATTTACTAAAAAGATTTATTGCAGCATTGTTTTCAACATCTATCATGCATTTTATTCTTTTTCCACTAAATCTATCTAAGATCTCTTCAAGCAATTTAGTTCCAATCCCTTTTCTCCTTTTTAAAGGGGAAACTACTATAAAATCCAAGATCGCATCGTTCTTCTTTGGTTTCATCCAGAAAAAGCTTAAAAGTAGCCAAGCTTTTAGACCATTGAAAAATCCCAACTCTTTTTGCAGAAATTTTCTCATCGGTCTTTCTTCACAGCTAACGTTCGCAAATCCAGCAACTCTATCATCTAAAGCTACAAATCCGTTAGGATAAAGTTCAAAATACTTAAAAAGCAAATCTTTAGCAAGTTCTAAGTCTTTGAAGATTGCATTCAGTTCTTTCTCGCAGGACAAAACTAGTATCCTTACAGCATCTCTAATGTATTCTTTTTTAATTTCTTCGATCTTCATGGTAAGCTTTTATTCTTTCAACTGCTTTCTTCAAGTTTTCCATAGATGTTGCATAGCTTATTCTAACGAACTCCTCGTTCCAACTTCCAAACGATTTTCCGGGTGTTACTGCAACTCCATAGTTTAAAAGCTTTTCAGCATAACTCACACAATCCTCTCCTGTTCTATAAAACAAATAAAAAGCACCCTCTGGTTTTGAAATACAAAACTCTGAGAGTTCAGAGTAGACGTAATCTCTCTTTTTTCTAAATTCTGCAACCATTTTAAAAACTAACTTGTCGTAGATTTTTTCAGAAAGAACATCAGCTACAGCTTTTTGCGCAAAAGCTGGTGCACAAACTCCGTTTACTTGATGAATTTTCAGCATCGAATTGAGTAAGTTCGGCTCAGCTATAACGTATCCTATCCTCCATCCGGTCATTGAAAGAGATTTTGAAAAACTGTTTACGACGACAACGTTCTCTTTTCCAGCTAAAGTTCCAGGTTTCTTGTCGTAGAATATTGAATCGTAGACTTCATCACTTATCAAAATAGCTTTTTCAACGACTTCAGTTAAAGCGTTCAGCTCTTTCTGCTCCATAACAGCACCGGTTGGATTGTTTGGATAATTTACAAAAACTACACTAACATCTTTCTCCATAGCTTCGTTCAACTTTTCAGCGGTCAATAAGAATTTATCTTCGTGAGTTTTAACTTCTTTTATGTGTGCTTTGCAGAGTTTCGCATATGTGAAGTAGCTGAGGAAAGATGGTGAAGGTACAACAACTTTACTCCCGTCTTCAATGAAAGCTAAGCTTGCGTTCAACAAAGCCTCGCTTGCACCGTTTGTAATCATGACCCAGCTAGGATCAACTTTGTACTTTTCAGCTATGAGCTCTCTAAGTTCAGGAATTCCGTAGTTAGATGTGTAATGTGTATAACCCATCTTCATGGCTTTAAAAGCCCTCTCCAATATCTCTTGTGGAGTATCAAAGTCTGGCTCACCTATTGTTAAGCTCACAATATCTTTTCCATCTCTTTTTGCTTTTTCAACGATTTCAAACATTCTTCTGATCGTAGATGCTGTTATACCCTTCAACCTTGAAGCTTCCATGTGAAAACTTCGTAAACTGTATAAATCAATTCTGAAATTTACTACCATGAGAAGTGATGAAGTAAAGAAAGGTTTAGACAAAGTCGCGCACAGAGCTTTATTGAAGTCTGTAGGTGTTACTGACGAAGAGATGAACAGACCTTTTATAGGAATTGCAAACGCTTACAGTGACATAGTTCCTGGGCATACAAACTTGGATAAGATAACTAGAGCTGTAAAAGAAGGAATTTATTCAGCCGGTGGAGTTCCATTTGAATTTGGAGTTATAGGGATATGCGATGGAATAGCCATGGGACATGAGGGTATGTGTTATTCTTTAGCTTCTAGAGAGTTGATAGCTGATTCAGTTGAAGCAATGGTTGAAGCTCACAGGTTCGATGGTTTAGTTGTTGTTGGAAGTTGCGACAAAATCGTTCCAGGGATGATGATGAGTATTTTAAGGTTGAACATACCATCCATAGCAGTAACAGGAGGGCCGATGATCCCTGAGAAAGTTTTCGGAGTAAAAGTTTCAATAAAAGATGCATTCGAAGCAGCAGGCATGTTTAAAGCTGGAAAAATTGGTGAAAAAGAACTGAAGTTGTATGAAGATTTTTGCGCTCCATACTGCGGCTCTTGTCAAGGACTTTTCACTGCAAACACTATGCAAATACTCTGCGAAGTTTTGGGTTTATCTTTACCTTACTGTTCAACTTCACCGTGCGCATCTTCAAGAAAAATTAGAATTGCAAAAGAAAGTGGAAAGAGGATCGTTGAGCTTGTAGAAAAAGATATAAAACCCTTAGATTTCATAAGCGATAGATCTTTTGAAAATGCAATAACTATGGACATGCTCATAGGCGGCTCAACAAACACAGTTCTCCATCTACCTGCTATAGCTAAAGAAGCTGGAATAAAAATATCTCTTGATCTCTTCGACGAGATAAGCAGGAGAACACCTCACATAGTTGCGATAGATCCAGCGAGCAAAGACATGGTTGTAGATCTTGACGAAAGTGGAGGAGTTCCAATGATTTTGAAGAAAGCTAAGAAATTCTTCTACAATGAAATGACTGTGAGTGGGAAGAGGATCTATGAGATCGCAGATGAAGCTTTTTCGAGGGGAGTTGATATAATAAGAGATCCATCAAGTCCACATAGAAAAGAAGGTGGAATTGCAATACTTAAAGGCAACATTGCACAAAGAGGAGCTGTAATAAAAACTGCAGCTTTGAAAGAGGATATGATGAAGTTTGAAGGTTATGCAAAAGTTTTTGACAGTGAAAAGGATTCTTTGAAAGCAATTTTAGATGGTAAGATTGAGGAAGGAGACGTTGTAGTGATAAGGTACATGGGACCAAAAGGTGCTCCAGGGATGCCAGAGATGTTACTTCCAACAGCTGCAATAGCTGGAATGGGGCTTGAAAAAGTAGCTTTAATAACAGATGGTCGTTTTAGTGGAGCTACAAGAGGGCCTTGCGTAGGACACATAGCTCCGGAAGCTATGGAAGGTGGAGACATAGCTTTACTCGAAGATGGAGATCTTATAAAAATTGATATTCAGAGAAGAAGAATAGATGCAGAAGTTGACGATGCAGAATTTGCAGAAAGGAGAAGAAAGTGGAAACCAATAAAGAGAGAGTTAAAAGGTTATTTAGCTAGATATGCAAAGCTTGTAAGTGGTGCAGATGAGGGAGCAGTTCTAAAAGTTTAAGTTTTTTATAATCAATCAAAAAGTGGAACTCTAGAAAAATCTTCGATTTCTAAGGAAACTTTCCATTTTTCTAAACATTCGCAGTGAACTTCAAGATCTTTTTTATTTTGAGTTAAAGAAAAATTTCTTATAGCTTTTGCTACATATCGATCACATTTACCGCAGTTGTGCGGCCCTCTACTTTTTCCTGCAGCTAAGGGATCACATATTATCTCTACATCAGCTTTTTTTAGAACTTCAACTGCACTCCACAACCATGGAGGACGATAAAGTTTTGAAAGCCAGAGTTTTTCGACTAAGGTATTTTTCTGAACGTTTGTCAAGTTCAGAGAAAATATGTCAACTAGATCTTTTGCTTCTTCGATCGAATTTAGAACATCATTTAAAGCCTCTCTTTCTGACATAAAAGGTGGTTTGAGTAAAAGATAAGCTTTGACTCTAAAGCCATAAGATCTAAGTTTTGAAGCTGCTTTTTTAAATTCTTCAAAACTAAATCCTTTATTTATATATTTTTCTCTTACAAAATCGTTTGAACTCTCAAGCCCTATCCCTACTTCTAAGTTTATCCCTTCAAAATCTTTTAAAATTTCATCTTTGATAAATTCTGGTCTGCTTTCAACTATTAGCTTTTTAATTCCTTTCTCTTTAACTTTATCTCTAACATATTTTCTAACCTTTTCTGGTATCTCTCTCTCATCAAAAAAGCTACCAGAAGTAAATATCTTTACAACTTGGCTTTTTTCATTAAAAATAGCATCTACTTGATCGATCAATTCTTTTTCACTTAAATCTCTGCTCTCAAGAAAGTAGCTGCACATGTAGCACTTTCTCCAACTGCATCCCCTTGTAACGATCACAGCTGTTGTGCAATCTACTATCTCACCATCTAATCTCTCTTTTTCTTTCCAAATTTTAATCAATTCTTATCCTCCTTTTTTTAAACATCTTACCGTAGTACAAACCAACGAAAAGACCTGCTAAATGTGCTACGTTTGCAACGTTTGTTTCAAAAACGTGAATAGTATTTAGGAACATCATCCAGAACTCGTAGATCGCAAAAAGCATAAGAGCAGTTCTTATTCCTATAGGAATTGGTATTGGGAATATTATTATCCTAACTTCAGGTGCAATTAAAGCTAAGCAACCAAAAACGCCAAAGATAGCTGCAGAAGCTCCTAAGGCTGGAGAGTATACGTTGAAAATGTAAGAATAAGCTATGTAACCTAAACTTCCAGCAAGTCCTGAGAGTATAAATATCTTTAAATATTTACTTACTCCAAGTCTGTTTTCCAACTCACCTCCAAAGAAGAGTAGGAACAACATGTTGATTACGAAGTGCCAAAAGTCAACGTGAAGGAAAATGCAAGTTAATGGTTGCCAGGGCATTAAGTGAAGAGGATTTAGTGCCAAAAGTCTGATCAGTTCCCATTTGAAAAGAAGAGATGAAAAGAAGAGGATCGTGCAGATAATTATTAAAATATTGTTTATTCCATAACTTGCAATTCTTCTTTTTCCAATGCAAAAATGTTCAACAGGATTTATATGTTCCGGACATAGTACTTTACCGCAATGGGGACATCTTCTCAAAAATTCCAAATTTCCACAGATCTCGCACTTCACAATAAAAAAAGAGATATGAGTATAAAAAACTTATAACATACCTTTGAATTTCTTCAAAACACCTGCAAGTCTTTGTGCCTCTAATATATTTCCCTGAATTTTATATTTACCCATCATAAAAGATGCTACTGCATCCTCCTGACCTTTCAGGACTTTTGTCCAAAGGTCTGAAGAAGCTATGATGGTAAAACTTGGTGCAGCAGCCTTCCCTTCCTTAAAGCTACATTTACCATCTGGCGTATATTCTACGTAAAATTCTTCTTTACCATCGATTACGTACTGAATAACACCTTTCCAACCTGCCATTGCTTTTTGGATATCTGGATTTGCATTTTGCAGATTGCACATCTTTTTTACTAATTCTTTGGCTTCGCTCATAAGATCACCAATTTAGGTTGATCGAATCATATATAAACTTTTTGTATTATTTTAGTCAGTAGATCTCTTTGCGATGAACTGCAAAAGGCTCTAAAATGAAAAATTTTGCTTTTTAGTATTTATTGGAATTTATTATGCAAGTTAATTGAATTTTAATGAGATTGATAAAACTGCTAGAGAGTCGAAAAGTCTTTTTTAGAAATCTACGTTTTTATAAAATTTAAATAAAAACCTAAAATATAAATTAATTTATAAAATTTACAATTTAACCCTCTCAAGGATCACGAAAGCAGTTTTTAAGATTCTATTTTTCTTTTTTATTTATCATAGTTTTCAGGTTTTCAATGAATCTCTTTGGATCTTCTGGAGCTATCAGATAATTTTTATCAGCCTTGATCAATACAAGATCTTTTCTCCTTCTTGCGTAAACCCAAACTTTACCTATTTTTTCTATGTAAAATAATCCAAACCAACCAAAAAGACCACCAGAACCAAAAACTCTAATAGTTTTCCAATTAAATCTCTCGAAAAAGAAAACCTCTTTGATTTTGTCGTATGGTACAACAACTTGGCCGAGAACTTTTTTTATCACTAAACCACTCCTTTCAAGTACAACCTCTTTTGGTGTATAAGTGTAAACTACAACGAACAATATTAGAAGTAAAGTACTTATCAAACCTCCAACTAAAAGTATTTCTAGAGTGTAAAACCAGTAAAATATTACAACAGGTATTAGGAACGTAATAAGCGTCACGATCTTTACACTCATTTCAATTGGCAGTTTGTACCTCATTTTTTCACCTCTAGATTTTTTCGTTTTGATACGTCACCTATTAAACAAGTTTTTTGCGTAAGCAGTTCAATTACAGATACAAAGTTTAAAAAGTTAACATCAACAATTTGTAATTCCTTTTTCACAAAAAGTCCTCAAAAGCTGTGTTTTATTACTCGTTTACTTCTCTAAAAATCTAAAGTTGAAGTTTTCACCGTTAAAGACTAGATCACATATTCATCGAGTTGTTTTGAGAACCTTGCAGTGTCAATATTTATCCCATACTAGAACCGAAACATTAAAAAATCCTTAGGACCATTAATATCAAGCCCGGGTAGCTCAGCCTGGGAGAGCGCGCGGCTGAAGACCGCGTAGTCCCCGGTTCAAATCCGGGTCCGGGCACTATAGAAATTATTAATATACTCTTTCTAACTTGTTTTGTGAAGCAGATGAGTTCCTTCGATGTAAAGGCTTGTGTATCAGAGCTTCAAGTACTCGTCGATGGAAAAATCGAAAAGATCTATCATTATCCACCTGACGAAGTAAGGTTCAGAATTTACAAGAAGGAGAAATTCGATCTTCTAATAGAAGCTGGGAAAAGAATACATCTAACAAAATTTCCAAAGGAAGCTCCAAAGATACCTTCTCCATTTGCTATGCTGTTAAGAAAACATTTGGAGGGCTTAAGGATCAAAAAGATAGAACAGTATGATTTTGATAGGATCATCATTCTCGAATTTGAAAACTCTAAAAAAGTTGTAGCAGAACTTTTCTCAAAAGGAAATATAATATTATTAAATGAAAATAATCAAGTGATCATGCCGCTGAAACGTACTATAAAAGTTGGTGAAATTTATAAATTTCCAGAACAAAAGAGAAAAGCTAAAGATGAAGAAATTGTTAAGTTTTTAGCAAACTCAGGCTTAGGAGGACTTTATGCTGAAGAAGTTTTAGCAAGAATTGGAATGAATAAGAAGAAAAAGCTCTCTGAAATTGGAGAAGATGAGAAGAGAATTTTATTTGAAGAAGTTGAAAAGTTAAAGAATTTTGAAGCAAAGCCTCAAATAATTGTTTCCGGTGAAACTTATTTAGACGTAGTTCCAATCGATCTTTTACGTTATAAAGAATTTGAAAAAAAGTATTTTAAAACTTTTAACGAGGCTCTAGATGAGTTCTATCTGAAAACTTTGTCAGAAAAGGAGGAAAAAGATGAAGAAAGAGAGAAAATATTGAAAAGGCTTGAGATACAGAAAGAAACACTTAAAAATTACGAGGAGCAAGCTGAGAAGTATAGAAAAATAGCTGATCTAATCTACGAAAACTATTCTCTAATTGAAAAAGCTTTAAAAGATGGAAAAAAGAAAGTATTGTTGGATGGAGAAGAAATAGAAATTTTTGGAAATAGTTTACATGAAATTGCTGAATACTATTACAACGCTTCAAAAAAAGCTAAAGAAAAAGCTGAAGGTGTTAGAAGTGCTATAGAAAAAACTTTGGAAGAGTTAAATAAAATAAAATATAATATAAAGATTGTTCAGTTTAAAGTTAGAAGGAAAAGGGAGTGGTTTGAAAATTATAGATGGTTCATAAGTAGTGATAACTTCCTAGCGATCGGTGGAAGAAACGCTGAAATGAACGAAGAAATTGTATCAAAATATTTAGAAGAGAAAGATCTATTCTTCCATACACAAACACCAGGAGCTCCAGTTGTTATTTTAAAAAAGGGACAAGAAGCCCCTGAAAAAAGTTTAATTGAGGCAGCGCAGTTTTCTGCTACGTATTCGTCTCTATGGAAAGAGGGAAAAGCTGCTGGAGAAGTTTACTATGTGAAACCAGATCAAGTCAAAAAAGCTGCAAAAGCTGGAGAGTACTTACCAAAAGGAGGCTTTTATATAATTGGAAAAAGAAATTATTTGACTGTAGAACTTAGCTGTGCGGTAGGAGTTGAAATAGATAAGATGAGAGTAATTGGTGGGCCAAAAAGTGCAGTTGAAAAGTATGCTGATTACTTCGTCGAACTTGAAGTTGGAGAAAAAGATATAAACGAATTAAGTTTAGAAATTTCGAAAAAATTAGCTGAAATCGCTTCAGATGAGGCTCACATAGTTAAAGCTATAGCAACTCCAGATGAGATCGCTAAATTTTTACCTCCTGGAAGATCAAGAATAAAAGAGTAAAAATAATATAAAAATATTTTTATGATTTTCGATTTTCCTTCGACAAAAATTTCAAAGAAGATCGCTAAAAAGTATGGATACAACGAATTCGTCATAAGGAGATGGTTGAACTTCTTTGGTAGTGAGGTTGAAAAGATCGTTGAAGCTTTTGAAAAAGGTATACCTAAATATATAAGAATCAATACTATAAAAACAAATGATGAAAAAATCTTGGAAAGACTTGAAATGAGAGGTTTTAAGTTAAAGAAAACGGAGATTTCTTACTGCTACGAGGTTTCAGTGGAACCATACTCAATTGGATCTACTCCTGAATTTTTGATGGGTTATTACTATGTTATGGACAAAAGTTCTTGTGTACCTCCTTTGGTTTTAGATCCAAAGCCAGGTGAAATTGTTTTAGATCTAGCAGCTTCTCCGGGTGGGAAGACTACTATGCTATCTATGCTTATGAAAAATAGAGGAGTAGTAATAGCTGTTGAATCTAAAGAAGATAGGATCGAACCCTTGATCGATAATGTACACAGGATGGGTGCTATTAATGTAGCAGTAATAAAAATGGATGGAAGAGAAATAGGAAAATTGGGAATAGAGTTTGATAAAGTATTACTAGATGCTCCTTGTAGTGGGGAAGGAGTTATTTTTAAAGATCCTGAAAGGAAGAAAACAATGTGTGCAGAAGATATAAAATTTTGCTCCTCTTTACAAAAAGAACTAATATTAGCAGCTTTTGATGTTTTAAAGCCAGATGGAATATTGGTTTATTCCACATGCACGTTGACTCCTGAAGAAAATGAGATGGTAGTAGATCATCTTTTATCGAAAAGGTCTGCAGTTTTAGAAGAAATTCCATTTGGAGATAAAGCTTTAAACTTTGGAAATCCTGAAGTAAACAAGGCAAGAAGATTTTATCCACATAAACATAAAACTGCTGGATTTTTTGTAGCTAAGATCAGAAAATTGAGTTGACAGACCTCCTAAAAAGATCCCAGTTAACTTTATATCCGTAATCTCTCTCTATCTCTTTTAGGGCTATCAAGAGTTCTTTAACACCTTTTAACAGTTCTTTTTTAGGGATCGTTTTTAATGGACAATCATCATCTAAAATAACTCCTCTCCTCTCATCGTATACAAGTGGATAAGCTCTACACCCCATCGGTCTCAACTCGTATATTTTACAAATATTATTTTCTAAAAATATACATTTTCCATTAACATTTTTTAACCTATAAAAGCCATTCGAATATGTGTAGAATTCTTCAGAAACTTTTTTCAACCTTTTTAAATCGTTTAAAGTCAGTATCATCTCAGTTTTCGTACAACACTTTGTGCACTTCTTGCAAAATTCAAAGTTTTCTAGCAACTTTATCACCGAGGAAAGTGTTCTCAGTTGTATATACGTTTATCTAAACTCTTATTTTTAACTTAAAATTTTAAATATATTATATTTAAATAATTCAAAACAATTTTAACTATTTGTAAAACTTATAAAATTTTGTTTAAAGAATAAAGAAATTTCATTTTTAGAAATTTATGTTAAAAAATCGTTAAGTTAAGTGAAAACTTTATAAATCTAGAAAATCATTAAAAATATGAAGTTCAAAAAGCATATCATACTAATTTTTGTGATCTCCGTTGGAATAATTCTGGCTGCTTGTGAACAACCGGCACCTGTGAAACCTACACCAACTCCTACACCAACTCCTACACCAACACCTGAAAAAACTTGGTCAGAAAAGTTTTTGACAAGTCTTCATTATACAAGGGAAGGAAAAAGAACATTTTATTCAAAAGAAAACGGAGGTTTTGAAACTTTAACTGGAATTCCAATTGAAAAACTTGCTTGTTTAAAATGCCACGGTGGAAAGAAAGCAGATGGAACACCTATAACTGGCGAATACAATCCTGACTGTTACGATTGTCATATAAAGATAGGAGATAAACCAAAGAATGAAGTTTGTTTGAACTGTCATGGAAGACAAGGAACAGAAATCAGACTCGAAGCTACAAACCCACTATTCTTCGACGTCCATAGAAAAGCTAAAATGAACTGTGTTGATTGTCACAAAGCTGAAGATGTAATGGGTGATGGAAAATACTACAAATCTATGTTTGATCCAGGAGCTATAAAAACACATTGTACGGATTGTCACAAACCAAAGTCAAACATGGCTCACGACATCCATTTGAAAACTGTTGAATGCATAGCTTGCCATGCAAGAACAGGAGTTGCTTGTTACAATTGTCATATAGACAGCCTTGTAGAAGCTAAGATGAAAAGACCTTATGGACCTATAGCAGGATTCAAATTGCTAATGAACTATGAAGGTAAGGTAGTTTCAGCGAGTATGATGACTGTTAAGTACAAAGATAAGACCTTCTACGTAGTAGCTCCCTACTATCCTCACACGACATCTAAAGATGTGAAGTGTGCAGATTGTCATATGAACCCGTTTGTTGAAGAGTACGAAAAAACTGGTAAAATCAAGATCACTTGGTGGAACGACACTGCGAAAAAACTTGAATGGGCTAAAGGTGTAATTCCAGTAGTTCCAAATTGGAGTGAAGCCTTCCAATTCGACTTCTTAGACTACAAGGGAGATGTTAGAAATCCAGTAGTTCCTTTTGATACTAATTGGACATTCATGAAGAGTGGTGCAGATAAAACACAGATGATCTACGGTAAACCTTTGACTGAAGAACAGTTGAAGAAACTCAAAGGAATGGGAAAATGAAATAATAATTTAAAATTTTTATTTTTTATTATATTCAAAACTTTCTCCAGGTTTCAAGATTACAACTTTCACGTCGAGTTTTGCAGCTTTTACTGCTTTTTCAAACTCTTTAGGATCTTGTTTTATTACTGGAAAAGTGTTATAATGCATTGGTATAGCAATTTTTGGTTTTACAAGTTCTAAAGCTTTCACAGCCTCTCTTATACCCATTGTGTAATAGTCACCTATAGGTAAAAGCATTATTTCTGGCTTGTAAAGTTCTCCGATCAGTTGCATGTCTACGAAAACGTTCGTATCTCCTGTATGGTATATTTTCACTTTGTCCATCTCTACAACAAAACCTACTGGATTACCTGTACTGATCAGATTTCCTTTCTCATCTTCTAAATCAGCTGAATGTACTGCAGGAACGATCGTAACTGTTAAGCTGTTAAATTTAGCAGTTCCGCCGATGTTCATTCCTATCGTTTCAATTCCAAACTTGCTTAAAATTCTAGATAGTTCATGTATGCAGACAACTTTTGCTTTACAACGTTTAGCTATCTCTACAGTATCTCCTAAGTGATCCCCGTGTCCATGAGTTACAAGTATAAACTCTACATCAACTTCATCGGGCTTTTTAGCTGCTAAAGGATTTCCACTGAGAAATGGATCTATTAAGACTTTCCTCGATCCCTCTAGAAGAAAAGCTGAATGACCTAACCATACGATCTTCATAGTTCTAGTCTTAGTTCGAACTCTTAAATTTTGTGTTTTTAGCAATGCTAGCTAATTTCATTTTTCAGTACACTGTGCGTTAATTTTTCTGTTAAAATTTTAAAAACTGAAGAAATTTTGAAACGATCCAGACCTTTTCATTGAATATATCACAGAAAAGAGTACTATTTAAATTTCTAAATTTCCGCTAAGTTTATATGTTTAGAAAACTAAAGACTAAGAGATGATGATTGATGGGCGAACTGATCGGTGATGATTGGGGAGAGACTGAAGTTTATTAGTTTTTAATTTTTTGTATTGTTGGAATTAAAATAAAAACACTAATGCTTTAACATCGTTAAACGAAAATTTTTTAAACATATTTAGGTTAACCTAAATCGATGCGAAAGATCGAAGACTGCGAAGTTGGGGAAGTTGTGACGATAAAAGATGTACATGACAGATGTTTAGCCTTAAAGTTGGCTTCTGTTGGATTAAGAGTAGGTGATTCTATAAAAATAGTTTCAAAAATGTCTGACGGTCCAATAGTAGTTGAACACACACTTCATGGGAATAAAATAGCTATAGGTAAAAACATGTTGAAAAAGATCTATGTCATATGATCGCAGCTCTGGTAGGTCAACCAAACAGTGGAAAGAGTACGATTTTTTCAAGTCTCTCTGGAGTAGTAGTTAAAACTTCGAACTTTCCGGGAACTACTGTCAATTATTTTAGAAGTTTTATATCTTACAAGGGTAAAAAGATTGAAATCTTCGATCTTCCTGGAATATATTCTTTTTTTACAGACGGTATTGCTGAAAGGACAACTTTAGATTTCATTCTGAAGAACAAAGTAGATGTAATAATAAACGTTATAGATGCCTCTGTACTCTCTAGAAGTTTAGAACTCACAATAGAACTTTCAGAACTTCAAATTCCAATGATAGTAGTTTTAAACATGATGGATGAAGCTAAAAAGAAAGGAATCAAGATAAATTCAAGAGAACTTGAGGAAATATTGGGAGTTCCAGTAGTGGAAACTATCGCAAGTAGAGGAATTGGAATTGAAAAAATAGTTGAAAAGATTGAAGATGCAAAAGTTCCAAGAATTTTTGAATATGAAAAACACGTTGAAGACTTTTTAAAGCTTTTTCCAAGTAGAAGGGAAGCGATACTATTTCTGGAAGGTTTAGTTTCCGATGAAAGATTTTTAAAGCTGAAAGAAGAGTTTATATCAAGATTTGGCGATCCTTACTTGATTTTATCTGATGAAAGGCACAAAATTTCTTTGAGAATATTTGAAAAAGTTTCAAAAGTTGAGAAGAGAGAAAAGGATTGGAGAGATAATTTAGACAACTTTCTTCTAAATCCATTCAGTGGATATGTTTTCATGATCTTAGTCTTTTTCACAATCTTTTTTCTATCTTTTTACCTTGGAAACTTGATATCTGAACATATCTCGATTCTAGAATTTGAAATAGAAAAGGAAAGTTTTGAACTAGTAATTCTCTCAGGAATTTTTGAAGGATTTTTCAGTGTAGTAGAAATAGTTGTTCCTTACATGCTTCCACTTTTAATTCTCCTCGGAATACTGGAAGATTTAGGTTACTTACCAAGGGCCGCTTTTTTACTTGATAGATTTTTCCACAAAATAGGTTTGCATGGAAAAGCTGCAGCAACTTTTCTTGTAGGATACGGTTGCTCAGTTCCAGCTGTTATGGCAACTAGAATTTTGGAAGATCCAAAAGATAGATTAAAAGCTGCAGTTCTCATTCCATTAATTCCGTGTTCTGCAAGAACTGTAATAATTCTTGCAATTGTTGCAGGAATCTTTGGATTTCATGTAGCTATTTTTCTATACTTCTTCAACATTTTTATTTTAGCTTTTGCAGGAACTTTACTTAACAAGATCTTGAGAGGTGGAGAATTTGGAATGCTCATGGAAATACCTTCACTGAAAATTCCATCTTTAAAAGTAGTTTTGAATAAAGTAAGATTAACTTTATACGACTTTTTAATCTATGCTTTTCCAATCATTTTAGCTGGCAACGTTTTTTTATCAGTTTTAGAATATTATGGTTTTGAAGAGTTCATGAACAGCTTAACAAAACCAATAACTTTTATCTTAGCTTTACCTGAAGAGTTGGGCTTTACGATGATATTCGGCATATTTAGAAAAGAGTTAGCTTTACTTATGACTTTAGAAGCTTTTAATTTATCTGATGTAAGTGAAATATCGAAGTTCATGACTTTTCCACAGATCTTTACATACGTATTATTCCTTATGCTCTACATCCCATGTATTTCAACAGTTGCAGTTCTTTTTAAAGAAATAGGAATAAAATACACTTTTTTTGCATTACTCTTTAACTTTTCTCTAGCTTTACTGTTTTCGTTTTTATTAGCATATTCTTCTATCTTTTGGAACATAGTTTTTCAGAATTCCCTTTGAAACTTTTCCACAGCCAAGAAAATATCTTCCCCATTTAACGATCCAGTAACCGTCAACTTCATCAACTTCAACATCTTCTCCCTTGAGCCATCTGATCGCATCATCATCTTTCAACTCTAGGACGTTCTTCTTTGCAAGTTTTCCAACTATAAAACTTCCCTCTATAGATAACCTCAATCCATCCTTTTCAAGTGTTCCAAAGTAAAGTCCTATTCTTTCAAAATCTAATCTTAGATCGCAGCCTTTAAAAGCATAGATCCTATTTCCACTCAAGTAAAAATCTAGATCAGTTATTTCAGCTTTAAATTGTTCTTTTATTAATTCTCTAATTTTTTCAGTTTCGCGACGAAGAATGCTTCGCTGTCGTTGTCCTGAGGATGTATTCTTAGGCATTTCTTCACCTCTTCTTCGTACTTTTTACCTTCAAATTCTAGTATTGGTTCAGTCCTTTTGACCGGTAACTCCACATTTTCAATTTTGACTTCGAAGTTTCTTAAAGCAAAATCAACTACTTCTTCGTTTTCCAAAGGATCAACTGTACAAGTTGAATAAACTATTGTTCCTCCAGTTTCTGTAGCTTGTATTGCAGCTGATAAAAGATCTTTTTGCAATTTAGATAAAGAATAAACCTCTTTGAGATTCCAAAGCTTTGCATACTTGTAATTTTTTCTGATCATTCCTACATTACTGCATGGAGCATCGACTAAAACTGAATCAAAACAGTTTTTTAATTTACTGAAATATCTCCCATCTTTCATAGTTACAACTGCGATCAAGACTCCACATCTCTGCAAGTTGGATATCAATATGTTAACTCTATCGAACTTCACATCGTTAGCTACTAAGCATCCAGAATTTTCCATGTATTGAGCAATTTGAGTTGCTTTTGCTCCAGGAGCTGCTGCAATGTCAAGAACTTTTATTCCTGGCTTGAGATCCATCAAAGTTGGAGGGATCATCGAAGCAGCCTCCTGTGAAAATATTATTCCAAGACTATGTTCTGGAATTTTTCCAAAGTCGTCTGTGGAAAAGTAGAAACCCTCTTTACACCATGGTACTTTCTCGACTATGTAATTTTCTAACCTTTCCAAAGCGTACTTTAGATCGCATTTCAACGTGTTTATCCTAACACTTGGTCTAAGGGGCTTCATTAGATATTCAAAAAATTCTTTTGAGTCATCAATCTTTTTTAGTCTTTCGTACAACTTTTTATTAATTTCAATTAATTCAATAAGCTTCACACTCCTCGAAAGTGAATTTAACTGTGTTGAAATTCTTTTTTAATTCTCTTACCTCTTCTCTAACTTTTGCTAGACTTTTTTTATCTCTTAGAACAAAATCTATTAAATCAGCTATTTTTTCTATCTCTCCTTCTTTCATACCAAGCCTTGTAACTTCTTGAACACCCATTCTTATTCCAGAAGGATCATCTACTTTTCTAACATCGTCCCATGGAAGCAAATTTTTGTTCAATATTATTCCTGCACTTTCAAGCTTTTTTGATACTATTTTTCCACCTCCAAATTCTCTAACATCAACTGCAACCTGATGAGTTTCAGTAAAACCTCTTTTCTCTCCTAAAACTTTGTATCCTAATTCAAAAAGTCTCTCTGCTAAAGCTTTAGAATTTTTAACTACTTGTTTAGCATAAGTTTCTCCAAAATTCAGCATTTCCATAGCAGCAATTGTGTAGCCTGCTAAAGTGTTCAAATGATGATTGCTAACGACTCCTGGAAATACAGCTCTATCTATTCTATCTGAGAACTCTGATTTACAGTATATTATAGCTCTCTGAGGACCGAAAAAAGTTTTGTGAGTTGAACCGGTAACGACGTCTGCGCCTTCTTTTAAGGGATTTGGATAAGATTTTCCAGCGATCAATCCTAAAACGTGACTAGCATCAAACATTACTTTTGCTCCAATTTCATCTGCTATTTGTCTGATCTCTTTTACTGGCTGTCTAAATAAAATAAGGCTCGATCCTAGAACAAAAAGCTTCGGTTCAATCTTTTTTGCCAACTTCTCAGTTTCTCCAACGTCTATGTTCATTTCTTCAAAGTTAAAAGGATAATGATAAATTTCTAAACCTCTTAAACCTGCAGCAGAAACCTTTTCATGACTTATATGTCCTCCACATGGGACTGAAATTACCATGATTTTATCTCCAACGTTTGTTAATGCAAAGAATGCAGCCATGTTTGCTACTACTCCAGATATTGGCTGAACGTTTGCATGTTCAGCATCAAAAAGTTTTTTCGTTAATTCTATTGCTAAGTTCTCAACCTCATCTATGTACTTACAACCTTCGTAGTACCTGTTTCCAACTTTCCCTTCAGCATATCTGTGACCAAAGTCTGAAAGGTAGCACTTTCTAACCAACAAACTAGTTACATTTTCGCTTGCGATCAGAGGAATAGATTCTTTTCTCATTTCGTTGTGCTTCTCAATTATCTTGTAAACGATCGAAGGATCCATGGAGTTTTTCTAGGAAATTATTTATAAGTCTTCTGAAAACTCAAGCTATGATAACTTCTAGGGAAATGAGGATAATTGATATGAACTGTGAATTTTTTGGATTGAATAGAATCCAGTTGATGGAAAATGCTGGAAAAGCTGTTGCAGATGAAATAGTTAAGAGGTTTGAACCTTGCAAAGTTACAGTAGTTGCTGGACCTGGAAACAATGGTGGAGATTCTTTTGTTGCTGCGAGGCATTTAAGGGGATTCGATGTAGAAGTTTACGTTGTTGAGAGAGTTAAAAGCATGGAAGCTAAAAAAAATTTAGAGATTTTAGAGAGGGCAGGATTTAAAATTTTTGAAGGAGTTCCGAGATCTTTTGGTGAAGTTGTAGTAGATGGAATGTTTGGAACAGGATTTAAAGGTTTTCCAAGAGAGCCTTTTTCGTCTGCAATAGATGAGATAAACAAAAGTGGTGCATTTGTTGTATCTGTAGACATTCCAAGTGGGTTAGATGCAGATACTGGGAAATACAGTAAAGCTGTAAAAGCAAACTTGACAGTTACTTTTCACAAAATAAAACCTGGAATAATTAAAGCTAAAGAGATCTGTGGAGAAGTAGTTGTAGCAAACATAGGAATTCCGGAAACTTTTGAAAAAATTTGTGGAATAGGAGATGTTGTTGAATGTTACAAGAGATTTCCAGATGCTCATAAGGGAATGCATGGAAGAGTTTTAGTAGTAGGTGGAGGAGAATACACAGGAGCCCCAGCATTAGCTAGCTTAGCTTCACTAGCTGCTGGAGCAGATGTGGTTACAACTGTAGTTCCTGAAAAAATAAGATCTATTGTAGCATCCTTTAGTCCAAACTTGATCGTTAGAGGTATAGACTTTCGTCTAGAAAACTTAAAACATTTTGAAGAACTCGTTAAAAAGCACCACGTAATGGTTGCAGGGATGGGTGTTGGGGATGAAAGTTTCAAGGAGTTCGTTTCAGAACTACTTAAGAGTTGCAAAAAAGCGGTTTTAGATGCTCAGGGGATAATAGATGATGTCCCCGAAAACGTTGAATGTGTCATGACGCCGCACAGGGGAGAATTTAGGAAAGTTTTTGGAGATTTAGATGTGAGAGATGCAGCAAGAAAATCTAAAAGTGTAATACTACTCAAGGGTAGAGAAGATGTTATAACAGATGGGGAAAGGATAAAGGTGAACAGAAGTGGAAATCCTGGAATGACTGTTGGAGGGACTGGAGATGTTTTGGCTGGAGTTGTAGGTGCTTTCATGTGCAACGATGATGCTTTTCATGCAGCATGCGCCTCAGCTTTTTTGAATGGTTTTGCGGGAGATATGTGCTGTGAAAAGATTGGTTACAATTTTACTGCTATGGATCTGATCAATGAAATACCAAAAGCTATAAAGAAATGCTTTGAATTGGCAAAAGTTTTACCTTACAAGTGAATTGAAAAATATTAATTTTGTAAAATCTTAAGAAAAGAAAAAAATAATATCTAGGAAACAGTTATCGATGCTTCAAACTTGCATACAATGCGGAGTTTGCAGCTCTTCGTGTAGTGTTAGATACGAATTAAACTTGAGAAAACTAATAGCAAACTTTCTTGGAAAAAAACATTTCTGGGACCAACAGCTTTGGAACTGTACCAACTGCAGGATATGTGAAGACAGATGTCCAAGGGGAATAAAACTGACGGAGCAAATAGTAAAAGCAAAAAAAGAAGTTTTAGAGAGAGGTTTTGTCCCTCAAGAAATTATAAAATTTTTGGAAAATGTAAGAAAATTTGGAAATCCTTTTGGAAGAGGAAAAAGGTGGTACGAAAATTTAGAAATAAAAATCGCTGAAAGAGGAGATTTTGATTTTTTGTTCTTTGCAGGTTGTGCAACTTTCGATGAAAAGATCGCAGAAGTGGCAAGAAAAGCTGTTAAACTTTTGAACTTTGCAGGAGTGAACTTTGCAGTTCTGAGGGATGAAAGTTGCTGTGGAAACGATGTTCTAGCGATCGGTGAAGAAGGTTTGTTCGAACTGTTGAAAGAGAAGAACATGAAAATCTTTGAAGAAGTTGGAGCAAAAAAAATTTTAACACTTTCTCCTCACTGTTACAACGCGTTTAAAAATTACTACGAGATTAAAACTTACCATGTGACAGAAGTTTTATCTAAAGCTATTGAAAAAGCAGAGATAAAGTTTACAAAAGTTCTGGAAAAAGTTGTAACTTTTCACGATCCGTGCTACCTCGGCAGATACAACAGGATCTACGACGCTCCAAGGAAGATACTAGAGTACATTCCAGGAATAAAATTTTTGGAGATGCAAAGAAGTAAAGACCTATCTATATGCTGTGGTGGAGGAGCTGGAAACGTTGTTAGGTATATGAAAAACAGGCCATCTATGATGAGAGTGGAGGAAGCATCATCTTTAGGAGCTGAACTTTTGGTAACATCTTGCCCATTCTGTTTTATGATGCTCGAAGATGATGCAAAGTTGAAAAACCTCGAAGTTAAAGATGTAATTGATTTAGTTTATGATTCCGTCTTTTGACTTTTCTCTTCAACTGTTTTAAGAGCTTCTTTGTTAAATTTTTCTACAATTTCAAGCTCTTCAATGTCTAGAAATCTAAAAGCATCTTTTGCAACTTTGTACCTTCCAATAAGAAATAGTTGATTTAAGTAGGAATCTGTTGAAACTTCAACAACTGCTTTTTTATCTTTTAAGGTTACATTTTTAATTTCAACTCCTGTGTAAATTGTAAAGAGAGCTCTGATTTTATCTTCAAGCTTCTCAACTTTATCTTTTATCTCGTATTCGAACTTTATTGTTTTTCCTGCAAAAGGATGGTTGAAATCGACAAGAACTTTTCTTCCAATTATCCTTTCAACTGTCCCAATTTTTTCTCCAATTCTAACCCTTTGACCAATTTTTGGCTTTTCTGTAAATTTAGTTATGCTAAAGGTATCTTTTTTGTTTGGATCGTAATTACCAAAACCCTTCTCCGGTGGAACTGTAACAGTTCCCTTGTAACCTACTTCTTTTCCGATTAGATCTTCATCCAATCCACTCAAAACATGCCCTTCTCCAACAACTACGTATATATCTCCATATTTTGTGTTTTCGTTGTATATTCCATGTTTTTCAGCAACTTCTTTGATCGTAGTGTCTATAACTGTACCATCTTCAAGCTTTGCAGTGTAGCTAAGCTTTACAAAGTCACCTTTAGCGATCATTTCATCACCTTTTTTAAGCACTTCGAAGGTATAAAAAACTTGATGGAAGTTGAGGTTAAGTTTAAAGTTGAAGGAGAAATTGAAGATAAGGTTAGGAAGATTGCAAAGTTTATCAAAGAGAAGTTTGAAGAAGATCTATATTTCTCGCACCCCTGCAGAAATTTCGCAGAGACTGATGAAGCTTTAAGATTGAGAAAAGATGAAGAGGGATTTACTTTAACTTACAAAGGACCAAAAGTTGAAAAAGAGACGAAAAGTAGACATGAAGTTAAGCTGAAGGTTGAAAGTTATGAAAAAGCTAAAGATTTGCTTGAAAAAATAGGTTTCAAACCGTTCGCTGAAGTAAAAAAAATAAGAAGGATATACAGAACGGATGACGGTATAATTATATGTCTTGATGATGTTTTTAACCTTGGAAAGTTTTTGGAAATAGAGGTAGAAGGTGAAATCGATAAGAAAGAAGAGTTGTTCAGAATCGCATCGATTTTGGGTTATAAAAGAGAGGAAAGTATAAAAAAGTCCTACTTAGAAATGCTGCTCGAATTGAAAAGTTCCAGTAGTAAAACTTATCAATCATAAGAGCAAAATTATTTAATGATCTTTACCATCAAAATTAAAAAGGAAAAGGCTCCAAAGGCAGTTTTCGAATCGATCAAGAAAAGTGCAAAAACAGAATTGTTTGATTATGAAGCTTATAAGACAATATCAGAACAACTTTTAAACAATTTTTCAGCTCCAGAAGGTTGGATCGAAGTTGAACGCTACTCTATATTTGGAAAGTTCGTTGTTTCCAGCATTCATATACTTTACAGAGAAGATGAAAACGAGTTCCTTTACTACGTAAACGAACCAAGGATAGAAGATAAAAAACATCTACTCCAAGAAGTTTTGAGCAAGTTAGAATTTTATGAGACAAGTCCTGTTAAAGATAGGTACCTCGCAATAAAAAACAGAGTAGATGCGATTTTAAGCGACTTTAGAATTCATTTAGATGGGATCGAGTACTTTGAGTTTCTATACCACGTCTTCAAGAGAACAATTCTTTATGGCAAAATTACACCTATAATGTTCGATCCCAACGTTGAAGACATCTCCTGCAACGGCTACAGAAAACCAATTTACGTCTTCCACAAAAACTACACAAACATCCCAACAAACATCTATTTCGAAAGAGATGAGCTGGATTCCTTCGTTGTAAATCTAGCTCAGAAGTGCGGGAAAC
>JANXDX010000007.1 GCA_025058735.1 Archaeoglobaceae archaeon | reverse complement strand
GAAACTTCCATTCCCAGTCATTATACTCCAGTTCGTCAAGCTGTCAAAGTTAGAATCTCATCAATAGAGAACGGAAACTAATTAGAAAATCTTTTTCATTGTCTACATCAATTTCGTTAGAATCTCATCAATAGAGAACGGAAACCAAGGCTGGAACTACGAGAAAGACTATGAATTCAGCGCACGTTAGAATCTCATCAATAGAGAACGGAAACATAGAATATTTCATAGCAAGCTTTGTCATAAACATTATATTAATATGTTAGAATCTCATCAATAGAGAACGGAAACCTTCTTGGTGAGCACAGCTATTATAGCCACGAATAAGTTAGAATCTCATCAATAGAGAACGGAAACCTCATAACCGCATCTGGGACATTTTACACTCAATTCGTTAGAATCTCATCAATAGAGAACGGAAACAACAGTCCAATTTTGTTGACGTTATGTTGAATGAAAGTTAGAATCTCATCAATAGAGAACGGAAACGAAAAGATCACAAACGTGACAGAGAGTATAGCTTCAAGGTTAGAATCTCATCAATAGAGAACGGAAACTAGGAAGAAAGTGCGACAGAGCTAATTCAGAGTTTGACAGTTAGAATCTCATCAATAGAGAACGGAAACTCAGTATATTCAACAAATCTTAGCCCTCTTTCGCCTGTTAGAATCTCATCAATAGAGAACGGAAACGTTAAGTTCTATTTTTTCACTTCCATATATTCTCCTGAAAGTTAGAATCTCATCAATAGAGAACGGAAACTACTTTTAATGGAGATTTTTTGCATGGAGAAGGGGAAGTTGGAATCTCATCAGATGATTATAAACATCTTAACATTTTTATCTTTTGTTAGCTTTAAAAGCAAACAATATTTTTTATTGATAAAGAACTAAAAAACAAATTTCTGATCAGCTAAAAACGATAACTTTAAGTATTTGTTTATATATAAAAATTATGGATCTTAAAGAGAAAACTGTTATCGCTGCAATGCTTCACGATATTGGAAAAGTTCTTGAAAGATTTGGAGAAAAAGGAAATCACGCAGAACTTACTAAAGAATTCCTAAAAAAATTTGATGAAGAGATTGCAGAAATAGCTTATGGTCATCACAGAAGTTCAAGGTTGAATACACTGAAAGATGTCAGGAGAGAATTAAAAGAGTACGCAGAAATAGTTTGCGAAGCTGACAACATATCTTCAAAAGTAGAAAGAGAAGAAATAGATGAAGAAATATTGAAAGATTGGAGTAAAAAAGATAGAAAACAAAGACCGATCCTCAGCATCCTCTCAACTGTAGATATAGGAAAAGAAGATTCGAAAGATATGTATTTTTACACAAGAGAACTTACACTTTCTAAATTTTACCTAGAACCAAAAGAAATAGATCACTGTAGAGCAGATTACGCTTTTTTTGAAAAAATGGAAGATGAAATAGAAATGATTTGGAAACATTACTTCAAAAAACGTTACGATTTCAAAAAGTTGATCTTTACTTTGTGCAACATTCTTAAGAAATACTTATTTTTTGTCCCTTCTGCAACTTATTCTTACAAAGGAATACCAATACCTGACTGCTCCTTATATGAGCATCTAAGAACTACTGCAGTTTTTTCTTATACTCTTTTAGAGAATAAAGAAAAGTTTGTTCTAATAGTTGGAGACATATCAGGAATTCAAGATTTCATAGCAAAAATAACTTCAAAAAAAGCTCTAAGATTCCTTAAAGGAAGATCTTTCTTTATAGAACTTTTAAACATAGCATTAGCTTTTAGAATATGCAAAGAACTTGAAATACCACCTACTCAGATAGTTTACGCATCTGCAGGAAATTTCATAATAATAGCTCCAAAAAATGAAAAAATAAAGAAAATAGATTACATAAGGAAAGAAATAAACAAAGAACTACTTAAAATTGGCATTTATGTTGCAATAGCTTTCAACGAATTCAGTTATGAAGATGCAGAAAATTTTGAAAAGATCGTTGAAGAATTGAGAATAGAAGTTGAAAAAATGAAGTTGAGAAGATACGGCGAAATAATAGACTGTGTATTTTTTGAACAAGATGTTGGAGATGAATGCGAAGTTTGCAAATCAGAATCTGAGATTATAGAGATTAAGATAAAAGATGAAGAAATAAAAGTTTGCAAAAACTGTTATGAGAACTACGAGCTTGCAGATAAACTTGTTAAAGCTGAAAGAGTTGCAACTTTGGAAAACAAAGAAGTTTACATAGGTATCTATGAAGATGGAAGAAAAGGAAAAAGAATATTAGGAGTTGGATTTGAAATATCTACAAATCCAGAAGATGTTAAAGATTCAGACTATGTCTTTGTATCAAATTCAACAGATTTTCTCAAAGAAACATTTTTAGATAACGGAGCTGCCTGTGGTTTCATTTTTTTGAACTTAGCTTTACATGATATAGAATTTGATGAAATTTCAGAATCTTCAGAAGGTGCAAAGTACTTAGGAATAATGAAAATAGATGGTGACAACATAGGAAAAATATTTTCAGAAGGTATAAAAAGATGGTGGAGTAAAAGAGGCGTTGCGATCTCTATGACCCCAAGCAGGTACGCAACTCTAAGTTCTCTCCTTGATCTATTTTTCGGATACTGCATGAACATTATTTGCAAAGAAGGAAAATTTTTTACAGATAAACCTTTCAAGGAAAAAAGAAACATCTACGTTGTCTTCTGTGGAGGAGATGATGCACTAATAGTTGGACCATGGGATCAAGTTCTAAGTTTAGCTTCAAAGATTTGCGAAGAATTTTCAATATTTACTAAAAACAAGAACTTCTCACTATCTGGAACAGTAACAGTTGTTAGAAAGAAGTTCCCAGTTTACAGATCATACATGATCATAAATGAAAACATCAAATGTGCTAAGAAATATAGACGATCTTTTCTAATATTTGGGAAAATAATAAATTCTGATGATTTAAAAAATATTGAATCTCTAGCAAACTATGTTGCAGAAAAAATAAAGAAAAAAGAAATAAGCAGATCTGTGATCCACAATCTCATCGTTTCACTCAACCATGGAGGAAATCATAGAAAAATGTGGACTGTGAAGTACATTGTAGCAAGGCATCCTGAACTAAAATTTTTAGATGAAAAAATTGATGAAGATTTTAAGTATGGTTTTTCTAACATCCTTGTAGCTTTAAGGTGGGCCGAACTTTTGACGAGAGGTGAAGTTTATGATTGAGAGAATAGAAGATCTTAAGAAAATACTTGAAGACCCTAGAGAACTTGAAAGAGTTGCTGAGGAATTTGGAAAAAAACTTAGTAAAAAAGAGAGGCAAGTCAGAGAATTATATGTAACAGTTCTCAAAAGTAAAGACCTTTCAATGATAAAGCCAAGAGTATATTACCAGAGTACAAGACATGAAGAACTCAAGGAACTTGCAGAACTTGTTGCAAAATTGGTTGATGTGATCAGAGGTAGTAAGAATGAAGTTTACAGAAAATCTTTGCTAAATTTCCTTGAAGCGGTGGTAGCTTATGCAAGATATTATGAAAAACATGAGACTCGTCGGATTTCTTAAAATACTTGCAAACCTTAAAGTTATTACAGGTCTTCACATTGGTTCAGGATCTTCTGGAATAACTATAGGTGAAGTTGACAATCCAGTCATAAAGATCAACGGAAAACCTTACATCCCTGGCTCATCTTTAAAAGGAAAGTTGAGAAGCTTGCTAGAACATTCAGAAAAACTTGAAATCGATAACAAGGAAGGTCTTCATATTTGCAATAATGAAAATTGTGATCTATGTGCAGTTTTTGGTAGACCTGCTGAAAAAAAAGGAAAAGAAGGGCCTACTAGGATTATATTCAGAGATTCTTATTTGAATGAGGAGAAAAGCGAGAAAGAAGCTAGAGAAAATGGATTCCTGGAAATAAAATGGGAAAATAGAATACACAGGCTTACAGGAAAAGTTGAAGTTAGTCTTAGAGACATTGAAAGAGTTCTTCCAGGAACAGTCTTTGATTTGGAAATAATCTACAGAATATACGAATCTGATTTGGATGGAAAGAATATAGAAGAAGTAAAAGAAATAGACAATTTGCCAAACAAATTGAAGAATAGATTTGGATTAATAATTAAAGGTCTGAAACTTCTCGAAATGGATTACCTTGGAGGATGTGGGACAAGGGGGTATGGAAAAGTAAAGATTGAGAACATCGTAGTTGAACTCCATACAATAGATGCGATAAAAAAGAACAAACCAGTTGTACTCAAAAACGGAAGTTTATCAGATCTTTATGAAAGTTTACAAGCTAGAATTTAAAACTCCACTTTGCTCAGGAGGAGTTCTTGAAGAAGTGATCGAATTCCCCGGATCAGATACGATCTTTTCAGCAGTAGCTACAACGATTGCAGAAACTGAAGGAGAAAAAGAGTTGATAGAATTCTGTGAAAGCAATCCAAGATTTTCTTCGACATTTCCATTTTTTAAAGAAAAACTTTTCATTCCAAAACCAGTAGGACTTGAATTCTTAGTAGAATTAAGAGACGTTGAAGAGATCAAGAAAATAAAAGATCTAAGATGGATCGAGAAAAATTTGATAGAAAAAATAGATAAAGATAAAATAATTAAATTTGCAGAAAAATTTAATGAAAATGAAATATTTGTTGAAAAAGAAATAGCAAGATGTTCAAAAAATAGAATAAATGAATCTACAAACCTTTTTATGGAGAGAGTGTTCTTGTTTTCGAAAGATGCAGGACTCTACTTTTTTTACAAAGGTGAAAAAGATTTAAAAGATTTACTAAAAATACTTGGAAAAATAGGAATTGGAGGAAAAAAATCTATAGGATTTGGAAAATTTAAAGTTAGTTGTGAGAAAAGAAGAGATCTATTCGATGGAGAACTATTCGTTCTTATTTCAAAGTGCTTTCCAAAAGAAAATGAAATAGAAAAAATTTTATATTATAAAATTGAAGAAAGAAGTGGATGGAGTAAAAATGGAAGAAAAAGAAAAATAAGAGTTCTTAAAGAAGGATCTATTTTAAAAGAAAAGATCGATGGAAGAATGTTAAAAGAATATGGAATTTACAGAAACTACCTTGCAACAGTTTATCCTATAAGGTGGTAGGATGAAGTTGAAGATCAAAACCCCTACTCACATAGGTTCTGGCTCAAGGTATGAACCGATAGATTATATTTACGACGAGGACGACGGGGACAGAGGAAAAGTTTACATAATAGATTACGAGAAAGTATTCAAAGAAGAAATATTTGACAAAGAAAAACCAGATTTCGAAAAAATAAAGGAAAAAATAAAAGAAATTGGGGTAGAAAGATTCACTAAGTACAAAATAGATTCATTCTGTTCGAAACCTGGAAGGATCTTAGAGCATATAAAATCTGCAGGAAAACCTTACATTCCAGGTTCATCTTTAAAAGGAACAATAAGAACTGCAATTTTTTGGAAATACATAATGGAGGAGAAAAAAATTGACAAAATAGAAAAAATTGCTTCAGAACAAGGTTGGAAAAAAGCAAAGAAAGAATTTGATTCAATAGAAAAAGAATTTTTTGGAGAAAATAATGATTTCATAAGGTTTATTTTTGTAAGCGACAGCTCATTAGCAAATCCTGAAGATCTTGCAGTTTATGAAATAAAAGTTCTTTCTGAGCAAAAAAATAAACTTGAAAAAATTGAAAAAATAAGAATATTCGTAGAAGCGCTCAAGCCTGGAACTGAGTTACACTTTGATCTAAAAATAAAAAATTATGAAAACAAGTACTTAAAAAGTTGGAAAAGAATACTTTTAGAGTTCTCAAAGTACGTAGTAGAAAAAGTAGAAATTCCTTATCTAAAAAAATTGAACGAAAAAAACTTGTTAACTTCTCTAGAAAGTATTCTTTCCGATATGAATAAAGGAAAAATACTTTTCAGAATAGGTTTTTCGACTGGATGGCTCTGGAAAACAATAGGTTCTCTTTTGGATGATAAAAAAAGAGTAAAACTTGCAAAAGAATTAAAGCTAGCAAGAAGATTTGGTTCATCTTTTCCGAAGACAAGAAGAGTTATAGGAGAACATGAATTTCCTGGATGGGTAGAAATAGTAGAGACTTAGTAAAAATAACAATAAATTTTGAAGCTGCAGAGAGTAAAATTTTCAGAATTTATTCTGGAGTATTTGTAAGAGGTTTTGTTTACTGGGTTCTTTTAAGGGAGAATAGGGAATTTGCTAGAAAACTCCACAGATCTAAAAGTCTTGCTCCATTTTCTGTAACTCCAGTTATGAAGAATGAAATTCCAGTCGAAAAGCTTGAAGAAGGAGAAGATCACAGTTTCTCAATAACTTTCTTTGTTCCTGAAATAGGAGATGCAATAAAAAATTATCTTATGAGAACAGACAGTCTTTATTTTACGGCAGTTAAAAACAAGATCAAAGAAATAAATGTAGACAACTTAAGTGCAAAAGATTTTCCTGAAATACCTTTAAAAAAGTTCAGAGTAAGATTTATTACTCCATGTTATTTCAGGATTCCTGGAAAATATTACAGGTTTGTTCCTTTACCAATACCTGAGCTAATTTTTAGAAGCCTTTCAAGGCTTTATTCTGCTTTTGTATCTACTATTCCTACTGAATTTAGAGAATGGGTAAACTCTGGAGCAATAGTTGTTTCTGGTCATAAAATTGAAACTAAAGTCGTTGATTTGAAAAAAGGTAACTGGTCATCTGGATTTGTTGGATGGGTAAACTTCTCAATTCCTAAAGAAAATTATGTAGAAGACTTCTCGAAAATTGTATATAAGTTGCTGAAGTTTGGTGAATATTCGAACGTTGGAGGAGGAAGAACTTCTGGTTTAGGTGTTATAAAAATTGAAAATATTGAATAATTATATTTTAAAATAATAATTATTTAATTTAAATTTACAAAATTGTTATACTGATAAGCTATTTTGTTTTTTGTTCTTGGAAGTTCTACGTTTCTGCTATTAGACTTGAACTCTCTGTTCACCGTCAGAGTAAGAATTGAGTTTTCTTCTAAACTAAAATTTAAAAGTATTGATTTTGAATTTATTCTTTATCATTTTATGTTTTTAATTTATTTTACTTTTTCCAATTACATATATCGTTTGCGCATATTATTCCAGAAATTGTAACAGCCTCTATCCCTCCACCAGGAAAAGTTGATGCTCCTACTAAGTAAAGACCTTTTATCGGTGTTTTAAAATATGGTCTTTTTACTCCTATCGATTGATCGAAAGCGTAGATCGCACCTTCAGGCATAGAAGTGTATCTTTCAAAAGTCTTCGGAGTTGCTGCATCTTGAACTAATATTTTCTCTTTTAGACCCGGAATTACTTTTTCAACTTTCTGAATCAACTTCTCAGCAAGTTCTTTTTTCTTCTTATAGTATTCATCTGTTTCCCTATCTGGAAAATCGTAGTAATTGGCACTGCTCATTATAGTTACACTCGCTTTACCCCTAGGTGCTAGATCAGGATCAGCGTTTGAATTGATGACAACTTCGTAGCCTTCATCCAGGTTTTTGATGAGAGTTGGATAGTTTGATAGATCAGCGTCTACACCTAAGAAGACAATGAAACAAGATGGCGACATCTTCAACCCTCTGATGTATTCAACAAACTCCTTATCTAAGTTTTGCTCTCCAACAAGTTCTAAAAAAGTAGTTTTAGCGTTGACATTTGAAACTACAACAGGACTGTAGAAAACTTTATCACCAACTTTAACACCTTTTACACAGCCTGAATCTACAAGTATTTTGTCCACTTTGTGTCTTACTAGAACTTTTCCGCCATTTTTTTCAATGAAATCTTTCAAAGAGTCTGCATACCTTTGCGCTCCTCCCTTCGGATAATAACCACCATGCAAATAGTAAGAGATGCAAGCTACAAGTGCTGTTGAAGCTAAGGTTTTTTCAGGGCTAGTTCCAACGTAAGATAGTAATGCTGACAACAACTTCTTCAAGCTCTCGTCTGAAAAGTACTCATCGAGTTTTTGTTTGTATGTTTTATTCATCCAATCGTAGAAGTGTGGATGTTCTCTCGGATAGTTAACAAGTTTCTTCACACCAAAAACTTTGGCAATTAACTCTGGAGGAAGGGGAGTACCGTAAGTTTCGACGTCGCTGTAACATTCTGAATAAGCTTTTCTAGCATCATCAAAAAACGCTAAAATGTTTTTTTCTTCTTTTTTGAAAAAATTAGTAAAGTTCTTTATGTACTCTTCAAAGTTTTCCGCTTCAAAGTATTTTCTTTCAAAAATGTATCCAACCACGTTTCTTACAAACAAATCTTCCTTTTTCAAACCAAGTTCTTTTAAGAGATAAGATGTTGGTCCTTTCTCCCATAGACCGCTGATATCTACGACACCTGCATTGAATGTGAATCCTCTTCTCTTGAAAGATGAACAATAGCCTCCAACTTGACTATGTTGCTCTAAAACTAGCACTTTGTAACCTTTTTTAGCAAGGATAGAACCACACGTCAACCCTCCGATTCCAGCTCCTACGATTATGACATCGTATTCATCTTCACCTTTCACTCTATCTGGATTTATCTCAACTCTCCAATCGTACTTTTCAAAAGGCTTGACGTAATCTTTCACAACGAAGTAAGTAGATGCTTTCTCTGGAAAGATTGCAGAGAAAATTATACCAAAAGCTAGCAAAAGGTTGGGAAAAATAAAACTATCTGTAATTAAAAACAAGATTGCGTTTGTAAAAAAGATCATCATCCAAATAGCTGAAACAATGTAGTTTACAAGAAGAAATGATCTTTCTTTCCAGTAAGCTTCAGGCCAATCCTTTTTAGAAACTATAAATGTGAAAGGTTGCTTAAAAACCATTGAAAAGGCCACCATCAAGAAAAGTGCAAAGTATCCAGCAAAGCCACTTTCTTGGACGAAGAACTCTAGTTTGAAAATGAAAGTACCAATGGCTGCTAAGATGAAGTAAAAGATCGAGAAAAGATCCATGAAGTTGTAACTTTTCCAGATCTTTTGAAAAGTTGCAAGAATTGCTGAGATCGCTAAAGACAATATTATACCAAACTCGAATCCAAATCCACAGAGAACCCAGTATACGATCCATGGCATGAAAGATAAGAAGATGTAGATCATGCCAGGAACTTTTTTCCGACCAGTCATAGATGTGGTAGGCATGAGTTTATCTTATTTGTTGTAGTATATCTATTTTTAATAAAATTAAAAAAATTAATTTTAATCTATAATGTAAAAATAAAAATAATAAAAATATACAATAATTTTAATCTATATAACCCTCTTTTACCATCAGCTCAGCGTTCAATATACTAGCTCCAGCAGCCCCCCTCACAACGTTGTGACCTAGAACAATGTACTTCAATTCTTTTTCTAAACTTTTCCTTACCCTTCCAACGACTATACTCATACCTTTTCCTGCATCCCTATCCAAGCGAGGCTGTGGTCTATCGATTTCCCTTCTAACTATTATTACTTTTTCTGGAGAAGTTGGGAGTTGTAAAGGCTTTAGAGATTCAAAAGCCTCTATTGCATCTTCAACACTAACATCTCTCTCAAAGGTAACCCAAACAGCTTCTGTATGGCCATCCAATACGAGAACTCTATGACACGATGCTGAAACTTTTATCTTTGCAAAATCTATTCTATTTCCATCAAACTTGCCCAAAATTTTCAAAGTTTCGCTTTCAACTTTTTCTTCTTCATTCTTTATGAATGGAATGATGTTGTCAAATATAGATAGAGAAGCTACACCTGGATAACCTGCTCCACTTAAAGCTTGCATCGAAGCAACTCTTACATTTTTGATTCCAAAGTCCATCAAAGGTTTTAACGATAAGACTAAGATTATAGTTGTACAGTTAGGATTCGTAACTATGAAGCCATCCCAACCTCTCACACTCTTCTGAACTTCTATCAGTTTGAGGTGATCTGCGTTAACCTCTGGAATTACAAGGGGTACATCTTCTTCCATTCTGAAAGCTGATGCGTTGCTTGCAACGACAAATCC
This sequence comes from Archaeoglobaceae archaeon, assembly GCA_025058735.1. Classification (GTDB taxonomy): domain Archaea; phylum Halobacteriota; class Archaeoglobi; order Archaeoglobales; family Archaeoglobaceae; genus WYZ-LMO2. The sequence continues at coordinate 14,927 of JANXDX010000007.1, read as the reverse complement.
ATTTTTTGCGAAAATCGGTTCCACTTCTCTCGCAACTTCAGCTGGTAAAGCTGAAAAGATTATATCTACATCGAAGTACTTTGGATCGAGAGGTACCATTTCAAGATCTCTAGCATACTTTGGAATGTCCTGCGATATTAACCAGTTTACCTCTTCTCCATACTTCTTACCAACTCTTTTCTCCGATGCCGCCAAATTTTTTACTTTGAACCATGGATGACCTTCTAACATTTTCACAAACCACTGACCTACAGTTCCAGTAGCACCTAATATTCCAACTTTGTAGTGCATGTTGTTGAAATACTTCAGGAGATAAACTTTTTTGCTAAAAAGATTTGTAAATAATTAAACAAGCAATTCTTCGTAAGCCTTAACGTTCCTGTTGAACAAGTGATAAAACTTCTTTCTGATTTCTCTGATCTTAAAAATATCTATATCTGCAACTAAAGCTTCTTCACATTCTTCATCTTTAGCTTCAGAAACTATTCCTTCAAAAGTTACTATTAAGCTCCTACCAACTGCTATATTTCCAGTAAAAGTTCTTCCAAAACCTCCTGCTTTAACTAAAGCGTAACCGTTGTCAAAAGCTCTTGTAAAGTAAAGACAATATCTAAACTTTCTTCCAGGTAATTCTGAGTACTTTAAACTTACAACTGGATTGAAAGCTATATCTACTCCTTTCAATCCAGCAACTCTGCAGATCTCTGGATAAAGTATGTCCGCACATACTAAAATGCACAACTTTGCATTCCTCAATTCGAAAATTCTTAACCTATCTCCAGCGACTACTCCCAAAGACTTTTCTACTTCTGTCGGATGCATCTTATCTTGAAATCCAACAACTTCACCCGAATCGTATATAAAAGCTCTATTCCTCAAACCTTTATCTTCTACAACAGCATTTCCTATTAAAACTGCACTGTACTCTCTACTAATGTTTTTCAAGAAGTTTAAAGTTTTGTTTGTCTCCTCTTCATTTATTTCAGTGTAGCTAAAGTATTCAGGAAAAAGTACTATTTCTGCTCCATCTTTCAAGGCCTTCTCAGCTAAAATTTCAGCACTATCAAGATCACCTATCCTGCATTGAATTGCAGCCACTTTCAACATGTCTCACCCCACAACAATCTATTTTAGCTCTGAAAGGTTCACCAAACTCTTTAAGAGCTTCAAAACCTTTGTAAGCGAAGACAGATTTTCCAAGCATAACCATTGAAGCCATTCCTCCACTGCTTACAACAGCTTCAACTACATCCTCTACCTCTTCTATCAAACCAGTATTCTTTGCAAAGTTTACTGAACAATAAAAAAGATTTTCAAGTCTTGGATTCTTTAAAAATTCCTTTGTCCAGATCAACCCTTCCTTTTGAACATCTCTAGCTCTCTCTTTCAAAAACTCCCTTGTTGGAATTTCACCTAAGATCAAGAAATCCAAAGTTACGTCTAACTTGAACCTTGACAAGATCACTCTTGAAGGGCATGCTGCAGTTTTTCTAACTATTAAACCTCCAAAAGTGATGTTTGTAACGTCTCCAAGACCAGTTAAGTTCAAAACTTCAGCTTCATGCGCAACATCTGCACATTCGATAAAAGATCTATTTGAAAGTAAAGATGTTGAAATTGCAGATGCTGCACTCATTCCAAAGCCGCATCCAAACGGTAGCTGAGTTCTTATGTTTACACCTTTCATTCCAAATTTTTTCAGAACATGTTCGACTGTAGGAAAACTAGTTTTTTTACCGTTTATTATAAGTTCATCAGATTTTTCAGCGAAGGCACCTAAGTTTATCGTGAACCCTACACCTACGCTTCCACTTTCTCTAGGATCTTCTCTGATCTGAGGAGAGAAGATGCAACTAATACTAGCTGGAGCGAAGATCATAAACAATCTTCAACAAACTTATCTACTATTTTTTCTGCTACGAAGCTTTTATGTCCTTCAAGCCATTCAAAAGATCTTGCAGTTACCACAACTACTCTAGTATCTTCCGTCCCCATACCTTTTTCAAGTACATCGTTTGCAACAACCATACTTAAGTTTTCAAGGATCAATTTTTCGGAGGCTATTTTTAAAAGTTCACTGTCACTTATTCCAGTTTCAGCTTTAAACCCTATTATTTTTCCTTTAAATTTTTTCTCAACCTCTTTAATAACTTTTGGAGCCGCCTTTAACTTTAAAGTCAATTCTTCAGTTGTTTTTATTTTTGTTTTTTCTGCTTCTAAAATAAAATCTGAAGCTGCTGCTGCTGAAACAAAAATGTCACAACCCTTTTCTATTTCGTTGAGTGCTATTTTTAAAAGATCTAAGACTGAAAAGAATCTAATTTCCTTGAAATTTGGCAAACTAAATCCAGTAGGTTTTGAAGTTATAAGGGTTATCTCTGCTCCTCTTCTCCAGAATTCTAAGGCTAACTCTTTACCCATCATTCCAGAACTCTTGTTACTTATAAATCTAATTGGATCTATTTGCTCAAAACTTGGGCCAGCTGTTATTACAACTCTTTTTCCAAAAAATTCCTTCTTTTCATAAACAGCTCTCTCTACTTGAAGACATATCTGTTCTATTTCTGGAAACTTTGCTTTTCCTTCTTCAAACTTTGGCTGAACAAATTCAACACCCATCTTTTTAAGTTTTTCAACGTTCTCTAAAAGAGATCTATTGTTCATCATAGCTTCATGCATCGCCGGAGCGATCAGTATCTTCTTACCAGATCCCAAAGCTGTACTAGCAAACGTAGTTACAGGTGTATCATCTATACCGTTCGCTATTTTTGATATTGTGTTCGCAGTCGCTGGAGCGATGAGTAAAAGATCGGCTTTTCCATCCGATCCACAGTATTCTACGTGCTCAACTTTTCCAGTTATCTCAGTGACAACACTATTACCTGTCGCATATTCTAAAGCGTAAGGATGAATTATCTTCTGCGCCGCTTCGCTCATAACTGCAACTACGTTTGCTCCTCTCCTTATAAGCTCCCTTGCAAGTTTAACTGTTTCAACTGCAGCTATACTACCTGTTACAGCCAAAACTACTGTCTTTTTTTCCAACTTTTTACTCTTTTTCCCTCTTATTTTTTCCAAGTGCAAGTTCAACACCTCTTACAAAGGTTTCAACTTTCCCACTTTCGAGAGCTTTTCTATAGCGAGGATTTTTAAGAGTGATTTTTACAGCTTCAAAAACCTTTCTAACCTCTTCAGGCAACTCTTTCTTAACAACTTTCTCTTCAAATTCTAACTTAAACAACTTTTTTTCTTCCTCAAAAATAAATTTTAGCGGCTCTTTTACCCTTTCTTTATTTAAAATCCTACTTACCGCCTTTTCCCATGCAGATCGCCAAGGTTCATCCATGGCTTTTTGTTTCGTGAAATAGTTCTTCCTTTCAACTAAAATTAGATCGTAGGGACAAGAGTTTTCACAGGCTCCACAGTATATACAGTATTTTTCGTTGAAATAAACCCTCTTTTCTTTAGCGTACCATACTCTGTTGTGTTTGCAGATCTTTATGCAAGCTCCGCAACCTACTGGATCGCAGCGGAACATCCTTGCTTCAAAAGTTGACAACTTTCCCTCCATCGGCTTTATAGTTTTTGCAGCCTTGTATGGACAGACTTCTTCACAGTATCCGCAGTGAGAACATAGATCCTGATCTATACTTACTAAAGCTATCTTCTTTGGAAGATTAAAATCTATCCTTTTCCCGTCAACTTCTATAGCTCTTTCAGGACAGACTTCTTCACAGAGTTTACAGTAGTCGCACTTACTTTCATCGATCAAAATATCTGAATAAGGTTTTGGATCGTTTGGACTTGGAATTTTTTCGATCATCTTGAAAACTCCGCAAAATTCTGCACATATCCCACACAAGTTGCATTTTTTCCTATCTATAGTAACTTTTCCTTTTATCTGCTGTTTAATTGGAATGTCATCTCTTTTGATCAAAACATTCCTCTTTATAGCTTTAGTAGGACAGACCTTATAGCAAAGAGTACATTCTTTGCAGTTTTCGTATTTGTAAGTGTAAACTACTGGAGAAAGTGGAAGATTAATTTTTTCAATTTTTTGACCGTTTATTTTAAACTCAAAAGCATTGTATGGACAGAAAGAATAACAAATTCCGCAGTATGCACACTTCAAGTGATCTATTATTACAGGTGGCATGTCAAGCCCTATTGCTATATCGTGTACAGGTCCAAGTTCTATAGCATTAACTGGACAGGCAAAAACACATATTCCACAACCGTTGCACCACTTGTAATCGTAAAGAAGTTCTCTAACTTCACCGTTCACAACTTGATAGTACTTGAACTTTCCGTTGATAATTTCTATTTCTCTCTTCATACCTTTACCCTTTCAAACCTACCATCTTTCAGAGGTTTCGTAGCATCTATCCCCCACTTAGCTCCCGTATCTCCAGCTGAAGGATCTAAGCTACTAACTCTAGCTCCGCTGACAACTACTAGATCTTTATCCGGCTGGAAACGAGTAGCAACTGCAAACTCTACATCTTCGTAATCAAAAATATCTACATCTTCATCCACTACCAAAACACACTTCAAGCTAGGATTTGCTGCTAACGCTGCTATTATAGCATTTTTAGCATCTCCTTCAGATATTTTTTCAATCTGAACGATGCAGTGGAAGTAATGAAAACTTCCGGGGGTCATAGCGACGTTTTTAACTTTACATACGTTTGAGACGAACTTGTATATGACAGGTTCGTAAGGAATACCCATCAAAACTTGATGTTCCTTTAACGAAGGAGTTATTGAGTAGTAGATGAAGTCTTTTTTCAAATGCATTTCGTCAACTACTAAGACAGGCTCATCTCTCACCTTGTCGTAAGTTCCAGTTATATCTAAAAAAGGACCTTCTTTGACTCTTTCAGAAGTTATTCTACCAAACAAAACTATCTCAGATTCAGGTATTAGAAATCCGTTTTTCTCATAAACTTCTAATTCTCCAAAGAGTTTTGAAGCATACTGAAACTCTTCCCCTTCAGGAACTCTTGTCGCTGCCGCAAAAAGGATGAGAGGATGAACTCCTATCGCTACTGCAACTTTCAGATCTTCTCCAACTTCCAAAGCTTCTCTCCACAGCACGTAAGTATGTCTAGGTGGAACCAGTCGAACTGCAAAACTCTTCTCATCTAAAAGCATCATTCTATGAATACTTGCATTAAGAAATCTTCCCTTAGCTATTACAACTCCAGCAGTAACGTATCTACCACCATCTCTTGGGAAATATTTTAGTATTGGAAGTTCATAAAGATCTGTATTTCTTTTCATCAACTTCATTTCATCGAAACTTTTTACTCTTATTTTAGGTTCCCTCTTTTCAATTTCAAAAAGATGTCTAGCTATTTTTCTTTGATCACATTTTAAAAATTTTGCCAGCATTTCTCTACTACTGACAAAATTCTTCGCAACTTTTCTTCCTTCAACGTTCAAAATTACTGGATCGTTTAAGCAATTCTTTGATTTAAGAAAATCTATAACTTCGTAATGTTTTAGCTCATTTTCAAAAACTTTCGGTTTAACTAGATCGATCGAACTTCTCAGATCCATGTTGAGAAACGTCAAAGTACTTAAACTCTTTTTCTTCAAATTTTTTTGTGAAGAAATCTCTTATGACTTTTGCCCTCTTTTCACCTACACCTTCAACTCTCATAAGCTCAGACAAGCTAGCATTCGATATCCTTTGTATCGTACCAAATTTTTCGAGAAGTTTTAAAGCAAGCTTCTCACCTACTCCTGGAATTGCTGTGAGCATAGCTAATTGTGGATTACTTTTCTTAACTCTTGGAACTGCAAAAATTTCTCCAGAAGTAATCTTTTCATCTAAAATTTTTAAAGCGTAACAGAAATCATAGTGATCTTTGAATTGAAGAACTGTAACACTTCCCTGGGTTTTTAAAGGTATAGAGATTGTTGCAGCTATTGCAGCGTTTCTGTTGAATTTTTTACTATTAATTGCTTCATCCAGATCACCCACGATTGCTAAAAAAGATACTTTGTATTCTTCTTTCAGTGAATAGACCTGTTGCCAGAGTCTAGCATCTATTATAGAGTTCAAGAAGTCGACAGCCTCTTTTCTCTCAATGGCGATTTCAAAACTAGAATATCTTATCAAGTAGTCTGCTTTCAGAGACGACCTCCTTACAAACAACCCGTACCTTTTCAACTCCTCTTCAATCCACTCTGGTTCTCTAGAATCTATCAATATCATTTCAAAAATATAGCTGGTCTTCCAGGGATAGCAGCTTTTCTCTTTTCTTCAGGAACCTTTAAAGGATCGATTAAAACTTTCAGCCCAGTTTCAGCTTCTATAAAATCTTTGTTCTCTAAAACTATAGCCTCTTCATCTTTTACATTCACTACTTTTTCTTTCAAAATTCTTTTAACAAAATCAGAAACCTCCTTTCCCTTCATTCTAAGCTCTTCATCGTCTTTCATCAAATCTTTCAACTTTCCATCTTTTAAAGCCTCTAAAACTTTGTACTTCCATTTATCAGCAAAAGCTATGTAAACTTCTTTAGCTTCTGGATTGAACTTCATGACTTCCTTTATATCTTCAACTAAGCGCATTACGTAATCTTCAACCATTTCAGCTTCTAAGTCGATTTTTTTCTCATCGAATTCAGGATATCTTTCAAGGCTTACAAAACTGTTGTGCTTCGTATGCCAAAGTTCTTCGCAGATGTGTGGTATGAAAGGTGTAAGTAACTTTATCCAGTCGTCTAAGATCAAAGAAAGATTTTTACCACCTCTTTTGATGTAGTGTTTAACTAAATTCATAACTTCGAAGAAAGCTAAGTTTACAGCTCTTCTTGTTTGAAGTTTTTCCATGGCTTCGTTCGTCTCTTTAACAATCCTGTTGAACTTACTTATCAACCATCTATCTAACATCGTTATTTCTTCTTCTTTTTTTAAGTTTTCTAAAAATAAGCTGTAAAACCTTTTAAGACTTGAAGCCAAGTTTTCTAGATCCTTACTTCTCCAATCGGCATCACTGTCATATTCTGCTGCAAGCAAGATGTAAAGCCTAGAAACGTCTGCTCCATATGTTGACAGGGCTTTCTTTATAGTAAGCAATGGCCCCTTACTTTTACTCATCTTTTGACCCTCTAAGCTCACATACCCATTAACAGCTATCGCCTTTGGCCAAAGTTCTTTTGGAAAAATTGCAACATGGTGAAAGAGGAAGAAAAGTAGATGATTAGCTACTAAATCTTTACCACTACTTCTCAAATCAACAGGATACCAGTACAAAAACTCTTTCCTTATTTGCTCTATTAATTCTTTGCTCAACTTTGAAACTTTTGAAACTTCATCTAAATCGCCAATTCCTAAAATTACGTAATCAAAAAATTCTTTTACCATGTTCTCTGCTTTTAATTTCCCCTCGTTGATAAACTTTGCAAGTATGTAGTAAACCATGTAGATCGTTGAATCAGAAAGACTCTCTATCAACCACTCTTTGTCCCAAGGTAACTTAGTCCCAAGACCTTTTCTCCTAGCGCATGCTTTATCTTTCAACCACTCAACTTTGTTTCTGAACTCCTCCAAATAGTAGTCCGGAATTATTTTCATCTCCTCTAAATAATCTAAAACTTTTTTCTTCCATTCGAAGTTTGAGTAGTTTATGAACCACTGATCTTTTACAACTTTCACTAAACATTTCGTTCCACATCTACAAACAACAGGCTTCTCACTGAATTCGTAAAAGATGTCTCCATAACCTTCTTTTATCAGTCTATCGTGAATGATTTGTTTAACTTCAGAAACTTTCATTCCAGCGTAATCTGTATTTTCTGCCATTTTTCCAACGTGAAACTCTTTTTTGTACAAATATTTAGTAGCCTTTTCTAGAGTTTCAAAGTTGATTTCTCCTCCAACTTCTTTTATAGCAGCTTCAGCTGGAATTCCATCTATGTCTGTTTTTATTATTACTATTGGTTCAATTTTTAATCCTAAATTTTTTAGAGCTGCAAAGTCAAAAGGTGCGTGGGCTGGGACACTCATAACTACACCAGTAGCGTTGTCTAGATCGACAAAATCTGCTAGAAAAATTGGTACTTTTCTATTAACTATTGGAACAACTACAAGTTTTCCTAAGAAGTCTTTGGCATCTACTTCTTCTAAAAGTTCAACTTTCTTTATATGAGAGAGTTTTTCAAAAGCTTCTCTACTCAAAAACCATCTTTCTCCATCAACCTTTGCAATCACATATTTAGCAGGCTTGATCCAAATGTTCGTAACACCGTATATCGTTTCAGGCCTTAGAGTTGCGCATGGAAATACTAGATCATCTTCTTCTAATTTAAATTTGATCACAGTATATTCAACGATCGTAGCCTCCTCCCCCATCAAAAGGTCGTGATCTTCAACTGGATTTTGATCGTTTGGACAGTATCTAACTGGATGTGAACCCTTTACAATTAAACCTTTGTTTTTTAAATTCCAGAACTGCCACTCTATGAACTTTTTGTATTCTGGATCTGTTGTCGTAAACACTCTGCGCCAATCTATCGAGTAACCAACGCCTTTCATAGCCTTCAAAGCTTCCTTGGAAAAATAATCTACAATCCTTTCTGGGGTTGTAAGTTTAAGTAGATCTTCAAGCGGAACATCATGATACTTTGTATAAACTTCTAACGTCCTAGGATCTCTCTTTTCTATCAATTCAGCCAATCCGATTATTGGTGTTCCTGTAACGTGGAATCCCATAGGAAATAGTACGTTGTAACCTTTCATCCTCATGAACCTTGCAAAAGAGTCTCCTATCGTAAAAGTTCTCATGTGGCCAACGTGCAGGTTACCGTTTAAGTAAGGATAAGGAATAGTTATGAAAAATTTTAACTTGTCACTCGGTTCAGCTTCAAATATTTTAGCTTCTTCCCAGATCTTTTGCCACTTACTTTCGATCGATTTGAAATCCATGCATGTTTGTAAAGGGCAGTGATAAAAATTTTAGCCGATCAGAGTTTTCATCTTGCATCAAAGATCGTAACTTCTATAACTTCCGCTTCCCTAGTTTCCAAGAGCTCAAACGGCTTAATTCTGATCACTCTTCCAAGAGCTTTAGGTAGAAGCCTCAGTCTTACAGTTGTCATTTCACACTCTTCAGCGTAGTGTGGAGATGAGTAGAAAAAGGAGTGAGTTAGAACTTCTTTTCCGGTAACTTCAGCTATCAAACCGTTAACACCTCTGTCAATGTCTTGCATCTTAGCGTAAGTTACAAAAACACAGTCTCCAACTTTTACTCTCAAAGCTGTAGCTACGTTGTGCGCACTTCTTAGCTCTAAAGTTTTTATGTTCCCCCTCATTATCTCTTCAATAACAGCTTTAGTTATACCTGTAATAACGTAGCACTTCATAAACATCACCCAAACATCGGAAGAACTTCTCTCCTTTCTTGAACTCTAGCTTGTTCAGCCAACTTCTGCATCTGCGTTTCTATAAATTCTGCCTCCTTTATTAACCTCTCTATATTTATTTTCCAGTTAAAGATCTTGTTCATCGCTTCAATCAAACTTGCTGCAGCTCTTGGATCTGGATTAAAACCATTTGTTTCTCCAAGAAGAGCTATTCCCGGAATTTTCTTTGCTACGCACTCGTTCAAAATTGTTCCAGCTATTCCAGAGATCGTTCCAGTTTTAAATATTTCTACATACTTTTCTATCTCTGATAAAAGTTCTTTCTGAGTTACTGCTCCAAAAACCCTCTTTTTATCCTCAAAAGTAGCTACACCTGCAAGAGAACAAACTTTTTTAGCATTAATATTTATAGCCCAAGACACTATATCTTTACTAAATTCGTAAGCAAACGCTGGAGGTACTGGAACGTCTGAATGGATCAAAATAAAACTGTAATCTCTAGATTCGTATATTCTCACCGGTGGTAAAACTATGCCTTCGAAAAGAGATGCTACTGGAGGTAAAGATTCAGATCCTATTATTCCGATGAGTTCCAAGTTGAGCTCTGTGATGAAATGCGCAGTAGCTATCGTGGCAACTAATCCTATTCCTGGGAAACTCGTTATTAAAATAGGTTTATCAACACTCAAACTTTCAACGACAATTTCTGCCATAAAACTTGTACATCTCAGGAATTTTAAATTTCTGCTTGCAAGATAAAGTAAAAAGATATAACAATAAATAAAAAAATAATAATAAAAAAATATAGTACATCGATCAGTTATTTTGTACGAAGTTAGCTGTATAAATGCGAAATAATAAATATTAGTTTATTAAATAAAAATATTCCAAAATAAAACGGGGCAGGTTAAATAGTTTAGGTGAAGAAAAACCTTAGAGGTGTTGAAGATGACAAAAGTTCACTTGATCTTGTCGATCCTGATCACCGCCGCTATTGCTTTTTACGTGCTTTTTACCTTTAAAGAAGAAGTAAAAGATGAAAAGATTTTTAAAGAAGAAATTGCAAAAGATGAAATTCTTTTAGATGATACTATATATCTTTCAATGCCAAAAAAGTATTCAAACATGAGCGTTGAGGAAGCTATACTGTTGAGGAGGAGTGTTAGAGAATATGAAGATAAACCCGTAGATCTTGAACATCTATCCTTAATGCTTTGGGCTGCCTATGGAATAACAGATCCTAGATTTGGTTTTAGAGCTTGCCCCAGTGCAGGTGCAACTTATCCTCTTGAAGTTTACGTAGTTGTTGGTGAAAAAGGTGTTGAAACCAGTGGGAAAACTTATCTAAAACCCGGAGTTTACAAGTACGATGTTCATAGACATTTAATATTTTTTGTCAAAGAAGGTGATTTCAGAGCTGAGCTAGCAGAAGCTGCAGTTGGACAGGAGTGGGTAAAAAATGCGCCGATCAATATAGTAGTTACAGCAATTTTTGAGAGGACTACGATAAGGTATGGAGATAGGGGAGAAATTAGATATGTGCCGATGGAAGTAGGTCACCTCGGTCAAAATGTCTACCTAATTGCTACTGCACTTGGATATGGAACAGTTGTTGTAGGTGCTTTTTACGATGATAGAGTGAGAGATATAGTTGGAGCTGAAAAGATAGAAGTTCCGATGTACATAATACCAGTTGGAGTTCCAAAGAAACCGCACAAAATAAGTTTCGAAGAAGTTTGGAATTACATTGAAAGTAAGAGGAGGATTTCTTGAAAATCTTTAAGTTTGCTTTGATAACTGTTGAACTTACTTCTCTACCTCTAATCTTTTTGGCTTTTCTTTACGTTCTTACAGGTTATCAGATGCTTGTACCAGAGATTGCAGTAATGCCAGCTAGGAGGATACATGCTGATCCTGTTATGAGGATGCTTTTAATTGTTCTTGGAACTATCCACGCCTATGCTGGTTTGCTGATATTGTGCGAAAGAAGGTTTGAAAAATTTAGAAAAATACTTGCAACAATTGCAACAGTTTTCGTAGCAATTTTTATTCTCCTAATTGCGACGTTGGAGATTTTGTTAAAATTTTAATAACAACCGTGTAGAGGTCTATCCTTAGCTTATACCCGGAACTGACTCACGGCGCGAGCGATTAGTGACCGCGGACTGAACGGCTCGCCGAAGCTTGCCGCTTACATCCCGGTCCTATCAACCTGCTCTTCTAGCAGAGCTCTTAAAGGGTGGCTCTTTTCGGGGATGGCTTCAGGCTTAGATGCTTTCAGCCTTTAGCCACTGGTGCGTAGCTGCCCGGCTATGCCTTGCCAGACAACCGGTAAACCAGTGGCACCGGAGGCTCGTTCCTCTCGTACTAGAGCCTCCCTCCCCTCAGCCACCCAAGCACCCCCGTTAGATAGCAACCGACCTGTCTCACGACGGTCTAAACCCAGCTCACGATCCCCTTTAATAGGCGAACAACCTCACCCTTGGCCGCTACTGCACGGCCAGGATGGGGAGAGCCGACATCGATGTCGCAAGCCCCCGGGTCGATATGAACTCTCGCCGGGGACGACACTGTTACCCCTGGGGTAGCTTTTCTGACGTCATCCGGCCTCATCAAAAGGCCAGGATGGTTCGCTAGGCCCGCCTTTCGACCCGTGACCCCTTATTGTGGAGGGTCACGTCAGGCCGGCTTTTGCCCTTGCACTCTATGGCGGAGTTCTGACCCGCCTGAGCCGACCTTTGGGCGCTCCCGATACCTTTTCGGGAGCGTGGCGCCCCACCCAAACTGCCCACCTACCGATGTCCCGCCGAAGCGGTTAGCCCCACAGCTAAAAGTGGGCGGTGTCTCATCGACGGCTCCACCCCGCCCAGAGACGGGGCTTCGAAGCCTCCCGCCTACCCTGCGCACCCCCAGCTGTGAGGCAACGGCAGGCTGCAGTAAAGCTCCACAGGGTCTTCGCTTCCCAACGGGGGTCCCCAGACTATTCACTGGGATGTCGGGTTCGCCGGCTTCCGGCCGAGGACAGCTGGGGGGTCGTTAATCCGTTCATGCAAGCCGCCAATTAAGCGGCAAGGTATTACGCTACCTTAAGAGGGTCAGAGTTACCCCCGCCGTTTACGGGCCCTTCGCCCGGTTGAACCCGGGGTTCAGGTACCCGCACTGGGCAGGACTCAGGGGCTGTACTTACCGTTGCCGGCTAGCAGCCCCCTGTGTTTTTAGTAAACAGTCGCCCCCCACATGCCACTGCGACCTGCGGTCTCATCAACCGCAGGCACCCCTTCTTGCTAACGTACGGGGCCAGTTTGCCGATTTCCCTCGGCCGAAATGTTCCGACACGCCTTAGGCTGTTAACCCAGGGCACCTGTGTCGGTTCTCGGTACGGTCTCTCCGCCCTCCTTTTCACGGGCCCCAGGAGTCGGCCGACTTACGCCATCACACCTTCACCCCCTTCTCTCCATTACGGACCTCCGGGGACTTCGGTGCTTAGACACCCCATGGCAGAGGTGCTCGACCTATCCCGAGGCGTCGGACCTCCTTAAGGAGGAACTCTTTCGAGTTGGGCGGAGAGTGCAGGAATATTAACCCGCTATCCTTTTCGGTGGCGACGAATTACGTGCCACCTTAGGACCGACTAACCCACGGCTGACCGACATTGCCGTGGAACCCTTGCCCTTCCGGCGGTCGGGATTTTCACCCGACTACGCTGCTACTACCGCCAGGATTCTCGTCACCAACGGCTCCACCCGAGCTCACACCTCAGGCTTCTACGCCATTGGTGCGCCCCCCTACCAGATCACCTTTCGGTGCTCCGAGGTATCGGCGGCCGGCTTGAGCCCCGTCCATTTTCGGCGCCCCAAGTCTCGGCGGGTGAGCTGTTACGCACTCTTTAAAGGATGGCTGCTTCTAAGCCTACCTCCCCGCTGTCTTTGACCTGGGACTTCCTTTATCGTTTACACTTAGCCGGCACTTTGGGGCCTTAACCTCGGTCTGGGTTGTCTCCCTCTTGGACTGGGAGCTTACCCCCCAGCCCCGACTCCGTCCATCTACGACGGCAGTGGATTCGGAGTTTGACAAGAGGGCGAGGGTTTCACCCCCCGACTCCTCAAATCAGTGCTCTACCCCACTGCCAGATCTCCGGACGGGTCATACTGCGGTATGTCTCGGGGGGAACCAGCTATCCCCGGGCTCGATTGGACTTTCACCCCTAGACGGGAATCAGAGGAGCGATTTGCACATCAACACCCCTGCGGGCCTCCACGACTCTTTCGAGCCGCTTCACCCTGTTCCCGTCTAGATCGCCCGGCTTCGGGTCGTACCCAAGTGACTATAGGACGAGCACATCCCACCCCTGACCCTTTCGGGCTGCGGGTTTTCGGTTTCCCTTCGGCTTTGGGCTTAAAGCCCTTGGCCTCGCCACTTGGGTACACTCCCTGGCCCGTTTTTCGAGACGTACGTAGTGACTCCGGTATAGTTCGCCTCGTACTCGTGCCTCGCAGCACTTTCCTTCGGCGAAGTTACCTTTCGAGCCACTACTCACTATCTCCGGCCGATTTCAGGCTCTTTTCACTCCCCTTTCAGGGTTCTTTTCAGCTTTCGGTCACCCTACTATTGCGCTATCGGACTCGGGACGTATTTAGCCTTGGAGGTTGATGACCCCCAGCTTCCCGCGAGAATTCCAACCCGCGGTACTCAGGATACCCAACCTTATAACCGTAGAGTTTACACTTACGGGGCTTTCACCCTCTACGGCGCCGCATTCCAGCGGACTTCAGCTTCACTCTACGGCATTAGGTTGGGTCCTACAACTCCACATCCACCTTACCTTACGACAAGGTGTTCGGTTTGGGCTATGCCGCTTTCGGTCGCCCCTACTTACGGCATCGCGTTTGCTTTCTTTTCCTGCGGGTACTCAGATGTTTCCTTTCCCCGCGTTCCCATCCCCAACGGGGATGTCCCCGAAGAGACAGGATTGCCTATTCGGGAATCCCGGGTTCTAAGGCTCCTTGCGCCTCCCCCGGGCTTTTCGCAGCTTGGCACGCCCTTCTTCGGCGCCCGAGCCGAGCCATCCGCCGGCCGGAATAGTCGCCGGAAAAGCCAGTTCCGGTTTGTACCTAAGGATAGACCTCTACACGGTATCACTTGGGCAGAAATTGCCCATCTACCCTTCCTTGACGACTTTCATCGTCAAGTGCATATAAAAACGGGCTTGCCAGCATTTTAGCCCGATGAATATGCACTTTCAGGAGGTGATCCAGCCGCAGATTCCCCTACGGCTACCTTGTTACGACTTAGCCCCCCTCGCGGACCATAGGCTCGACCTGCCCCAATGGAACAAGCCTCGCCCACAGCCCACTTGGGTGGCTTGACGGGCGGTGTGTGCAAGGAGCAGGGACGTATTCACCGCGTGATTTTGACACGCGATTACTACGGATTCCAGGTTCACGAGGGCGAGTTGCAGCCCTCGATCCCAGGTACGACCGGATTTAGGGGATTACCTCCCCCTTTCGGGGTCGGTACCCTTTGTCCCGGCCATTGTAGCCCGCGTGTAGCCCG
>JANXDX010000028.1 GCA_025058735.1 Archaeoglobaceae archaeon | reverse complement strand
TATGTTCATCCTTTGCGCATCTCTACCTACGGTCCTTTGAGTCCCCTCCTTAAGTATAAGTACGGGAACACCTTGCAGAGTAGCCATCTATACACCTCCTTGCAATTTTGAGTGGAACGGAATTTCTATATAAAGTTTTCTACAAAATTGTACTTAGTAATTTATTAAAAATGTTAGATTTTCTATGGTATTGAAAAATTGTAACGTTGTATTTGTTCGTTTAGTTTATATTTCTTGATAACAGTAAGAAGTATGCATGGAGAGTTACTAGCTCTGATCGCAGCAATACTATGGGGATTAGCTCCGATCTTTGATAAACTTGCATTACAGACTGGAGTATCGATCTATGTTGCAAACTTTGTAAGGTTACTGAGTGCAGTACTGATCACGTTTGTTTTTGCAGCTAAGTACAACTTCAACATTTCATTAAATGCAACATTCTACTTGATAATAGCTGGAACAATTGGAGGAGTCGTAGCAATGCTGCTGTATTATTCTGCTTTATCAACTTCCGAAACTGCAAAGGTCGTTGCAATTACAGCAAGCTATCCACTTTTTACAGCACTTTTTGCTTACATCTTACTTGGTGAAGAGATTAGTTTTAAAACTCTTCTAGGAATTTTACTTGTATTTTTGGGCATTCTTCTCTTAAGCAAATAGTATTTTATTTCATCGTTTTCTTTTAATGGTTTTTAAATCTTTTTTATAGCAAACTCAGCTGCTAAGTACCTAACTCCAGAAGTTAAAAATCAATTTTAAAAAATATTTTAGACACTAATAATGATTGTAGAATTATTTTTTAGTAAATGCGTTGCTTGCAGCTCTATCGTGAAAAAGTAAAACAAGATGAACAACATATTTTTTTTACTTTGATAGAACATGATCCATGTTTGAGATCTTAGACAAAGATGTAATGGGGAGGATATGTAGAATAGAAACTAGATATGGAAAAATTGAAACTCCAGCTTTGTTACCAGTTATAAATCCAAACATCCCTTTCATTGATGCAAAAGATATGATGAACTTTGGAGCCGAA
Source organism: Archaeoglobaceae archaeon (assembly GCA_025058735.1). Taxonomy (GTDB): domain Archaea; phylum Halobacteriota; class Archaeoglobi; order Archaeoglobales; family Archaeoglobaceae; genus WYZ-LMO2. The sequence goes on along the minus strand of JANXDX010000028.1, from coordinate 28,392 downwards.
GCTTTGATGACGAACGCTTACATATTGTACAGAACTGCCAAAGATGATGTTATAGAGAAAGGAGTTCACAGGTTCCTTGGCGTAGATTTACCAATAATGATGGACAGTGGAGCTTATCAAACGATGGTTTATGGAGATGTTGAGATTTCAAATAAGGAAATAGTAGAATTTCAAGTTTTAGCAAAATCTGATATTGTTGTTCCATTAGATATTCCAACTCCTCCAGACGCTGACAAAAATCTAGCAGAAAAAGAGCTAAAAATTACTTTAGAGAGGGAATTAGAAGCTAAAAGTATTGTAAAAGATCAGTTACTAACTTTACCAATACAAGGATCAACTTACCTAGATCTTAGAAGGATGGCTGCAATAGAAGCTAAAAAAATTGGAGGAGACATCTATGCTATTGGTGCAGTAGTTCCTTTACTAGATACTTACAGGTTTTCCGATATAGCTAAGATCATTTTGGAAGTTAGAAGTGTTATAAGAGTAGAGCCTCTACACCTTTTTGGCTGTGGTCATCCGATGATCTTTGCAATGGCGGTAGCTCTTGGTTGCGATCTCTTTGACTCTGCAGCTTATGCGCTTTATGCTAGAGACGATAGATACATGACTGTTTATGGAACAAAAAAGTTATCAGAAATTCACTATTTTCCATGCGAATGTCCGGTCTGTGTAAAATTTTCACCAAAAGAAATGATGGAAATGGAGAAAGATGAGAGAGCTAAACTTGTAGCAGAACACAACTTGTACGTAAGTTTTTCTGAGATAAGAAAAATAAAACAAGCTATAAAAGAGGGATCTTTCTTTGAATTTGTCGAAAAAAGAATTAGATCTCATCCACAACTTTTATCTGGATGGAGAAAGATAAAAGATCATTGGAAGATCTTAGAAGAAAGTGATCCTAGAGTAAAAAAGAGGTTCCTTTACTGTGGAATTGAAAGCATCTACAGACCAGCGATTAAGAGGCACGTAGAGGCTATGAAAAACGTTGAATTTCCAGAAGTTGTGAAAGTTTCAACAAACTTTGGAATACTTGCAGAAATTTATTTAAAACCTGTTTTTGGTCCAGTTGCAATCGAACTACTTGAAAGTTATCCTGCAGGACATGCTGAGATTCCAGAAGATGTTGAAGATGAAGCTTACTTAGTTGCAGTCGAAAATCTAAAAGAACTCATGAAGATAAACAAAAAAACAAAATTTATAATATATGTAGATAAGAAGTGGATCGATTATCTTAAAGATCTGCCTGAAAACGGTGAAATCCATGTTTTACCAGGAGAAACGTGAAGGTTATGCAAGAGTAGGAAAGTTGAATGGTAAAAGGACTCCTTTGATGATCGAACTCGGAGATGAACTTCTTAAAAAAATAGACTTTGGAAAAGCACCGTATTCAGCAAAGTTCTTAGTTGATGTTTCAGAAGATCTTCTACCTAAAGGAGAAATTTTTGCTTTGACTGGAATAGATCGATTAGATGCGAGACAACTTTTCAGAGCCTTTGAAGAGGTTAGAGGAAAAGTTGTGTACGCTGTAGCAGCTGCTAAACCTGTGAACGTTTCACTTCTAATATATTTTGGAGCAGACATAGTTGACAATTTTTTAGCAATAGCAAAAGCTAAGGAGGGAATTTTTTTTACAGAAGATTATGAAATTCCAGTTGAAGAAAGTGAAGAACTTTGTAGCTGTAAGTTTTGTGAAGAAAAAGATCTTGTCGGTCACAACACTGAAATGGTGAGAAGAGAGGTTAAAAAATGTAGGTTTTTGATAGCCAAGGAAGAACTTAGGAATTATGTAGAAGCTAAAGTAAAGCATAATCCAGAACTAACAGCAGCTTTAAGAATAGCAGATTTTGAAGGAGAAAAAGAACTTTTTCCTAGATTCAAAAGATCTAAATGTTACTTCTCAAACTTAGAAAGTGTTAATAGGTTTGAAGTTCAATATTTTCTAAAAAGAGCTTTTGAATGCTATAAACCTGTTACAAAAACACTTCTAATTTTACCCTGTACAGCAAAAAAGCCCTACTTAGTGTCAAAAACTCACAGAATTATAAGGAGTAAAGTGAAAGTCGGAGTCAACGAAATAATAATTTCTTCACCTCTAGTCGTTCCAAGAGAATTTGAGCTAGTCTATCCAGCTTTAAACTATGACACTCCAGTTACTGGCTATTGGAGCGATGAAGAGGTATCTTTTGTAGCTAGCTGGCTGGAAAAATTTGTAAAAAAAGGAAATTTTGAGAAAATTGTTGCACACGTAGAAGGTGGGTATAGAAAAGTTGTTGAGAGGGCTTTGAAGGATTTCGATGTAATTTACACTGCTGAAGGATCGATTATTTCTGAGAGTTCTTTGAAAAAACTTTCAGCAGTTTTAGAAGATGAAAGTTACAACTTCTTTGATCAAATATTCCCAAGTATTTCTAGATATCAGTTTGATTTAGAGTTTGATGGGGATGTCTTTGGAAAGTATCCAGAAATTGAACTTTACAAATGTGATGAAAAAGTTGCTAGGATCGATTTGAATTATGGAAAGATAGACGTTTACATGTTTGCAGCGAAGAGACTTTTGAAAGAGAAGAAGTTTTTTGTAAAAATTGGAAACTTTGAACCCAAAGGAACAATATTTGCCCCTGGAATAATTGAAGCAGACGAAAAAATAAGACCAAACGACACAGTGGTCTTTTACTCAGACGAGATCATCGGAGTTGGAACTGCTTTGATGAGTGGAAAAGAAATGATCAATAAAAAAAAGGGTGCAGCTGTAAAAGTTAAACGTGTTGAACCGCTCAGATAGCGTAACAGTCATCACTCTTCAGTAGCGGGAGTAATCTTCACCGCGGCAGTTGAGTAGGTCTAAGAGTATATATTTCTTTGCAACATCTTAATAATTTAATATTTTTATTTTATTTCTAAATTTTTTATCACTTGACCATTTGAACTACTAAGACTTGTGTTGAATCTTACTTTGCACTATTGCTTATAGTAAATTAGTTATAGATGAGCTGCTGTAGAAGTTCTGCAAATTTTGCTGTAAACATCTTTTTAATTTCTTTTCAGCTTTTCATACTTGTGTAAAGAATAATACAACGTTCTTGTTTCTTTTTTAGTTAGTTGCACAGTTCAAAATTTTAAACAACTAACTTTTCGATGCGCGATCAGAAATTTATTATCTAAATAAAATAAATATAATAAATAATATTATTTTATTTTCCAGCTCTTATGTAACTCAAAACTACGAACTTCTTTAGATCAAGAGGATCTGCTATGTGTATAAGATTCGCATTACCGCTCATCTTTGCCATCATTTTGCATAATTCCAAAAACCTACCTTCTCTTCCAAGCATTATTATTTGAAATCTTGCATTTATACTTCTAAGTTTTTCAGCTTCCAGCAAGCTGCACTTCCATGGAGTCAAGTTTGGATTGTAGCTTGAAGTAGGTTCACCGTCTGAGATTAGTAAAACTACTGGCGTTCCGTCGCTTTCTTTCGACACTTCTCTAGCTTTTCTTAAAGCCAATCCTATATCTGTTCTTCCTCTAGGTTCTAAGTTCAGTATTTCTCCTTCTTTAATTTCCCAGGTTTTATGGTTGAATGCTAAAACTCTTAATTCATCTAGGTTCCTCTTTCTTATAGCTTTTCTAAGTCCAAGTGCAGCTTCTATTGCTCCAATCATCTTTTTTCCACGCATAGAATCGCTGACATCTATAAGCATTACGTACACACATTTCGTTATGTGCTTCGGTTGTCTTGCAACTATCTCTTCAAGATCGATTCTTCCCTTTATAGCAGACTTTAAAAGACTTTCAACTATATCTATTACATCGAAACTGTGAACAAAATCATCAAAATCTACAATTTTTTCTCCAACAAAAGCTGAGATCCCCTCTTTCTCGGTAATAGTCTCTCCAAATCCTCTTTTTTCAAGATTTTTAATACTTAACTCAAGGACTTTTTCAGCTAAAATGCTTTCAGCTTTTTTTGAGAATTTGACTACTTTCTTATGCAACCTAGTTTCAACTCCTTCAACGTATCCAAGTTTTTGTAACTCATCCACTACTTCTTCAAAAAAGCTGTCTACTAGCTGACTAGTGCTAAGATCTTCAAGCTTAATCTCTCCACTTTCTATCATCTTTTTTAATTCTTCCCAAGCTTTTCTTTTAGCTTCTTTGTATTTTTCAATTTTTTCAGCCCATTGAGGACTAAGAAAACCAAAGCTATCCATTAGTTCTCTTAAACCTAAAGAAAATATAGTTTCGATCGATTCACCCATGTACTTTTTTATAAGTTCACTCACATCGAACTTTCCGAGTTCTCTATAGTAGGGATTGAAAAGTGAGTAAAGAAGATTCTCTACAAAATCTTCAGAAATTCTATCCTCTTCACATCTTTTACACGGTGGCTTACTGTCTATTGTATCCTGTGTACTCATAGATACCGACTCCTTTTCTTTCCAACAAACCTGTACATCTAGCTATTGCCTCCAAAGTTATCTCGACAGCAGATAACAATTCAGCATCGCTTTTACAGAGAGTGGCTGCGAAAGCAGAAACGTAGCCATTTTCAAGTGATTTATAAACATCTATGACTTTCAAATTCGCAATTTCATCGATCATTGGCTTAAAGACGTCTCTAGGGATCAGAGCATAGATTTCACTGCAGACAAGATCTATCGTGTCGTTTAAGACTGAAACTATTACTTCATCTTTTGTTATTTCCTCTTCGTAATCTAAACCTATCCTACTCTTCAAGGCCAACTTTACGTTTTCAAAGTTGTCCCCATAGTCTTTAAACATTACCGACTCTCTCATATTTCTCATAGCTGAAGCTCTTACATGGTCAAAGAGCTTAATGGTGGCTCTACAACTCGGTTCAACTTCTATCCTGTTAGCATGTCTACACTTTTTACTTCTCATACATCTAACAGTTCCGGCCAATATTTTTAAATGCCATTCAGGGATAACTGGACCTCTTTTCAAATTCATGTTTCTTAATCCTATCTCTATCTCTTCATCGATCGTTTCTGGTGGACCTATGTCTATTTGTTCCATTCTATCCAAAAGAGGCTCTTTTATATCGGCAACACCTTTGTAGTTTGCAGGATTTGTTGAAGCTATAGCTATTATGTCTATTTTCATCGGTACTATGTCACCTTCTGGAGTAGTAATTTGCTTCTCCTCTATAAGTTCATGAAGGAGAGTTTGAAGAGCAGAAGGAATTGCTCCAAGTTCATCGAAGTATGCTATTCCTCTATGGGCTTTTAGAACTCTACCCGGAGTAAAAACTTCTGGATGATCTAAGTCGTAACCCTCTTTTATTTTTTGAATACTTATACCTCCTATAAGTTGTCTAGTTGTCATCATAGGATCTCCAGCTATCCTTATCCATTTTCTAGGAATGAAGGTGAGTTCAACTTCATTCTTCTCTAAAATTTTACGCTTGCATGAAAAACATACAGGTCTCGTAGGATCGTCATGTATTTTACAGCCTTTTATAGCTAATATTTTTTCAGGTAAAAGTTTAGCAATTGCTTTTGAAAAAGTTGTTTTTCCATAACCTTTTCTACCTTTGAAAAGGATGTTCGATCCACTCAAAAGAGCAGTTTTAACCATCTCTTTTTCAGCTTTTTTTCCAACTATTTCTGGAAAAAGGTCAATTTTCTTTTTTTCATATTCAAGAAGCTTTTCTCTAATATAGTCTACAACGCTTTTGCTGTGATATTTTTGAAATCTATTATCCCAAATGTCTACCTCTTCTCCATTCAATAGAAACCTAGGCGCATTGCTTTCTTTCACGATCACGTCTTCGAAGATGTATTCGTAGTCCATCGTTATAGATTTCTTCGAAGTATTTTTTAATTTTGGTTGTTTTCAAACTTTATAAAACCATAGTCTAACAGAGTTTGCTGTCCTCTTTTTTGAGAGAAAAGTTTTTGAAAAGTTTTTTCGTATTCATCTTTTAAATTTGGTTTGTAGAGAACCGCTGCTGGATGGTAAACTGGTACAATTTTGATCTTTTTATTCCAACTATCTACTTCAAAAACTTTTCCTTGAACGCTGGATATTTTTGTAAAGGCTAATTTGAAATGATCGAACAAGTAGTTTGCTGATATTCTTCCAAGACAAACGATCATATCGGGTTTTATTACTTCAAGTTGTCTGATCAAGTAATTTCCACAGACAGCTACCTCTTCTGGTGAAGGATCTCTATTATTGGGCGGTCTACACTTCAAAACATTGCAAATAAAAACATCTTCTCTCTTTATTCCCACTTTTGAAAGTACATCATTTAAAAATTTCCCTGCAGCACCAACAAAAGGTTCTCCTTTTAAATCTTCTTCCCTTCCAGGAGCTTCTCCAACAAAAACTATTTTTGCTTTAGGATTTCCAGACCCTGGAACGTAATTTTTCTTAGTTTTATGTAGTTCACACCTCTTACAACTTCTGATCTCTTTTTCTATATCTTCAAGTGTCTCCACATAGAATGTAGTGTTGACATTTCAATTTTTTCACTCAACGTGTACACTAAATAAAACTTAAAAATCAAAAGAATACTTCTTCTTTCGGATAAACTACTATTCCTTTTTCAGTGATCTCGAAGGGGTGTATCTTCCTACTATGACTACTTCCTCTCATCTTGAATATTTCTAAAGCTCTAATCCTTGTATTCTCAACCTTGCTGTAGTAAAGTACAACAGTCCCTTCAACTACGAAATTCTCAACACCAAATCTGCTTATGGAATCTCCACCTTCAACTACTTCGCAAGTTAAGATAGATGTTAAACCTAGTACTTCTAAAGTAGTCGAAATTTTTAGAAGTTCGATTCTGAACTTTGCTGGATTATTTATAGCAAAACCTATAGAAGTTGTAGAATCTAAAGCCGCTCTTCTAGCACCAATTTCATCTTGAATAGCTATTACTTGGTCTAGCAGAGCTCTTGTGTCGAAGGGCCTCAGTTCTACGTACTTCTCATCTGAAGGTAGACCGATCTTAGTTGAAGTGGCATCGATTATAGCTAACAAGTTTTCATCTTCGTACTTTTCAATTTCCCAGCCAAAAGATAGGAAGTGCTCTCTCAAATGTTGAGGTCTCTCTTCTGTTGCGATAAATATTCCAGGCTCGTTGTACTTTGCTATGCCATTGACTACAAATTGCATAGCAAATATAGTTTTACCAGAACCAGAAGGGCCTGAGACTAGGTAACTCCTATCTCTCAACAATCCCCCTCCGCAAAGTTCGTCGAAACCAGGAATACCAGTTGGAACTCTTTCCAACATAGCACCACTCAAAGGAATTGAACCTTAAAGTTTAAATTGTTTACGCAGAAATATTTGTATGGCGAAGATTACAGTTTCGTTGATAAAAGCTGACGTTGGAAGTGTTGCTGGGCATTCTTTAGTTCCTCAAGAGATAATAAGTTTGGCTGAAGGTTGTTTGAAAGAAGCTGTTGAAAGTAAATTGATAATAGATTTTCGAGTTTTCAATGCAGGAGATGATTTAGAACTCCTGATTACTCATAGAAAAGGAGTTGACAGTGAAGAGATCCATGGACTTGCATGGAATACATTCGTAAAAGCTGCAAATAAAGCTAAAGAAATGAAACTTTATGGAGCAGGACAAGATCTTTTAAAAGATGCTTTTTCTGGAAACGTAAGAGGGCTAGGACCTGGTGTTGCAGAGATCGAATTTACAGAGAGGAGATCTGAGCCATTAGTAGTTTTTATGATGGACAAAACTGAGCCTGGAGCTTTTAACTTTCCAATTTTCAAGATCTTTGCCGATCCCTTTAACACAGCAGGTCTCGTAATAGATCCTGCGATGCACAGTGGTTTTATCTTTGAAATTTGGGACATAAAGGAGCACAGAAGAGTGTTTATGGCGTCCCCCGAAGAGATGTACGACATACTAGCTTTGATAGGGAGTAAGGGGAGATTTGTCATAAAAAGAGTTTATCCTAAGAAGGGTGGGAAATTACCTGCAGACGAACCTGTCGCTGTAGTTAGCACCGAGAAGTTGTACGAAGTTGCTGGAGAATACGTTGGAAAAGATGATCCAGTTGCAATTTTAAGGGCGCAAGCAGGCCTCCCAGCAGTAGGAGAAATCCTTGAAGCTTTCTCTTTTCCACATTTAGTAAGTGGATGGATGAGGGGTAGTCACAATGGGCCAGTACTACCTGTTCCGTTTAGATATTCTAAATGTACACGCTTCGATGGACCACCAAGATGTATTGCAGCTGGCTTTCAGCTTTGTGATGGAAAGTTGATAGGGCCTGTAGATCTGTTTGACGATCCAGCTTTCGAATACACCAGAATGAAAGCTATGGAAATAACTGAATACATGAGAAGACATGGGCCGTTTGAACCTCACAGATTACCTCATGAAGAGATGGAGTACACAACACTTCCAAAAGTTCTCGTTAAGTTGAAGGATAGATTTGAAAAAATATGATAACTATCGTTGGAAGTAGACTTTTGATGAACATAATCTCCCGCGTCGGAATTAAAGTGAAGTACTTGTCCGACTTCGTTACACCAAACGATGTTATGATCGACTGCAGCATCGATCCTTTGGAAGCTAACTGCTACGACGTAGTTGAACCCTTTAAAAACGTTGAATCTTACCTGTTTTTCGGAGATGATGATGAGCTCTTCAAAATTGCAGAAGGATCAGATATCATAGTGGCCCATAAATACTTAGATGTTGCAGCTAGAGTTGCTGAAAAGATGGAAATTCCATTCATGCCAAACATAGTTACAACTTTCATTCCTGGAAAAATTAAGTTTGAAGAAGTAGAAATTCCAAAAGTTGAATACGATTCGATAAGCTATGCTTTGCTTTGTAGTCTTCAAGCTTCTGAAATAATAAAATTTTATAATAAAAAAGATTTAATTGTTGCACCGGAAGCGGTGATCGTCGAAAGCTATTACTACCTCAAAACTACCTTGAGGATGAGATGATGTACTCTAAGCTTGGATTGAAAGTTGGAGTTGAAATACACCAACAGCTAGATACAAAGCACAAACTCTTCTGCAGATGTCCAACAAAGCCTGGAAAAGATGAGAAAGAATTTCACCGCTATTTAAGATTAAAAAGAAGTGAGATAGGGGAAGAAGATAAAGCTGCAAGAGAAGAAGTTGAGAGAAGTAGGAAGTTCATATACAAGTATTGCGATACAACTTGTTTAGTCGAAGCTGACGAAGAACCTCCAGCAGAAGTAAATGTAGAAGCATTAAAGATAGCAGTTCAGATAGCTAAGATGTTGAACATGGAACTTGTAGATGAAGTTCACGTAATGAGAAAAATAGTTATCGATGGAAGTAATACAACAGGATTCCAAAGAACAGCTTTAATAGCTTTTGATGGTTACATAGAAGTTGATGAAAGAAAAATAGGAATTGCAACTCTTTGTTTAGAGGAGGAAGCTTGCAGAAAAATTGAAGATGGAGAAGGTTATGCTGTTTATTCTTTAGATAGACTTGGAATTCCTTTGGTAGAGATCTCAACAAAACCTGAAATAGATTCACCGCAGCTAGCGAAAAAAGTTGCAGCAAAGATAGGAATGATCCTCCGTTCTACTGGAAAGGTTAAGAGAGGTATAGGAACTATTAGACAAGATATAAACGTCAGCATAGCGGATGGAGCTAGAGTTGAGATAAAAGGTGTTCAAGAATTGGAAATTTTGGATAAAGTTGTAGAGAACGAAGTAGTAAGACAACTGAAACTTCTAGAAATTAGAAATGAACTTTTGAAAAGATCTGCACACGTCTTTGATGACATCTTTGATGTTACAGATGTTTTTTCAAATTCAAAGTCACAGATCGTTAAAGGTAAGATTGTGAAAGCGATACTTTTGAAAGGGTTTGGTGGAATCGTAGGTAAAGAGATACAACCTAAAAGAAGACTTGGAACAGAATTTGCTGACATAGCTAAAAACTTTGGATTAAAGGGAATAATACACACAGATGAACTTCCAGCTTATGGTATAAGTGATGAAGAAGTTAAAAAGCTAAAAGAACTCTTAAAAGCTGAAGAGAACGATGCAATTGTTATTGCAGCAGGAAGTTCTGAAAGAGTTGATAGAGCTTTGAGAAGAATAATTGAAAGGGCGAAGTACTGCTTAAAAGGTGTACCGGAAGAGACTAGAAAAGCTAACGAAGATGGAACTACATCTTACTTACGCCCTCTTCCAGGAGCTGCTAGGATGTATCCTGAGACAGATGTACCTCCAGTAACTTTAGAGGGCTTAGAAGTTGAAATTCCAGAACTTATAGAAGATAGAGCTAAAAGATATTCAAAAGATCTACCATTCGATTTAGCTTGGGAAGTTGCAGATTCTCCTTACTGGAATCTCTATGAAGAATATTCCAAGCTTTTACAACCTACTGTAGTTGCAAAAGTTTTATACTCGATTCCAGCTCAGTTGAAAAGGGAAGGGATAGATGTTTCACAACTTGGAGAAGAGCAGTTTAGAAAGGTTTTAAATGCAATATATGATGGGAGAATAGCAAAAGAAGGTGCTGAAGAGGCCTTAAAAATTTTAGCAAAAGATCCAAGGGCTGAGATCTCGTTTGTAGCTGTAAATGTCGATGAAATAATAGAAAAAATTGTTGAAAGTAAAAAAGATCTGATAGCTGAAAAAGGTGAAGCTGCTTTTAAACCATTGATGGGTTTAGTTATGAAAGAAGTTAGAGGGAAAGTAGACGGTAAAATCGTTGCAGAAAAACTTCTCAGCGCGATCAGGAAGGTGATAAACAAATGATTTTATTAAACAGAAAAGATACTATAAAATTTTTGATATTGACAGAACTAATAAAAAATCCCGAATGTAATCAGAGAGATATAGCTAAAAAGCTCGAACTGACACCACAAGCTATATCCGAGTATTTCAAAGAACTTGTAAGTGAGGAACTAGTTAAGATAGTTCACAAAGGTTACTACGAAGTGACGAAGAAGGGTGAAGAATGGGTTGGAAAAGCCCTATTCGATATACATGTTTTTACGGAGGAGCTTTTGAAGAAAATTTATTCAAAAACGATCGTAGCTATAGCAAAAGGAGAAATAAAAAACGGAGACGAAGTGAGATACTGGGTTGAAGATGGTTTCATATTTGCATCAAAAGAAAAAGGAAATGGGATCGCCTTAACTTCTGCAAAAGATGGAGAAGATGTCCTTATAAAGCCTATAGAAATTTTTATCCCACCAGAAAAAGGAGAAATAATAATAGTTAAAGTTCCGAACGTAGCTGAAGGAGGGAGTAGGAGAGTAGATTTATCAAAACTTTCTGAACTTGTAAAAAGTAAAAGCAGGAGTATAGTAGTAGCGATAGGAGTTGAAGCGTTGATAACTTGTAGAAAGATAAGAGTTGAACCTATCTTCTTTGGCTCAAAACTTGTAACGGTTGAAGCGGCGCATCATGGAAGTGGAGTTATAGTTGTCTGCACCGACAAACTTGTTGAAGATCTTGTAAGAACGCTGATCGATGAAGGGTTGAAGTTCGAAGTGGTTGAATTTAATTTATAAATATAATTTTTATTTATAAATTTTGTTTACCTTTCCAAACAGATGGATAAACTCCTCTTTCCATCACAACTCTTTCAACGTCTACAACTATTCCTTTACTGATTTCAGACATCTTTTCAGCATCCATCAAAGCTTTACCTAAGGCTACTAGTTCATTCTTCAAAGTAAAAAGTGCCACTTTTTGTCCACTTTTTACAGTCTTTTCAACCATGACAACCCCTTTGATCGAAAGATCAGCTCCATGACATACAGCATCTACTGCAGTATCTTTAACTACGATCTTTGGCAGATCAGCTACAGCGACCTCCATTGGTTTTATTATTTCTCTAAGGTACTTTTCTTCTCCCTCTTCTTTCCAAAAAATGTAAGCATCTAAAAGATCCTGCAAAGTGTAACAAATATCTTCAGACAACTTTCCAGTTTTTATCCTCCTAAGTTCTTGCATATGCGCTCCAACACCTAAAACTTCTCCTATATCTTTGCACAACTTTCTTATGTACGTTCCAGACTCAGTTGAAACTTTAAATAGGACGTCTCTTCCCTCGATTTCTAAAATCTCTACGTCGTATATTTCCCTTATTCTCAGCTTTTTCTTGACAGCCGATTTAAGGGGAGGCCTTTGATAGATTTTTCCGACAAACTGTTTCATAACTTTCTCAATTTCATTCTTCTTTACATCTCCATGAAGCCTCATTAAACAGACGTACTCCTTGCTAGATTCCTGTAAAAACTTTATGAGTTTTGTTGCATTTTCAATGAAAACTGGTAAAACTCCAGTAACTCTCGGATCAAGTGTTCCAGCATGTCCAGTTTTTTCAACTTCCAAGATCTTTCTCACCCAAACTACTACTTCATGACTTGTAGGCCCCATCGGCTTGTCTATGCAAACAAAACCTTTTCTTATGTAGTCTTCCATCGTTCTCTTTGTAGGGTAACTGCCATAGTTTTCATCGGTAGTAGTATCTTCAATTACTATGAACTGATCCACGTAGAAAATAGATGAAAGTTAAAAAATTTTGGGAGACTTTTTGTTGTAATGAAATTTTAATGTAATTAATAATTTATAAAAATAAAATTTTAATATTTTAATAAATTTTACTAATTTATTTTCGAATGGGGCCGGTGGGACTTGAACCCACGACTGGCGGGTCTCTTCGGCTCAGTGCTCCAACGGGTCATCACACCTCAGTAGACCCATCAATCATCCACGCCGCTGGAGCCCGCCGCGCTGCCTGGCTACGCCACGGCCCCTTGATATAGCTATACACTCTCTAAATTTAATAGTTTTGGTGAAGAATTTTTTAAACTCACAAAGAGAATTACTAGAGCATGACAGTAAGAGATTTACTAGTCGAAGTTGCTGCTGCAGCTAAAGTTTCAAAAGCAAACAGACATAGATTTATGGTTATTTTGTGCTCTAAAGAACTGAACGAACGTTTAATAAAGTTGGCAAAAAAAATTTACGATAGATACTTGAAAAAAGCAAATGTACAAGAAAATTTACTTGTTGCTGGAAGGAGTCAATTTTTAGAATTGACTGAAAAATATTTTAAAGGAAAATTTATTCATTACAAAGATTCCCAGAGTGTTCTAGGTGAAACTTATTCTTCTCTGATCTTAGATTTTACAGAGGGATATCATCCAAACGATCTAGGAATAATAGTTGAGACGATCGCTGAAGGAGGAATAATAATAGCTCTGTCTCCTCCTCTAAAAAGTTGGGAAAATTTGAGGAGTAAATGGCACGAGGATCTTGTAAGTGAACCTTACACAGTTGAAGATGTAGTCGGAAGATTTTACAAAAGATTCATACAGAGAACTTTACAAGCAAGTGGAATAATAGTTTTTGATGCTGATAAAAGAAAAATTTTGAAGAAGTTTGAAAGTGGTAACTTCCAATCGTCTAGAGAGGAAATTGTTATTCCTAAAGAAGGAGAAATCGATGAAAAAACTTACAGACTCTGCGCAACTCAAGATCAAGTTAGAGTTCTAAAAATTTTTGAAAAGTTTTTTGAGAGACAAAAACCTAAAAAAGCAGTAATAATTACCGCCGACAGGGGAAGAGGGAAAACAGCTATTTTAGGAATAGTAACCCCCTACCTTATATCTAAGATAAACAACATTATGAAAAGGCCTGCAAGGATATTACTTGTAGCTCCTTCACCGCAAGCCGTTCAAACTTATTTCAAATTTTTGCTCAAATCATCTTTAAATCAAAACCTTGGAAAATTCTACGTTAAGGAGAGCGATGGTATTATCACAGTTGTTAACAACAAGTTTGCAAGAGTTGAATACGCAGTTCCAAGGAGAGCTATGTACGAAAAAGATTTTGCTGATATTATAATAGTTGATGAGGCTGCAGGAATAGACGTTCCAGTTCTGTGGAAGATAGCTGAAGGTGTAAAGTACATAGTACTCTCTACTACCATTCACGGCTACGAGGGAACTGGAAGGGGATTTGCCATAAGGTTTTTGAAAAAACTTGAAAGCGACGAAGATTACGAAGTTGTCAAAATCCACATGGAAGAACCTATAAGATATGGAAAAGGAGATCCAATTGAAAAATGGTTAAACGATGTTCTTTTACTCGATGCTCAGCCTGCAGAACTTAAAAGCAATGATCTTGAAGCAATAAAGTCTGGAAAACTAGAATTCAAAAAGATAGACAAAGATGAACTAATAAATAACGAGAAACTTTTGAGAGAATTCTTTGGAATATACGTCCTCGCTCACTACAGAAATAGACCTTCAGATCTTGTGATCCTTTTAGACATGCCAAACCACCTTCCATTTGCAGTTTTCGTCAATGAAAAAGTAGTTTGTTCACTTCACATAGCTATAGAAGGTAATTTGGATGAAAATACTGTAGAAAAGATAAAAGATGGTTACAAGCCAAAAGGTCAAATAATTCCAGATCTAGTGCTGAAACACTTCTGGAACTTTGAATTTCCGAAGATGCTTGGAGCAAGAGTTGTTAGAATTGCTACACATCCAGATGTAATGAGTATGGGAATTGGAAGTTTTGCTTTGAAAAAGATCGTCGAGTGGAGTATTGAAAGAAACTTAGATTGGGTTGGATCTGGTTTTGGAGTCTCCCCAGAACTTTTAAGATTTTGGCTCAAGAACGATTTTAAGCCTATCCACATAACTCCGCAGAGGAATGAGGTAAGTGGCGAATACTCTTTGATAGTCCTAAAAGCGCTGAAACTTCACGTGGAAAGTATTATCTTTGATCTAAATTCGGAGTTCGTTAGGAGGTTGATAGAACATCTAGCAGACGAGTTGAGAGATCTTGAAACTGAAACTGCTCTAATGCTTCTTGAAACTTTGACAAAAGATATCGAATGTGAGCGTCCAAACTTTGGAAACGTTGAAAAAAGAAGGATGAGCAAATATTTTCAAGGTACAAGCCTTTATGAGTACACTTCAGACTTGATAAGACCTTTAGTTAGGTATTATTTCATGAAAAAGGATCGGATCGATCTGAGTAAAGAGGAAAAGCTAGCTTTGGTTGGGAAATGTTTACAACTGAAAGACTGGAAAGAATTACCCGGAGATGGATTCAAGAGATACAAAATAATCTTGAACGCTGTAAAAAATGTATGGAGATGGTTCTGTGGAGAAAGTAAACTTTGATCCAGAGTACGTACCTTTAATAGTAGAGGGAAAAAAGAAAACTACTATAAGGAAGGGGATAAAAAGCTATCCTGTTGGAAGATTAGTAGAATTTACTGTAGAGAACAGCAAGGTTTTTGCAATTGCTAGGATAAAGAAAGTCGTTGTAAAAAGGATCAGCGAACTTACAGATAGTGATGCGGAGATCGATGGTTTTAAAAATAAGAACGAACTTTTGAGGGCTTTAAGAAAGATCTATGGAGATGTAAAAGATAGTGAATTTGTCACGATAATTCATTTTGAGGTCGTAAAAGTTTAGATGCAAGGTAAAAAATAAAAATATTAAAATATTTTTCCAGGGTTTAGTATTCCACTTGGATCGAACACTTGTTTTATCTTTTTCATCACTTCATATTGCTTTGGATAAAACTTTTTAAACTCTTCCCTCTTTAGAGCCCCAATTCCATGTTCTCCACTTATAACTCCTCCAAGCTTTAGAACTACGTTGAACAGTTCTTCTCTAAACTTAAAATAGCTACTTTCCCAACCATCGTAAAGCAGTGGATGCTGATGAATATTTCCATCTCCAGCGTGTCCATAGGTTACAACGTCGACTCCATACTTTTCAAAAATTTTGGAGCTAGCTCTAATGTAGTTTGCGACTTCTGCTGGAGGTACGCATACATCAAGTATCTCTATTATCTTATCTTTAAGACCCTCGTATATAGATCCTCTTATACTCATCAAGTTTCTTAACTCTTTTTTTACTGCAACGTAAACATCTTTTTTCAAGACTTCTGAAGCTTTTTCAACGTCTTCAAATCTTTCAAATATTGCAAAAATATAAGCTTCTCCATTTCCAGGCCACTTCTTTCCTGTAATCTTTTCCCCTATTTTTACTGCCCTAGCTTCGATCAATTCTAAAGAGAGTGGTAAAAGTTTTGTTAGATTCAAAGTTTGCTCTGCAGCTTCTTCGAGACTGTTGAATGGTGCAACTAAAGCTACTGAATCTTTCATCGATGGTAAAAGTTTCAATACAGCTCTAGTTATAACTCCTAAAGTCCCTTCACTACCGATAAATAGATGAAGCAAACTGTATCCTGTAGAGTTCTTTAGAGTTCTACTTCCAATTTCTAAGATACTACCGTCAGCCAAAACTACCTCACAACTAAGTACGTAATTCCTGATCGTTCCATATTTTAAAGCTCTCATTCCTCCAGCATTTGTAGCTATCATACCTCCAACAGTAGCAGTTTCTGCTCCAGGATGAGGTGGAAAGCTTAACCCATAGGTTTCAGCGGCATTTTCAAGCTCGTAAAGGGTAACTCCAGCTCCACATTCAGCAAATCTGTTTTTTTCATCTATTCTTATATCTTTTAAATACTCTGTACTTAGAACTATTCCTTCAGAAGTTGGAATTGCTCCTCCACTTAATCCAGTTCCACCTCCACGAATAAAAATCGGAATTCTGTATTTATTAGCTATTTTTAAAATCTTTGAAACTTCTTCAGTATTTTTTGGTTTAACTACAATAAAATCTGCTGGTTTTGGAGCTAAAAGTGGTGGAGTCTCATCTTTAGAATACTTAAGATCTTTTGTCACATCACAGAATTCTTCCAACTCTTTCAAAACCCTGAAGTCGATCATAGCAACTTTAGTTCCGCTGAATTTTTATAACTTTACTTAATTTTTAAATTTTCTATCAATCGCAGAACTCTTTCATCGACGAAAAGCTCAAAAGGACTTTTATCGAGTAATCGATCAATAAAAATAATAAATAAATATAAAATATTATAATAAAAATTATTTTACCTGTTCCGGTGCTAAATGTGTTAGTATTTTTTGATCAGTTATGATTCCAACTGGTACTCCTTTGTCAGTAACAACCAAAACTCTGACTTTTTCATCTCTCATTATCCTTAAAGCTTCTCTAATTCTCGTATCTTTTTCAGCTAGTACTATCTTTGGTCTCATGACATCTTCGATTTTTGAATCTAACTTGTTTTCGACTAGGGCTTTTGCAACGTGATCTAGTGTAAATATTCCAACTAATTTTCCTGCTTTAACTACTGGAGTACAGTAGATTCCGTTTTCTGCTAAAACCCTTGTACCTTCTCTAACAGTTTTTTCAGCTTCAATTGTTATCAGTGGTGTGGACATATGGTCTCCCACGGTATCCTTTGGTATTCCATGTATTTTTTCAACATCTATTACCACAGCGTTGTCAGTGTCGTCTCTTCCAACAACTTTTCCATACACCATCAGTTCATTCACAGGAGTTGGTCCTACTATCAACTTGTCGCCCGGCATGATGCTTTTTATATTTCCTGACATCTTGATTCTTGCCTGACAGATCTCTGGATGAGGTAGAGATGGAAAAACTATTTCCTCCGCTGACAAATTCTCAACTTCCTTTCCATTTACAAAAACTGAAACCTTTACAGCTTCTTCAGGTTTTGTTATCGAAAGAAGTTCATAAGCTTTTGAAGTAGGTCTATAGCCACCTTTTGGTCCAGGAACACCTTCTACAAGACCTAGTGCTCTTAAAGCCTGCATTTGGTTTCTTACAGTTCCAGGATTTCTATTTATCAATTCAGCTATCTCCTCACCTTTCACAGATCCACCACTCTTCTTCCTGTAAAGCGTTATCAAAGCGTAGAGTATATCTTTCTGTATCTGCGTCAACTCTATCCCTACCACGTTCACACCTCCTTAATTTTCATTATCATAAATTATGAGTTTGGATATTTATAATTTTTGTTTTGAAAATTTTTTTAAAAATTAATATATTAAAATTAAAATAATTTATTTTTCTTTTATATTTTATATAAGTTAAGCTTGTTTGAAGATGAAATTCATCCAAGTAAAAACTAAGCTTTAAAGTCTACTCTATACATGGAGGACCTGCTTAAAAAGTTCGGACTTGAAGCAAAAATTGAAAAAATAAATCCAAAAGATTTAAAATTTGATCTAAGGGCCAGATGGAAATGCAAGTTTGGTTGCAATTATTACGGAAGACCTTCGTGTCCACCAAACGTTCCAGACTTCAAAGAATGTGTTAAATTCGTAAGATCCTATAAAGATGCAATACTCTTCAGATTCAAAAGCAAAGATGTAAAAAGGATACAAGAATTTATGCTAGAAGCAGAAAGATCTGTAAAACTACCTTTTGCCCTTTCAACTTTCCCAACTTCTTGTATGCTCTGTGAAGATTGTAAAGGATGTAGTAAAGCAAGACCGACTCTTTCAGCTTTATGCATAGATGTAACTTCTCTCGAGCCTAAAGATGATTTTATTACAATTCTTTTCCTTCAATAAACTTATATACGTAAATTTAAACTCAAAGTGTGGAAAAGCTGATAGGAGAGATCAAAGGTTACCAGGTAGTAGGAAAGCATTCAGCTGTAAAAACATGTTTCTGGCTAAAAAAATCTCTGAAGGATGAAGGTTACTGCTACAAGCAAAAATTTTATGGAATAAACAGCCATAGGTGTCTTCAGATGACACCTGCACTTGTCTGCAATCAGTACTGTATCCACTGCTGGCGTCCTTTAGAGTTGCTGAAAAAATTCGAAGGCTGGGATGAGCCAGAATTCATAGTTGAGGAAAGTATAAAGGCTCAGCATCGCTTACTGAGCGGATTTCATGGAAATCCAAAAGTTAACAAAGTTAAGCTTAGAGAAGCTTATAAACCAAACCAGGTAGCTATAAGTTTAGTAGGTGAACCCACGCTGTATCCGAAGCTTCCAGAATTAATAGATGAGTTTAAAAAGAGGGGCTTCACAACATTTTTAGTATCTAACGGAACAAAACCTGAAGTAATTGAGGTCTGTGAGCCTACTCAGCTTTACATTAGCTTAATTGCTTACAACGAAGAGAGTCACGTAGCTTTGAATAGACCTTTGGAGAACATGTGGGATAGGATAGTGAAAAGTTTAGAGATTTTGAAAAACAAAAGTAGAAGCGTCGTAAGGTTGACTTTGATAAAAAATTTGAACATGAGTGAAAAAGCTTTAAAATGCTTTTCTGAACTATTAAGTAGAGCTAGTCCAAACTTTGTTGAAGTTAAGGCTTACATGTTCGTAGGATCTTCAAGGTTCAGGTTAAAGTATGAGAACATGCCAGAACATGTCGAAGTTAAAAACTTTGCAGAAAAGTTGGCAAAATCTATAGATTATAACGTAGTCGATGAATCTGAAGCAAGTAGAGTTGTTTTACTCAGCTATGAATCTTGAAAAAGCAAAAGTTAAATTAGAAGAGTTGGAAAAAGTAAGAGAGGAGATTTTGAAATTAACTAGAGAGTTGAGACTACTTTCAACTAAGGCGATAGCATCAGTTCACAGCAAAGGAGATCACAAAAAGTACTTAAAAGATGCGATTGAAATTTTCAAGAAAATCTTGGAATACAAGAAATACGATGAAATCTTTTATTCTCTGACTCAAGATGCCTTTCAAGAGTTTGTTGAAGCTTACTTTTTATCAAAAGCGATTGAAGAGAGATTCGATTTTGAAATTGATTTCGATGTGCCTCCATCGTCTTTCCTAACTGGTTTAGCAGATCTTGTAGGCGAACTTAGGAGGTGTGCTTTAACAAGTATGATGAGAAACGAATTTGAAAGTGCGAAGAAATTCTTAGATCTAATGGAAAAAATTTACAACGAACTAATTCAGTTTTCATCTTTTCCCGATAAACTCGTTCCAAACCTAAGGCAAAAATTAGATATCGCTAGAAGTTTAGTGGATAGAACTAAATCTGATTACATAACTTCAAAGTTGCATGAGAGTTTGGGTAGGGATAGATGATACTGACAGCAGGAAAGGGATGTGTACAACTTACATAGCTCTACTAGCGATGGAAAGATTGAAGAGAGTTGCTAAAGTTTTAGGTTTACCAAGACTGATAAGATTGAATCCAACCATACCATTTAAAACTAGAGGAAATGGCGCTGTAAGTTTTCTTTTAGAGACAGAAGATCTGAAAGAAACTGTAGACATAGTTTCTGAAGTTATTTTGGAGTTCGCTGAACTTGAAGATGATAGGACAAATCCTGGTGTAGTTTTTGTTGAAGATGAGATGTTACCAAAACTCTCAAACTTTGCAGATAGAACTATAAAAGATGTGGTTACGATCGACGATGCACTTTTTATTATAAACAAGTACAGAATACCTTACTTAAAGTTTAAGAAAGGTAGAGGATTGATAGGTGCTCTAGCTTCAGTTGGTGCTGAACTTTACGATTATACTTTAGAACTACTTGTCTACCGCTATCCTGAAAAGTTTGGTAAGATAAGAGAGTACGATAGAGAGTCTTTTTTCGATATAGACTATGAACTTTATCCAGAAGTTTTTGACACAGTCGATTGGTGCAACGATGTAGTTGTTGCAGTTCCTAGCTCTCCTTGTCCTGTTCTTTATGGATTAAGAGGGGAAAGTACTGAAGCTTTGTACAAGGCAATGAGCATTGCTAGAACAGAAAAATTCGAAAAATATCAAATTTTTGTAACAAACCATGCTACAGACATGCACATAGTAGATGGAGGAAAAGTAGAGTCTATAAAAAATTATAGATCATATAAAATAAGAGGTACAGTTGTAAAGGATCCATACGACATTGCAGGAGGTCACGTGTTCTTCGAAATCGAGACTAAATTTGGAGTTTTTAAATGTGCAGCTTTTGAGCCTACTAAGCAGTTCAGAAACGTAGTAAGAAAGTTGATGACTGGAGATGTTGTTGAAGTTTACGGTTCAATGAAAAACGATACAATAAACTTAGAAAAAATAAAATTGATCGAACTTGTAAAAAAAGTTGCTCTAAATCCAAGGTGCAAGTGTGGGAAAAGGATGGAATCTGTCGGAAAGAACAAAGGTTTTAGATGTAAAAGATGTAAAACTTTTTCCCTTGAAAAAGAAATAGTAGAGATAAACAGAGATATTGAGCTAGGATTTTACGAAGTTCCGCCTTCTGCTAGAAGACATTTAACAAAGCCTTTGATAAGGATGGGGGAGAAACATGTGTTTAGATAAAATATAATAAAAATATATATTTATTAATATTTAATTTACTTCTTTGGAGGCCAATTCTTTTCTAGCCAACCTTTAATTCTTCCAGAATCTATAGGTCCTACTAAAACTTTCCATCCAGTCTCATCTTCTATTTGTCCTTGAAGTCTTGCAGCAAGGCCTGGGATGATTAAATACTTATGATTAACTTTTTCAGCTATCTTTGTTTCTTCTAGCAAACTTTTAACTTTGCTCGCAGTGAACCTTCCACCTGCAACTGAAGCTTCCACACATATTCCATCTGTGTTTAAAACCAAAAGCCAACCCTTTATGTTTGCACTCGTAAGGTCGCTCTCAACTGTGTAGTAAGTTAGAGCAAAGTTTGTCGTAATGAAAACAGGATCTTCTGGAGAAGGATTACCTATAGCTCTCAGCCCTGGCTGAACCTGTACTGGGGTTCTTGGATCTGTGTATATGTTGAATCTCAAAGTTATTAAAGGCATAACAACGTGCTGTTCTGTAGAATGTAAGATCATGGCGTCAGCGTACTTAACTATGAAAATACCTCCTATCACAGTTTCCCAGTAAGACTTTGTCACATTATCTCCATCTAAAAGCCAAGCAGAAATTGGTGTAACGATTATTGGATAAGCAACATCCTTGTCTCCATTTTCTATTGCAGCTCTTCTGATTTGAATAACTCTTTCAAAGGTTGCCTTCAAACCTTGGCCTACAGGTTCTGTTACAGGATCTAAAACTATGTCTTTAACACCAGCTTGTCTGAAAGTTGCGGCCATGCTTTTCAATAGATCTAAATTTTTACATCTAATTGTAACTGGAACTTTGTAATCTAAAGCTAACTTCAAGAACTCTTTCCAATTTTTCTCAGTAGCAGCGTAAATTAGTGGTCTCTTTTCTGAAACTTCTTTCAATGCAGCTTCCATGCATTTAGGATCGAGAGAGATCAAGATCATTGGCTTTCCATACTCTGAAACCTTTTTTGCAACTTCTGCAAATCTCTTTGGATCGTTGGATGTACATCTAACCGCTATACCTTCTAGCGTTAAGAACTTACCAACGTAAAATTTCTTGTAACTTACAACCCAATCGCATCTTTCTTCAATTTTTTTGTCATCCATTGTATCCCAAACGTCGAAGAAGAAAGCTGTAGGATTGTAAAAAGTTTGTTCATGTCTATGAAGAACTTCTTCACCACCTATTTTAATTGCAGAGCTTCCTACACCGATTACTACTTCAGCTATTTCTGGGGCTGTCAGATCCAAAATTTTTTGCAGAGCCTCTTTTGCTTTTGGATCTTTTTCAGCATCTCTCACAAGTGGTTTACAGTCAAAGACTTTAGCTGTTCTATCCAATATGTGCGCTGCGAAGCTCATACATGTATCATAACCACATTCCTTGCAGTTCGTTTTTGGAAGCAAGTTGTAAATCTCAAGTGGACTTTTTACCTTCAAAGTCACACCTCCATATTGATCCAGGCATCAAGATCTTTAACTTCAAATTTGCTCTTTCCTCCCAGAGTGTTGAAGATCTCTTTAAGAGTAGCTACTGCGACTGGATGCATCATCATAAACATGTCTACGCCAGCTAAAGCTAAGGTTAAACCAGTTACTATTTCCCATATCGGCCCCCTCAACTCTCTAGGCCCCCAAGGAGTATCATCTTTTATAGGAGATTCTGTCATCCAAGCCTCTCTAGCCCCCCAAGCATTCGTCGTTCCACTTGAAATTGGGAAGTTAAGATCTTCATCTCCCTTCAACCCACTCATTCTTATTCTTTCCATGTTTGTAAAAGCATAATCTAAGCCATATCCAAGTGCAGCAGTAGTTGGATCCATTACTAAACTATTCCTTGGAACTTTTGCCCTTCTTAACAAATACCTGTTAAGAGTTTTCTGATTGTTTATATCTAACTGAGTCCAAGACAAAATTACGTGTCCATGCTTTTTAGCTGCGTTCGCAATCCTTTCCCAATCCATATCAAGGGTTGCACTTGCAAGCATAACTCTTTCTCCTTCAGAAACTTCTGCAGCTTTTTCTAAAACTTCTGGATCTTTGTCTTTGTTACCACTTCCTCCAACTATTATAGGGCATTTAACAGCTTGAAGAACGTCTTCAACTGTTTTTGCAGCCTCCTTAGCTGGTCTATTTTCGAGTAGCGGATCTGTACTTATAAGATGAATTGTAACTAGATCTGCTCCAAACTTTTTCACACACTTTTTAGCCCATTCAGCTGGATCGTTTAGGACATCTTCGTAGTGAACTTTGACAGATTTAGCCAAAGCAGGAGGTTTATCAAAAACATCAATAGCTACTACTGGAAGATTTGGTTGTGAAGAATCGAAAGTGTAAAAAGCTAAAGCTCTCTCACCACCAAGTGTTACTATATATTCTCTAGTTCCACCTTCACTCTTCGTTGCTCCAAGTTTAACTTCTTCAATCTTTCCAGGCCATTCAGCTCTGTAAGGTTTGAATTTTAGGTCAAGAAGCTTTTCAGGTAACTTAATTTCTGGTGGTAACTTAACTTCTGGTACTAATTTAATTTCTGGTACTGCTGGTTTAATCTCAGGCTGAACTAAAGGGAGTTGAATCGGTATTTGAATTCCAAGCATCGAAGAAATCCTCTGCAAATAAGTCAAGGTCATTTTTGCATGGTAAAAGAAGTTTGCGAGTTCATTGATCAGATTCATAACTGGCAAGAGATTTGAAAGATCTATCGCTGAACCTTCTAGCTCTATCTCCAGATCACCTTCAATTTTTACACCTTGTATCTCTTCAACGTTGTACTTCTTTAAAACTTCGAAAAATTCTTCAAGAGTGAATTTTTTCAAGCAACCACCTCCAAAAAGAAATCTACAATCTTCTTAACTCTTTTATAAACTTCAGAATTTTCACTTAAGGCTGTAACTGGTAATCCTTCAACATCTATTTTAACTACTTCTTCATCGTACGGCAAAAATTCTAAGATCTTAAGATTTTCATCGTCAGCAAATTTTTTTATCTTTTCCATAGCTTCCCTATTCACCTTGTTTGCTACAAGAAAGACATCTTTAACGTTTATTTTTAGTTCTGCCATGAGTTCTTTTATTCTCTTAGCAGTTGTTAGCCCTTTCTTTGAACTGTCAGTTACAATTATAACGTAATCCGCTGAATCTATTGTCTTTCTACTAAAATGTTCTAACCCTGCTTCACTATCGACTACTATGTAATCGTAGTGTCTCATCAATTTTTTTAGGATTCCTCTTAGCAGAGAATTTGCAAAACAATAACAACCTTCCCCTTCAGGTCTTCCCATTACAAGTAGATCGTAGCCATCGCATTCGCATACAACTTCGTAAATTTTTCCTTCAAGCCACTGTTCCTTGTTCATGGTACCCATTTCATCTCTGCTTACTTGAAATAGTTCTCTAACAGCTCCTAACGTTTTTTCAACTTTTACACCTAAAGCTTCTGGAAGATTGCTATCTGGGTCAGCATCTACTGCTAAAAGTTTACTGTTTTTTTTAGAAATAAAATGTATAAGAAGAGCAGATACTAAAGTTTTTCCTGTACCTCCTTTCCCAGCTACAGCGATGATCATTCCTCTTCCTCAATTACTAGTTCTGGTATATGTATCTGGGCACCCTTTAAAATAATTTTCACTTTTTTCTCTTCCTTCTTTTCCATCTTCTCACTTCTTTTCAGCTCTCCTTATGATTACTTTGTCTATCGTTATCTTAGCATCTTTCACTATTATTTTTATTCCAGCTGGTGCAACTGTTGGCTGTGGAAGTTGGAACAGTTGTAAAGCTGGCGCCACTGGTTGAATTGCTACTGGCTGAACTGTAGGTTGAACTACTGCTGGTTGAACTGCAGGCTGAGCTACAGCAGGTGCTGCTTCAGCTGGTTTAGCAACTTCAACTGGTTTAGCAACTGGAGGAACTTCTTTCACAACTTCTTTCCAACCTTCTGTGATCTTTTTACCGTCAACTGGTCTAACGACTCCGGTAACTACTGGATGATTTACTTTCTTCAGGAATTCTTTCAACTCATCAAGGGTTTTCGCATCTTCTTCAGTAGCAATTTTATTCCTTAGTTCTTCAGGAATGTAGTTCTTTACTCTTTCTTTGAGATCTTTTGCCATCCATACTACTCTATACCATCCACCGTCAGCTTGTAAGAACTTTTTACTTCTAAAGTAAGCTACACCTACTCCGAGGAAACCTATCGTTTGCTTCCCTCCACCGGTTTGTCCAGCCATTGTTGAGAAAGTTAAGCCATTCGGAGCTGGGTTTGGATAACCTCTATGAACAAAGCCAATTCCATCAACTTCTGGCATGTAAAAGCCTATAGTTTCAAAACATCCGCAGCTTGTGTGCGGATATTCAAAGAAGCTATGCAACTTTATTTTACTATACTCTCCACCACTTTCACGCTTTGCAAAATCGTTTACTCCACTGTACTCACCACCTATTGGATCTATGAGTTGTCCTTTTGGAACTGCTCTGTTTGGCCCTTCAGGATCTACTTTAGCAGCTGCTCTTCCATCGAACCAAGTTATAGCACCGCAAAGTGATGGCCTGTCTGGGGAAACTATACAAACGTTTGTTGGAGCAAAGCTTTGGCAAAGAGTACATGAGTAGAATTCTTCAACATCTTCATCGTGAAGCATCTCAACTCTCTTATCTCTTTCATCGTAGATCGGCATTGCAACTTCTTTGAGGATTTTTTCTACAAGATCTTTTTCAGTTATATAGACTGCCTCTATTTTTTCAATGAACGGTAACTCGTTCTTGTACAGCATCATAGTAGCTTTAGCTATTTGTGCCAAACTCTTCAAGCCCTTCTTTACAGAATCTTTACTTATCCTTATCCATATGTCGTATCTTTGATTTAGATGCATGTAACCTTGAATGTAGTTCTGAAAATCGTGATTTCTTCTTTCTATAACAGGTTCGAGATCGGTTTCGATCTTTGAACCTGCGACGTAGTATATCATACCGTATGGATAAGCTTTCCCTTCCTCCATTTCATCTAGATCTGGGCCAACAACTGTAACTTTCATGTCCTCCACTTGATCCATCGGTAAAGCCATCACCAGTTCGAACTTCACTTGCGTAGGTCCTCCAAGTTCTACAAACATGTCTTGTTTTCTTATCCTTTCACCCTCATACATCGGCGATATGTCGAATGGGAAACTCTCTTCTGGTCCTAAACTAACTTTAACCTTAGCACCAGCAGGTATCTCAACTTTCTTTCTTTCTACCATATCTATCCCCTCACTTTGTAGTTTCTGCTCTTTTGTATTTATTGCTTTTCGTTTTTTCCAAGAGAGAAAATAATTAAATGTTTTATTTTGTTAAGCGTTCAAAAGCAAAATCTATAACTAGAAGTCTTTGTATTATTATACTCAAATTTTTTATTATTAAATAATAAAAAATATTTTTATTGTAATACTAAATTTGAATGTTTTTAACAACAGACGAACGATGAAGTTCAAAGTTCGGATCTATGTGTAACATTAAAAACAAAAGCAGATTTCATAGTGAAGGTAATCGGAGACTTTGTTTTAAGAAATTAAGTTGTCCGAAAATTGTCTCTAATCAGGGATCAGTAAAAATAGAATACAAAAAGTTAAAAGACTAACGAATTTAGTTTTAAAAAATACTTCGGAGGTTTAAAGATGCGTATAGCTTTACTAGGTGGAACTGGAAATTTAGGAGAGGGGTTAGCTGTGAGGTTGGCTAAGATAGGTTACAAGGTCATAGTTGGATCTAGATTGGAAGAGAAAGCTAAAAGAATTGCTGCAGAATATTCAAAAATAGCTGAAGCTGAGATAGTTGGTATGACAAATAAAGATGCTGCGAAAAATTGCGAAGTAGCATTTTTTACAATACCTTGGAAATACGCTTTTGAGATTGCAGAAACTTTAAAAGATGAGCTCAGAGATAAGATCTTAGTCTCACCGATTGTTCCAATGAAAAAAGAAGGTGAAATTTTCCAATACGTTCAACTTCCTGAAGGATCCGCAGCAGAAAAAATAGCTTCAATTACGGAGGGAAAAGTAGTTGCAGCATTTCACTCAATTCCTGCAGAAAGATTTGCTAATCTGAATGAGAAAATAGATTGGGATTTGTTGGTATGTGGAGATCAGGAAGCTAAAAAAGTTTTAACTGAAATTGCCGAAAAAATGGGATTTAGAGTTTTAGATGTAGGGCCATTGAATGTTGCTAGACAATTGGAATCTTTAACACCCCTCATACTAAATATTATAATTAGAAATAAAAATAAAGTAAAAAAAGAATTGACAATAAAATTTATTTAAATATTTCTGAAGCTTTCTGCAGAATTTCATCCTCTTTTCCTTCAAATCCTATCTCTCTTAATTTTTTTAGACCGGCTTCGAGGATATCGTTGCAAAATACCAAACCAGAATTTATAAGTTTTTTAACATCTTTATCTTCAAAGTCTAACATCGTAACAGGATAGAGTTTCATTTTTTCAAGCATTTTCTCGATCCCGCTTTTGTTAGGCTGATTCCATCCAGTAAATTTCATTTTCTTACATTCAGCATACTTGATCGCCTCTTCAGAAAACTTAGTGTTTGTAAATATCCAAACAGAATCGAAATAGTATTCTAAATCCAAAAAGCGTGCATAAGTGTACATGATTTCTTTTAACCCTGTGTACGTTGGAAAGTTGTGGAACTTACATTCCACCATTATTGTTTCTTCCTGAAATTCTGCATAAACGTCCACTTCTTGCTTTGTGCATTTACCTTCAAGAACTAAATTAGTTTTAACTTTGTAGCCAAACTTTTCTAAAAGCTTTGCAACGAACTTTTCAAAAGCATATCCAGCAGGACCTAAGCGTATTAAAGAGTTCTTAAGGTTGTACTTTGCATAGTAACTATACTTGTACTTTTTGAGGTTGAACAGTACTAAGTTTAGAATTTCGTCTGTAGTTATTCCATCATAAATTTTCTTTTCAACTTCTTTTAAAACTTCTTCTGCAACTTCTATTGGAACCCCAGCCTTAAGACAAGTGCCCAAAACTTTTTCTCTGTTGAAAGGTTCAAGTCTACCGTCACGCTTTAAGACTTTTATCATAAATAAAAGTTGTACTTATTTTTTATTCTGCAGACATTTCAATTTTATTTATATATTTTTATATAATAAATATTTTACAGTTCTTGTAGATCTCTAAAATCTAAAAATTAATCTAAAAATTTTTATAACTTCCTAGATCAAGTACACTATGACGGAAAGACC
>JANXDX010000002.1 GCA_025058735.1 Archaeoglobaceae archaeon | reverse complement strand
TTATCCACCAAAGGTCTTGGAAATCGGGATTTTTCTCTAATTCTTTCGTGATCAACCTGATCTGAACATCAGTTACCTTGCAGTTCTTCTTCAACTTTGAAAGGGCTTTGATGAAGTGAGAAAACTTTTTTCCCCTATCTGAAGATACGTTTTTAAAAGTTCCACAGTTGGAGCAGACTGGATGCAATTTTAAAATTCCGTTTGGAATTCTAGCCCACTCCACCTCATTTGCGAAGTGATTACATGGCACAGTGAAGCTAAGTTGTAAAGTTTAAAAAGTTTTCTAGACTTGGAGAACAAGTGTTCCGCGTTTCGAACAGATGATGTTGTTTGTTTATTAGGTTGTAAAATGAAAGATTATTCGAATGTAAAAAGCTTACAATTTCCTGTGAGAAAGAGTTGAAAGAAGTAGAAGAATAAAGCAGTCAATCGATCGAAGCCAAAAATTAGATCTCGACGACCTCGACGTTTAAAATCAAGCTTTGTATTTTTCCATCGATCGCATCTAATATCCTTTTTTCAGCATCTGTTCCAGAAAAGTTCACAGTTCTATTGGCTTCGTAAGGTAAAGGAGGTACCGAATCTTTGAATAGAAGGAAGAAAACTTTGTACTTTCCAGCTCTATCTATGGAGAAGTTGTAAACTTTTTCCCACTGCGGTTCCCATTTTTCTGTCAAGGGCTTGTGCTCAAGTGTAACGTTGAAGCTGTCGAGGAGGAAGAGATCTTTGATCAAAATTCTACCATCTTCAAAGCTCATCCTTGCTAACCATACTTCAACTGTGTAGTTCACAGATCTTTGCTCGTGGTTCACTATTCCAACGATCACAGAGGCTTTTTGCTTGACAAAAAGCTTCGTTGGATAATCTGATGCTTTCCCTTTTTCTCCAAGTATGTAGAATTCTGTGAACTTCTCAGGTTGCTTTGGATTGCTTATAATGTAAATCAGCGCTGAGATCGAGAATACAATTGAGATCAGAAGAATTGCTGTTAAAACTTTCTCAACTTTACTCTTTCCAAGATCTAACTTTTTAATTTCTGGCCTAAATGGATCAAAGCTCCTCTTCCTCCTAAAAATTGCAAGAATTGAAAAGATAACGTTGATAGCTGAAACGCTGATGAGGATAGAGATCAAGTTTATTCCGAAAGGTGTGTAGTTCAAGATCAAACCTAAGAGAGGAACTACTGCAATGCTCAAACCAAAAGAAAGTGCAATTCTTTCGATGTTGTCTATACTTTTTTCTGGAAAGAGAAAAGATGTAATGGAGTAGCCTGGCAAAAAAAGGATGAAAAAGATTCCAAGAAAAATCCTCAGCTGATCTTCTAGTACAGATATTAGAGCTGTAAAAGAGATTGAAATCGCTAAAACTGTAATCAGATCCCAATCTTTCATCTAAGAACCTCCATCGCTTTCTTTAAAACTATCAGAGCAAATGTGAAGAGCATTACATAAACAACTTGGTTCAGTAGAACTTTAACTTTCCTTGGAATGTAGTACCTGCTGAGCTCGTATATTACAAGGGATCCTATTAGAAGTAGAGATAAAAATATTTCAAAAGAACTTGTGATCAAACAGCTAAAAACTGCCCATGCTGAAAAAGATAAGATCAGTATCTCTCTCAAACCCATCTCTCAACTCCTCCTATTTTTCTCGCATGTATCTCTATTTTTTCTCCAACTTCAAACTTTTCAACTTCTATCAACTCGTTGCTTTCGTTTGCAAAAGAAAAGATAAGGTTTGAACAAATTGGACAAGCTAGAACTTTGCAGTACTCCTCACAGAAATCTACCGCAACACCTTCTACAAGAATCCTCACATCTTCTCCACTTGAAACGATCTTAGAAGATCTGATCAAGCCCATGTACCTTAAAGCAGATGCTACAGATTCGAATGAGATCTCTTCAACTTCCCTCAAGATCTCGCTACCTGGAACTTTTAACAACATTCCAGCTTCCCTCTCTCTTCCAGAGATTACGATCCTCTCGTAATCCATCTTTGCAAGATCGATCTCAAAATCCTCCATCAGAGCTAAAAAAACTGCCCCATCTGGAAGATGTTTGTTTCTGGGGATGTATATCGATTTCTTTAATTCTAAAAACTTTGAGAGATTTCTTAGGTTTTCGTGGTAAGATTCTATAAACTTGGAATTTTTTTGCTGAGAAAAAGAGAAGAGAACTGCTCCAATGAAAGTTCCGCAGACTCCAACGTTTAAAATTGTCTCCTTTGAATTGAAAAATCCAATCAGAGCTATTGCTGAGCCTAAGATCATGAGCAAGATCCCTGCTAGTTTCATGACCGAAAATCTTTAATGCTATATAAAAACTTCACACGTGAAGAAGTTGTTTGTATTGTTGATAATTATTTTTTCTGCAGAAGCTAGTCACGTCAAGTACTCGGAAACTTTTGAAAGCGATCAGTGGATCTACGATTTCTACTCCAGCTTCATAGAAAAGTTTTCTGAAGAGATCATCAAAGCTAGTAAAGGAGAAAGCTGCAGATCTTTTTCGAAGGAACTTGAGACAGTTAAAGCTGAAATAGGTTTTTACGGAGCAAAGGGGATAAGTACAAACGCAACTTTGGCAATAGACCCTTTTCTATCTTTTGCAGTTGAACTTGAAGATCTCTGCAAAGCAAACGATGTTCTAAGATCTGAGAGATCGAGCATTTTCAGGATGAAGAAGAGCTTATCTGAGATGAAATTTTTGGTAGATGAGATAGAGAAAATAGTTTACTACAACGGAACTACTCCACTCTTTTTCAACACATCAGATCTTAGAGAAGCTTTAGCTAAACTCGAATCAACTTTGAATCTCTACGAAGAGTACATTGATGAAGGCTTTGAACTTGATGAAGGGATCTGGGTTTTTGTTTCGAAGACAGAAGTTTACCTTTTTGAAGAAGTTTGGATATGGATCTATGCTAAGAACGTCAAACCTTTAAGACTCTTCATAGATGAGAAGGTCTTTGAAGCTAGGAACATGAGCTACACTTTCTCAACGTACGGAGAGCACGTAGTATACGCTGAAGGATCGAGGGGTGGTGAGATATTAAGGTCCAACGTTGTAAAGATCTTCGTTGAAAAGATACCAGTTTACATACACTTAAAAGCTTACTCCGCGTTCGTTGGTAAATTTGCTAGAGTTGAAGGTTTCATCTTCGATCACTACGGCGAAGCTTTGAGTGTTTCGATAAGAGTCAACGATTTTGAGTTAGAGTCGAGAGAAGGTTATTTCAGTTTTAGCATTAGAAGAGATTACGAATGCTCTGTTCCGATCTTTGTTTTTTACGAAGGAAATGAGACACATGAAAAAGCTTTTGCAAATACAACTGTTCATTTTTCTCGCTATCCAACTTGGATAAAGATAATAACTGAGAAGGAAAGATTTTTTGAATGGGAAAAAGTTGAAATCTACGTTGAGGCAAGTGAGGATTTAAAAATAGATGTTTTCATAAATAATATAAAAGAATTAAATTTTTATGGAAGAAATAAAAATTTCTCCTTGAACTTGAAACCTGGAACTTACAAGATCTACGCTTACTTCGAAGGAGATCATTTAAGAAAAGCTTCGAAATCCAACGAAATAACTGTTTACGTTGAAGGATTCAACTTTGTTCCTTTCATAGTTTTACCTCTAGCTATGCTAACTTTAATTTATTTTACAAAAAAAATAAAAAATAGTATATTTAAAAAGAAATATGAAAAAATTGAAGAAGTTGAAGTGAAGGAGGAAGAGTTGGAAGAGAAAAAAGATTTGAATGATAAGAAAGAGATTAGAGATGTCAGCGAAGTTTATTCAGAGATCTTCAAGAAACTTGTTTCAAATTACAACTTATCTAAAAGCCTTACTCCTAGAGAACTTCTGGCTGAACTTAAAGGAGAAAGATTTGCAGAAAAGCTGAAGGAGATAACGGAGATCCATGAAAGATCTGCTTATGCACTTGAAACTTTAACTGAAGCTGAGCTGGAAAAATTCTTTAAGCTTGCAAAAGAATTTCTTTCATGAACCCAACCGTCTACGCTTTCATGATCCTATTCGGTACAGCCCTCTTAATTTTACCCATAGCCATCCCTTTAATAAAAAGTTCAGCAGATCTCAGCATCTTCAATACAGATTGGAATGGGTTATCTGAATTTGCAAAACTTTGCTTAGAAAAGAGAAAAGTTGTTCCAATTCTGTACCCATACAACTCAATTAAGCTAAGTGAAAAGGAGGGAGTTCTGCTCATAGTATCTCCGAACTTGGATTTCTCTTTAGCTGAAGTTGAAGAGATCAAGGCTTTCTTAGAAAAAGGAGGAACTGTTTTTATTGCAGACGATTCAGGACTTTCTAATTCTTTACTAGAAAAATTAGGTGTTAAGGCAAGGTTTTCTGGAAAAATTAGAGACATATTTTACGATAAAAACGAAAATTTTCCTTTTGTTGTAAGGATCGATGGAGAGATTTCAAGAGGTTTGGAGAAAATTAAACTCAACGTACCCTCAGCGATCCTTGGCGTTGAAGGAGATGTAAAAACTAGCAAAGCTTCCTTCGTTGAAGAAATGAGATCTTATACAATACTTGCGGAGCTAGATTATGGAAATGGAAAGATCATCCTCTTTTCAGATCCTAGCTCTTTGATGAACGAAATGATAGATCAAAACAGACAATTTGCATTGAACCTGATCGATCTACTTGGAAGCGGAACTTTCTACTTCGATGAAGCTCACAGAGCTGATTTGAATCCCTACTCAGTTGCAACTGTTTACATACAAAGAGATCTAAACAGAGATTCGGCTTTTTTAGTTTTGCTGTTTGTTGCAGCATTTTCCCTCTTATCTCCTTATCTATCTAGCCTCACAAAAATTTTGAGGTTTTTTGAAAAAATCTTTCCCTCCAAGTTATCTCTCGAAGATCTTCCACTTGAAAAGGAAAAGCTTGAAGAGATGCTCAGGAGGATGAATTATGCTGGAGAAGTTGAAAAAAGAAATAAGTAAAGCTGTTGTTGGTTATGAAGAAGTTGTAGAACTGCTAGCTGTAGCTTTGCTTTCAAGGGGACATGTACTGCTTGAAGGAGTTCCTGGAATTGCAAAGACTACTATTGCTAAATCTTTTGCAAAGGCTCTTGGTTTGGAATTTTCAAGGATCCAGCTTACTCCAGATCTGATGCCAGCTGATATAATTGGAACTTACTACTTCGATCAAAGAGTTTCCGATTTCAAGTTCAAAAAAGGTCCAATATTTGCAAACGTTGTACTTGCAGATGAAATAAACAGAGCTATGCCAAAAACTCAATCTGCTCTTCTCGAAGCTATGCAGGAAAGACAAGTTACCGTTGAAGGTATTACTTATAAACTTCCAGAACCTTTCATCGTCCTTGCAACAATGAACCCAGTTGAAACTGAGGGAGTTTACAAGCTACCGGAGGCGCAGATAGATAGGTTCATGCTTAGGATAAAGTTGGAGTACCTCGATCCATTTAAGGAGATCGAGTTCTTGAGGAGGAAATCTTTGAAAGAATTTGAAGAAGTTGAAAAAGTTGATTTTGATTTTAAAGAAGTAAAAGTTACTGTTTCTGAAAAGATTTTGAATTACATACATAGGATATGTTATGAAACAAGGCTAGACGAGAGAGTTTTGCTTGGAGCAAGTCCTAGAGCTATGGAACATCTACTACTAGCATCTAAATCTCTCGCATTTCTTAGAGGTAGGAGTTACGTTTTACCAGACGACGTTAAGTACCTTGCAAACTTTGTTTTATCTCACAGGATAATTTTGAAACCTGAGTACGAGATTGATTTGAAAGGTGAAGAAGTTGTGATGGATGTTTTGAAGAAGGTAGAGGTTCCAAAATGAATGCAAAGATCTTAGCTTTGACAATATTTTTCCTCTGCGCTCAATCATATCTTCTCCAAAATATTTTTCCAGCACTTTTAGCTTTTTCAATTGCAACTTACGTTTTTTACGTTTACCTTGAATTTGAACCAAAGATTGAAGCTTACAGAGAAGTTGAAAGAGTTCTTTACGAAGGTAAGAGGACTTCAGCTAAGCTAAAAGTTAAGAACTTTACTAGGAAAGTTTACAAAATAAAACTTCTTGAAGAACCTAGTTTCAGCGAAAAAGTTGAATTTCTCTCTGAACCTGGAGAAAAATCTTTTGAATACAGTTTAATTCCTTTAAAAGGAGTTTACAGGATAAAAGGATCTTTAGAAATTTTCGATTCAAGAGAAATTTTTGAAAAAAAGCTCAGAATTCCCGAAGTTGAAGTTGAAGTTTTGCCGTCTGTTGAAGCTATCAAGGAAAAAACCAAGATCGGAGCTCCTCATAGATCTGTTTTTGGAATCGAAACAGATTTCCATTCTCTGAGAAAATTTGTATTCGGTGATGATGCAAAAAAAATAGAATGGAAAGCATCTGCAAGGCTTGGAGAGCTTATAGTTAAAGAATTTTTGAAAGAATGGGAGGGAGATTTTTACATCGTTTTTGATGCGAGTAGGGAGATGAGGAAGAAGTTAGATTTCTCTTTAAAATTAGTTTTTCTGTTGCTGAATTCTTTGAAGGGAAAGAGAGTTGGGCTTGTTGTTTACGATGAGTTTGGAGTCAAGAGGTTTGTGAAAGCTAGCGAAGATTTTTCACAGATAAAAAGCGAACTAAAGATAAATCCTACAAAAGCTGAGTTGAGTTTAAAGGTTCCAAAGCTAGTTGTTTCTAAACTTCTAAGGAGTTTTTTGAAAAAAATGCCAACGACTTCTCTAGATCTGATCAAAAAAATTCCGAGGAAATCTTTCCTAATTTTCATCTCAGACCTTTCAAATCCAGATGAGCTTTTGAGAGTTATCCTTGAGGTTAAAAAGGAATGTAAAGTATTTTTGATTTCTCCAAATCCAGTTCTATTTTACAGAGGAGTTTTGACAAAGGACGTTGTTTTAAAGCTTTACAGAGCTTACGTTGAGAGGGAGGAGTTGATAAGAAAGATCAACTCAGTAGTTCCAACGATCGACGTTGGGCCTGGGGACGATCTTTTCAAGGTGAGAACTTGATCTCTGCAATCGCATCACTAGTTCTCGCAGTACTTTTCGCAAAGACTTTGTTTTTTGCACCACTTTTATATTTAATCAGCTATTGGAGAAAAGACGTTTTTTTGTACTCTTTTCTCTTTTATTCTATGTTCTTGAGCTATGAATTTTTAGCTGAGGACTTTTACAAACTGGAAATTCAGAAGTTGGCTGTAATATTTGCAACGATCTTACTACTTGAAGAGGGGCTGAACGTCAAGAGGATTGAGATGAAAGATCACTTTCTTGCAGTTACGACTATCCTTGGATTCTTCTCCATCGAATTTATGCTTTCAATTTTGATCGTATCACTTTTATACAGATTTTATCAAGAAAAACCGAAAAAAGGAGTACTCGTTTCTCTTCTTCCATTTTTCCTCTTTTCAATTTTTCTTATTTTCAGTCAACAGATAAATCATCTTGGAAGTACTGCAAGTCAAGCAGTTGTGATCTCTTCGATAACAGCTTTCATATGCTTTTTCTGGATTGGAAAAATTAAAAGATAGCTTGAAGATCGTATTGCACTTAGAGAATGGAAATAAAAAAGATCAAAAGCTTTCAAATGCAAAATCGTTTGAAATCTTTGAGAGATAGCGATTCAACTCCTCGATCTGAAAAACTTCAAACCAAATTTTTTTGATTATGCGCAAACTTTGCTCGTTTCAGAACTTTATCGTGCAGCTGAGCAAGTTGATCAATTCTGTGCATACACTATCTGCTCTATAAAAATTTTTAGGGAACCACTTAATCTAAAAGGCTTGAAGATAGTTCTATTTTGTTGTCACACGTTGTTGAAGTTTTTACTTGAATCGTTTTAATCTCATTTTTATGAAAATTCTAACACTTTTTCACTTTCATCAATCATCGTTAACGTTTCATAGGATCTATTGTGGTATCGATTCTCTTCACTTACAACAGCTAATTCTCCTCAATACCTATCCTTCTAGCAATTACTTCTCTTTTCTTCACAAGTTTCTAAAGGTCACATGTAAGAGGGGCTGTTTCTATTCCAAAAGCCCGCTTTCAACCTAAAATCTATAACTTCTTTGAATGCTATGCTCAAATCCTTATGCTTAAACTTTTCCAGAACAGAATCTAAGAACAGTTTTAAGCCTAAAAATTTATTATTTGTTATAGCTCGAGTGATTATACCTTTTTCAACTCAACACCTTTGAAACCACGTTTAAACGCATGATCTCCAACTCAGTATTCTTAGGTTTGAAGATAGTTATCTCTTGTTCGAATTTGTCTCTCTCAAAAAACCTTAAATACTTCCGCACTTGTTGCTCTTTATTCCATTTGAAAACATATTAAATTCTTTGATATTTTTCACTGTTAAAACTTCTAAATTGTAGGATGCGAAATTGCAATCTAAATTGAAGCAAGATCCTGTAAGCAAATCTTTTGATCAACAAAAAAACTATCTTCATATCACCTGCAACCAACATTGAAACGGCCTTTAATTTAGCTCTAATTTTTTCGTCTATCCAAATTGCTCCTCTGGTTTTTAGGATATAAATAATTCTTAATTATTAAATTCCTTAGAAGACGTTTTACTCGCTTTCAGTTAATCTTTCTACGCCAACCGTTCTAACGATTCTAATCTTACAATGCTTAGAAAAGCAGATACTTCAAAACAGGATGAAAATAAAGTTAGAGGAGATGTGGGAAAACAAAGGAGCTTGAAAATTAGATTACGGAAAAAGTTGATAAAAATAGATAGAATTTAAGAATTGTCAAATCTTGCTTCACTTTTAGATTTTATCCAACTTCCCAGTTAATGACACCTATAAACAATTTAAGTGGCAACTTATATTAAAGATAATTATTAAAAATTAAAATTTTATAAAATTATATAAAAATTGAATCAGGCTATCTCAAATTCCTTGAAAATGAAACAGAAAAATTTATAAAATAAGATGTAAAATGTTTTTGTGGCCTTAAAGATAACTATTAAAGGAAAAGTACACGGAGTTGGCTATAGAGTTAAGTTGATAAACATCGCTTTGGAATATGGAATTGAGAGATTTGCCGTTTTTAACACATTTTCAAACAATAAAGAGTCTGTTCTCGTTTTAATAGATGCACCAAAAGAAGTTCTTGAAGTTTTTAAGGAAAGAATAAAAGTAGAAAAGCCAGAAAAAGCGATTGTAGAAGCGATAGAAGTTGAAGAATATCATTATGTAGTTCCTCCGATAGAGAGATGTATGCAAGCTTTTCAAATGGAACACTGGGGAAAAGCTATTCCAATAATGCTAAACATGGTTGAAAAACAGGATTTGATGATCCAGAAGTTGGAAGAGACGAGAGAAGATTTGGGAAGGAAGATAGATTTAACGAGAGAAGAACTTGGAAAGAAGATAGAAATGACTAGGGAGGAGTTGGGAAGGAAGATAGATTTAACGAGAGAAGAACTTGGAAAGAAGATAGAAATGACTAGGGAGGAGTTGGGAAGGAAGATAGAGCCCATTTCAGAAAAACTAGAAGAAATGAATACAAAACTCGAACTTCTTCGCTCCGATTTCAGGAATTATTTAGAATCAAACATGAAAGAATTGAACGCAAGGATTTCTAGGATAGAAGATGCTTTAAGAAGAGCGGGGCTTATGTAAATTTCTTTTTATATTATTTATTATTTATATTAGGTAACAACTCTGCAAGGTTTAGAGAGCTTATAGTTAATTTTGAAAGAATGGGAAGGAGATTTTTACATCGTTTTTGATGCGAGTATGGAGATGAGGAAGAAGTTAGATTTCTCTTTAAAATTAGTTTTATTCTACAAAGAAATTTAACAAATTGTGGTAATGACGGTTTGATCAGTCGATGGTTTTGACAATACTTTCTAGGTCTATCTTTTTGCTCTTCTATTATCTTTAAGTTTTGAGGTTTTCTTGGAAATACTCCTCTTATTCACTTTTTGAGTCGCAAACTCTCTCAAAGATATTTGTTAACTTCATCTGTTCTCTTCTCTACGATCTTTTGCTTGAAGAGTACTAATGTTAAAAAAGCTGTGAAAATCTTTTAACACTTAAAAAAAATTTTTTATATTTTTATTTTTTAAAATAATTTTTTATTCTAATTTTTTCTTGTATTTTTTATTTAGAAAGAATAGAGAAAATACTGTTGTTTTTCTTAACGTACTTTTCTCAGTTTTCATCTTTAGTCTACGTATAAACTACTTTAGCTGTAACTCAGGTAATTTTAATTTTTTAGCTACGTTTACGCATCCTTTTTTGTTTAAAGTTACCTACTAACAACAAAAAATTTATAAACTTTGAAAACCTTGATATTCTATGCGGATCTTATTGCTACTTCTCTTGGGTCTTTTTGCTATATATTCCTGCTCAGCAGAAGAGTTTTTTTGTGCAACAAGAGATCTTCCTAAAGAAGTCATAGAAATAAACGTTACAAAAATTTGCTTTTGGGATTTTTATAATGAAAGCTTCGTTAAATTTAAATTCTACGGAGCTAGCAGTTTTCCTATACCTTTAGATGAACTCGATAGAAAATTGATTCCAGGAAGTAAAGCACATTATACGATTCAAACAACTGGGATAACTAACACCACTTTAAAAAGTTTTCCTGACACTTCCATAATTTACGACATAAACTCTAGTTTGGACGTTTTGATTAAAATAGATAGTTTTGGACTACCAGTAGTTCTAAAGCTTAATATTGAAGATTTTCTAGAAAACTTACAAAATATTGAAAATTTTCTGAAAGGTATAACTTTTGAAGAACTTCTAGAAATGACAGAGTACGGATACGCTTTCAACTACACTGGTTGGGCTAAAGTAAGTTATAATGAAACTGAAAACAAAATCAAAGTTATTAAAAAAAGTACAAATGAATTCATTCTGGGAAAAAACATAACCGAAACCATCAAAATAAATTCGATTCAACTGTCAAACTTTAGAATAAACGATAGTCTTCCAGGTGGCCTTCCACCAGACCTAAGAAAACTCTCTCCAGGTTACTACATGTTAACAGTTATTAGCTTAGATGAGTACAGAAATCCAATTTTTAAACTTGCTGTTCCATTTTTTGTTTTGAATGGGACATCTAAAGAAAATAGACCAGAATTCAAATCAACAATCGTTGAAGGTGAAGATCTGGTACTAAAATTCAAAAAAGA
This sequence comes from Archaeoglobaceae archaeon, assembly GCA_025058735.1. GTDB lineage: Archaea > Halobacteriota > Archaeoglobi > Archaeoglobales > Archaeoglobaceae > WYZ-LMO2. Next base: position 26,525 of record JANXDX010000002.1, on the reverse strand, counting down.
GTTTGGAATGGCGTTTGCTCTTCTTTTAAAAGATGATAAATACGATGCAGAAATAGAGGTAAACTTAACGAAAAAGATAGTTGACGCTTTTGATATAAAATTAAATTATGAAAATAAAGAAATTGAAAAAATAAAAGTTTTTGACAGAGAGCTTGGAATAAAAGCTCCAAAAAATATGTTCAGCTACAACTATGGGATTGAAGATGATGAGTTAATTTTAGAAACAAAAGGCCTAGAATTAGGAAATTACATTCTTTACATCGTTGCTTTTGAAAAGGAAAAAGCTGATCCGCTTTACTTTGGAAGTCTTAGTGTAAATATAATCAAACCTCCAATTGTTCCTCCGATAACTCCACCTCCAATTGTTCCTCCAATTACTCCAACTCCTACACCAGTACCACGTATCGGGATCGGTGGTGGAGCAGTTTTACCAGGAATACCAATTTATCTTACTCCTTACTACGTTGTAGTTGCCAAAGAAGAGTATGAAGTTAAAATGCCACTGACTGTAGTTTTAGACACGAACGTAGTCTCAGTTGTTGTAGTACCGCGAGAGGATGTCAATTTAAGAATTAGGATCGAGAAACTCAAAGAAGTACCAGCAAATATACCGACACCAGTCGGTGTTATTGCTCTTTTAATGAAAATGGATTTGATTCTTAGCAAGGAAACCGATGTTAAAGGTTACATAAACTTTGTCATTGAAAGAGATGAAATTAGAGAAAAAGGTTTCGATCCTGACAACGTTATTGCTACAATGCTCAGGTTTGATGGAAAGAGTTGGATAGAGCTCAAAACAGAATTTGTCAGAAAAGATGACAAGTACAACTACTATAGAGCTGAAGTTCCACGCTTTAGTTACTTCGCTGTTGTCTTGGAAGCTCCTAAACCTACTCCTACACCTACCCCAACTCCTACTCCAACTCCAATACCTCCAACACCTACTCCAACTCCAGTACCGCCACCGATTGGAGTTGAAGTGATAGGAGGAGCAGTAGTTGCAATAATCGTAGTTTTAGCCTTGATAGTCTATCTGATCAAGAGAAAAAGATGAAAAAACTGATAACAATTTTTAAAATTATTTTTATTTTTCTTTTTTCAATAAATTTAGTAGAGGCTTTAGAGGTTTCAACTAACGCAGTTTTAATTGGAGACACCTACTACATTTCAAGAGGAGAAGTTGCAGAAATAACTTTGCTTAGCAGTCCTTTGCAGGAGCTTCAAGTTTCGATTGATTATTATTTCTCAATTCCATCATCTAACAATCAATATTTCTACTCGCAAGATAAGTTTCCAATTCCGCTGAAAGCTTACTTTGAAATAAAAACCTGGCCAGTAGAAAATTTAACTGTAGAAGCTAGACTTTGGATATTTTCTAGAAAATTGCAAGAAAGTGCAGTAGATGGAGTTGCAAAGATCGGAGTAGATGTACCTTTTGCAGGAAACTTCGATGTTAAAATCTACGGAGCATCGAGAGGTGAAGTTGTGAACGTAGAAGCTAAGGCTAGGGCTAAGATTAAACTAGATGAAAATGGCAAGTACACAGTTAAATACGACACTTCAAAACTTCCCTTCGGAGAAATGCTCGTTGAGGTTGATTCAAAGCAGTTAAGAGTAAAAGTAGTTGATAGAATTCCAGAAAAGGAGAAAACAGTAGAAGAAAAGCCAAAAGAAGAGAAACAAAAAGAGAAGCCAGACATTAGAATTAGAAACTTAAAGTTTGAACCTGAAATGCCTGAGACTTTTCAAGACGTGAAGATCGAAGTTGAGTTGCTAAACGCTGGAAGATCTGATATAGATAGATTTTACGTAACTTTTCACTTGAACAGCGAAGCCAGAAAATTAAGTGTAGATAGGTTGAAAGTTGGAGAGATCAAAGTTTTAACTCTTCTCTGGAAACCGAAGGTAGAAGGTAAGTACTTTGTTACGATCTTTGCAGATGAGGAAGATTTTGTGGAGGAGAGTGATGAAGAGAACAATCAAGTTTCAGCGATCATCGAAGTTCTAGCTTCTAAACTAAACATCGACCTCGAGCTTGAAGTTCCAGATACGGCTTTCAAGGGAGAAGAGGTTGAAATAATTGCAAAAGTTTCAAACTTCGGAAAAGCCAATTTAACGTCTTTCAACTTAAGCTTCTACGTTGAAAAAATTCTTTTAAGAAAAATGTTCGTTGATGAGTTGAAAGCTGGAGAAAAGAAAATTTTTACCTTACCTTGGATCCCTGAGAAGGAAGGAGATTATGTCGTTGGATGTTCTGTTGATATCGATGGGCTCAGGATCGATGGGATCAAAGTTGTTAAAGTTTTAAAAAGATCAGAACAACTACCTGTTTACCTTGAACCAGAAGATCCATTCGTTGGACAAAAAATAAAAGTTTGTACAGTTCTAGAAAAGAGTGGAAGGGTGAAGTTTTACATAAACGATTTCTACGTTGAAAAAGAAGCTGAAGGTAACACTTGCATTGAATGGATCGTTGAAGATAAAGAGTTGAACTTGAAAGTTCTTTTCGATTCAAGTTTTGCAGAAAGAAAAGTTATCGCTAAACCTGTTGAAGTTGAATTGAGACCAAAGTTCTTGAAAGTCAAGAAAGATGAGACTTTCGAAGTACACCTTTTTGCAGTTAAAAACTTGCACTTGAAATGGTATCTAAACAACAGTTTAGCTGAAATAGTTTACAGCGATAAACTCACAGACAACGAAGGGAAAGCTAAGTTGGTGCTAAAAGCAAAAGATCCTGGATTTTTGAAAGTGAAGGCTGAAATAGGTAATAGTTTTGCTGAATCCATAGTTGAGATCGAAAGAGGTAAAGCAATTCCAGGTTTCGAGATCTTAGCATGCTTAGTGTCTGCAGCTCTTGCATTTATAATAAAAAAATTAAAAAAATAAAATTTTCTTATTAAAAGAAAATTTTTAAAATTGTTGTCCACTGGAATCATGGAAGTGCTTCCAAAAGTCTACATGATCGACACTTTCAAGCATGTGGAAGAAAACTTGATAGCATGTTACGCTCTGAATTTTGAAAAAGCAGTTCTAATAGATCCTGGAACACAAAACAGCTCTAATTATCTTTTGGAAGAGTTGAAAAAACTGAAGATAAGGCCAAGTTTTATAGCTCCAACTCACGTACATATAGATCATGCAGGTTCAGCTGCCAGGCTTGCAAAGATCTTTTCAGCAAAAATTTTAGCTCATCCTAGAGGAGCTAAGCACTTAGCAAATCCAGAAAAACTCTGGGAAGCATCTAAACTTGTTTTAAAAGAAGTTGCGGAAATATATGGAAAGCCCGAAAGTATAGATGAGAGTGAAATAATCGTAGTTGAAGATGGAAAGAATTTTGATCTTGGCGGAGACGAGTTGATAGTCTTTCATTCTCCAGGCCACGCACCGCACATGCTCTCTTACTATTTGAAAGATCTGAAAGTTCTGTTTCCAGCAGATGCAGTTGGAATGTACTTCGATGGACACTTGATCCCACTAACCCCTCCTCCTTTTGATTTCAATAGTTACATAAAAACCGTTGAAAGGTTTAAGAGGATGGACATAAGATACATAGCTTTCACACACTTTGGATTAGCTGATAAAGAGGTTTTGGAGAAAGCTGAAGAGAAAATTAGAAGTTGGTTTGAAATTGCTAAAGAGAGCGATAACTTAGATCAGTTCTCTGAAAAGCTTATGAAAGATGAAGATGTAAAAACTTTTTTTGAAAAGTATTCGAAAAAAAAGATCGCTCTAAGCTTTTTCACAACCTCGATCCCTGGATTGTTTGAAGCGGCAAAGAAGTAAAAAGTTTAATATATGATCTTCTACAAAAAACATGGACTTCGAATTGACCCAGGAGCAAAAAGATATAAAGAGGGCTGCTTGGGATTTTGCATCGAAGGAATTCAAAAAAGAAATTGCGGAAGAACTTGATAGAAAAGAAGAATTTCCTTTTGAATTGCACAAAAAAGCAGCTAGTTTAGGATTCATAGGTGTACATTTTCCAGAGCAGTACGGCGGAGGAGGAATGGGTTGTCTTGAAAACGTTTTGATCGCTGAGGAATTTTGTAGAGCAGACAGCACTATAGGTAGTGCAATAATCTTAGCAGATTTCAGTTCTGAAGTAGTTGCAAGGTTTGGAAGTGAAGAGCAGAAAAAGGAAGTTTTACCTAGAGTTGCAAGAGGCGACTCGATAACAGCAGGCTGCTATACAGAGCCAGAAGCTGGAAGCGATTTGACAGCTATAAGAACTTTGGCTTTGAGAGATGGAGATGAGTGGGTGATAAATGGAACTAAGACGTTCATAACAAATGGAACTATAGCAGATTACTTCATAGTTTTAGCAGTCACAGATCAAGAAGCAAAGCCAAGGTACAGAGGTTTTACAACTTTTCTTTTGAAAAAGGACGATCCTGGAATAAAAGTTACAAAGATAGGGGGAAAGATGGGTATAAGATCTTCTCCAACTGCAGAGATAGTTTTCAAAAACGTTAGAGTTGATGATTCAGCAGTTATAGGACAGCTAAATAGAGGTTTCTATCAAGTTTTGGAGTTTTTTGATGAAAGTAGAATAGAGATTGCTGCACAAGCTTTAGGAATAGCACAGGGAGCTTTTGATAGGACCGTAAATTATCTGAAAAAGAGAAAACAGTTTGGAGTACCAATAGGTGCTTTTCAAGCTTTGCAGCACAGAGTTGCTGAAATGAGAACAGAACTTGAAGCTGCAAGGTTGTTAATTTACAAAGCTGCTTGGAACTTTGATCAGGGAAAGATAGATCCAGCTCTAACTTCTATGGCTAAGTTTTACGCTGCAAAGATAGCAGTCAAGATTTGCGATGAAGCTATACAGTTGCACGGCGGATACGGTTACATAACTGAGTACGAAGTTGAAAGGTTTTATAGAGATGTGAAGATAACCGAAATATACGAAGGTACAAAGGAAATACAGCTGAACACTATAGCAAGGGAAGTTTTGGGTAAACTAACATGAAGTTAGTTCTAGTAATTGACAGAGACAACGATCTTGGAGAGAAAACTGGAATAGAATCACCTGTAGTTGGTAGAGAGAAAGTTTTAGATGCTGCAGTGAAGCTTGCGATATCTGATCCAGAGGACTCAGATCCGAATGCGATGTTTGCAGGTATAAAGTTATGCGATAAGATAGGGGCTGAAGTTGCAGTCGTTTGCGGAGACAAAAACGTCGGTATCTCTTCAGATCTAAAGATAGCAAGGCAGTTAGATGAGATCGCTTCAACTTTAAAGCCAGAGAGCGTTTTAGTTGTAACAGATGGATCTGAGGATGAGTTCATACTACCACTCATATATTCTCGCTTCAAAGTTGACGGTGTTCAGAGAGTTGTTGTTAAGCAAAGCAGGACAATAGAGAGTACGTACTTTTTGATAAAGAAGATGATGAGTGAACCGAAAATAGCTAGGGCAACTCTAGTTCCTCTAGGAATAATACTGATATTCTATTCTTTATCTTTGATGTTTTATAGGCCAGAGATCGGTTTTGGAGCAATAATTCTTTTCCTTGGACTTTACTTTTTGGCAAAAGCTTATGGATTGGAAAGAGTTCTTGAAGCTTACGGTTCAGCAGTTAAAAGATCTGTTGTAGAGGGAAGATTATCTTCAGTTTTTTATGTAATGTCTGCAATTTTTTTAGTCGTTGGACTAACTCTAAGTTTGAACTCCAAAAGTTCTCTTGAATTTGTAGCGACAAGCATTCCATGGATCATTTTGTCTGCAATATTCATAATATTTGCTAGAGCTATTGATGCGATAGCTGAAGGTTTAAATTTTAAAAAATATGTTTCCACTTTTTTCTTGACGAGTTCGTCAGGAATTATTCTCTGGAGCACATCGAATTTTTTGATCAGTGCAAAGATCGAAGAATTTTTAATTTCAATAATTCTTTCAATATCTATAGCTCTAATAGGAATTTACTACTTGAGAAAGTTTAGAATAAAGCCTCTTTAACTTCTCCTTCCCTCTTTCAAGTTTTCTATTAGCAAGATCTATTATAAAATTTAAATAATTCTCATCAACTAAGATTTTTCCCTTGAAAGCTATTGGAAGTTCGATCCTTTCAAACGAAGCTATTTCAACTACAAAATTCTTCAAAGATATTATACCACTCCTCCTGAATCCAGAGTTGTTCGCAATTTCCAGCAGATTTTTCGCATCTTTCAAAGTTTTGCAAGCAACGTGTATTATTGGGGGATACTGGATCAACCAGGCAACTCTCTCACTTCTCTTAGCAGAGTTCAAAACTTCTTCAAAGCTTACAAAACTGTGCCATTTTCCTAAAAATTTTGCAGAAAACTTCTCTCCAAAGTTTTCAAGATCTAAAACGGCAACTCTTCCACTGCAGCTCGAAAGAGTTACGTAGTTTGGAAAGCTGTTTATAAGATCTAGGAGTTCTAATAGATCTTCGTCAACTTCTTTTCTCTTTTTTGCCTCCTCGTAGATCTTTAACTTCTCCTCTTTCAACTTCCACATCACTTTAGAGAAGCTAGAAAAGCTAGATAAGCTTCCAGCTGGATTTTTTCGTTTGCACCTTCAGTTAGCCTGAAGTCTATTTCTCCAAGTTTATCTACAAGTAGAACTTTCAACTTCTCATCGATCTTCATCGAAACTATCTCTCTGAAGAGCTGGTTCACAACATCTTCTCCACTCATTCCGTAGTGAACCATCAACTTCTCAAGCATACTTCTAGCTTCCATGAACTTTCCGCTCAAAGCAACCTCTATGAGTTTTCCAATTTCTTCAGGTCTTGCTGTTGCAGTTATTTGATATATAACCTCAGCATCTACAACTTCTCCAGAAGCTGCAGCACCTTGTAAAGCGTTTATAGCTTTTCTGAAATCTCCTCCAGATATTTGGATCAGAGTTTCTAAGCCATCTTCTGTGATCTTTACTTTCTCTTTTTCACAAATTTCTAGCAATTTTTTCCTCATAGCTTCTCTAGCTATTGGACGGAACTTGAAGATTGCACATCTAGATTGAATAGGCTCTATTATTCTGCTCAAGTAGTTGCAGCTCAGTATAAATCTGCAGCTCTTCGAAAACATCTCCATAGTTCTTCTTAAAGCTGCCTGGGCATCAGCTGTCAAAGCATCTGCTTCATCTAAGAATATTATTTTAAACGGTACACCTCCGATCGGTGCTGTTCTAGCAAACTCCTTTATCTTACTTCTAACTACATCTATCCCCCTCTCATCGCTCGCATTCAGCTCTATGAAGTTGTCTCTCCAGACATCGCTGAATAGATCTCTCGTCAAAGCTATAGCAGTTGCAGTCTTTCCAGTTCCAGGTGGTCCTGAGAAGAGAAGATGGGGTATGTTTTTTTGTCTAACGTATCCTTTTAGTCTCTGTACAATTTCATCTTGTCCAACTACTTCATCTAGAGTCCTTGGACGATACTTCTCTACCCACACTTCAAATTCTTCCATCGAAAGATTGTGCGAGTTTTGCATAAAAAGTTTTAATAATTTATAAAAACAATAAAAAAATTTTATATAAATATAAATTTATAAGAGATCAATCAGTTAAATTTTTTAGTTGCAGTGTTCACGGGTAGGGATGATCACGATCAACGTCGGGAAAAAAGGAATAACAGAAAATTTGATAGAAGAGATAAATCTGCAGCTTGAGAAACATGGAGTAGTGAAGGTAAAAATGTTGAAAAACTTTAGAAGGATATCTGAGAAAGAAAAAAAAGAGTTAGCAATGGAAATAGCTTCGAAGGTTAAAGGTAAACTTGTAGATTTCAGAGGGTTTGTTTTAACGTTTGAGAGGTGATAAAATGAGCGTTTACGATGTACCTGCAGATCTTTTAATACAGAAAGTTGCAGATAAGTTGAAAGAGATGGTTGCACCACCTGAGTGGGCTAAGTACGTTAAAACTGGTACTTACAAGCAAAGGTCTCCTGAACAGAAAGATTGGTGGTATTTAAGGCTGGCATCGATTTTTAGAAGGATATACTTAGATGGACCTGTTGGAATAGAAAGGCTAAGAACTTTCTACGGTGGAAGGAAGAGGAGAGGAGTTAAGCCACCACATTTCAGAAAAGGAAGTGGAGCAATAATAAGAAATGCTCTCCATCAGCTTGAGCAACTTGGATTTGTACAGAAAACTAAAAATGGTAGAATTTTAACACCTTACGGAAGATCTTTCTTAGACAGGATTGCAAACGAAGTTAAGAAAGAATTGATAAAAAAGATGCCTGAACTAGCGAAGTATGGGTGATCGAGATGGAAGACGTTGAAGAAATTAGGAGAAGGAAGTTGTTGGAACTTCAGAGAAGAGCTGAACTGGAAGAATTGAAAAGACAAGAAGAGCTAAAAAGGCAGTATGAAGAACAGAAAAAAGCTATTTTAAAAACAATACTTGAGCCTGAGGCTAGAGAAAGGTTGACTCGCTTGAAACTAGCACATCCTGAAATTGCTGAAGCTATAGAAAATCAACTCGTAGCTCTAGCTCAAGCTGGAAAAATTCAGTCGAAGATAACTGATGAAATGCTCGTTGAAATACTGAAGAGGGCGCAGGCTAAGAAGAGGGAGACAAGAATAATAAGGAAGTGATCCTATGGGTAAAAAGACATTGGGAGTAAAGTTGAGGCTTGCAAGAAAGCTAAAGCAAAACAGAAGGCCACCTGTATGGGTAATTGTAAAGACTAAGCGCAAAGTTACTACAACTCCAAAGAGAAGACATTGGAGGAGAAGCAAATTGCAGCCTTGAGGTGGTTTGATGGCGAAGATAGAGGTTGAAAGGATCTACTCTATGCAGCTCGATCACAATTTGAAAAGGTATCCAAGATGGCTAAGAGCAAAGAAAGCTGTGAAATACATAAAAAAGTTCCTTAGCAGGCATATGAAAGTTCCAGTTGAAAACGTGAAGATAGATGCAAGTATAAATGAGAAGATCTGGGAGAGAGGATCTGAAGAGCCACCATCTTGGATAAGAATTAGAGCTGTTAAGTTCGACGATGGAACAGTTGAAGTTGAGTTAGTGAAATGAGGTTGTCAGCTGTAGCTGGAAATCCACTAATTGGTCTGTACGCTAAAGTTTCTGAAGAATTTGCGGTAGTTGGTGTGAGGGATAGGAAATTCAGAGAAGCTATAACTGAAGAATTGAAAGTTGATACGATACATACAACGATCGCAGGCTCAGAACTTGTTGGAGCTTTGCTAGCTTTGAATTCAAGTGGAGCAGTCGTCAGCTCAAACGCTTTAAGTAAAGAGATCGAAACCTTGAAAAGACAGTTGGAAGTAGAAGTTTTAGATACGCCGATGACTTGCTTTGGCAACAACTTTTGTTTGAACGATTTTGGCGGAATAGCTAATCCTGAAGTTAGCGATGGAGTTGTCGAAAAAGTTTCAAAGTTCTTGGAAGTAGAAATTGTCAAGGGGACGATCGGTGGTATAAAAGCTGTTGGAATGGCAGCTGTGATAACAAACAAAGGCGGATTGGCACATCCAAGGCTTACAGATTGGGAGAAGAAAAAGATAGAGAAAGTTATGAAGGTTGAAGTTCTGACTGGAACTGTAAATTTTGGAATAGACATGGTAGGAGCTGGAGTTCTTGCAAATTCGAAAGGTTGTGTTGTTGGAAAAGATACAACTGGTTTTGAGCTTGGAGTAGTTATGGATGCTCTTTTCCCGAGGTGATCTTGTGTTTGAAATTTCCGGTAAATTCAAAACTCTTGAAGGATGGAAGAGGTTCAAAAAAGTTGTCGATGCTCACAACGAAAGATTTGCTTTGGAGAAAGTCTACTCGATACTTGGTAGCAACCATAAAGTAAAAAGAAATTTAATAAAAATTGAAGAAATTAAAAAGGTGAGCTGATGGACAGAAGACTCCTGATCCTCCAACAACTTCAAAACGAGGCTGAAGCTATTCAGAGAAGAATTTTAGAGACAGAAATTTTACTTTCTGAATATAATAAAACTCTTGAAACTTTACAGTACTTCAGCTCATCTCAGCAAGTGGTTGAGGCGTTGATGGATCTAGGTGGTGGAGTTTTCGCATACGTAGATGTAAAAAATGTTAAAAGGTTCCTAGTTAACGTTGGGGCTGGAGTTGTTGTTGAGAAGGGAGTTGAAGATGCGATAGAGTTCGTCAAAAAGAGGATTGGAAGAGTTGAAGAGACAAGAGAAAAATTGATAGCAGCTCTTCAGCAAGTTGTTCAGCAAGCTAGCAAGATACAAGAAGAAATTGAAAAGGAGAGAGAAGAGAAGAAATAAAAGAAATAATGTTCGACTCTTTAAAGGAGAAATTAAAAAAATTTTTCGGCAAAATTGAAGAAAAAGAAGAAAAAGAGGAGAAAATAGGATTAAAAGAAAAAATTTCTGCAATATTTTCTGGAGAAGTAATAATCGATGAGAAAAAAGTTGACGACGTTGTCTCAGATCTTGAATTAGTTCTGCTCGAAAGCGACGTTGCTCTCGAAGTTGTTGAAGAGATATCTAAAAATCTAAGATCTAAGCTCGTAGGTAGGAGAAAAAAGATCGGAGAGAAGTTGTCAGAAATAGTTGCTTTAGAGCTAAAAAAAGTTCTTTTGGATATTCTTTCAACTGATTTCGATTTCGATAGCTATGTTGATGAAAAAATAAAGGAGAAGAGACCTGTAAAGATACTCTTCGTCGGTGTTAATGGAACGGGTAAAACTACAACTATTGCAAAGGTAGCTAAGAGGTTAATTGATAGAGGTTATACAGTAGTTTTAGCAGCTGGAGATACTTTTAGAGCTGGAGCTATTGAACAGCTAGAGGAGCACGCAAAAAGATTAGATTTGAAGTTGATAAAGCACAAGCAAGGCTCAGATCCTGCTGCAGTAATATTTGATGCCATAAAGCATGCTGAAAGTAAAGGAATAGATTTTGTTCTATCAGACACAGCTGGAAGGATGCATACGAAGAAGAACCTGATAGAGCAACTTCAAAAGATCAAGAGAGTAACTAAGCCAGATCTAACGATATTTGTAGATGAGAGCATAGCTGGAAACGATGCAGTCGAAAGGGCTAGAGTTTTCAACGAAGCTGTTGGAATAGATGCGACTATATTGACGAAGATAGATGCAGATCCAAAAGGTGGAACTGCGATATCTATAAGTTACGTGACGAAAAAGCCGATCATATTTCTAGGAAACGGGCAATCTTACGACGATCTTTTGAAGTTCGATGCGAAGTGGCTTGTTGAGAGAGTAATCTCATGAAAGTTGTAGTTCCGTTCAAGTTCTTCAATCCAAAATCTAGACTTTCAAAAGTTCTCAATGAAGAGGAGAGGTTGAAGTTTTCTCTTTTTATGTTGGAAGATGTTGTAGATGTTTTAAAAAATTGTGGTTGCGAAGTTAAAGTAGTTTCTCAATCGAACATCTCGATAAGTGCTGAAGTTGTTGTAGATAGAAGAAGTCTAGATGATGTTGTAAACGATGAGCTAAAAGATGTTCCAAAAGCAGTTGTAATGTCCGATCTACCTTTGATAAGTGAAAATGTTTTCAAAAGATTCATGAACACAGAGGGAGATGTAGTTATAGCTCCTGGAAGGAAAGGTGGAACAAACATGCTCTTAGTTAGAAAAGAAGGATTTAGAGTTTCTTATCACTATGGAAGTTTTTTCAAACATTTGAAAATTGCTGAGAAGCTTGGAATGAAAGTTAATATCTTCGATTCTTTCTTTGCATCTTGCGACATAGATGATGAATCCGATCTCCTCGAACTCCTGCTTCACGGTAAAGGAAAAAGATCTAAGGATTACCTAGAATCTCTAGGTTTTCGTGCAGTTATGGATCGTACACCCATGATAGCTAAACTTTCACAGCTAAGAGATGTGTCGGCGAACGAAAGAAAAGAATAAATATTTTGACACTACCGTTGAGCGATGTTGCCACCAAAGCAGAACTTCTCAGAATGGTTTCATGAACTGATACAGCAAGCTGAGATATTAGACGTTCGTTATCCAGTAAAAGGACTCTATGTTTGGTTTCCATTTGGATTCAAAATTAGGAGATATGTTTATGAAAAACTAAGAGAGATAATGGATAGAGATCATGAAGAAGTTTACTTCCCGACTTTGATTCCAGAAAGTGTATTGAGAAAGGAAAGTCAGCACATAAAAGGCTTTGAAAACGAAGTTTTCTGGGTTACATTTGGTGGTTCTACACCTTTGGATGTAAAATTAGCTTTGAGGCCTACGAGTGAGACGCCGATGTATGAGATGTTTGCTCTATGGATAAGGACTCACGCAGATCTACCTTTGAAAGTTTACCAGATCGTCAACGTTTTCAGATATGAAACAAAGCACACAAGACCTTTGATAAGAGTTAGAGAGATCACTTCTTTCAAAGAAGCACATACCGTTCACAGAAACTATGAAGAAGCTGAAGAGCAAGTTAAAAAAGCTATTTGTTATTACAAAGAATTCTACGATTTCTTAGCTATCCCATACATGGTAATACGCCGCCCAGATTGGGACAAGTTTCCAGGAGCTGCTTATACTGTAGCTTTCGATACTATAATGCTAGATGGAAGAACCATGCAGATCGCAACAGTGCACAACTTAGCTGACAACTTCTCAAAAACCTTCGGAATAACTTACGAAGATGTAGATGGTCAACACAAGTTTGCAAATCAAACTTGCTATGGAATAAGTGAGAGGTGTGTAGCTTCCATGATAGCGATACATGGAGATGATAACGGCTTAGTTCTACCTTTCGAAGTTGCACCGATTCAAGTGGTAATAATACCTATCCCATACAGAGGTAGAGAGGATGAAGTTATCAAAGCGTGCAGAGATGTTGCTGAAAAACTTAAAAAATTTAGAGTTCTTCTAGATGATAGCGAAGATAGACCTGGAGCAAAGTACTACAAGTGGGAGTTGAAAGGTGTTCCTGTAAGGATAGAAATAGGCCCAAGGGAAGTTGAAAATGGAGAAGTAGTAGTCTCTTTTAGAGATGAGAAAAAGAAGTTCAGCTTGAAAGTTGAAGAACTAAGAGAAGAAAAGATACTTGAATGGGCAAAGGAGATGAGAGAAAGACTAAGAAGAAAAGCTGTAGAAAATTTAAAGAGTATGATCAGTTTTATAAAAGAATTGTCAAACTTAGATGCAAAAGGAGTAAAAGTTTTTCATCTCTGTGAGAATAGAGAATGTGGATTGGAGATAGAGAAATTTGGAGTTAGTCTTTTAGGATGGTTTGAAGAAATTCCAGATTGGATGAATTTTCCTAAAGAGGGAGAATGCATCGTTTGTGGAAGTAGAGGAAAGCTTGCAGCATCGGCTAAAACATATTGAATATATTTATCATCAATATTTTTGATTCAAGTTCAGAGTAGAAAAATAACATTAGATAGCTTTTCTTGAATTAAAAAACTAAAAAATTGTAGAAATCTAAAAAACTAATTAGTTAGAAGCTGTTTAAAGTAAAATCAAAATTTAGAAATCAGATATACTACTGCGAAAAATTTAAAAATCAATACATTTCAAATTTTACACGACCACTATTGAGGAAACTAGGGGGAGGGGTAGGAGATGCTTGAAGTTTTGGAAAAAACTGGAAAAGAAATAAAGAGATTGAATGGGAGAGAGGTGATCGTGGGAATACATATCATAGCAGAGCTTTACGGTGTAGATCCTGAATTGATAGCTAAAGAAGAAAAAGTTAAGGAAATAGTTGAAGAAGTTGTCGATGCTGCTGAACTGAACAGAGTTGGTAGCATATACAAGCAGTTCAGCCCATACGGTGTTACTGGTGTCGTGCTCATCTCGGAGAGTCATGTGTCTCTACACACATGGCCCGAGTATGAGCTTGTAAATTTGGACATATTTACCTGCGGAGATCCTAAAAAGGCTGAGAAAGCATTTAAACTCTTCTTGGAGAAATTTAAACCGAAAAGTTACAGACACTACATACTAGATAGGGGATAAAATGGATGAAATAATAACAAAAAAAGAAAAAGATAGAATAAAAATTCAAATACTCCAAAGTTTAGCAAATGGAAAGAAAAAAAGTATATATGAAATTATAGATTTGCAAGATTCATCTTTGAATGAATTCTTTGAAATTTTTAAAGAACTTCAAAGAGATGGTTATATAGTTTCTGAATTTGGAAAAGTGAAGAGTGTTAAGGATCTACCTTACAAGTACTTCGAAGTTAGGTGCAACTTCTGCGATGGTACTGGTTTCAAGATAGACGGTTTTTTTTCGAATATATTGAAAAAATTTAAAGAGATTACGAAAGATAGGCCCGAAGCTTTAGATATTTACGATCAAGGTTTTATAAGTTCTGAAAGCATCGTTAGGAGGTTGCAGTTTATCTATGAGAGAGGAGATATCTATGGAAAAATTTTCGTAGTTGGAGATGACGATCTTTTCAGCGTAGCATCTGCTTTAACAGGGTTTCCAGAAAAAATCGTTGTAGTAGATATAGATAGAAAACTGATAGATTACATAGATTCATTGGCAAAGAAGCACTCTTTGAATATAGAGGCTTTCGTTTACGATGTTCAGGATGAGTTGCCGAAAGATTTTAAGAAAAATTTCGATCTATTTGTAAGCGATCCAGTTGAAACGATCCCAGGGATAACTTTGTTTTTATCTAGAGGTGTAGAAGCTTTGAAAGGAGTTGGAAGTTCAGGGTACTTCGGAATAACAACGCTAGAAGCTTCTAGGAAAAAATGGTATGAAATAGAAAAGATCATTCATGAGATGGGTTTTGTTGTAACAGATATAATCAGGAAGTTCAGTGTTTATCCTGAGGACGAGAAAAACTTTTTCAAGTTCCAAGAAAAGCTTCCAATAGTAAAAAACCTTGGAATTAAATCTGACTACAACTGGTACAAGTCAAGTTTTTTAAGAATTGAAGCAGTTTTAGAACCTAAGCCTTTGATCGAGGGGAAAGTAAAGCTGGATGAAAAGATTTATAGAGATGATGAAAGCTGGGCGACGCCGATCTGATAATAAGCGGAAAAGTTGAAACGATTGGACTAATTTATTTTTTCTAAAAAAGCAAAAAGTTAAATTTGTCCTACCAAAGTTACTATATGGTGAGTAGTTTTAAGTTTGAAAACGTCGAGATAACGTACTTGAAACATGCTAGCTTTAAAGTAAAAGGTTCCAAGGTAGTATACATGGATCCATACGAACTTCCAGAAGGCTTGGAAAAAGCAGACCTCATCTTAGCAACACACGACCACTTCGACCACTTCGATCCAAAGTCTGCTCGAAGAATTTCTAAAAGTGAAACAATTGTAGTCATTCCAAAAGGTAGTTCTGTATCTGGCTTTTTAACTCGTACAGTAAGTGTTGGAGAAGAAGTTGAAGTTGCTGGAGTCAAAGTTAAAGCAGTTCCAGCTTACAACGTGAACAAACCTTTCCATAGAAAAGGTTACGGGGTTGGTTACATATTGACGATGGACAAAGTTAGAATTTACCACGCGGGGGATACAGATAGGATACCTGAGATGAAAGGGATCGAAGTTGATATAGCTTTACTTCCAGTGGGTGGGAAGTACACGATGGATCTGAACGAAGCTGTTGAAGCTGCAAAAGACATAAAAGCGAAGTACTACATACCTATGCACTTTGGAATTCCTGGAACTGAAACTGATCCTGTAAAGTTTGCAAGTAAAGTAAAGAACGCTGTAGTTCTAAAACCACTAATCTAGCCTTCTCAGTTCAGCTAGTACTAAGTTGTAATTTTTTGTACATTTACCTGGAGAATTTCCAATTATTTTTTGTACAACTAAATTTTCTCCCCCTTTCAATTCAGCTGGCTTACAAAGATTTTGCATGTCACATTCCTCATCGCAGACTCTCTCTTGATACTGAAACTTCACACCTTCGACTAGCTTTGAATCTATCAAAGCTATAACTGGCATCTCAACAACTTCAACAGCTACAACACCTTCATCGTGGAGTGGACATTCGAAAGTTTCCCCTTCTCTAAGTCCAACTATCTTGTACTTTGCACCATTTTTCAACCTTAGACAAGTCTTTTTTAATCTGCAATCTTCGCATTCATTTTTTCCACCAAGAAATATGAATTCTACACCTATCTTTGCCCAATTTTTACTGCAAAGAGTTATGATCTTGTTCGCTTCCTCCATGCTAAAAGTGGCTGAGAAAATTTTTAACTCCTTCTGTTTCGACAAATTCAAATTTTTTTATTTTTTGTTCTAATTTTCAACTCAAAACGTTAACTTGAGTTGTTAGATTTTAAAGCTTTCTAGATCGTTAGCTATTTTAGCATCGAATTCAAGAAATTCTAGTATCTTTTCTTTTAAGGCATGAGTTTGTGGGTAAAGGTGAGTTAAATAGATTTTTTTAGCTTTACAAAATCTCAAGTTCTCTTTCAAGTTCTCTGGAGTTGTGTGATGGTCAGCTTTGTATCCAAAGGGGAGAGATAGTTCGTGCACAATTACTTCACAATCAACTTCCATAAAGTCTTTGAAAGCTCTGGTATCTCCACTTATTGCTACAACACCATCAACAACGTAACCTCTGCTTTCTATGCTGTGTAAAGTTTTAATAGCTTTGAATTTGATCGATCCTACCTTGAACTCTTCCTCCTCAAACACTTTGAACTTCAGCTTGTTTCTAAGATAGGAATAAGCTTCTAAAATTGATTCCATGAAAAACTTTGTTCCAGGAGGGCCGAAGATCGAGATCTCTTTGCAATCTCTTAACCACATAGCCTTCAGAATGTTCAATAGATCTCCGTTGTGATCTAGGTGGTGATGAGTTATGCAAATTGCATCAACTTCGCAAACATCTACTTTAGCTTGCTCAAGTCTAAGCATAGCCCCTATTCCAGCATCGATCAAAAGTTTAACATCGTCTTCAATTAAAATGGAGCTTTGTGCTCTGTTTTCAAAAGGAACAGATACTCCTGTACCTAGAAAAGTAACTTTCAACCTACCACCCCAATCATCTTTGCAAGCTCCTTCTTTATTTTTAACAGCTCAGGACCTTCAATTATTCTAAAACCCTTCATTGCAATAAATTCTCCAACATTCTTTCCGAGAGCACTAAAGTTTTTAGTCACAAAATCTTCAACAAATTCTTGAGGTTTCGTAAATTTTCTTATTTCAAAACTCCACCATCTTCCACCATCTATGAATGGCTTAAAAATTCTATCTTTCTTTAAAAATTTATCTACATGTTCATACTCTTCAAAAGGTGGGCCAACTTTTCTGTAAACTTTTGAAAGTTCCCTCACTTCACATTCAAATACCAAGTAACATTTATCCTCTGCAAAGTAGTGATACCTGATAGGTTTGAATCCTTCCCTTTCTAAATGCTCGTATATTTTCTTTGCAGCCCTTTCAAGTTGGGAGTAAAGGTTGTCTTCGAATATTTCAGGTCTTTCAAATTCTAGAGCAAAAATTGATGAATTTCTAATTCTCATAGCTTCTAAAATCTTCTCCTCACTCACTTCAAAATCTTTTTCAATGAAAAAATCTATTTTAGGATTTTTTATAAATTCTCTGCAAAGATGAACGAACTTAGCTAAATTTTCTAAACTAAGGTTTGCTGCAACGTTTCTCTTTGGATCTACAGGATCTACAACAAAAAAGTTCTCTCCACTTCTAACTTCTCCTTTTGAGACATCTATTACAGTTCTCCTTGTCCACCTTGAAGCGTTCTTTATTAGATTTTCAAAAGATCCGTAGAATATTATCAAGAGCTCGCAAAGATATCCTGAAAAACCTTTGACTTTGAACTCTGCTCCATATATTCCGTTTGCTTTCAAAAACTTCTTTAACAATCTAACATCGTTCTCTTTTCCAGCTACCTTATCCTTCAACCACTCGTGGTGAAAAGGTGTCCTGTCTACTGCAGATAATATTTTTTCAGCACTTTCAACTTTGTAGCATGGAACTAAGTCAACTTTTACGCCGAGCACTTCTCCATGCACGTAAGGATGTTCAGCGTACCTTACCTCGTACCTGTCAAGGACCTTTTTACCTACTTCGATCCCTAACTTTTCCAGCTCCTCTCTTCCAACGTTTGTAGGTATGAGGATAAATACGTCTATTTCTAAGTTTCCTTTTAGCCAAGTTTTTCTTGCATAACTTCCAACGAAAGTAAACTCTACTCCAACATCTTTTAACCTTTTTCTAAGTTCCTTCTCAGCCTTTTCTCCAGCCTCTACTTCATCCTTTTCAGGGACTACTAGTTTAAGAGCATCTCTCAGCAGTTCTCTCATCTCAAACTAAACAAGGCAAGGTCTATATATATAGGTCCTTCACGCTTTAGAATACTCTGCTTCAACTTGAAGTTCTCAACCTTCATACTTCCGAAGTCTTCCATCTCATACTTTTCTATTAACTTTTTAACCTCATCGTTCCTCCTTTTCATCCTAGCTACTGTTACGTGTGCCTCAAAATCTTTATCCCTTTTGAATCCGATCTTTTTCATCTTTGCATATACCTCTTCCGCGAGCGATCTAATTTCATCTCCAACAATTCCAGCCCACACAACTCTTGGATTATTTTTTGAAGGAAAAGCCCCTAAACCTTTAATTTTCATCTCAAAAGACTTGAAATCTATCTGTGAAAGTTCCTTCTTTATCTGTTCAACTTTGAACTCTGGAACTTCTCCAAGGAAAAGTAATGTTACGTGTAAATTTTCCTTTTCAACAACTTTAACTCCACCGATCTTTGACATCTCAGAGAGGATAGTAGAAAGTCTATCTTTTATCTGCTCGCTCATATCAACAGCTATAAACAGTCTCACAATTTTTGTACTTCCTCGGTATAAAATTTTTTAAAAAACTTAATATGTTCACCTACAACTGAAACCATGGGAGTTCACAGGATCACTAGTGAGGCAGCTAAGTACTATGCGCTGAGAGAAAAAGTGATAGGAAATGCAATATCTTTGATCGGTGAAGCTAGCGTAAGATTAGACAAGTTAAGTAAAGAACAATTGGAAAAAATTGGAGACTTAGCAGCTAAACTTTTACCGCATGCACCTGGGTATGCTGGAAAAGCAATTCCAATTATAGCTAGACTTTTTTGGAAATTAGCCGGAGTTGAGGAGAGAGAGTTCAAGTTCGTAAGTTTGGAAGAGTTGGAAACTGAAGTTGAAAGTTTGAAGAAAGAGATCTTTCAAGATTGTTCAAAATGAAATTTCGCAAAGAACAGGTCAAAGTTTATATACTTCAAACTTCACACGCTTTAAAGTGACGACGATCAAGTTCCTTGGAGGATGTAGGGAAGTTGGAAGAACGGCTGTTATGCTAAACTCTCTAATATTAGACTATGGTATAAAACCTTCAGATCCACCTGAATTTCCCTTAAACGGAAATCAACCTTCAGCGGTGATAATTTCTCACGCTCACCTAGACCACGTTGGCCTGGCACCAAACCTCATGTACTACAACCCAAAGGTAATTTTAACTCCCCCCTCTCACGATCTCTCTACTATAATATTAAAAGATTCTATGAACGTCATACAACCACCACCTTTTACAGCTAGAGAACTTAGACAGTTTGAAAGTAACATCGAAGAAGTTGAATACGAGACAGCTATAAACGTAGGTGGAATCGAAGTAGAGTTCTTCAATGCAGGCCACATCCCAGGAAGCTCGAGTATAGTTGTTAGAGACAGTAAAAGTGTACTTTTCTCTGGAGACATAAAGTTAGATAGCACTAACTTGCTGGAAGGTGCAAAAGTAGATTATCCTGAAGTAGACATCTTGATAGTTGAAAGTACTTATTACGGTACTGAACATCCTGAAAGAAAGGAATTGGAAAAGGCGTTTGTAGAGAGTATTTTGAACACTTTGGACTCTGGTGGACACGTTATAATTCCAGCTTTTGCAGTTGGTAGAACTCAGGAAGTTCTGATGATCTTGGAAAAGTACGGAATATCTCCATACGTCGATGGTCTAGGAAAAGAAGTTTCAGAAGTAATCTTGCGATATCCTGATTACATTAGAAGTCCTAAGAACTTAAAGAAAGCTATAAAAAATTCTATTCCAGTTTTTTGGAGAATGAGAGAAGAGATACTTGAAAAACCTTGCGTAATAGTAACTACAGCTGGAATGCTAAACGGTGGCCCAGCTCTGTTTTACATATCGAAACTTTACAATGATGAAAAATCAAAGATCTTACTTACTAGCTACCAAGTCGATGGAACGAATGGAGATAGAGCTTTGAAGTATGGAACTCTGAACTTGGGGAATAAAGTTGTCAAGCTGAAGATGAAAGTTGAGCAGTACGACTTCTCTGCTCATGCGGACGATAAGCAGCTCAAGGAGTACGTGAAAAAAGTTGTTGATAGAGGAGTTGAAGTCGTTTTCACAGTTCACGGAGAGAAAACTGAAGAGTTTGCAAAGTGGATAAGAGGAGAAATAGGAGTTGAAGCTTACGCTCCAACGAATGGTGAAGTTTACGTAGTATGAAGATCCTCATACTCTCAGACGTTCATTCATCCTTTGAAAACCTTAAAGAGATCTTGTCCTCAGCTAGCTACGATCTGATCTTTTTAGCAGGAGATCTAACGAATTTCATTAAGGAGGATGTTTTCAAGATAGACGAGATAATTTCCAAATTTGGAGAAGCTTACGCTGTTCATGGAAATTGTGACTACGAGGAAATACTGGGTTACGATCTAGATTCTATAAACTTTGTTCATGCAAAAAGTTTGAATTTTGAAGACTTTACTTTACACGGAGTTGGAGGATCGAATTTAACTCTGTTCTCAACTCCCTCTGAATACAGCGAAGAGCAAATGGAGGAATTTTTTAAAAAGTTTGTTTTTTCTGAAAGAAATTTTTTGCTCTCTCACTGTCCTCCAAAGGGGATACTCGATCTGACTAAAAATGGGATCCATGTTGGTTGCAACGTTGTAAAGAAGTACGTTGAAAATTTCGAAGTGATATTTTGCGGTCACGTTCATGAAGCATTTGGAATAGAAAAAAATAGATTTTTAGCTATAAATCCTGGCCCAGTTTTTAAAAGAAGGTACGCAACTTTCGATACAGAAGTTTTTGAGGCCAAACTTGAAAAATTGTGAGAAAGATAGGTTGAAAAAATTACATAGCTTCTACGATACTTTTAGTTTAACAAACTTCCTGAGTAAAAAAAGAGGTTTTTACTACAACGTTATACAACAAAATCGACAACATAGATGTTGGATGACAAACATGGTTACTGCCAGTGGATATGCTTTGGGAGAGTTGATAAAGTCCGAAAGATAAATGTACAATCTTTAAGATATGCAAAAACTTTTTTGAAAAGTTAAAGATCTATTGCTAGTATTTTCCTTTCCTTACAATTTCTACTGGGATCTTTTTTTTATGAACCGCTGTAGCTACTAAAACTCCACTCAATCCAATTTCTTTTGCTCTTTCAAGATCTTCTATCCCAGCTATTCCACCTCCGAGCATTACTGGATGATCTGAAATTTCAAGAACTCTTTCAGCTAACTCAAAGTTCGCGAAAAAAGTTCCAACGTTTTTCAAAGATAAAACTACTATTGCTTCAATTTCAAAACTGTTTAAAAATTCAACAGCATCTTCAAAGCTTTTGAACTTTCCAGATGCATCTAGAAACTTATCCTTAAAATCCAAGCTTACGTAAATTTTTTGATTTGGAATTTTTGTTAGATCAAAGGTTTCACTTCCTAGAACTGGTACAAAGTTGAAGTTCAAACTTTCACCTGCTTTAAAACCGCAGTCAGCTATCAGTTCTTGCACATATTTGCAAAGATCTTCTATTACCTCTATGTTATCTCCTCTCGACTCTATTCTATCTAGATCAGCTACGTACAGATACTTCGGAGCAACTTTTTTTACAACATCATCAACTTCATCGCAGTCTACAATTTCACTGAAAAGGCTTATCGGCTTGTACTTTTCTCTCTCACCTTTTCTAGCTAGAACAACTTTTCCTCCCATAACATCGATCACGAAATAAACCTTCACGATCTCAATGTTGCATGGATTTGAAAAAGTTGTTGGAGGTAATGGAGGATGAAGCTAGAAAAAGGGGAGCTCCAGTTTTCAGATATGGGGAGAGAGATCCGTTCAAGATCTTGATAGCAGCAATTCTAAGTACAAGGACTAGGGATGAGGTTACGGTTGAAGTTGTTGAAAGGTTGTTTGAAAAGGTCAACAGGCCTGAAGATTTTATCGGAATGGAAGTTGAGGAGATAGAGAAAATTATAAGAGGAGTAGGTTTTTACAGAGTTAAAGCCAGAAAAATCAAGGAACTGGCTTTGAAACTCGTTAAAGATTACAACTCCAAGATACCTGAGAACTTCGATGAACTAATAAAGCTTCCAGGGGTTGGAAGAAAGGTTGCGAACGTTTTTCTTAACAGCTTGGGTTACGATGCGATAGCTGTAGATACTCACGTCCATAGAATTGCAAACAGGATCGGACTCGTTTCTACAAAAGATCCAGAAAAAACCGAAGAAGAATTGAAAAAGATCTTTCCGAAAGATCTTTGGAAAAAGATAAACAAAGTTTTCGTTGGCTTTGGACAGACGGTTTGCAGATCTAAACCTTTATGTAGAGAATGCCCGATCTCTAAAGAGTGCAAGTCAAGTACCCTTGCCTAGTTCAGCTTAGGAGTTGCAAAAATTTAGAAAAGTTTGCAGAAAAGTTTGGAGGAAAGATAGTTTCAGTAGAAAAAGGTGGAGTAGATGTTTATTTTGAAGATGTGAACGATGCTAGGAGGTATATATCTAGGATCAAAAAATTTGCAAAAGTTAGGATCAAGATGAGCATAAAGCAGCCGAAGATCTTCTTCTACTCTGTAAGGTGTCTAGATGAAGATAGGAGTAGATGAGTACAAAGCAATTAGAAAGAACCTTTCGAACATAAAAGATTTAGACAAGTTCAACTATCCAAGGGGCATTTTACATTCGATACTTTTGCAGAAAAAAGTCGATTACACAAGAAAAAACTACCATCGCTTCGCATCTAGAATTGATGAAGTTGTTAAAATTTGGAAGAGTGAAAAGAAGTTTCCAGAATGGTTGAAGTTAACTCCTGCTATGAAGCTCCGTTTACTTCTGAAAGGTCTTGGATACAGAGGTGTTGACTTCGAAGATCTTGGAAAGTTTGATGAAGATCTGAGAAGATACGCCTGGAAAGCTCTGACTGAAGACTACGTTTATTCTCCGATAGCAACAAAGATACAAGCTGCAAAGGGTGAGATAGGTGAAAAACTACTTCTTAATTTCGTCGATGAGCTAGGTGTCGATTATAAAACTGAGAAAGAATTGAAAGGTAAAACTCCAGACGTTCTTTTTGTAGAACCTGTAAAAATATTTGGAAAAGAAGTTAGATGGATCGAAAGTAAGGCGTTTTTTGCAGATCAAAGAATTCACGAGTTTTACGAAACTAGACAGTACTCGCACTACAGAAAAATTTTTGGGGAAGGGTTGGTAGTTTACTGGTTTGGATCCACAGATCAACTAGACGTTCTAACTTACAGCGACTTCGATTTAAAAGATCGAAACTTCCTCGAAATGAAGTTGAAGGTGAGAAAGAAGGAGAAAGGAGATCCAATAGATCAAGTAAAGAAAGCTGTAGAATCTTTTAGAAAAGGGAAAAAATCAATTTCTTGTTCAAAAAGGGCTGCTAAAATTTTGAAAAACATGGGATTCTTGATCTTTTAGATCGAAACTTCGACCACTTCAGAAAGTTCTACAACATCTTTCTCTAATTCAGAATAAAACTCGTACTTCTCAACATCTTCTTTTCTTGCCCTAGTTTCTGGATGTTTTGAAACTAGAAGAGAGCAACAATCCTCATACGGAATCGTTGAGATCTTGTAAGTTTCAATCTTTTTTGCAATCTCTATTATCTCCTCCTTGTCCATTCCGATCAAAGGGGAAAGAACTGGTAAAGCTGATGCAGAATTTATCGTAGCTATGTTGTCCAACGTTTGACTTGCTACTTGTGAGAGGTTATCACCTGTTACTATTGCTTTAGCCTTTTCCTTTTTAGCTACGATGTTTGCCATCCTCATCATACTTCTCCTGTAAGCGATCATCCTCAGCTTTGCTGGAACATCTCTTATTATTTCGAGTTGTATCGATTCAAAAGGAACCATGTAAAGTCTCATTTTTCCTTGAAACTCTGCTAACTTTTCTGCTAACATTACAATTTTTTTTCTAACTTCTTTCGAATGGAGTGTTTCGTTGAAGAAGTGAACAGCTACAACTTCGCATCCCCTCTTCATCATCAAGAAAGAAGCTACAGGACTATCTATTCCTCCAGAAACTAAAGAAACTACTTTTCCAGCGGTTCCAACTGGTAGGCCACCAACCCCCTTTACCTTTTTCGAATAGATGTAAGATTCTTTTTCACAGATTTCAACATAAACTTTAACTTCAGCTTTCTTCAGATCAACTTTTTTTCCAGTCCTCTCAACTATAAACTTACCAAGTTCAGCGTTTATCTCCGGGGAAGTTAGAGGAAAAGTTTTATCACTTCTAGAACTTTCGACTTTAAAACTTTCAAAGTTTTCAGGTAAAACCTTTAAACTTGCCTTCTTTATCTCTTCAATGTCCTTTTCAACTTTCAAAGCTGGAGCAAAGTATTTTATTCCGGGAATTTTCTTAAGCTTTTCTTCAGCTTCACTTTTAAACTCAGCTTCAATTCTTCCACTCTTCCTAACAGCTTTAATTTTTGCTATTTTTTCAATATTTTCTACTAGTTTTTTCTCAAAAAAAGCTCTGTTTTTTCCTTTAATTCCAATTTCACCGTAGTGTATTACGAAGCAGTCCACAGAGAAAGTAGTAGAAGAGGATTTTAATGTGTTGTCAGAAAGATTAATGTTTAAATATATTTTTAACATTATTTATTTTAAATTTTATTTATATAAATATATTAATTTTTAGTACTCCTCAAATAAATTTAATATATTTTCTGAAGTCTTCTATACATGATGGGTGAGATCTCAAACTTCTTTGGAATGAAGGTTTTCACAGACGATGGAGTGTACGTTGGTAGAGTGGCTGAGGTTATAATAGATACTGATACAAAAGTTATAAGAGGTTTGGCTCTAGTTGAGTACAACAAAGCTGTCGTGAATTCGAATGCAAAGGGTGTAATAATACCGTACAGAATAGTAAAAGCTGTAGGAGACATAGTGATCGTGAAAAACGTTTTTAAGAGTAAAAAAGTTGAGCAAGAACAGCAAGATCAGCAAGGACAGTAGTATATTTTCTCTTCTATTATTTTTCTGATTTCACCAGAATCTGCTAAGTACTCCAGATGTGCTAAAGTTTCAGAGACAGCGAACCACTTCTGAGTTACTGGAAATTCTTCCCAACTTTTGTAACCAACATCCCAGCTCACTTCTTGTGCAATTTGCCAAGCAGTCTTTCTACTTTTTACAGCGTTAAAAACTTCTTCTAACCTTTTTTTATGGTGTTCTAAAAGTTCATCGATCCTATCTTTCAAACTACTACTAGCTTCTCTGTGTCCTGGATAAACTATTTTGACTTTCAGTTTTTTCAATCCTTTTAAACTTTCAACGTAAGATTTAAGAGAATCAAAGTTCTCCCAGTAACCTATGTTAGGAGTAATGTCAAAAAGTACGTGATCTCCTGAAAACAGAATACCTTCCCTCTTCTCATATAGGCATAGATGTCCCGGTGTATGGCCCGGAGTAAGTAGAGGTTCCAACTCGTAGCCAGATGAGCTAACTAAATCTACAATTTTCAATTCTCTAGGTGGATAGAAGTAGCGGATCCCTGGATGTAATGATAAAATTTCTAATGCTAAGTTTTCTGGGAAACCATTGGATACGAAAAATTTAATTAGTTTGATCCATTCTTCTTTCTTTGTAAACTTTTTAAAGACTTCGATCTCTTTTTCACTCATCAAAACAAGTTCACAAATTCTTCCAGCTAGGCCAAGATGGTCTACGTGCATGTGCGTAGCAACAACTGTTGGTTTTCCAAACTTTTCAACTACAGGTTTTAATGTGCTGTAGCAGGTTTCCAAGTTCATTCCAGTGTCGATAAGGATCGGTGGATCCTTTATCAGATAACAGTTCACCTCCTTCAGTGGGTTGTTTGGCAGTGGAACTTTGATCCTAATTATGTCTTCGTGAACTTCTTCCATAAAAACAGTTGAAGATAGATTAAAAAATTGCACTCGATCGAGTAAAAGAAAGAATTAAAAATACACAACTTTTTTGATGAGAGAGTTCAAAAAACTTGAAAAGCTGGATAGTGCTCTTGAAAAACTCTTGAAAAAGGTTAAAAGCTTAGATCCAGAAAAAGTTTCAGTTTACCATTGCTCGAATAGAGTTTTAGCTGAAGACGTTTTCGCACCTATAGACGTTCCACCTTTTGACAGAGCTGCTATGGATGGATATGCTTTGAAAGCTGAAGATACCTTTGGAGCATCTCAGGAGAATCCAATAGTTTTGAAAATTGTCGGAAAAGTTGAAGTTGGGGAAAAACCTAAGATTGAAATAAAAAAGGGAGAAGCTGTTGAAATATCTACAGGAGCTGCAATGCCAAAGGGAGCAAATGCAGTAGTTATGTTAGAATACACAAGAAGGTTTG
>JANXDX010000005.1 GCA_025058735.1 Archaeoglobaceae archaeon | reverse complement strand
TTACCCTTCTAAAACCTAAAAGTCTCAAAGCCTTCAAAGTTGCTTCTCCTTCAGGATCGGCAACACCTTCTTTGAGTTCTATGAAAACATCTGCTATCATGTTGTTGAATTCGTTCTGAGCTTTAAAAGTTTAAGGAATGAATTAAAACAATAAATTAATAGTAATATAAAATTATATATTTTATATTTTAAATTTATATTATTTTATTAGAAAATTTAACTCTAAACTCCAACTAGGTAAGCAAATGTGTAAGATTTTATCTCAACTTCTGTAAATTCTCCGATCTTTTTCCCTTTAACTACTACTGGCCTGTAAGAATTTGATCTAGCTAACATCGTTCCATCTTTTCCATGCTTAGTAACTAAAACTCTCATCTTCTTTCCAACAAATTTCGAATTGTTTTCTGAGCTTATTTTTCTACATATTTCAGTCAAAATTCTCGATCTTTCTTTCTTAATCCATCCTGGAATATCTTTCAGTTTCGCAGCCTCAGTTTTAGGTCTCGGTGAAAACCTTGTTATGTTAACTATGTCTGGTCTAGTTTCCTTTATCAGCTCGCAAGTTTTCATGAAAGAATCTTCTTTCTCCGTTGGAAAGCCAACTATTACATCTGTTGAAACTAAAACATCGTCAAAAGAGTCTCTAAAAGCCTTTACAACATCTACATAATCGTCAACGCTATGATCTCTTTTCATTTGCTTTAGGATCTCATCATCTCCACTCTGAACTGGGAGATGTATGAACTTGTAGATCTTTTCACTGCTGTAAGCTTCTATCAATTCTTCAAGCATTTTTTTAGCATAGTTTGGATTCATCATTCCAACTCTAACTCTGAAGTTTCCATCAATTTCACCTATCTTTTTTAAGAGCTTTGGTAAGAGAAACTCTCCTTTATCAAGTCCATAAGCTCCAGTATCTTGCGAAGTAAGTTGAATTTCTTTGAAACCCATTTTAACTACATCTTCAACTTCTCTAACTATTTCTTCCATAGAAAAGCTTCTCAACTTACCTCTTGCAAATCTAGTTACACAGAAACTGCATTTTCCTAAACAGCCTTCGGAGATTGAAACGATCGCTATAGAATCTTCTTTGATTCTACACTTCAAAGTTCTCAGAGACGCTTTATCTAAATCTATCCAATCTCTGAAAATTACAAAACCATCGAACGCACCTCTTATAGCATCTACTATCTTCTCTACGTTGTCTGGAGATATTGCAGAGTCGCAAAACTTTAAAGCTTCATCAGATATCCTAGTCAAACAGCCAGCAAGTACAACTTTTTTACCAAGCTTTTTCAACTCCTTCATTCTCCTTATAATTTTTCTTTCGGTGTAATCGATCACTCCGCACGAGTTTATTACTACAACTTCCGCATCTTCAACACTCGATAGTTCAAACTCCCTTGAGATCAGGCCTCTCATTATGTCCGAATCAGCTTGATTCATCGTGCAGCCGTAGGTTTCGATCGCAACTCTCACATAGATAGTAGTTTCGAAGAAAAATATAATTATTTTTGTAAAATATTATGTAAATTTAATTTTTAATTTTTTGTATTCAAATTTATTATTTTTTATATAAAAATTTATTTTCAGAAAGTATTTTATACACCTAAAGCTTTTCTCAAATATGAAAATACTCGAAAGTTGCTACATTTCTGACGTTAGAATTCAAAACAGAATAGTTTTGCCAGCAATGGCTATGAATTTGGCTAGAGATGGTTATGTGACAAGGGAAATGATCGAGCACTACGGAAAATTTGCAAGAAACAACGTAGGGCTAGTGATAGTTGAGGGGGCTGCAGTTGATCCTAGAGGTAAAGATCTGCACGGAGGATTAGCTATATACTCTGACAAGTTCTGCATAGGTTTGAACGAACTTGCAGAAGAGATAAAGTACAACGGTTCCGCAGCAGGAATCCAGTTTTTACATCCAGGAGGTTGTGCTACTCCAAAAGTTGAGGGGAACGAGCCGATAGCACCCTCTTCAGTTGAGTACACGATGTTCATGCATGGAAAAAAGAGTTTCAAAGCTAAAGCAAGAGAGTTAAGTAGAGAGGAGATAAGGAGTTTAGTTGAAATGTTTGCAGAAGCTGCAGGAAGAGCTAAAGATTGTGGTTTTGATTTGGTCGAGATTAACGCAGCTCATGGCTGGCTTTTCAGTCAATTCCTTTCACCAAACACAAACAAAAGAAGTGATGAATACGGTGGATCTTTTGAGAACAGAATAAGGTTTTCTTTGGAAGTTCTCGAAGCTGTTAAATCTGTTGGAATTCCGGTGATATTTAGGATAGATGGATCTTTTCCATCTTACGGTGGAGTGAGTGATGATGAGATATTAAAGTATGCTGTTGAGCTTGAAAAAGCTGGAGTTGATTGCTTACATGTAAGCGGTGGCTTTGCAATAACTCCGATGATTGTAAAGAGAGGTATTCTTTTAAGTGGGGCATTTAAAATCAAGTCAGCTGTAAAAGTTCCAGTAATTGGAGTTGGAGGAATTTCTGTTGAGATGGCTGTAGATTTGATAGAGAAAGGTAAGATCGATCTTGTAGCTTTAGGAAGAGCTTTGCTTGCAGATCCAGAGCTGGTTATAAAGCTTAGTGAGAAAAGAATTAAAGATATTAGGCCATGTACAAGGTGCAACGATTGCATAGATAGACTTTTCAGTTCAAGACAGTTTATAGCAAAATGTTCAATAAATCCTGAAGTTAAAATTGAAAAAGTTGAAAAGCCAAAGAAGATCGTTGTAATCGGAGGAGGAGTTGCAGGAATGGAGTTTGCAAGGATCGCTAGCATTAGAGGTCACAAAGTTACGATCATCGAAAAAGATCAACAACTCGGAGGAAACTTGATACCTGCATCGATTTCAAGCTTCAAATCTGATCTTAGATCTTACTTAGAATGGCTAAAAGGGCAGTTGAAGAACGTTGAAGTTTTGTTGAAAACAGAAGCTACAAGTGAAAAAATAAAAGAGATAGGCCCAGAATTGGTTGTGATCGCTGTAGGTTCCGAACATGATATTCCAAATATACCTGGAATTGAAACTTCTTTGAAAGCAGTCGATGTTCTGACTGGAAAAGTAAAGACTGGGAAAAGAGTAGTTATTTTAGGTGGAGGAAGGATAGGGTGCGAAACCGCTCTTCACCTAGCTGAAGAAGGAAAAGAAGTTACAATACTTGAAATTTTAAGCGACATAGCTTTAGATCTAGAGAGAAATTATAGATTTGCTTTACTGAGAGAGTTAAGGAACAAGAACGTTAAATGGCTCTGCAACTTCAAAGCTGAAAAAGTAGCTGAAAGGAAGATCTTTGGATCTATAGATGGTAAAAAAGTTGAAGTTGAGTTCGACAGCTTAGTAGTTGCAACTGGTATGAAGCCTAGGAAGATTGATATAAAGCTTGAAGTTCCTACTTATTACATAGGTGATTGTGTTAAACCTAGAAACGTTGGAAGTGCTGTTTACGAGGCAGCGAATCTAGCTTCAAGGATTTAATAATTTTAATATTTAAAAAATAAAATTTTTATATTTATTTCATTTTTAAATTTCTGCCCCTCATTAAACTTATATATTTAAAGGCTAACAGCCTTTATGGCTAGAATGCATGCAAAGAGGAGAGGGAAGTCTGGATCGAAAAAAGTCTATAGAGATTCTCCACCAGAATGGGTAACAATGAAGGCAGAAGAGGTTGAGAAAAAAATTTTAGAACTCTACAACGAAGGCTACGAGCCGAGTGTAATTGGTATGATATTGAGAGATCGATACGGAATCCCATCTGTTAGGCAAGTTACCGGTAAAAAGCTCGTTCAAATTTTGAAAGAACAAGGAGTTACTATGAAGTATCCGGAAGATCTCAAAGCTCTGATAAAAAAGGCTTTGAACTTGAGAAAGCATTTGGAATTTAACAAGAAAGACAAGCACAATGCAAGAGGTCTTCAGTTAATAGAGGCTAAGATCTGGAGACTTTCAAACTATTACAAAGAAGTTGGAGTTTTACCTGAAGATTGGAAATACGATCCTGAAAAATTGAGAATAGAGCTAGGATGATAGAAGCTAGAGGAAACTTACTTTTTATTGAAGAAGTTCCAGCTGTTGAAATCGCTGAAAAAGTTGGTACTCCAGTTTACGTAACTTCAAAAAGTCTCTTGGAAAAAAACGTCGAATCTTACCTTGAATCTTTTCCAAGATCAAAGATCCTCTACGCAGTGAAAGCAAACAACAACTTAGCTATAATGAAGATAATTGCAAAAAAAGGCTTAGGAGCAGATGTTTTTAGTGGAGGAGAGCTATATTTATCTCTTCTTGCTGGATTCAATAAAGATCTAATACTTTTTAATGGAAATTCGAAGAGCGATGATGAGATAAGAGAAGGGATCGATGCAGGAGTTAAGTTCAGTGTAGATAGCTACGATGAGCTCTTTACAATTTCTGAAATTTCTGATAAAGAAGTAGAAATAGCTTTTAGAATAAATCCAGATGTTGATCCAAAGACTCATCCAAAGATAGCTACTGGGCTTAGAGAGTCCAAGTTCGGGATACCACAAAGTGAAGCTTTAAAAGCTTACGAAGTTTCTTTGAAAACAAAAAAAGTAAAGCCAGTTGGGATACATTGCCATATAGGTAGTCAAATAAAAGATCTTTCAGCTTTCTGCGAAGCTCTAAATAAAATTTTCGATGTAGCTAAGGAAGTTGAAAAGTTGGGAATTGAATTAGAATTTTTGGACATAGGTGGAGGGCTTGCAATAGATTACGATGGAACCGGAGCACCAAAACCTTTAGATCTAGCAAATGCTTTGATTCCAATATATGAATCTAGATTGTCTGAGCTTAGATCTGAACCTTCTCTATGGCTTGAGCCTGGAAGGAGTATAGTTGGAAAAACAACAGTTCTTTTAACCAAGGTGAATGCCGTTAAAAAAGGCTACAGGAACTTCGTAGCGGTAGATGCTGGGTTCAACTTACTCTTACGCCCTGCGATGTACGGAGCTTACCATAGAGTAGAGGTTGCAAACAAGATGAACTTGGAAAGATCATTAACTTGCGACGTAGTTGGGCCGATATGTGAGTCTGGAGACATTTTAGCTAGAGATAGAAAACTTCCAGAAGTTAAAAAGGGAGACATAGTTGCAATTTTCGATGCTGGAGCTTATGGTTTTGTAATGAGCAGTCAATACAATGGAAGGCCTAGGTGTGCAGAGGTTCTAGTCAGCGGAAAGAAGTGGTGGATTATAAGAGAGAGGGAAAATTATTCAGACTTGTTGGCGAAACAAAAGGTACCAGAATGCTTATACTAATACTGGGAGATACGCACATACCTAGCAGAGCAGTTTGGATACCGAAGAAGATAGAAAGCTTTATACTATCAAAGAAGTTTGATTACGTTTTTTGTACAGGAGATCTAACAGATTTAAAAGTCTTGAACTTTTTAAAAAGTTTAGGTAATACCTTAGCTGTAAAAGGTAACATGGATCATCTTTCTTTGCCAGAATATGCAGAGATAGAAGTTGGAGATCTAAAAGTAGGAATAATCCATGGAGATCAAGTTTATCCAAGAGGTGACAGAGAACAGTTGAAAAGGATTTGCCTAAACAAGAGGTTAGATGTACTGATCTCTGGCCATACACATTCTCCAGACTTCTACAGATCGGAAGTAACTTTACTCAATCCAGGATCAGCTACTGGCGTTTGGGGAGGAGGAGGTGGATCTTTGAAAGCTTCCTTCATGATACTGAACACGGAAGGTTTCGTAGAACTTTACGAACTTGAAAAAGATCTCAAAAGGAGGCTGTTTGAACTTTGATATTGAGCATCGTTGGAAGCTCTGGAAGTGGAAAAACAACTCTTATAACAAGAGTTGTCCCGATACTAAAAAAAGCTGGATTGAAGGTAGCAGTTGTAAAAAATGTACATGAAGACTTTGAAATAGATAAGGAAGGTAAAGATTCTTGGAAAATTTATCAAAGTGGAGCAGATGTTTTAATAACTTCACAAAAAAAGCTTGCCCTTATAAAAAGAATTGATTGCAAAGATCTGGATGAATTAGTTGAAAGATACTTGAACGACTACGACTTAGTACTTACAGAGGGGTTCAGTAAAGCTGGAAAAGATAGGATAGTTGTTGTAAAAGAACCTGAAGAAGTTGAAAATTTTTTACAGGGGAAAGTAGTTGCAGTAGTTTGTGATAAAGAAGTGGAAGGTTACGTTTGGTTTAAGAGAGAAGAAGTTGAAAAGATAGCTAATTTTATATTAGAAATTTGGAAAAAAAGTTTTTAAAACTTTGTGTAAATTAAACTCAGCCGGGGTTGCAGAGTGGTACTGCGTCGGCCTTGAGAGCCGATGCCCGAAAGGGCTCCTGGGTTCAAATCCCAGCCCCGGCGTTCACATCTTTTCCAAAGGTTTTATTCCAAGTAACTCTAAACCGTTCTTCAGAACTATCCTAGTAGCATCAACTAATGCAAGTCTGTGCATCCTCAGCTCTTTCTCGCACTTAAGCACTGGATGAAGTCTGTAGAATTCGTTGAAGTTTGAAGATAGACTTAAAAGATATTCAGCTATGTAGTGAGGTCTTAAATCTTTTGCAGCCCTCATCAGTTGATATGGAAACTTTGAAAGATTAATTACTAATTTTCTTTCCTCTTTGTTGCAAAGATCGCCTTTAAAATCAAGTTCTTGCATTCCATATTCCAACGCTTTTCTCAATATACTGCAAGCTCTAGCATGTGTGTACTGTATGTAACTTGCAGTTTGTCTTTCAAAGTCTAAAGCTTGATGCCAGTCAAAAGTTATATGCTTCTCTGGAGCAACTTTTACAAAATCAAACCTTATTGCTCCAATTGCTACAGCTTCTGCAATTTCATCTTTTTCTTTTTGACTAATATCTCTACTTTCCAACAGTTTCAAAGCCTCCTCTTTAACTTTTTCCATCAACTCGTCTGCGGAAACGTATCTCCCTTTCCTAGTACTCATCCTTCCTTCAGGTAGTGATACGAATTCGAAAAACACAACCTCAGGCTTCTTAACTTCAATTATTTCCAGGAGTTTTAAAAGTTGTGAAGCGTGAAGCTTGTGATCTGCTCCAAGGACGTTTACAATTCTATCGAAGAATTTACTTTTCCATGAATGGTATGCAAGATCTCTTGCTATGTAGAGCGTTGTTCCATTCTCTCTCTTCAAGATCACTTCCTTTTCAAAACCTTCAAGTCTAACGATCCACGCTCCATCTTTTTCAACGATCTTTTTCTCATCAAGCTTTTTCAAAATTTCTTGCACAGATCCATTTTTTACAAAGTCACTCTCCCAGACAAATTCATCGTGCCAAACGTTTAACCTTTCTAAAGTTTGCTTTATTCCTTCTAAGGCGAAACTAACTATATTTCTCATCTTCTCAAAAACTTCTTCGTTCAAACTTTCATACTTTAGCATTATCTCCTCAACTCTTTTTTCTAATTCCGGTCTCTTTTCAAGCTCAACGTTCGCCTTTATGTAAGAATCAGCTACTGCATGGTCTGATTTCTTATCGCTGAAACCGAAGAGTTCGTAGCCGAGGTAAGTTACAGCCATCTGTCTCCCCATGTCGTTTATGTAGTAGTGAGTGAGAACATCGTAGCCGGCTTTTTTCAAAATTCTTGCAATGCAATCTCCAAGAACAGCATTTCTAACATGACCTATGTGCAGAGGCCCATCTGGATTTGCAGAAGTGTGCTCAACAAGTACTTTTCCTTTGAAGTTAAGTTTTCCATAGTTCTCTTGATCCTTTAGAATAGACTTTACAGTATCTTCCAAGAACTCTTCGTTTGCAAAGAAGTTTATGTATCCATTGATGCTGTGAACACTTGAAACGTAACCTAGAGGAGTTAAACCTTCAACTATTTCATCTGCAACGATCTTAGCATCTTTTCCTGTATCTTTCGCAATTTTAAAAGCTATAGTACTGCAAAGATCAGCGTGCTCACTTTCTCTTATATACCTTTCATCTCCAAAATCTTTTAGAATCTTTTTTACATCCTCGATCAGCTTAAGGAACATCAGAAAAAGATAGCGTCGAGTTTAAAAAGTTCTCGAATCTATCAATAAATTTAAAATTGTTCAAGAACATTAAAGCGCATAAGACCTTCTCTTTTTCTTTACAATTTTTAAATTTAAAAGAGAAAATTTTAACAGCACATCGACGCTCGAATAGAAAGATTAATAAATCATACAAACTTTTTTTCAAAAAACAAGGAGGTGTAGTAATGGCAGAGAATGCTGTGTTTATTGGAAACAAGCCGGTTATGAACTACGTACTAGCTGTTTTAACACAGTTTAACAGCGGTGCAAAAGAAGTTGCAATTAAAGCGAGAGGTAAAGCTATAAGTAGAGCTGTAGATGTTGCAGAAATAGTCAGGAAGCGCTTCTTACCTGATGTTGAAGTTAAAAAAATCGACATAACAACTGAGAAGATACAAGGTGAACAGGGAGTAGCGAACGTTTCGGCGATAGAGATAGTCCTTTACAGAAAGGACTGAACTTATTTTCATATTTTATTATTGTATTATTTATTTTTATTTTTATTTATTTAATTTTTAGGTGATGCTATGATATTGATATTGATAATAGATGGAGCACCGGATAGACCGATCAGAGGAAAGACACCTCTGAGCGTTGCTAGGAAACCAAACTTAGACAGCATAGCCGATCTAGGTATAAACGGAATAATGGATACTATAGCTCCAGGAATTAGACCAGGGAGTGATACAAGTCATTTAGCAATTTTAGGTTACGATCCCTACAAGTTTTACTGTGGAAGAGGACCAATTGAAGCTGCTGGAATAGGAATTGATGTAAAGCCAGGAGATGTTGCATTCAGAGCAAACTTCGCAACTGTTGAAGGAAAAGGAAGAATTTTTGATAAAAAAGTGGTTGATAGGAGAGCAGGAAGAATAGAAAACACAGATGAATTGATAAAAGCTTTAAGAGAAATAGACTTACCTGTAGAATTTTTCATAGAAAAAGCCACTGGACATAGAGCTGCAGTTGTTTTTAGAGGAGAAGATCTGTCAGCTGAAGTTGGTGATACAGATCCTAAGAAAACAGGTGAGAAAGTTAAGAGATGTGAAGCTTTTAACTATAAAGCTAAAAAGATGGCCGAGATCGTAAATGAATTTATGGAAAAAGCCCACGATGTTTTAGAAAAGCATCCAATAAACGTTGAAAGAGAAAAGAAGGGGTTACCTAAGGCAAACGCACTACTCTTGAGGGGAGCTGGATCTATGGTAAAGATACCGAGCTTTGAAGAAAGGTATGGGTTAAAGCTTTCAGTGATCTCTGCAACTGCCCTTATAAAAGGTGTTGGAGTTGTTGTTGGTGCAAAAGTCCTAACACCTAAAGGAGCTACTGGGAACAAGTTCACAGATGTTAAGGCAAAAGTTGATGAAGCTCTTTCTGAGATCAAGAGATCAGATGTTGTTTTGCTTCACTTCAAAGCTACAGATGAGCTTGGTCACGATGGAGACTTTGAAGGCAAAAAGGAGTTCATAGAGAAGTTGGATAGAGAGTTGTGGAAGTTTTTAGAGAAAGATTTTTGCTTGGTTGTTACATCGGATCACTCAACACCTGTGAGTGTTAGAGAGCATACAGCAGATCCAGTTCCAATAGCGATAAAGTTTGAAGGAGTTAGGAGAGACGAAGTTAGAGTTTTTTCCGAATTTGAAGCTTACAAGGGCGGACTTTGTAGAATAAAAGGACTAGATCTCATAAACTTGCTGCTAGATCTTACAGATCTTGCCGAAAAGTTTGGAGCTTAGATGCTTATAAAAACTTTTAAACAAAAAAGAGAATTTTTAAAATCAGAAAAAACTTTCTGCATGAAGGTTGGAATAGTAGGTGCAAGTGGATACACTGGCTCGGAACTTTTAAGAATTCTGTACAAGCATCCAAAAGTAGAATTAGTTGCGGCATCATCAAGAAGATTCAAAGATAAGGAAATATGGAAAGTTCACAGATTTCTTAAAGGTTTTTATGATTTGAAGTTCTGTGATCATGATTTAAAATATTTTAGAGATTGTGACTTTGTTTTTACAGCAGTTCCACATGGAGAAGCTATGAACTACGTTCCAGGGCTTTTAGATTTAGGTATAAAAGTTGTAGATCTTTCGGCAGACTACAGACTAGAAAAGGAAGTTTATGAGAAGGTTTATGGAATAGAGCACAAAGGTTACAGGAAAGCAGTTTACGGTTTAACTGAGTTACGTAGAAATGAAATTGCCGAAGCGAACTTAGTTGCAAATCCAGGATGTTACCCAACTGTAACAATCTTAGCAATAGCTCCACTAGCAAACCTTGAAATAGTTGAAAAAGTCGTCTTCGATTGTAAGAGTGGAATAACTGGTGCAGGAGAAAGTCCTAGTAGTTTTACCCATTATCCAAACTTGCATGAAGCGATAGTTCCTTACAAAGTTACAGACCACAGACACTACTACGAGATCCTGCAGGAGCTTAAAAGGTTTCAGGAAGATATAGAAATCTATTTTACTCCTCAAGTTTTTCCTGGGTCTAGAGGAATATTAGCTACTGCGCACGTATTTTTAAGGGGGGAGCTCAGTAGAGATGAACTTTACAAGTTGTACGAGAATTTCTACAGAGATTGTTACTTCGTAAGGTTACAGGATGAAGTTACACTTTCACAAGTGAGAGGTAGTAATTTCTGCGACATAGCTCTTTTCTCAGCTAAAGAAAGAGTTGTCGTTGTTTCTGCTGTAGACAACTTAGTTAAAGGAGGAAGTGGACAGGCCGTTCAAAACATGAACGTTATGATGGGATTTGACGAAAAGTTGGGATTAGATTTTCCACCGATCTTTCCATAAAATTTTTATCTATCCTCTCTCATTCACATTATGAACGCGATCGTGATTAGAGCTAATGAGGGAGAGATCGTTGAGAGAGATGGGATTAGGTATACGATAAAAGCTAAGAGTGAGAAACTTTTAGTAATGCTCTGCGAACTAGAAATTGGAAAAGAAACTCCTTTCTATGAACATACAGGTGAAGAATTAAGGTTTGTACTTGAGGGCGAGATCGAATGTAGTATTGGAGGTGAAAAATATATTTTAAAAGCTGGAGATGCAATTTGGCACTCTTCTAAGATCCCGCACAAAGTAAAAAACGTTGGAAAAAATAGAGCTGTTTACGTAGCTATAGGAACTCC
The DNA here is from genome assembly GCA_025058735.1 of Archaeoglobaceae archaeon. Lineage (GTDB taxonomy): Archaea > Halobacteriota > Archaeoglobi > Archaeoglobales > Archaeoglobaceae > WYZ-LMO2. The sequence continues at coordinate 4,022 of JANXDX010000005.1, read as the reverse complement.
TGCAACTTTCTTTTAAATATTATTGTAGTTAAAAAAATTAGATTTACTGAACTAATTTTTAACTTTGAGTTTTGTGAAGTGTAGAGTATGAGATATTGTGATGTCAAAAAAAACTTCAACATGTCTATTCTAAAAACTTTGAGTAAATAGTTTAGGTATGAACTTAATTCGATCGACTTTATCAAGCTAACCTGCAATTATGACAATAAATTTATATAGGGGTAGGTTAAATAACGTCGAGGTGATCGTGCATGGAAGGGGGTAAAGAGAAGGCTCGTGAACTTCCACTTGCACCGATAGAGAGGATTCTTAGAAAAGCCGGTGCACAGAGGATCAGTGAAGATGCCAAGGTCGAACTTGTGAAGGTGATCGAGGGTTATGCTGTAAAGCTAGGAAAAGTCGCATCAAATTTAGCTAAAAGTGCTGGAAGAAAAACGGTAAAAGAGGACGATATAAAAGAAGCTTTAAAGCATGTAACAAAATAAATTATTTTATAAACTATTTTTATTTTAATTTTTATATTTTATTAAGTTTTGCTTGCAAACTTAGCTTTCCAGCTCTTTTCGAAGATCCATACTGACAAGTACATGAAGGGTGTGTCGATCAAAGCTATCAGAACTTTGATCAAGTACTGAGTCAAGATCATTGCAACTAGAACATCGTTTGGAATTAAGCCGTAGAAAGCTATTGTGATGAAAAGTACAGTATCTATAGCTTGGGAAACTACTGTAGAAGCATTGTTTCTTAGCCAAAGAAATCTATTTTTTGTTATTTTTTTCCAGAAATGGAAAGCGTATACATCGTGTGTTTGTGCAACTATGAAAGCTACGATTGAAGCTAAAATTATCCTCGGTGCAAATCCTAAAACTTTGTTAAAAGCATCAACTTCTTCAGAACTCATAGCGAAAGGTCTTTGAATTAAAGCCTCAAAAACAACTATAACTGTTAAGATGTTTGCTAAAAATCCTGCAAAAACAGCCCTCTTAGCGTACTCCTTTCCTGCAACTTCTGTCAAAAAATCTGTCAATAGAAATGTTGCAGAATAAGCTATAACTCCAGCTGGGCCAACTAAAATTAGTGGTCCAACTTCTCCTATGTAGACGATTTTAAAAGATACTAGATTAGCAAGAATAGTTAGAGTTGCATAGAGAGCTATAGCTGTTTCCAGATTTCTTGCAAATAGGACAACTGCTGCTAAAGTTATCAAAGTTAGGGCTATGAACTCAAACATGCTCACTTTTTTCTTTTCTAGATTTTTTAACCTTTCTATAATAATTTATTGGGTGATTCACTTTGCAGTTTGAAATGCAGAGTTGGTAAGTTTTCATCGTATCACAAGATGGGCTTACATACTCCACTCCTCTTCCTTTTTGCCCAGCTATGTGTTCAACTTGGTACCTCGTCTTTTCTTCGTTGAAGTCTGGAGTAGTTCTAAAAATTTCTACAACTTCTTCAACTTTCATTCCGATGTTCAATAGAAAACTTGCAATGGCGAACCTTGCTGAATGAGAAACATTTAAACCATTTTTGAGCTGTATCAAAATCTCTTTCATACATGGAGGGAAAAACTTTGCTTCAACATTTCCGTGTTCAACTTCGAACTCCTTCAGCTTTCTCTTCTTTTTTATCTTCAATTCAAATAAAGTTGGAGTTTTTTCCATCAGCTTCGATCTCAAAATTTCAACTATTATCCTCTCAACTTCTCTCCTATCAGTTCTAACGTATCCTAAAGAGATCTTTCTATTGATTAGACGCCATTCTGGAGATTTTATCCTTGAAGATGCTCTAACGTAACTAACTACATGGGTGTTCCAACTTCTCAACTTCAATCCGAAGTCCGATGCTAAAAGTTTTACAACAGCGTCACTTTCACTCTTTAATAGATCTGCATAGTAGGAAGCTTCAACCACAGCAAACCTCATCCTTTCTCTCTCTTCAAGCTGTGAGGCTAAACTTCTTGTAACTACGTATCTTAAAACAGACCTTTTAGCTTCAAATTTCCATTCTTCTTCGGGAAGCTTTTTTTTACAATTTTTAAAACAATTACAACAAAAGTTGCAATTTTCGAAGTTTCCGAGGGATCTGCACTTTACACACTTTTCATCGCAGCTGGAACAAATAATATCAACTTTTAAATATTTTCTTTCAAATTTTTTCCCTTCCAACGAAAGTTCAACGATCTTCTTTGCCTCCTCTAAAACTTCTGGAAACTTTAAAATCTCATCCTCAACTTTTAAATTTTCAAAAACTTTAGCAGCTACCTTTAAAAACGGATAACGTGAAATTATTGGAAAAAGTGGAATCATTCAGCTTCTACTCTTGGTGCAAGAATATACTCAACTTTAACTTTTCCTCCAGAAAGTTCAAAAAGCAATCTAACTGGATAGTTTGTTCCCAACCTTATCGTTAAAAGATCTCCGCTTCCTGCAATTTTGCAGAACTCCTTTAGATATTCTATACTGAACATACTCTTAGCCTCGGCTCCGTTGAATTCTATGAGCTCGCTTTCACTCATGTGAAAAGTTATCTTGTCTACATCTCCCTTAGCCTCTACGATGAATCCAGTTTTATCACTTCTGAAAATTACATGGTCACTTATCTTATCTGCTGCAGTTACAGCTTTTTTGAATTCTCCAGCATCCATTACAACTTTAACTGGAAGTTCCAGCTCTGGGATCCTTGGCTCTTTTCTTATAGCTGATGGATCTATTAGAGAAACACTGTACTCTACGCTTCCAAACTTGATCTTCAACTCAGTTTCTGAAAGCAAGAGTTCGACTAGATCTTTACCTTTTATTGATTTGCTTATGTCGTAAATTCTGTCAACGTCTACACCTATCACTTTTTCCTCGTCTACGTTGTAAACTTCAAAACTTTCCCTTGGAACGTCGACTATAACCATAGCAACGTTTGCAGGATCTACTGCTCTTGAGTGCATACCTTGGTTTAGAAAATGGATCCTAGCTTCACTTACAAGTGCGGTAATGGCTTTTGCAACGGTTTTCAAGACTTCACCATTCATTATTACATCGATCATCGTGTTTTTTAAGCTCCATTAATATTTAATTTTTTCCTTAGATATGCTGTGCAACGCATCTATACCGTTGGACCTTTGAAACTTATGAAAAGGTAAATCCTTGAAACGAAAGTTAGAAAAGATCGACTAACGCTTTGCGTTCAAACTAAAGAACTTTTAAGAGCTTATTTTTGTTAATTTGCATTTTACAGTTTTCAATTTAAAATTGATTTCCTGTAAACTTTTTAAAGCTCCTACTATTCTTCTACTTGACAATATTTACGTTGCAAAAAATTTATATTTTTTAACAGCATAGTATTATTAATGATCGAATCTCATAATAATAATTATAAGCTAAATGAAGAGTTGGAAGAGTATGAAAAGGAGGCTTTTAAAGCAATTGAAGATGCAAAGAAATTTAGTAGAATTCTAGGAATAAGAGAAGAGAAAAAATTTTTGAAAAAAGAAATAAAAGAAGTTGAAAAAGTTGGAAAAATTATTGAATATGAACTCCCTAAGGGTTGGAGAGTCGTTGAAGAGTACTGGATCTTAGAACCTTACTGCAAAGTTCTCATAATCTACAACGATGAAGAAAAAGATTACCGCTACGTTGTAGTTGAGCCAAACTTATCTTCAACTGAGTATGAAATCTACAAAGAGTTATCCTTGGTGTTGAGAGATGAGATAGAAAAAGTGGAGGATGATGGTAGATCGAAGAAGGAAATTTTAAAAATGATTTACGATAAAATTATAAAAGAAATAAAATTTAAAATTAATGATGAAAGTTACTACAAGATCCTCTACTACATGAACAGAGACTTCCTCCTCTACGGCAAAATTACAGCTTTTATTCTCGATAGAGTGCTTGAAGACATCTCCTGCAACGGCTACAGAAAACCAATTTACGTCTTCCACAAAAACTACACAAACATCCCAACAAACATCTATTTCGAAAGAGATGAGCTGGATTCCTTCGTTGTAAATCTAGCTCAGAAGTGCGGGAAAC
>JANXDX010000019.1 GCA_025058735.1 Archaeoglobaceae archaeon | reverse complement strand
CCAAAGTTCAAATGGAAACCTCTCCTCCCTATCGCACTCCTCAGCGAACTTTGGAAACTCATTTTCAGCAAACTCCCTAGCAGCTTCTTTTATAGCTTTCTGCTCTTCTGTTAGAATAGATTCTGCGAGCATATCAGCTGTTCATAGTAACCGTTATAAATTTTTCGTTTGATATCAACTTATTTAAAAAGAAAGAAAGTTGTTGTGAAAAAATTTTATAAATTTTTCATCTATAACGAAAAGTTTATTTTCATAAATATTTATTATATATAATACTATGAATTACATCAATAATTCTTTTATTTTTAGAATCAGAACTACAATAAATTTAAATCTGAAAAGTAACCTAATCTATGTACGAAGAATTAATGAAAAAATTAGGATTTCCAGATTCTTTTCTCTTAAGAAAAATTTTAGAATATTTAATGGACGAAAAAGAGGCTAAAATTGTTGCTTTTTTACCAGCAAGCATTGAAGAGTTGGCAAAAAAGTTCTCAATAGAAAAAGAGAAAGTTGAAAAGATCCTTGAAAACTTGTTTAGAAAAGGAGTAGTTATACCGAGAGATTTTAAAAACAGAGACTACTACAGGTTCGTAAGAGATATAGTTCAACTGCACGATGCAACTCTTGCATCAAAGCACATGAAAGATCCAGAATTCGCAAAACTTTGGAAAGAGTTTGGCGAAAAGGAAGCCCATAAAGCAGTTGGAAACTTTTTATCTCTCAGCGGAATTAAGGTTTGGAGAGTAGTTCCCGCTTACAACGCTATAAAAGATCTACCCGACGTTCTCCCTTATGAAAATATAGTTGAAATGATAAAAGCGCAAGAAAAGATAGCTTTAGTCCCTTGTTCGTGTAGAAATGTTACATCCTTGGCAGCTAGTGGTTGTAAATTCACGAAGGAACTAGTTAATGATGAAAAAACCTGGCATTGTATTCAGCTTGGTAGAGGGGCGGAGTACGTTATAGAAAGGGGTTCTGGGATAGAGATCAGTGTTGATGAAGCTTTAGAACTCATAGAAAGAATAGAAAAAGATGGTTTAGTTCATACTTGGGTTAATACAGCAAAGATTGTAGATAAAAGAGTTACCGTAAACTGCAACTGCTGCAGCGACTGTTGTGAATTTTTCTTAGCAGCGAAGTTTTCTGGAATACCAATATCGTCGATCCTTGAGAAAAGTCGTTACGTAGCTTACGTGGAAAAAGACGTATGCATAGCCTGTGGAACTTGTGTAGAGAGATGTCACTTCAATGCAATAGCTTTGAACAGCTATGCAAAAGTTGATGAAGAGAAATGTTTTGGCTGCGGTGTGTGCGTCGTAGGTTGTGAACAAGGAGCTATGAAGATGAAAGTCGTTAGAGGAAAGGAACACATACCTTTGATATGAAGTTCTTTGAAGATTTTGAGTTAGGTGAAAAGTTTGAAAGTCCTGCGAGAACTATCACAGAAGCAGACATAGTAATGTTTGCAGCTCTCAGCGGAGACTGGACTCCTATACATGTGGATGAAGAATATGCTAAGAGTACTGCATTTGGAAGAAGGATAGCTCATGGTCTTTTAACGCTTTCAATAGCTTCAGGTCTTCTTACAAGACTTAGAATTGTGGAAAATACTGTTGTAGCTTTCTATGGGATAGATAAACTTCGTTTTACTAAACCAGTTTTTGCGGGAGATACGATAAAAGCTGTAGCAGAAGTTATAAGTAAAGAAGATAAAGATCAGTATGGAGTAATAGTTTACGACGTTAAAGTGTACAAACAAACTGGCGAACTCGTTTTAACTTACGTATCTAAAGTTGCAGTTAAAAAGCGGCCATTTCGGAAAGACATATAAACTTGCAAGATATTTCACTAAATTGTGAAAAAATATTTGGATGAAATCGACAAGAAAATAATAGAGGGGATACTTAAAGGTAAGACGCAAAGCGAAATAGCTGAAAGCGTTGGTGTAACGTTGAGAACGGTCCAAAACAGGATAAGAGATCTAGAGGATAAAGGATATATAATAAAACTGAAAGAAGGATATTGGATCGCGGACTATCAAAAACTTGGACTAAGCATGCTTGCAGTCGTTTTTATAGACATAGATATAGCTTCAAAGGATAGAATAGATGAAGTAGTAGAACATTTTAAAAAATTAGATTTTGTGGAGAACATTTTTGAGTTGGTAGGTTCTGGTTACGATTTATGTTTGATTGTTAGATATAAAGACCTTGAAGAGTATAGAAGAGAAAGGAGAAAATTTATGCAATGGTTTAAAAAGAACGGGATAAGAATAAATCACTTCCAAACTTTCATAGCTTCAAAAACTTACAAAGATCACAGAAGGACGATAATAGTATGAAGTGGAAAGTTTGGTTTGGAACGATTGAGAACGAAGAAATAGAAGTTTCAAAGAATTTAATAGAATCCTTTGAAAAAGCCTCGAACGATGAACCCTTACCGTTTAACTTGTTTGAATATGGGCTTAAAGTTTTCCAAAATGAAAAAGAATACTACAGAAAACTTAGACAAGTAGCTATAGAATCTACAGAGAAAAAAGTTGAAAAAGAAATAAAGAGAGAAGATAAGTACGCTATAGCTCTTGTAAAAGCTTTGGAAGAAGTCGAGGAAGCTATAAATCTATTGAAAGAAAAACTCGAAGATCTTTCGGAGATCAAAGAGGATGAGCTTGTAAAAGATTTTAAAGAAAAAATAAAATCTCTAGAAGGTCTTTTGGAGAGGATAGAGAAAGAGATCGACGATGTTATGAAAAAGATCTCTCCAAACGTTACGGAGATAGCAGGATCTAAGATTGCTGCAAAACTTTTAGAAAGGGCTGGTAGTTTTGAAAAGCTTATAAGTCTTCCCGCAAGTAAAATTCAAATAATAGGAGCTGAAAAGAGCTTATACAAAGCTTTAGCTAGGATGAGAAGAGGTAAAACTGCAAAGATTCCAAAGCATGGAGTTATATTCATACACCCTTTTATAAGAACTCTACCTAAATCAAAAAGAGGAAAGATGGCTAGATTTTTAGCTGCAAAGATAGCTATAGCTGCAAAAATAGATTACTTCAGAGGGGAAGTTGAAGAAGAACTTTATGAGGCAGTGAGAAAGAGGTACGAGGAGTTGAGGAGGAAATGAAAGAAGTTGTTAGAAATGTTTTTATAAAAAGCGATAATACTATATTTACAAGAAGTAAGTATGGAAGTCATTATGGAGAGAAGGTTTCAGAAGGTTTTAGAGAATGGATTCCTTGGCGAAGTAAACTTGCTGCTATGATTCTTAAAGGTTACAGGATAAATTTTAAAGGAAACGAGAAAGTACTTTACTTGGGAGCAGCTACTGGAACTACTTTAAGTCATTTGGCAGATATAATAGATGAGGGAATAATATACGCTGTTGAATATGCTGCAAAACCATTTGAAAAACTTTTGGAGTTGGTAAAAGAAAGAAAAAACATAATACCTCTACTTGCAGATGCATCAAAACCTTGGCTTTACAGTGGGATAGTTGAGAAGGTCGATTTCATATACCAAGATATCGCCCAGCCAAACCAAATTGAAATACTAGAAGAAAACGTAAGGTTCTTTTTGAAGAAAGGTGGAGAGTTTTTAATAATGGTTAAAGCTAGAAGCATAGATTCTGTTGCAGATCCAAGAGAAGTTTTTGATAGAGTAAGAAGATCGCTGAGTAAGAAGTTCGAGGTGTTGGCTAGCGATTCCTTAGAACCTTACCACAGAGACCACATCTTCATACATGCGAAAGCTTGATCTTGTTTGCAAGTTCGTGCGCAACTCTTAAAGGTTCAGGTAAACTGCAACCTCTGAAACAGTTTTTTACCAATACTAGAGAAGTTTTTGGAGTTATAAAGCTTCCTGGGGAAATATATACTGGTTTGCACTTTTTGCAACCTCTTACAACATAACCTATGATCTCACCTTTCTCTTTCAAAGTAACCAAACCCTCTTCAACAACCTCTTCTCCAAAAAGTTTCTTCTTCGTAACACCTACACTTGGCTCTTGAGTTTTTACAGCTATGTAGGTAGCTAAACCGCACCTCCTTGGATGAGCTATTCCACTTCCATCTACTAATACAGCACACTTCCCTTTCAGCAGGGGTTTAACAGCTTTTACAGCCGGTTCACCTTCTCTGAACATCAAAAAAGTTGGAACGTATGGAAAATTTACTTCTTCAATTACGTAGTTTGTTTCAACAATTTCCAGCTCTGGATAACTGAACTTTACAGCTGCAGATACAACTTTTTTACTAAAAAAAGCTTGATCTACACCTATTACAAATTCAAATTCGTCTTCTTTGTACTTATCTTTTAGAACAACACTTTTTGCTATTTCAATTTGAATCTTCTTTAGCTCTTCAAGCAATTCCAATACCTCCTATGAATTTTTTTTACATCTTCGATGTTCGACAAGACCTTCTGTCTTACATCTTTCTTTTTCCAAAAAAGTTCCGATTCGTAACCTTCTGGTTCTCTTATGAATCTTATATCGAGCTTAGCTAAAGCGGCTATTACTCCTAAGTTTGTGTATGGTAAAGCAGCTTCAACACTGTAACCTCCTTCCAAAACTACAAAAAGTCTTCCGTTGCAAATTTCTTCTGAAAGTTCTAAGGTTCTTTTCATGATCTCAGCGTATCCTTTCGCAGTTAAAGCTAGACCAGTTATTGGATCTGTAAAGTGAGCGTCTAAACCTAGAGAGACTGCTATGAATTCTGGAGCAAATTCTTTCAGTATGGGAGCGATTATTTCGTTCATCGCAAGAAAGTATTCTTCATCTCCAGCTCCGGGAGGCATCGGTATATTTATCGTGAAACCTTCTCCCTTCCCGCTTCCACATTCCCATGGGTAGCCAGTTCCAGGATAGAGGGGAATTTGATGCGTTGAGATGAAAAGAACTTTGTCGTCTTCGTAAAAAACTTCCTGAGTTCCATCTCCGTGATGTGCATCAAAGTCAAGTATTGCTATTCTTTTAAACCCTTTTTTCAAGAGCCATTTAACAGCTATAGCTACGTTGTTGAAATAACAGAATCCGGCTCCTATGTATGGTTTTGCATGATGTCCTGGTGGTCTAACCATAGCATAAGCGTTCTCAACTTCTCCTTCCATAACAGCTTTTGCAGCTCTTATAGCTCCTCCAGCAGCTAGTAAAGCTCTCTCAAAAACACCTTTTGGTATGTTTGTGTCCATGTCTATTATTCCTCCACCTCTATCACTTTCCCTTTTCAAAAAGTTTACATACTCTCTCGTATGAACTTCCAAAACATCTTCCAAACTCGCTGGAGACGGTTCTATTATTTTTATCAAGTCACTGTCTAATATTCCTTCCTCTCTAAGTTGATCAAACGTGTAAGCAAGCCTTTCTCTTCTCTCTGGATGGATGGGCGATTGTTCGTGCATAAGGTATTCTTTGTGGAAAACTATTCCGGTGACCATACTAAAAGTAAAATTCTTTATATTTTTTGCTTGTGTTTATAAGATATGAAGTTTGACTACGCAAAGGCTGGTGTAGATATAAGGAAAGCAGATAAAGCTAAAGAAAGCTTGATAAAAAGCTTAAAATTTGTTAGAAAAGGATTTGGAGAGCCAATTTTGATGTTTCATTATGCAGGAGTTATAGATGTTGGAGATTTTGGGATCGCTATAACAAACGATGGTGTTGGGACAAAGGTAATAGTTGCAAGGATAATGAAAAAGTTCGATACAGTGGGGATAGATTGTGTTGCTATGAACGTTAACGATTTACTCTGCATAGGTGCAGAACCTCTTGCAATGGTCGATTATATAGCAATAGATAAGCCTGACGAATTTCTTTTGTCAGAAATTGCCAAAGGTCTTGAAGAAGGTTGCAGGATCAGTAATATAACGTTGATCGGAGGTGAAACCGCTATAATGCCAGACCTTGTTAATGGATTCGATCTAGCTGGAACTGCGATTGGATGGGTTAAAAAAGATAGGATCATAACTGGTGAAAAAATTAGACCAAAAGACATCATCCTTGCAATTCCAAGTAGTGGAATACATAGCAATGGACTAACTTTAGCTAGAAAAGTTATTGAGGCAAATGGAATAAGTTATTTTGAAAAGTTTGGAGAAAAAACTCTAGGTGAAGAACTTTTAACACCAACAAGAATTTACGTTGAAGTTTTGAAAGTTGTCAAAGAGTGCGAAGTCCATGGACTGGCTCACATAACTGGAGGTGGAGTTACGAAGTTGAAGAGGTTGAAAAATCTAAAATTTGTCATAGATGATCCTCTAAAACCTCAAAAGATCTTCAGGTTCATCCAAGAGCTTGGAAAAGTAGATTACGATGAGATGTACAGAACGTTCAACATGGGCATGGGTTTCATGATAATTTCTCCAGAACATGAGGTTGAAAAAATTAAAAAGTTAGTTGAGGCTTACGAAGTAGGTTACGTAGATGAAGGTGAAGGAGTTTTTGTGGAGGGGTTGCGGATTGATAGATGAGAAGTTGAGATTAGATTACGATCTACAACACTTCCTAATTCTTTCAAAAAAGAACATCAGAGATCATGCTGTGATCAGGATGATAATTTCAACTCTTTGCAGTGAAGAAGAGTTAATACATGTTTCTAAGAAAGATTTTAGAAGAATGAGGGGAAAAAGTGAATACTACACTGTGAAGTTTAAGAACAGATTGTCTCCAGTTGACAAAAAGACTTTTGAAATTGTTCAAAAACTTCCAGATAAACCTTTTGAAATGGATCCAAGAGATGTGAACGAAATAGTATCAAAATATTCACCACCAGACAGGAAATACGATGCTAAAAAACTTAAAAAAGCTGTAGAGACGATTTTAAGAGATGCTGCACTTTACGATGTTAATTTTGAAAAGTTGAGTATAGAGGAGAAGTTCGAATTCATGCTTGATTTTAATCCAATTTACTCCGATGTATGGGATGAAGATTCGGAAGGTTTTGAGGAATTTATAAGAAACTACGCTAAAGTTAGCAAGTTGAGTGCTGAAGAGATATCGAAAGAATTCGGAGAAGACGTTGAGAAGGTTAAGAAAGTTTTAAAGAAGAGAAGTCTACTGAGTTTTAGTGAGGAATTAGTATGATCCCTCTTTCGGAAATAAACATAGGTATGGTAGGTCACGTTGATCATGGAAAAACTACGCTGGTTGAAGCTTTGAGTGGTGTATGGACTGCGAGGCACAGTGAAGAATTGAAGAGAGGTATAACGATAAAACTTGGTTACGCTGATTGTACTTTCAGAAAATGTCCAAAGTGTGAAGAACCCCAAGCTTACACAACGAAAGAATTTTGCCCAATACACAACATTGAAACTAAAATACTTAGAACTGTGAGCTTTGTTGATAGCCCTGGACATGAGATGTTGATGGCTACGATGTTGAGTGGTGCGGCTTTGATGGATGGAGCTATCTTAGTTATAGCTGCAAACGAAAAATGTCCAAGACCTCAAACAAAGGAACATCTAATAGCTTTGCAGATAATAGGAATAAAAAACATAGTGATAGCGCAAAACAAAATAGATGTAGTTGATAAGGAAAGATTGCTAGAAAATTACAGAGAAATAAAAGATTTTGTTAAAAATACGGTAGCTGAAAATGCTCCGATAATTCCAGTTTCTGCACAGCAAAGAGTTAATATAGATGCTTTAATTGAGGCTATAGAGAAAACGATTCCAACTCCAAAAAGAGATTTTGCTTCTCCACCTTTGATGCAGATAGCTAGAAGTTTTGATGTGAACAGGCCAGGAACAAAACCTGAAGATCTTTTAGGTGGAGTCGTTGGTGGAAGCTTGATGAGAGGAAAGTTGAGAGTTGGAGATGAGATAGAAATAAGGCCTGGCGTGAAAGATAGTAGAGGTAATTGGGCTCCAATTTTTACTAGGGTTGAAAGCATAATGGCATCAGGTAGGTTTGTTGAAGAAGCTACTCCTGGAGGGTTGATAGGGGTTGCTACAAAGTTAGATCCAGTTTATACAAAGTCAGATGCTCTAGTTGGTAATGTTCTCGGACATGTGAACGAACTTCCAGATGTTTTAAACGATTTTACCATGGAAGTACAGCTTCTTGAAAAAGTCGTTGGAGTTGAGGAAGATCTGGAAGTTGAAAAGATAAAGGTGAAAGAGCAGTTGATACTGACCGTTGGAACAGCAGTAACTTTAGCTAACATAAATTCAGTTAGAGATAACAAAGTCGAAGTCTCTTTGAGTAGACCAGTTTGTGCGGAGAGTGGATGGAGAGTAGCTATAGCTAGAAGAATAGGAGGAAGATGGAGGCTAATAGGAGCAGGAATTATAGAGTAGTTGTCTTGGATACGAATGTACTAATATACTCTTTTCTAAACAAACTAGATCTCGTTGCAAAGCTTAGAGAAGAAGGTTTAAAAGCTCTAGTACCTTCAGGTGTAGTTGGAGAATTGAACAACTTATCCAAAGGAAAATTTAAAAAGGCAGCACTTTTCGCTCTTTCTTTAATTGAGAAAGGTTTTATAGAAGTTGTTGAAAGTAATAAGAGGAGCGATGAATCTTTGATCGAGTTGGCTGAAAAATTTAATGCATATATAATTACAAACGATAAGAATTTAAGGACGAGGGCTAGAAAAAGAGGTATTGGTGTAGGTTATTTAAGGGAAGGAAAAATTCTATTCATTGAATGATCAAACTTTTAACCATGTTTTCTCTACTCCACTCTCTTTCACTTATTAACTCCATCAAAACAACTTTTTGAGGTGGATTTGGAAAAACTATTTCTACTATCTCTTCTAAACTTTTTCCAGCAGAATGGAGTTCGTTTACTTTGTCTCTTAAATTTTCTAGGTATTCTAAATATTTTTCTACATCTTCCCTACTGCAAGGCCCAATTCCGCCAAAGGCGTAACTGAAATCGAATTTCAAAACCTTTTTCAGGGATTCTATGATCTGTAGACAGTTCTCTTCTCTCATTACAACCATCTGTCTAGTATTTATTACTAGATCTCCTGAAAAAACTAAATCATCTACTAAATAGCAGACGTGATCAAAGCTGTGTCCAGGAGTTTCTACAACCTTTACTCCATTCACAACATCTTTTTCTTTTACAGGAATGGGATCTAAAGCTTTAGGCTGTCCCCAGACGATCTTTCTATAGCCTGGTATTTCCAACGGATTTCTAAGGATCTTCAAAGATTTTTCTGGAGCATAAACTTTTCTAAACAAGTGAGCTGCACCGACATGGTCTTCGTGGTAATGAGTTACGTAAACTGCAGAAACATCTCCTACAGCATTTTCTATTTCAAATGCTACGTTAGGACAACCACAATCGAACAAAAAGTCTTCATACTTGTAAAAATAAACCCAATATGGAACAAAGTTCCCTACCAATGTTCCACACTTGTAAACATTTACTTTTTCGACTTTTTCAAAAGAAAGACGTTCTACTGGCATGGAATTAGAAAAATTGAAATCTAAATTAATTTGAAATCTAAATTAATAGATCTTCTGGTCTTGGAATCTCTAGCTTCAATCCTTTCCTTTTTCTAACTTCCATCACAAACTCTTCAACCAAACTTTGTGGAACTTCTTCAAATCCAACAAATTCTGTACTCCATATAGCTCTTCCAGAGGTTGCACTTCTTATAGCTCCAGCGAATCCAAAGGTTTCTTTTACAGGAGCTTTTGCATGGATCGTGACCATATCCCCTTCAACGTTTACTTCCAATATCTGTCCCCTCCTTCCCTGTATCTCCCTCGTAGCACTTCCCATGTAATCTTGTGGGACCATCAAGTAGATCTTCTGATAAGGTTCAAGTAAAGTTGGATTTGCCTGTAGTATTGCTGCATGTATAGCTGATCGAACTGCTGGGATTACTTGAGCTGGCCCTCTGTGGACACCATCTTCATGTAACTTGCAATCAACGAGTTTCACTTTCACACCCATGCAAGGTTCTTTGGCAAGCGGTCCTGTTCGTACAGCCTCTCTAAAACCTTCCAGGATCAGCTCCATCGCCTCATTCAAGTACTGGATACCTTTTGTTACATCGCAGAAGAGGTTTCCTTCACAGTACTCTACAGCTCCTCCAGCTTCATCTCCAGTAAGTCCAGCCTCTACGAGTTTTCTTCTTACAAAGCTTTTATCCATTTTTTTCAAATCTATTTCTCCTTCTTTGAACAATCTGATAACTTCAAAAGGTAGGGGTTCGACAACTATGTAAAATCTGTTGTGCTTGTTTGGCGATTTCCCTTCAACAACAGGTGAAGTTTTTGTCACAGTCTCTCTAAATACAACGATCGGTGGAGAAGTTATAACTTCTAACTTGTAGTCTCTTTTTACTCTTTCAACCTTAACTTCCAAATGTAGTTCACCCATTCCACTGATCAAGTGTTCCCCTGTCTCTTCGTTTAAAACTACTTGCATCGTAGGATCTTCTTTAGCCAACTTCTTCAGAACTTCTACAAGTTTTGGTAGATCTTTCGGATTCTTAGTTTCTATGGCCATTGTGACGACGGGTTCGCTGTAATGTCTTATGGATTCGAAAGGTGTAAAGTCTTCTACATCGGAACACGAAGATCCTGAGATAACATCCCTTAAACCAACTACTGCGGCAACGTTTCCAGCAGGAATTTCGTCTACTTCCAATCTATGGGGTCCTATGAAAACTCCAACAGTTTGTACTCTGTTCTTGGCTTTTCTGTCAACTATGTAAAGTTCTTGCCCAGGCCTAAGAGTTCCACTGTACAACCTTCCAACTGCAACTTCTCCAGCTAATGGATCGACAACGATCTTCGTTATCATCAAAGCTATAGGTCCTTTTGGATCGCAAGCGATCATGGCTTTACCGATCTTACTCTCCAAATCTCCTCTCCAAATGACCTTTATCCTCTCTTTTTGAGCTTGTATAGGATTGGGTAAATGTCTTACGACCATGTCCAATACAACTCTATGCAAAGGTGTCTTTTTTGCTAATTCTTTCTCTTTCTCCTGTTTTAGATATTCGTAGATCTCCTTGAAACCTATTCCAGTCTCTTTTTGTGATGGAACACTTATTGCCCACTTGTATAAAGCTGAGCCAAAAGCTACACTTCCTTTTGCAACATCTACATGCCACTCGTTGAATTTTTCTGGTTTCATAGCTTTTATAAGCTTGTTTACATCCATTATAACTTTTGTTAGTCTTTCCTGCATTTGCTGCGGTGTAAGTTCGAGTTCGTTGATGAGTCTGTCTATTTTGTTTATGAAAAGGACTGGTTTGACATTCTCCTTCAAAGCCTGTCTTAAAACTGTCTCAGTTTGTGGCATTACTCCTTCAACTGCATCTACTACTAATATTACACCATCAACTGCTCTCATCGCTCTTGTAACTTCTCCTCCAAAATCTACGTGACCTGGAGTATCTATTAAATTAATCAGATACTCCTGTCCTTTGTATTCGTGGATCATCGATACGTTTGCTGCGTATATTGTTATACCTCTAGCCTTTTCCATTTCATCGTAGTCTAAATACAACTGTTGACCTGCAAGTTCTTCGCTTATTATTCCAGCTCCGGCGAGTAAGTTGTCACTTAAGGTTGTTTTTCCATGATCTATGTGAGCTACTATACCCATGTTTCTAATTCTTTCTGGTTGGTACATGAACTCTTTAAGTTTATCGACCATCTTCTTAAACCTAGTAGCCATTCAATCACCTCGCAGATTTGGCAATTCTTTCAACTTCTTCTTTCTTTGAAACAGCATAACTTTTAGTGTCGTTGTTTGCAGCTGCAATTATTTCATCAGCTAAACATTCTTCTATGCTTTTCTTTGATTTAAAAGCAGCAATTCTAGCTCCTTCTGCTATGTTTCTAAGCGCGACATCTACTCTTCTTAAGCTGGAAGTATCTACAGCTTTCGGAACTGCAATTCCTCCAATTTTTAGTCTTACAACTTCTTCTCTAGGACCGGCGTTGACAATGGCGTCAACTAAAACTTGAAGGGGATTCTTTTTAGTCTTCTTTTCAATTATTTCAAAAGCTTTTTTAACTATGTTGTAAGCTAAATGCTTTTTTCCGGTGTTTTTACCTTTTCTCATTACCTTGTTTATTAACCTTTCAACGACAAAGACTTCTTGCTTTCCAAACGGAACGTTTGCATGTATTCCGTGTGTGTGCGGAACAAATCTAGTTTTGAGACATATGTAATTTTTTAAAGCTGGATCTTTAACTTCAACACCCTCAGTTGAATATTTTCCAAAAACTTTCAATTCATCGCTAGTAAAACCGTATTTCATAACTCACCTCATCTTCTTCTCTTTTCTACCTCTTACAAGCTCTCTCAAACTAGTTTCATTGACCATTACAACTTTGTATCTTACTCCTGGGATATCTCCCATTGATCTCCCTTGTCTTCCACCGATCTTCTCTATTATTACCTCATCATGTTCTTCTATGAAATTTATTGCACCATCTCCTGGACAAAAAGCTGTAACTTGTCTGCCATTTTTTATCAACTGAACTCTTACAGCTTTTCTTATGGAAGAGTTTGGTTGTCTAGCTTCAATACCTATCTTCTCAAGTACGATCCCTCTAGCCATTGGAGCACCCTCTAGTGGATCTGCTTTCTCAGCTAAACCTAGAGTTCTCCTTATGTATCTTTTATCACTCCACCTGAACGTTTTTCTGTTGTTTATGAGCTTTCGTGCAGCAAACAATCCTTGCCCCACACACTTCACCTCACGATCACATCTTCAATGTTGTGATGCCTTTTCGCTAGTTCTCTCGCTTTATTAATGTTTTTACCTCCCTTACCAATTACGATACCTTTTATGTCTGGATTCACTATGACCTGGGCTACGTTTTTACCGTTTTTTTCAATAATTTTTACTTTTACATTTATAGGTTTGAGTATGTTTGCTATAAACTCCGTAGGATCGTCCGAATGTTCTATAACTTCTATTCTTTTGCCTATGATCTCTTTCATCTTTTCAATGTTAACTCCTCCTTTTCCTATTGCCAATCCCATGTCTCCTTTTTTTACTATGAAAATTACTTTGTCTTCATATACTAAACAATCTTTTACACTAGCTCCCGTTAAGTTCTCAAATAAAGCCAAATATCTAATTTCTTCATCTGAAAGCTTCAGCGTCATAAGGATCACTCTAAAATAACAAGTGCAGCAACGCTGAAAGGTTTTCCAAACTTTGCACCTAACTCCATGTTCGTCCCTTCAAATGTGTAAATTGGAGTGTTAAACTTTTTAATTTCAACTAAAAACTTTTCTGGGCAATTTTTAGCTATTATAACTGCTTTAGCTTTACCACTCTTTAAAGCTTTAATTGTTCTCCTACTTCCCAAAAGATACTTACCACTTCTAAGAGCACCTTGTATCAGCTCTTCTGCATTCATCTTTTACCACCAAACTTGTATGTAACTTCAATATCTCCAGTTCCAAGTTTTATTGGCTGACCAACGATTATGTTTTCAGTTATTCCGCGTAGATAATCGATCTCTCCTTTTATTGCAGCTTCCAACAGGTTGTTTACAGTCATCTCAAATGCAGCTCTTGCAAGAATGCTTTGCTTTTCTCCAGCAACCCCATGTCTACCTATTTGTCTCAATTCACCATCTACAGTCATTACATCTGCTACGAGCATTATGTGTCTAGGATCTACTTCCAAACCTTGCTCTTCAAGAGTTTCTAGAGCTTCTTTAATAATGGCATTCCTTGCAGCTTCTATTCCAAGTACTTCGTATATTTCCCATACGTCGTTTGTTAGAGTTCTTGTAAAATCAACTCCAGGTACTTTTATAACTTTCTTTAGATTAGATCCTTCAGTGTACAGAACGTACTCATCTCCTTCTTTCCTAATTATTACTCTTCTAATTTCTTTTATTCCTGCTACGACAAGGTCTTTGAGTTTTTCAAAAATGTCTATGAGTTTTTTGTAGGAAGGTTCAACTTGGATTATTAGCTTTTCGTCCTCTTCAAAAACATCAACTTTTAAGCTTTTTTCAATTTTCTTTTTCAAAACATCCATCTTTAATTCTTTAACATCCATCATTTTTCTATCTGGTTTTATTATTATTTTCATGTTTTTTATATCTGCTTCAATTTCTGCTATGTCTTTGAGGTATGTAGCTTCTATCTTGTTTGCAATCTCCTTTGCTTTTTCTCTATCCTTAGCATATTCCGGTAAAAGTTTAATCGTCATCATAGGTGTTGATGGAGTTTTTCTAGCATCTAGTATCTCAATCAATCTAGGAAGACCAAGAGTTACATTTAGTTCTGCAACTCCTGCGTAGTGAAAAGTCCTCATCGTCATTTGGGTTCCTGGTTCTCCAATAGATTGAGCTGCAACTATTCCTGCAGCCTCTTCAGGCTCCATAAGATTTTGGGTATACGCTTTGTAGCACCTATCGACTAAAGCTTTGATCTTATCAGCTGAAAGGTTTAACTTCTCAAGTTCTTCTTTAATCTCAAGCTTTACAGATTCTGGGAAAGGATACTTACTCAAAATCTTATCGATCACTGCTGCGCACCTCCAACAATTTCTCTCAACAATCTTTTAACATCAACAGCTTTACCTCTATAACTCTTCATAGGATCTACTCCATCTTCTCCATACTTATACTGAACTATGATCCCAGAAGTTTGCTCTCTCACAGTCCCATCGTATTCAACTTTAAGATCTTGAAGGGCATTTATCATCCTTCTCTGCAAGTAACCTGATTGAGAAGTTCTTACTGCAGTATCTACTAGACCTTCTCTACCTCCTGCTGCATGGAAGAAGAACTCTATCGGAGATAAACCTTTCCTGTAGCTGTTTCTGACAAAACCTCTGGCTTTGGGTCCAAGATCACCTGGCTTGAAGTGAGGTAAAGATCTTTTTGAGTAAGTGTATCCTCTCATGATCCTCTCTCCTCTAACAGATTGCTGTCCTATACATGCTACCATCTGAGTAACATTTAACATACTACCTCTGGCACCGCTGACAGCCATTATTACTGCAGAATTTTCATCACCAAGGTATCTACTTGCTATTTTTCCAGCCTGATCTCTTGCTTTTCCAAGTTCTCTCATTATGCTCATTTCTAAAGTTTCTTCCAGGCTTCTTCCTGGCATCGGTTCGAGGTTTCCATCTTTATAAGCTCTTATAAGTTCATCAACTTTTCTCTCAGCTTTTTTTATTACATCTTCTATCTGTTCTTCAGCCTCTTTTGGAATATCTACATCGTCTATACCGATCGTGAATCCTAAACCAGTTATTACTCTGATAGCTAACTTTGTCATGTTATCTATAAACCTTCTAGCCTCGCTGTTTCCATACTTTCTTGCTATTTCATCTATTATTAGACCCTTAAATGCTCCAACTGCTTTCTCATCTATAGTTCCACATAGGAGTTTGCCTTTCTCTATTATTACATATGCATCGTACTCACAGTTCTCTTTCTTGCATTTTTCGCATCCTTGACAAATTTCAGCTTTGAATTCAAGAGTTATGTCTGGAAGTATGAAACTAAAAACTTCTTTTCCTGTGTATGCATCTTTTAGAGGTACATCTTTTACATCTGTAGCTCTTATGAACTGTAAGACTTCTTCCTTACTAAAAACCTTGTTCCCGTGAGTTAGCAAATATAAGCCAGATATGTGATCGTGGATCCCTCCAACTATCGGCCCTCCAAACCTTGGGGAAAGTATGTGCTCCTGAACAGCCATCAGTATTTTAGCCTCTGCTTGAGCTTCCAAGCTCTGTGGTATGTGCAAGTTCATCTCATCTCCATCGAAGTCAGCATTGTACGGTGGACAGACTGCAGGATTCAACCTGAAAGTTTTGTAAGGTAAAACTTTGACGTAGTGCGCCATAATGCTCATTCTGTGTAATGAAGGTTGTCTGTTAAATAAAACTACATCTCCATCCATCAAGTGTCTTTCAACTATCCATCCGGGTTCGATCATCTCTGCCAACTCTTTTCTATTGCTGTCTATAACTTTCAACCTCTTTCCATCTGGTCTAACTACGTAGTTTGCTGAAGGATGTTCTCTCCTCAATATGAACTCCCTAGCCATCTCTATGTTTTTTGGTGTTACGTATATTGGAACTGTTAGTTCTTGAGCTATTTCTACTGGAACTCCTACTTCATTTATACTTAGACAAGGATCTGGGCTTACTACAGTTCTTGCAGAAAAGTTTACTCTTTTTCCTGAAAGAGATTTTCTAAATCTACCCTCTTTTCCTTTAAGTCTTTGTGCCAAAGTTTTCAAGGGTCTTCCACTTCTATGCTTAGCTGGAGGAATCCCACTTACTTCGTTGTCGAAGTAAGTAGTCACGTGGTATTGAAGAAGCTCCCAAAGATCTTCCAAAATTTGCTGAGGAGCTCCAGCTTCTCTGTTTTCTAAAAATCTTTGGTTTATTCTGATTATATCTACGAGTTTGTGAGTTAGATCATCTTCACTCCTCTGCCCAGTTTCAAGTATTATCGAAGGTCTCGTAGTAACTGGAGGGACTGGAAGTACCGTTAATACAAACCATTCTGGTCTTACAGATTTTGGATCTAAACCAAATGCTAGAAGATCTTCGTCAGGAATTTTTTCCAATCTTTCTCTAACATCTTTAGGAGTTAGCTTATGTTCGCCTTCATAGTAGAAGGTTGGTTTCTCAAACTTTATTTCAACCTGCTCTTCTCCGCAGTGGGGACATTTCTTGGTAGCTTTAGTTAATCTGAAAACTTCTTTTACTATGTCATCGTAGCTTTGGTTCATCTTAATTCTTTTTTCTATTTCTTCTATAAATTTTTCTTTTCTTTCATTTTTCAAAAGAATTCTCTTACATTTCCTACAAGTACCATTCAAAAGTCTAGCTATGAGTTTTGCGTATCCGACATGTATTACTGGAGCTGCAAGCTCTATGTGACCAAAATGCCCAGGACATTCGCCTGTCTTTCCTCCACAAGTTCTGCACCTTAGTCCAGGATCTATTACTCCTAAGCGAAGATCCATCAATCCTCCATCTATTGGAAAGCCATCATCATCGTAAGTTTCTGGATTTGTAATTTTTGCAACACTCATCCTCCTAATTTCTTGAGGAGATAAAACTTCAAACTTTATTGCAGCTATATTTTTTGGAACCATATCTACCCCTATTTTATTTTATCTCCTAAAATTATTCTTGAAGCAACCATCATAGATTTAAGCTCATCAAGCAAGAGTTTGAAAGCGTAACTCATTTCAACTCTGTGAATGTTGCTATCGTCATCACAAACTTTGCAGTAAGCAGTATTCTTGCGAAAATCGAAAGTAGCTATATGTCCGCAATTTCCACAAACCCAAACTTCTACTTTGTCTGATTCCTCTAGAAGCCTATCTTTTAAAAGCAAAGCTGCTCCATGTCCTATTAAGACATCTCTTTCCATTTCTCCAAATCTAAGGCCTCCTTTCCTAGATCTTCCCTCGGTTGGCTGTCTTGTCAGTATCTGTACAGGACCTCTGCTCCTTGCATGTATTTTGCTTGATACCATGTGGTAAAGCTTTTGGTAGTATATTACTCCAATGAAAACGTCTGCAATTAACTTTTTACCTGTAATTCCATCGTACATAACTTCTTTTCCTGTATAACTGAACCCGTATTCTTTTAATATTTTTCTTAGATCATTTTCTCTCTCTCCATGGAAAATAGTACCATCTACCCTTCTTCCTTCCAAACATCCAACTTTTCCACCTATCGTTTCAAGTATATGTCCAACTGTCATTCTTGATGGGATCGCGTGAGGGTTCAAGATCATGTCTGGAACTATTCCAGACTCTGTAAAAGGCATATCTTCTTCAGGAACGATCAATCCTACAACTCCCTTCTGTCCATGTCTTGAAGCGAATTTATCTCCTAGTTCTGGAATTCTTAGATCTCTAACTTTAATTTTTGCTAACTTCATACCACTTTCAGATTGCATCAGAAATACTGCATCTACTATCCCTTTCTCGTTACTTCTCATCGTTATCGAAGTCTCTCTTCTTTTTTGTGGAGATATTCCAAGTTCAGTCGGCTCCTCTAAAAAGCGAGGTGGAGAGGTTTTTCCTATAAGAACATCGTCTGGTCCAACTTCTGTTTCTGGAAAAACTAAACCATCTTCATCTAAATGTTTGTAAGCTTCTGCTCCTCTATAGCCTGATATGTTTGCATCTGGAATTTCAAACTTATCTTCTTGTCCTCCGGGATATCTTATTTCTTCAGTTTCGTATGTTCTGAAGAAGAAAGACCTTGCAAGTCCTCTGTCGATGCTACCCTTGTTCAAAATTACCGCATCCTCTATGTTGTAACCTTCGTAACTCAAAATTGCAACTATAAAATTCTGACCAGCAGGTCTTTCATCGTACCTTATAACCCTTTGAGTATCAGTTGTAACAATTGGAATTTGAGGATACTGAAGTAGATGTCCTCTCGTGTCTGCGCGCCAAGAAATGTTTGAGTAAGGTATTCCTAAGCTTTGCTTTATCATGGCGGCTCCCATGGTATTTCTTGGAGATGCATTATGTTCAGCGTAGGGAATGCTCCCAGCACATATTCCTACTATAAGACTAGGATCTAATTCTAAATGAGTATGTTCTGCAGTTAGTTCATACTCATGAACTGCTATGTAAGCGTTTTCTTCCTCTTCAGCATCAAGGTATTCAATTTTTCCTTGCCTGACTAGATCTTCAAAAGTTATCTCACCATTTTTGATTTTCTCTATATCTTTTTCCGTTACAAGTGGTTTTCCATTCTTTACAACTATCAATGGTCTTCTAGCTCTTCCAGCATCAGTATTTATTCTAACTTCGTTTGAATCTTGATAATAGGCTACGTTAACTTGATTTGAAATTTTACCTCTTCTCCTCATCTCTCTTATTTTTTCAGCTAATTCAGCTCCGTTCGTATGGAAACCTATCAATGCTCCGTTGACGTAAACTCTACACTTCCTCATTCAACCACCTTTTATCGGTTCAACACCTAAAGTTGTTACGAGAAGTTTCCTCATATCTTCTTCATCAGTTCCAACACTTACCTCAGCGTACTGAGCAAAGTTTTTAACTAATCCGCAGTTTGGCCCTTCTGGTGTTTCAGATGGACACACTCTTCCCCAATGAGTAGGATGAAGGTCTCTTGCCTCAAAATGTGGCTGGGAACGTGAGAGAGGAGAAACTACTCTTCTAAGATGTGAAAGTATTGACATGTAGTTGTGTCTATCTATCAGTTGAGAAACTCCAGTCCTTCCACCTACCCAATTTCCTGTAGCCATTGGATGCATTATTCTATCTGTTAATACATCACTTCTAACTGCTGTAGTCATTCTCAAAGGTCTACCTCTAACTTTTGCTCTTTCAAGCTGATACTTAACATCTTTTATCAATCTAAGGAAAGCTACTCTGAATATTTCTTCCATAAGATCTCCTGCCAACTTCAGTCTTTTATTTGCATAGTGATCCTTATCATCCTCTCTTCTCTTACCTAAGTACAATTCTAAGACCATTTCAGCCATTCTAGCTAAGAAAAATGCTTTAGCTCTTCTAGCAGATCTATCTATTCCCAAGTGTGGGAGGAAGTACTGATCGAGAACTTGCTCAGCTCTCTGTATTCTGTATTCTCTGCTTTGTCCTGGTGCAACCCTTCTTCCTATGTATTCTATAGCTTCTTCATAGCTATCTACATCTGCCTCTTCTACGTTTTTCAAGACGTACTTTACTATTTCTTCATCGAGACTTATCATTTCTACTATCTCTTGATCAGTCTCGATCCCCAAGGCTCTCATCAAGTTGACCAACTTTATCGGCTTCGGAAGTTGAGGGAAAGATACTAAAAGAACATTGTTTCTATCTCTTTCAACTGTAATTAGTGCTCTATAACCACCTTTTTGACTAAAACATTTAGCTATTTCGAGTTTTTCTCCGTATTTTTCTTCTCTCTCAAGCAAAATTCTGTTTGGAGCTAGATCTTCTAACGTCACTAAAGTTCTTTCACTTCCGTTTATCACAAAGTATCCTCCTGGATCGCAAGGATCCTCTCCTGCCTTAAACAGCTTCTCCTCATAACTTAATTTTTCAGGAAAATCTACTCTTCTAGCTCTCTTTAAGGCCTCGTCTATGTTATCTGGATGCAAGTTGCAGATCTTTGATTTTACCATTATGGGCAACATACCTATCTCTACTATCTCAGGCTCTTGAGCTACCCCTTCATCGTAAACTGTACATTCTAAATATATCGGTGCAGCATAATTTAAATTTCTTAATCTCGCATCTGCTGGAAGAAGTAATGATTTTGTTCCGTCCGCTTCTTTAACTTCTGGTTTTCCAACTCTAACTTTCCCAAATTCAACATAAACATTTGGAACATCAAGTTCAAGCCTTTTTTGTTCATCTATAACTCTCTGTAATCCTTCATCGATGAATCTATTAAAGGAATCTATTTGATGTTTCACTATGCGGTCGTGGGTAAAGTAAACTCTTACCAAAACTTTCGTATCTAACATACACGGCACCTCAATCTACTACAAGTCTGTAAAATAAACTTTCACCTGCGGTGAGACTTTTTCTTGTAATCTTTACAATGTCTCCAGGTTTTGCACCTATCTCTTTCACAATTGGATCAGATGTCTTTATCTTAGGTAACTGCTCCCTAGTTATACCAAGTAGTTTCAACAATTCTTCGGCTTTATCCTTACTCAAAATTTCATGCTTAGGAACTAATATATGATCTTGCAATCTAACCTTCATAGGCTTCACTACATTTGTAGGCAGATTTAAATTTTTACCGTTCGTTCTAAAGAAAAAACTTTCGTCGCTTAAAAGATAAATTTTATATTAAAAATAAAATAGAATTATATTTTATTTTCTTAAAAATTTTGTATTATTTAAAATAAATATCTTTAAAATATAAAATAAAAAACTCTTGAATAAATTTAAATATCAAAGCTAAACCATTAATATGGGTCTGATGGATAAGTTTTTCAAAAAAAGTGAAAAAGTACTAGTGGAAGAATTTGAAGAAATAGATCTGAGCAACTATGAAGCTGAAATTTCTGAGGAAGCAGAAATGTTTGTTAAAGTTGCTGAAGTTACAGGGCTTTCAGAGATTCCGGCCATTAGGAAAGAAATATACGACGGAAACATCGTAGTTGCAGATCTCGCCTTTATAAAGCACGATAAACTAACTTTGGATAGGGTTTTAAAAGATCTAAAACAGTTAGCTCAAGATGTGAAAGGAGATATAGTCGGAATTGGGGAAGATTACATAGTAATAACTCCAACCGGAGTTAGAGTTGACAGAAATAAGATCAGAGGAGGAAAATGATTTGCCCATCCTGTGGCAGCGATTTGAAGATCACTATAACTACTTACAAAGTACCGTTCTTTGACGAAGTAATACTAACATCTGTGGTTTGCGAATGTGGATTTAAGCATTCAGATTCATTCATAGCAAAAATAAGAGAACCCACAAGGTTTAAGATAAAGATTAGAAGTGATAACCTGTCTATTAAAATTGTAAGGTCTACTTCAGGTACTATAAAGATCCCTGAAATTGGGGTAGAAATAGAACCAGGCCCAGCTAGTCAAGCGTTTATAACAAATCTGGAAGGAATACTTAGAAGAGTTTACGAGATCGTAGAAACTGTGATGAAGTGGAACAAAGATGATGAGGATAAAGTTAAGAGGTGTGAATGGATACTTGAAAAAATAACCAAGACGATGAATGGAAAAGATGAACTTACACTAATTTTAGAGGATCCGTTCGGTAACAGCTTAATAGTTAGCAGCGATGTTTTAATGGAAACGATGAGTAAAGAGGAGGCTGAGAAACTTAAAGCAGGTATCACTGTTTTTGAACTTACTGGTTTGAGCGAGGACGATTTAATGAAGCTTCAAGATCGATTTTAAGTTCTTCGTACTTTTTTTCTACTTCTCTCTTAAAATCTTCATCACCAATTTTACTAGCTTTGAGCATTTCTAGTTCAAACATTGTCTTAGCTTTTTTATATTCACCATACAATTTTCCTAAGTTTCTAGCTAATTCGGTCAACTTCTCTGGACCCAATAGAATTAAGGCCAGAATTATTATTACTAGTATTTCTTCCCAACCGATCACAGAAAAGTAAAGAGAGGAAAAAATAAAAAGATTACTGAGGTTTTTCTATCAATTTGCTCTTGCTCAATATTCTGCCATCTCTTGCGTGTGGATTTCTGTAAACTCCATCTGCTCCTTTCTCGATCTCTCTAGCCTCATCAGCTAGCATTGCTGCAATTCTCATCATTTCATGTGCAGCAGCTACAAGTGGAACGTACTTCGTCCAATCTTTCTCTACGAAGCAACCTCTAACAGTTAGATCGGCAACTTTCTCTGCTATGTAATAAGCTGCAAGAGCTTTTACTTTAGCATATGGATTCGTAAATTTCCCAGCTTCAATTGCCATTTCAGCAGTAATTGTTATCTTTGGTAATTCTGGCTTCTTTCCAGCTTTTATGTCTTCAATAACTTTATCTATTGCTTCTTGAACAATTCTAAAAGCACCAGTCGCTGCAAGAACTTTTACAACGTCTGCGTTGAAGAGCGACATCTCAGTAGGATCTAGGAATTCTCTCCTAGCTCCTATCATCGAATCTGCATTGACAAATATGTATCCAAAGCCTTTTTGTTCAAGCTCATCTTTAGCCTTTTTTGCTGGAGCATCACTTATGACTATTACAGGCTTTTTCTCAAAAATTTCTCTAGCAGCTTTTGGTCCAGGCAATGCGGCGTTTGGAGAAGCTACGATTATTAAATCTGGATTAAACTCTTTAAGTTTCTGTGCAACTTCAGCTTCTTCTGGTTGCATTTTAGCTCCGCTAGACACTATTCTCACAGATATGTCTTCTCTATCAGCTCTTTCATCAAGCAGATATTCAAGGAGCAAAGAAGTTCCAATAGCTCCCATTTTAACAATTCCAACTTTTACTGCCATGTTGTACTTTTTATCGAAAAATATTTAAGCATTTGCTTTTTTATCGCACAGAATTATAACTATTTATCTTTAGAATATGTGACTACGATCGATTTTAAACGATCGATCGAAAGCTTAAAAGGTTTAATTTCCGATCAAAACTGAAAATTCGAGGTGATACGAGTGGCTGAACAAGTTGTATTGATCGGTAAGAAGTCTGTTATGAACTACGTACTTGCAGTGTTAACTATGCTGAACGAAGGTGCGAAAGAATTAACTATAAAAGCCAGGGGCAAAGCAATAAGTAGGGCTGTAGATGTAGTAGAAATTGTGAGAAATAGATTTGTTCAAAATCTACAAATAAAAAACATCAAAATAGATACGGAAGAATTGGTAGCACAAGATGGAAGAAAAGTAAATGTTTCTACGATAGAGATCGTTTTAACTAAGAAACAGTAAGTATTTTTAACTTTTTTCATCCTCTTATTATGGACTTACTACTAAATCCAGACAAGTTTCTGAAAAAAGATTTTAGTTGGAGAGAGTCGTTAGTGGTAATACTTTTAGGAACAGTAGTATCTTTAATAGTAGCTTTCATAGTAGCTCAGTCAATAGCCGAAGAAATAAAGAAAACTTTACCTATTCCAGAAGCTGAAATTATAGCAGCTTTTACGTATATTTCGATAATAGTTGGAGCTCCGATATCTATCGTTTTTTCCTGGGTAGTTTTTTACACAGCGATACCTTACATTGTAGCAAGAATTCTAAGTGGTACAGGGAAATTTTCTAGTACGATGAAAAAGACAGCTTTTGCTTTTGTTCCAAATATAATTTTAAGTCCTGTGAGCGTAATTCTAGCTTACGAGAAATTAGAAATGGTCAAGTACGGTATATTTGTAACTCCATCCGAAGTTATGATCTCTGTTGTAGCTGCACTTTGGTCCTTCATATATTTGACTTTTGCAGTAAAGCATGTCATGCAGCTGACAATCAAAAAAGCTATTGCATCTGCAGCAATCCCTTTGATCATAACTGTAGTAGGACAATTATTATCGATATATATAAAATAAATTTTATTTTTTATTATTTTATTTATAAATAGATTCTCTGACAGCTTTGTTTAGCGCTATTTCACATATTGATTTCATGTGTCTACAGGCTATGATTAAAGATTCCACAGATAACTTAAAGTAAGGATCCCCTTCAACCTTTATGAGTTTACCTTCAATTTCTTCCAAAATTTCTATCGAATCTTCAGCTAGATCTACTTGAGAGTTGAAGTAAGCTTCACAAACTCTTTCAAAAGAATTCTCTATATCGTTCAAATAGTTTATGAACTCTTTTGGATTCATAGCTTTTAGCAGGTAATTCGAAAAATCGTACAAAGAATCTGCGATCTCTTCTAAAAGCTTTGCAACTGTTCTGATTCCTAATATCAATCTAAGCTCGTTCCACTTTGCTGGGCTTGAAAATTCTCTCACAAGTCTATGTTCTTGTCTGACAGCTAGTAAGTATAGTCTGTCCGCATCTCTTTCTAGAAGTTCTATATCTCTTATAGATGATGGATCCAACGTAAGGTACTTGATCGTCTGCAACATACTCTTTATTATTTGAGTCATCCTCTTAACTACACTGTAAACGTCAAAATCTGTTACTGCTAAGCATTTTAGTCTTATAAAACCTTCAGAAGCATCTATTATCTCCATCCCTATTAAGTCTTTGACAATTTCTCCTATTTTGCTTATGAGTCTAGCGTTTATGTTCTCATCTTCTACGGTAATTTCATCGATACCTTGTATGTAGAGAGCGTATATGTACCTCCTGAGGAATTTTTCATCGTACCTCGGAAGTTTGTTTATTTTTACACTCGCGATCTTTGAAATTTCAAAGAACTTTTTCGGATAAATTGTTATAATGTTGTTCTCAACTTTCAAAAAAACTTCATCACCTTGCCCGAGTTCGTTGTTTTTTATCCAACTCTTTGGCAAGCTAACCATGAAACTAGATCCGCCTATGAGCTGCAACTTCCTAACTTCCATCGTACGTATCTGTACTAACGATATTAAATATCTTTCGAAAAAGATTGTAAAATTAAAACAAGATTCAATTAAATGATCGATGAAGCAAAACTTTAAATCTTGGAGAAGGACTCAACTCATGGGCACTGTGAAGCCTGCGTATGTGAAAACCATAGCAAGAGAATTGTTGAAAAAATATCCCGACGTTTTCACCAACGATTTTAACGAGAACAAGAGACTTGTAGCAATGCTAACAAACATTAAGAGTAAAAAGATAAGAAACGGTGTTGCAGGTTACATAACTAGAAAAATAAATAGGGGGCAGCTAAATGTTTGAAGGAGTCATTCCAGCTTTAGTAACACCATTTAAAGAAGATTTCAGTGTAGATTTTGAAGGAATAGCAAAAAATTTAGACTTCCTTGAAAGGTTTGTAGATGCAGTAGTACCAGCTGGAACTACTGGGGAAGCTGCTACTTTAAGTTACGAAGAACACGTAGAAGTTGTGAGATACGTTGTAGAAACATCTAAGTTACCAGTAATAGGTGGTTCTGGATCGAACTCTACTAGGGAAGCTGTGTGGTTGACAAAAGAAGTTGAAAAAGCTGGTGCTGATGCTGCTATGCTTATAACTCCCTACTACAACAAACCGAACCAGCAAGGACTTTACGAGCATTACAAAACTGTAGCAAGCGAAGTGTCGATACCGATCATACTTTACAACGTTCCAAGTAGGACTGCAGTAAACATAAATCCAGAAACAGTTGCCAAGCTTGCGGAGATAGACAACGTTGTAGGAATAAAGGAGGCAAGTGGAGATCTTAAACAAGTACTAAAAATAGTTCAGCTGACAAAAGATAGAGATTTCGTAGTTTTGTCTGGAGATGACTTTTTAACTTTACCGATCCTTTCAGTCGGTGGAAAGGGAGTTATAAGTGTAACTGCAAACGTTGCACCACACTTGATGAAGGAGATGGTAAAGGCTTTTAGAGATGGAGATTTGAGAAAAGCTATCGATCTAAACGTTAAGTTACTCCCTCTTTTCGAAGTTTTGTTCATTGAAACAAACCCAATTCCAGTTAAGAAAGCTATGGAGTTAATGGGCTTAGCTGCGGGAAAACCTAGATTACCTTTAGTTGAACTATCGCAGGAAAAAACATGGAAAGTGAAGACAATTTTAAAAGAACTTGGATTGCTGGAAAGTTAAAATTTTCTAAATTTTTAAAAACAAAATATTAAATAATAAAATAAATTTTTGGAATCTGTTATAACTAAAATAAATCCAAAAATTTATATATCAAGGGTTTAACTGCAATCTATGATTTTCGTTTTTCTTGCTGCTGGGATTTTGCTTAGTTTAACTATAGTTATGTGTCTCTATCGACTTGCAGTTGGTCCGGGAGTGTATAACCAAATAGCTGCTGCGAACGCTGTTGGAACCAAAGCAACAGTTTTGCTCATACTTGTTGGCTTTATAATGGAAAGACCTCATTTTGTGGATATAGCTTTGATGTACGCAATCTTGAACTTTATTGGAGTTATTATAGTAGCTAAATATCTTTTGAGGGGAAAACTATGTCACCCATCAATTTGATCTCTGCAATACTTATAGCTATTGGATCGGCGTTCATGTTTCTCGGAGCTCTTGGCCTTATAAGGTTTCCAGATTTTTATACAAGGACTCACGCTATTGGAAAGTGCGACACAATGGGCCAACTATTCATAATCGTTGGCTGCACAATTTACGAAGGTCTGAGCTTCATATCGATAAAACTAGTTTTAATAACTTTATTTTATCTTTTCTCAATTCCAGCTGCTACTCATGCAATAGTAAAAGCAGCATTCTATACAGGAGTGAAAGTTTGGAAAAAGGGAGATGAAAGGATGTGAGATCGTGAGAAAAGTTGTAACGTTTTTGCTGATGTTTGCTTTTTGGTTAGTCCTATCAGCTTGGAACGTCTACATTTTAGGTTATTACGAGCTCTCTAGACTTGTAAGTGGAATAGTTATCGCCCTGATCGTCACGTTCGTCATGCACGAATTCTTAATTTCAGGGAAATTTAGAAGAACTGTGGCTTTTAGATATCTAGTTTATATGTTTTGGTTGCTCTACCAAATGTTCCTATCTGCTATCGACGTATCTCTCCGCGTTTTAGGTTTTAGAGATTTAAACCCCCAAGTAATAGAATTTTCAACTCCTTTGAGAAGTGATGCAGCAATTACAACGCTTGCAAATTCAATAACTTTAACACCTGGTACAGTAACTATAGATGTCGATGAAAATGGTAAATTCTTAGTTCATGCGATCGCTAGCGAGCCAGCTTCTTCTTTAGCTGAAGAGAGGACGATGATAAGGAAAGTTTCCTACGTTTTCATGGAGGGTGAACAATGATCGTTCCACTCGATCTAATTTTGTTGTTTTTCTTGATTTCAGCAGCGATTTGCATCTCAGTTGTAAGAGATCTGCTCAGTGCTATAGTGATATTTGGAGCTTATGGTTTCATAATGGCAAACGTATGGCTTCAACTGAATGCGCCCGACATAGCTTTCACAGAAGCGGCAGTAGGAGCTGGTGTGGTACCAGCAATGATGATTGCAACTCTTTCGAGGTTGAAAAGTAGAAAAGAGAAAAAAGTTAGAAAAAAACTGCAATCGGTTGTTGGATTTTTGACAGTCCTAATTTTGTTCTTAATTTTTGCTTACGCAATAAGCGATGCTCCAGCTTTCGGTGATGCAAATTCTCCAGCTAACAGATACATAATGATCTTCAGAGTTGAAATGAATGAAAACTACGTAGAAATGCTAAACTCTGGTGTAGTTCCAATTGAGATAAAGGAAAAAATTGAAAAGATGTTCAACAAGTCAGACAATTTTCCTGAGCTCGAAGATTACTTGGTTTTACAAACTAAAGATGGGTGGGATGTATTGATTAAAACTCATGAACTCTACTACCATGAACCGATAAAACTTTACTTCATCAAAAAAACGGGAGAAGTTTATAGATACAATTGGCCTGTAAGAGTTTTGGAAAAAACAGTTGAAGAAACTGGAATTTATAACGCAGTAACGTCAGGTCTTGCAGATTATAGAGGTTATGATACCATGTTTGAGGAAATAGTTATATTTACGGCAGCTGTTTGCGTTATACTGCTTGTTAGGAAAAGGGGTGTACTATGAAGGAATATTATAAATATAAGAGAGATATAATTGTTGATACTACTTCTAGAAAAATGCTACCGATCGTTTTAGCTTTTGGTCTATACACGATGATAGGTAGCAAAGGTGCTGGAGGAGGATTCCAGGGAGGATGTATAGTAGCTGCAGCTTATATACTCCATGCATTAGTTTTTGGATTCATAGAAGGAAGAAGGAAGATGCCAGAGTCTTGGAATACATTCTTTATGAGTTTTGGTCTATACTTGTACTGTGGTTGTGGACTTTTGTCCATCTTTGCGAGTCTTTTAGTAGCAGAGTTTTTGAACTACTCAGCTTTTTGGCCTATTACACAACTCGTTGGCCCCCATGAGGCAAGAGCTGTTCAAATAGAATTTATAATAGAAGTTGGAATAGGTGTTACAGTTTTTGCATCGTTCGTTTCGATGTTCTACGACCTTGCTTGGAAAGATGAGGAGGAAGATTGAATGATCGAAGAATTCTTAGAACACTACAACTACTGGACATCTGTTTTAATTATATTCATAGGTCTATACACGATCTTTGCAAAGAACAATCTACTCAAAAAACTTCTCGGATTAAGTCTTGTCCAGACCGGTATCTTTCTATTTTTCATTTCGTTAGGAGACATAGGAAGCTTGCAAACTTTAGGGATAGGTGAAGCAACTCCACCAATAATATGGGAAGAGGCAGAAAAAAGAGGCTATCTTTACGTAAATCCACTTCCACACGTTTTGATACTTACTGGAATAGTTGTAGCCGCGGCAACTACTTGCGTAGCTTTAGCTTTGCTAATCAGAATATACAAAGAATACAAGACTCTTGAAGAAGATGAAATAATAGAGATGGAAGTTGAAAGGGGTGAATGATATAGCTGTACATCAGTTTCCAGTTCTGATCGTTACAACAGGTGTTTTTTCTGCTCTTACAATATTAGTTGTAGGGCTTTTCAATAGAAAGTTGTGCTACTACATAGTTTTGTTTACGACCACGTTCCACTTCGTACTTTCCATTCTAACTTTAAACCATGTGCTGACTAAGGGAAGAATACAGTACTGGCTGGGTGGCTGGAGGCCACCTTGGGGTATTGAATATGTTGTAGATGAGTTGAACGCTTATGTTTTAGTAGTAATACTATTTCTAAGTTTTTTAGGTATCGTTTATTCAAAGAGGAGTGTAGAGAAGGAAATAGATGAAAGAAAACATCCTACTTTTTACACTTTGATGCAGCTCCTTATAGCAGGATGCTGTGGTGTCGTTGTTACTGGAGACGTTTTCAATCTCTTCGTCTTAGCAGAAGTGGCTTCTCTATCAACATATGCACTCGTAGCTGTAGCTGGTGGCAGAGCTTTAAGGGCATCTTACAACTACTTGATACTAGGTAGCTTAGGGATCTGTTTTTACCTCCTTGGAATAGGTTTTCTCTACGCTGTTACAGGAACTTTAAACATGATAGACATGAAGATCTTGCTTCAGAATCTCTACTACAACAAGATGGTTCAAGTTGCTTTTGTTTTAGTTTTGGTCGGTCTTGGAATAAAAGCTGCAGTCTTTCCACTTCACACTTGGCAACCTGACGCTTACACCTATGCTCCATCTGCAGTAACTTTAATCATGTCTACAGTTGTTGCAAAAGCTTTCATCTACGCTCTTATAAGGTTGGTTTTTTCAGTATTCACTATAGATTTTCTCAAGATCTACGTAGATGCCTGGAGTCTTATTCCTGTTATTTCAGCAGTAGCAATAGTCGTAGCATCTATCCTTGCATATAGACAAAACGACATAAAGAGGATGCTCGCTTATTCTAGTGTAGTAAACATCGCATACATTACGCTTGGAATCTCTTACTTTACATCTCACTGGAGCCTTTCTGGAGCCCTCGTAAACATATTAAACCATGCTATAGCAAAGGGTTGCGCATTCGCAGCTGTAGGAGCAATAATATATAAAACTGGAATAAAAGATATTAGAAATTATGCTGGTTTAGCAAAAAAAATGCCGTACACGAGTGCAGCGCTTTTAATTGCAATGCTGAGCTTAATTGGACTACCACCGTCAGTTGGCTTTGTAACGAAGTTCTATCTAGCGATAGGTAGTCTGGAAGTTCAAAACTATTTAATGCTAGCAATAATTTTACTAGGAACTCTGTTAACTTTGGCTTACTTTTTGAAAGTCATCGAAGAACTCTACTTCAAACATTCAGAAAACAATGCTGAAGAAGCACCGCTCAGTATGCTTGCTCCAACTATGTTTTTAGCTATACTCTGCTTAGCTTTTGGTGTATATTGGCTCACTGGTATACCTTTAGATTTTGTTGAGAAGTTGGTTACGGTGATAAGATGATAGCTTTCTACGCAGTTTTAGTTCCAGCAATAGCTTCACTCTTTATTTTGATTTTCCACAGACATCCAAACATAAGAGAGTCTTGCACTATTATAGCAACTTTTGTAACATTCATCTTAGTATTTCTGATCGCTCAAGAATTTTTGGATGGAAAAAGTATAGAGTGTACGATTTTTGAAATTCTTCCAGGTATAGAATTTGCTTTTAAGGTTGATGCGTTTGGTCTTATATTTGCGTTGACGTCATCGTCTCTATGGATACTAGTTTCTCTCTATTCGATCGGATACATGAGAGCTCTAAAAGAACATGCGCAGACAAGGTACTACTTCTGCTTTGCAATATCAATAATGAGTGCTTTAGGTATAGCTTTTTCGGAAAATTTGATAACCTTATTCATATTCTATGAGACGCTGACAATAGTTACGTATCCTTTAGTTTCACATGAAGAAAGTGAGGAGGCTTTAGTTGCTGGAAGAAAGTATTTACTTTATTTAATGACTTCTGGAAGCTTTTTATTAGCTGCAAGCTTGATAACTTATGCGATCACCGGTACCACTGATTTCAAACCTGGAGGTATACTGAATCCGATGGACGAAGTTTTACTTAAAATACTATTTTTCTTTTATATTTTAGGATTTATGAAAGCTGCTTACATGCCCTTCCATTCATGGCTTCCTACTGCTATGATAGCGCCTACTCCAGTTAGTGCTTTACTACATGCAGTTGCAGTAGTTAAGGCTGGAGTTTTTGGAATAATCAGAGTCGTTTGCTACATCTACGGGATCGATCTGATCAAGTATTTGAATCTAGATCTGATCCTAGCAGTTTTAGCATCGTTTACAGTCATAGTTGCAAACCTCCTTGCAATTGGTGAAGACAATTTCAAAAGAAGACTTGCATACTCGACGATAAACCAACTTTCTTTTATAATCCTAGGTGCATCTTTACTAAGCCCGTTAGCTTTGATGGGGGCTATGATGCACATAACTTTCCATGGCTACATGAAAATAACTCTGTTCCTCTGTGCTGGAGCTATTGCGGTTGTAACTGGTAAAAAATTAGTTAGTGAATTGTCCGGAGTTGGAAAAGTAATGCCTATAACAATGATCGCCTTTACAATTGGAGCAATAGGAATGGCCGGATTACCACCAACAGCAGGTTTTCTTGGAAAATTGTACATTTGTCTAGGTGCTGTACAATCTGCAGAAACGTTTGCTCAACCGCTCTTGTTGAGCGTAATTTTAGTAGTGATAATCGCATCGATCTTAGACATAATATACTTGCTTCCAATAGTGATATCTGCTTTTTTTGAAGGCTCTGAAGGTGTTAAAAGAGAAGAATTTAGAGATGTACTTTGTCTCTTCATGGTAGTATCTCTTTCCATCACAGCAATTTTTTCCATCCTATTGTTCATATATCCGAGTGTATTGTTACTTCCTGAGCTAGCTGAGGTGGCTGCAAATGAAGTATTTAAGAAATAGTATAAGAAATAGTACAATGACGAAAGTGACGATAATTCTAGGACTTTTGTTCGTGCTCGTAGAAGTTCCAGTTAGAGTTCTTGTCAAGCATAAGCATCACTTTGTATGGGAAGAGATCGTAGGATTCTATGCACTTTTCGGATTCTTTGGATGCATAGCTATTTCAGTCTTTTCAAAGTTTTTGAGTAGTAAAATTTTGATGAGAGATGAAGATTACTACGAGAAGAGGTATAGAAGATGATCGGGCTTTTAATAATAATCAGCTCCTTACTTATACCTTTCATTCCTTTCAAGCTTTTAAGAAAAATTTACTTCCTCCTAATTCCAGTTTTTGTCTTTTTATTCTTGATTTCAATATCAAAAGGATTCTTCGGAGAAATTCCAATAGAATGGAAGTTCTACTTCTTGAACTACGAGTTGACATGTAGAATAGATAAGCTAAGCTTAGTTTTTGCGTACGTTTTTACAATAATTGCAGTATGTGCGAATATATATTCCATTCACATAAAAAACGATTTGGAGCATGTTACAGCGATGATTTACTATGGAAGTACTATAGGAGCAGTTTTTGCTGGAGATCTAATATCTTTGTACATATTTTGGAAAATAATGACGATATCTGCTGTATTTTTGATCTGGTTCAGAGGTACAAGAGCTGCACGTTCTGCAGGTTTTAGGTACTTAATTTGGCACGTGATCAGCGGTTCTTGTCTCTTAGCCGGTATAGTTCTGCACGTGCAGAATACAGGATCAATAGAGTTCGACAACTTCACGATCTTCATGGACTCGGAAAGTTTTCCGTATCTTTTAATTTTGCTGGGATTCATGATAAATGCAGCAGTAATTCCATTCCATTCTTGGCTACCAGATTCTTATCCAGAAGCCTCGATAACCGGTGCAATATATATGACAGCCTTTACAACGAAGTGTGCAGTATATGCACTAGCTAGAGCTTTTCCTGGATTAGAGATCTTAGCATGGCTTGGAGCAGTGATGGCGATGTACGGAGTGATATTTGCTATGATGGTAAACGATGGAAGAAGACTTCTTTCATACCACATCGTCTCACAGCTTGGCTACATGGTATGTGGAATTGGTTTAGGGACAAGTTTAGCGATAAACGGTGCAGTTTCTCTAGCTTTTGGTAACGTAATTTATAAAGGTCTTCTTTTTATGGGAATGGGAGCAGTAATTGTAGCTACTGGAAGAAGTAAATTTACAGAGCTTGGCGGATTGTACAAATATATGCGCTCAACATTTTATCTATACATGATAGGGGCTTTTTCCATCGCAGGATTTCCACTGTTTGCTGGGTTTGTTTGTAAAACTATGACTATACATGCTTCAGCAGAATTAAATCTTCCAATAATTTTCATCCTTTTAGAAGGTGCTGCTATAGGTACTCATCTTTGTATAGGATTAAAACTTCCTTGGAACGTTTGGTTTTCAAGAGAAAAACCTGTGGAGATAACTTACACAGGTGTACCTAGGAACATGCTCGTTGCTATGGGTTTGGCTGCTTTTCTTTGCATTTTCTTTGGAACTTATCCAGGATATAAAATTTTATACGATCTTTTACCTTATTCAGTAGAATTTACTCCGTACGAACCTCCAAAAGTTTTAAACACACTACAATTCTTTACCTTTGTATCTATAGCTTTCTTTGTTTACCGTGAAAAGTACAAAGGTGTTGCGGCCACAATTCTTGATACAGACTGGTTTGGTAGAATCTTAGGTAACAAGATCATAAGGTTTAGCGAAGTTCAACTTGTAGATTTAGCAAGAAAATTAGACAAAAGTTCTAGTCTTTTTGCTAGAAAAGTTAAAGTTTTATTCACAACGCCAGAAGCAGTTTTTAAACAATCTACTTCTGGAGGAAGAAGTGGATCGGAACTTCTTAGTTCAGGAATTTGGTTACTGATAGTTCTACTTCTGATGTTGGTATATTTAACTTACTTAATTTTAGTTTAATTTAAGTTGTTGCATTCGAAAAACTTTTATCCCTAAAAAACTAATTCAATTGTCCCCGAAGGGGAGGAAAGCTAAGACAGCTAAGCTGGCGATGATGCTTTCTGCGATTTCGGGGATACACCATGCCGATAGGTCCTCTGAGGAGCGAGCAACGTTTGCTTGCAATGATTCTGGGGCAACCCGGGCATGGGACAAGCCCGCAGGGTCAGCTGTCTTAAGAGAGCGAAGCTTTCGATGATAGACAGCGTTGAAGTTCGGGCAACATTTAAATAACTTCTTATCAATTGAAACTATGAAACTTCAAAGATTCGTACTTTTTGCAGCTGTCTTTTTACTCGGTGCAGTGGTAAGTTTTGCTGCAACAAAACTCTATCCGCATCATTTGGATGTTAAAACGATTGAAAAAACCATAAACGATCTTTTACGCGAAAATTACGCTGGATTAAATGCTAAGATCTCAAGCTACAAAATCGAAGGTAACGCTTACCTCGTGCTGATCGACATATACCAGAATGGGACAAAAGTTTTTACCGATGCTTTCTATGTAATAGACAACAGACTTCTAATACCTGCTGGTTACGTTTTTCCGATCGAGTTAAAAACTGAAGGCCAGTCGATCGGTTCTGAAAATCCAGAAGTTGTAATTGTTGAATTTAGCGACTATGCTTGCCCAGCTTGTTCTAAGTTCAGTTTAGAAGTTGAAAAAAGAATACTAAGAGAATTTAATGTAAAAATTATTTTCAAAAACTTTCCAGTTCATGGAGAAACTTCTTATAAAGCAGCGCAAGCAGCTCTTTGTGCTGGAGAACAGGGAAAATACTGGGAATATCATTACGTTTTGTTCGAAAAACAAAGTGAATGGATAAGAGATTTTTCAAAGTTCTACGATTATGCAGCAAATTTGAACCTAGACGTTGCAAAGTTTAGATCTTGTTATGAATCTGGGAAATATAGAAGCAAAGTGTATGAAGATTTTGTAGAAGGCCTGAGATACGGAGTTTCAGGGACTCCTACCTTTTTCATCGACGGAATGAAAGTAGCTGGTTACATCGAGTATGAGAAGTTTGTAGAAATTATGAAGAGATATATTAAAAAGTAATAATTAAAATTAATATATTTTTCTAAAAATTGTAAAATTCAGGCAGTAAACTTCCGCTAGAGGTTTTCTGAAAATTAGAAATTCTGGAATTTTTTCAATACTTGGATTTGTCCAAAAAGTCCAACATCTTACAACTAGGTTTTCTTTTTTCCATTCTCCTTCAATTTTAGAGGCTTCGATGTAGTTAGCTATTATTATATCTGAATCTGGTACGTAGGAGTAGTAGACCTTTTTCCCTTTCAAGTACCAGACTAGAGGCCAGTATTCGTCTGCCCTTGCAACTATGCTGATCTTTCCTTCAAATTTCCTAGCTTCTTTAACATCAAACTGTGTTGGCAAATACAAAGCTGGCTCTGCTGGATTTACAGGATTCACGAAGTTCAAAAATACACAACCGTAGAGTAGATAGATCGTTGATAAAACAAATGATCTTTTTCCTACAGCAGTTGCTGCAAGCATTATCATGGGAAACTCTATATGGACAAGAAGCCACGGAACTTTTTCTTGCATGTAGGAATAAAATATTAAATTTGTAAAGAAGAGAAAGATGAACATTGACTTAAATTCGTCTCTCTCCTTCAACCATCTTTTCACGGCGATGAAAGCTAAAATTAGAAGGGGTAGATCGTACAGTAAAAGTAGTTCCAAAAAGTAATATGGAGGGCCAGAAATTCTAGCTATATCGTGCTGGTACTTCCAGTAACTTATAGCTTTGATCGCTGGAAATTCTGAGATTGCTGATGTGAAGAAGTTCGAGTACATGCAAAGGTAAATAGTTAAAAATACTACTGCAGAAATTAGAAGATCTGAAGATCTTATTCTCTTTAAATCTAAAGCTAAATAAACAGCTATGAGGGCCGCAAAAATGTAAAAAGTTTCTTTTACGGAAGCAAAAAAAGCTAAGAAAATAGCTGCAAAAATTAAATAAAGTGAATCTCTATCAACTTTCAACTCTTTCCAAGATTTTTTCTTTTCTAGATAACAGAGGATGAAGTATATTGCAAGTGATGTAAACAGAAGTTGGTAAACGTCTTCCCTGTAAAACCTTGAATAATTAACTATAACAGGAGAAACTGCAGCAAATATTGCGGCAAAGATTGCAGAATTTCCAATGAAGCGACGATAAAGTAAAATTGATGCTACGAAAAGAGTTCCTAGAACTGCTGGTATTAAGCGCAGAGTAAATTCGCTTTCACCGAAAAAAGCTATTACAGGAGCTACACTGTAGAAAAGTAGTGGGCCATGATAAGCGGGATTGTAGCTGTAAGCACCTTTTAAAACTAAGTTTGCAAAGTAAGAATGAATACTTTCATCGTAAAAAAGTGGAACTTTTCCAAGTTCATAAAGTCTTAAAAATGCTGCTAACAATATTATTAGTACTGCCTGTATCTTCACGACTCTTTTCTAGTCTACGCTTTTAAAGTTTTTACCTTTAATTTTATGTTCTATAAAATAAAAGATAAAAATAATATAATAATATTTTATCTAAATAAATTTAAATAAAATATCGTCATTTAATTTTAATACTAAAAGAGAAAAATTTATTAACTTATATCAAACATATAACATGGACTTAGCAGAATTGCTGAAGAAAGCTAGAGAATTTCATGGACATTCATGTCCATTTCTGGCGTTGGGTATCAGGATTTCAGACATAGCTATGAAAAATTTAGAAATAGTTAGTAGAGATGAAGGAATTAGTATAGCAGAAGACGTCTTGGCAATAGTTGAATGCAACAACTGCTTAACCGATGGTGTTCAAGTTGCAACTGGTTGCACTTTTGGGAACAACAGTCTTATATATTTAGATCTTGGAAAAAATGCTCTCACATTAGTTAGAAGAAGTGACTGGAATGGAGTAAGAATTTACGTAGAGACTGAAAAAATTAGAAAGTATTTTGACAGGAGAGCTTTAGAACTTTTTGACAAAGTCGTAGTTAAAAGAAGTGGAAGTTCTGAAGAGTTAAAAGAACTTTCTGAACTTTGGGAAAAAATAAGTTGGAAAATGCTAGAAATTCCAGAGAAAGAATTTAAAATAGAGAGAGTAAAAGTTGAACCTATTGAAAGAGCTCCGATTTTTAAAGATTCTAGGTGCAAAAAGTGTGGAGAATCTGTGATGATCACTAGAATAAAGGATGGTCTTTGTTTAAAGTGTTCTGGCAGTTATTACGCTGTCGTTGGTAGAGGGATCGTGAAGTTTGAGAATTCGAAGATGGAGGAGGTGGTATTGTGAGAAGAGCTTTTTTGATTTTATCTCTTTTAGTTTTAGTTTCTTTGTTTTTCGGTTGTGTACAGCAGAAAACCGAAAAAGTTGATGAAAAAATAAAAGTAACAGATCTAGCTGGAAGAACTGTTGAAGTTCCAAAAAAGGTTGAGAGAGTAGTAGCTATAGGCCCTGGAGCTTTGAGAATTCTAGTTTACTTACAAGTTACAGATAAAGTGGTTGGAGTCGAGAATGCTGAAAAAGCGTGGGAAACTTATACTCGACCGTATAGATTAGCAAATCCACAACTAGCAAATCTATCAACTATAGGAGTTGGAGGTCCAGACGATCCAAAACCAAACGTTGAAGAAATAATTAAACTCAAGCCAGACGTTATATTTGCAGTAGTCAGTGCTCAGTATGCAGACAATTTACAAGAAAAGACTGGAATTCCTGTAGTAGTTCTAAACTATGGAGTACTGGGTAATTTTAGAACTACTGAGCTTTTTGAATCGATAAAGCTTGCTGGGAAAATATTGAACAAAGAGGAGAGAGCTAAGGAGATTGTAAGCTACATAGAAAGAGTTGTTATAGATCTAAATGAGAGAACTAAGGGAATTGAAAAACCAAAAGTTTACGTTGGAGCACTTGGATTTAAAGGACAGCATGGTTTCACGTCTACACAGTGCAGATTTCCTCCATTTGAAGTTAACAACGTATATTCAGAGAACATAGCTTGCAAGTTCAACACGACGATACTTACTCCATTCATGATAGACAGGGAGTTCATACTAAAAGAGCAACCGGACGTTATATTTCTAGATCTAGGAAACCTCTTCCTAGTTAAAAAGGATTACGAAAAAGACAAGGCTTTTTATCAATCGCTCAAGGCGTTTAGAGAAGAAAGAGTCTATGGAATTTATTCCTTCAACTTCTACAACACGAACGTCGAACAGGCTTTGGTGAACAGTTACTGGATAGGGAAAGTTCTGATGCCAGAAAAGTTCAAAGATGTAAATATTAGAGAGAAGGCAAACGAAATTTACAAGTTCTTTGTTGGAAAAGAGCTTTACGATGAAATAGCATCGAAGTACGGTGAACTTGGGAAGATAAATGTCAGTAGCTGGTGAATACAAAAGGTTAATTTTTAAAAGATTTTCTTTCAGTTTATCTTTAATTTTTCTCCTTATTTTACTAACTCTAATATCTCTAGGACTTGGAAGTTACAGAATTTCAGTTTCAGAACTTTTATTTGAAATATTCAATGGAAATCCGATCTTGTGGAACGTTAGGATTCCAAGAATAGTTTCAGCTATAGTAGTTGGTGCTAGCTTAGGTGTAACTGGTGCAGTAACTCAGTGTGTTCTGAGAAACCCTCTTGCAACACCGTTTACAATAGGGGTTGCACAAGGAGCTGCTTTTGGAGCTGCAGTAGCTATAGTGTTCCTTGGTGCTGGACAAATGCATAGAGTTGGTGAATCTCTTACAATCTTTAATCCTTACATAGTTCCGATCTTTGCTTTTGCTGGATCACTTATAAGCGTTTTCGTTGTCCTAACTCTTGCAAAGCTTAGAGATCTATCTCCAGAAGCTATAATACTTGCAGGAGTTGCAATGTCTGCTCTTTTCCAAGCTGGAGTTATGCTTATCCAATATTTTGCGACAGATGTTCAAGTTGCCTCGATAGTTTTTTGGACTTTTGGTGATGTTGGAAGGACAAAGTGGATAGAGATCGAAGTAATAACTTTAGCTTTTATCTTTTGTTTTGTTTATTTCTTCTATAGGAGATGGGATTACAATTCTTTACTAACTGGAGATGAAACTGCTATATCTTTAGGAGTTAATCCAAAAAAAGTTAGACTTGAAGGGATGCTGATCTCTGCTCTTCTCACAGCGATATGTGTCTCTTTTACTGGAATCATAGGATTTGTGTGTTTGGTAGCTCCACACTTCGTAAGATTAATAATTGGAGGGGATTACAGATTTCTCATACCAACAAGTTCTTTAGTTGGAGCTTGTTTACTTCTAGCTGCAGATACTATTGGAAGAAACGTAATTTCACCGATAATAATTCCAGTTGGGATAATAACTTCGATAGTCGGTGCACCAATGTTCATATACTTGCTTCTTAGGGGTAAGCATGTTAGAGGCTAACTTCTCCTTTTCTTATAGAAATTTTGAAGTTTTAAAAGACATAGTTTTTCGTTTAGAAGAAGGAGAGATGCTTTTTGTTCTAGGACCTAATGGTAGTGGAAAAACCACTATGTTGAAGTGTTTGAACAGAATTCTAAAGCCTAAAGGTTCTATTTTAATTGAAAAAATAAATTTGAACAATCTGAAATTAGAAGAAATAGCTAAACTGTTCGGTTACGTTCCGCAGAGGGGAGAAGTTAGTTTTCTTACAGTTTTTGATGCAATCCTTTTAGGAAGGAGACCGTACATTAAATGGGAGGTTGGAGAAGAGGATGTAAAAATTGTCGAAGAAGTGATAAAACTTTTCAAGTTGGAAAAGCTTGCATTGAGAAAATTGAACGAGCTTAGTGGAGGTGAATTGCAGCTAGTTTTGCTTGCAAGGGCTTTTGCTCAACAACCGAGATATCTCTTGTTAGATGAACCTACAAACAACCTCGATGTAAAAAATCAGATCGAAGTTATGAGGATAGTAAAGAAGGCTGTGAAGGAGAAAAACGTTTCTGCTATCGTAACTGTCCACGATCTTAACTTAGCTTTAAACTACGCTGAAAAGATCTTGGTGCTGAAAGATGGAAAGATACACACTTTTGGTAGTGTTGAAGCTTTGAATGAGGATGTGATAAGGGAAGTCTATGGTATAAATGTTGAGATCTTGAAGTACAACGGTAGAAGGATCATCGTTCCAGAAATTTAGTTATGCAGCAAAATACTTAAGTTCCTAGAAAAACTGCAATTATGAAGAAATG
This sequence comes from Archaeoglobaceae archaeon, assembly GCA_025058735.1. Taxonomy (GTDB): domain Archaea; phylum Halobacteriota; class Archaeoglobi; order Archaeoglobales; family Archaeoglobaceae; genus WYZ-LMO2. The sequence goes on along the minus strand of JANXDX010000019.1, from coordinate 38,687 downwards.
TGAGACTTGCAACAACTGGTCTCCACATATACATTATTCTTTTGTAGGCTATTGCTTAAAAAGAGAGATGTTTTATACGAACGATTTTTATTGCGAACTTTTTGAAGAACTTAAAATCGATGGTACAATCTTTTGGTGCAAAACTTGCGGAAGTTCTTTCTACATAGATGAGATTGAATTTCACAAAGATCATGAAATCTTCCACTGCACTTACATAGACAGCAGTTTTAGAGAAGAAATCTATGAAGGTTGATCTTAGTTTAGCTGTAGCTGGTCCTCAGGGTAGCGGAATAGAGTCTGCTGGCCAAATAGCTATCAGAGCTTTTGCAATGAAAGGGTACGACGTCTTTGGAAGTAGAGAGTACCACAGCAACATAGTCGGAGCTCACAGTTATTACCACATAAGAGTTGGAAAAAAGTCTTTAAAATTACCATTAGATTCCTTAATAGCTTTAGATGCTGAAAGTGTTTTTACTCATTTAGAAAATCTAAAAAAAGATGCCCTTCTGATTTGCGATTTGAAAAGTTTTGAAAAGAAACCCTCGAATATACCCTCGATGAGTAAAGCTTTGAAAAATAGGATCTTGAACGCATATGGAGACTCTAAACTTGAAGAAGTTTTGAAGAAAAAAGATCTCAGAATAGTAGCACTAAACTTGAAAGAAATGATTGTAAAGCTATCTGATGAATTGAAAAAGCCTATAAGTTCAATTTCTAGAGCTATAAACGTAATGGGTTTATCTGTTGGACTTTATCTTATAGGAGTTGGCGAGAAAACGATAGAACAATCTATAAGAAGACAATTTCCGAATCCAGAAGATAACGTTAGAGCAATGAAAATCGCCTTAGAAAAAGTTTCAAAAATTGAGAGGGGATATTTGCCTGAAATTAAAAAGAAAAAAATACTTCTAAGTGGAAGTGAGGCTGTCGCTACTGCAAAGATCAAAGCTGGACTTGAATTCATGAGCTATTATCCAATAACTCCAGCTACAGATGAACCTCTTTTTATAGAAAATACCGAAATTATCACAGTTCAAGCTGAAGATGAAATTGCTGCTATAGGAATGGCCCTTGGGGCAAGTATATGTGGTTCAAGAGTTTCAGTTTCAACGAGTGGCCCAGGTTTTAGTTTAATGAATGAAATGATCAGCTTCGCTGTGCAAGCAGAAATCCCAATAGTGATAACTCTATGGATGCGTGCGGGCCCTAGTACTGGAATAGCAACTCGTACAGGTCAGCAAGATCTTTTGCACACAATCTTTTCAGGTCATGGAGATTGTCAAAAAGTTGTAATTGCTTCAGGAAATCATGAAGAAGCAATAAAAGATGTTTTTCTAAGTTTTGAGATTTCAGAGAGATTTAGAGTGCCAGTGATCCATCTACTTGACAAGTATCTAGCATCTTCAATAGTATCGATAGACAGTTTAGAGATTGAAAATTTATTTAATAGAAAAAATAAAATAATAACAAAAAATTTTTCTGTCCCACAAATCTTCAGCGGTTTGGAGCATGATGAGATGGGATTTGTAACAGAAGATCCGATAGAAAGAGAAAAAATGATGCTAAAGAGGATAGAAAAATTTAAAAAGATCGACGAATTTTTAAAAGAAAAGTACAAAGTTTATGGGGAAGAAAATGCTGAAGTAACGATAGTTTCCTTTGGTTCTACAAAGAATGCAATAATCGATGCTATTCAGCAGATAGACATTCCAGTGAAATTTATACAGATAAGAGTATTGAGTCCTTTTCCTAGAATTAAAGAATTAGAAGGTAAAGTTTTGTGCATAGAATCTAATTCTGGCCAACTGGCTTTTCTTTTAAGAAACGTAGATACTGTAGCGAGAAAGCTAAATGCTAGACCAATATATGAAAATGAGGTTGTAAAAGCTATTAAAGCAACTTTAGAAGGTCAAAAAGAGGTGATTTTAAGTGAAGGAGCTTAGGACTGATGCATGGGTACAGTGGTGTCCGGGATGTGGAAACTACGGAATACTTTCTGCCCTGCAAAAAGCTTTGATAGATATCAATCGAGATTTCTCTATTGTTGGAGGGATCGGATGTTCTTCTAGGATCGTTTACTACTTAAAAGGGTCTTTCAACGTACACACGTTACATGGAAGAGCTATACCTGTTGCTTCTGGAATAAAACTTTCAAAGCCAGAACTTTTAGTTATAGTTTCTGGAGGAGATGGAGATATATTAGGTATAGGAGCAGGACATTTTTTAGCTCTAGGCAGAAGAAATCTTGATTTAAAGGTTTTTATACATGACAATGCTGTTTACGGTCTTACAAAAGGTCAGGCTGGACCTACTTTACCTTTGAACGTTAAACTAAAAGCTATGCCGTATGCAAATGTTCACGATGCTATAAATCCTATTCTTTTAGCTTTCGTTTCAGGATACACCTTCATCGCAAGAGCTTACGCTTATCATATAAGAGAATTGAAAGAGATTATGAAAGAGGCTATGAAACACAGAGGAGCAGCAGTTGTAGACATTTTACAGCCTTGCACGACTTATAATGATCTGATGACAAGAGAATGGTTTGAGGAAAGAATATACTACATGGATTCGATCCCAGATAGATCTAAACTTTTTGAAAAAATGCTTGAAAAAGAAAAGATTCCACTTGGAATATTTTTCAAAGAAGAAAAAGAAACTTTCGAAGAAAGATTAAAAAAAGCTAAGTTGTATAAGCAGAGTTGATTTTAACGTAGTCGTAGCTAAGATCACAGCCTATTGCAAAACTTTCGCAATTGCCTTTGTTTAGATCAACTACTATTTCAAAGTGTTCATTCTCCTCCATTACCTTTTTAGCCTCGCGCTCAATTCCTGTTATCTTTCCATCGACCACAACGTAAACTTCTTCTCCACTTTTTCCAGAAGAGAAAGCTATCGAAATCTTTTCATCAACTTTGGTGGAATAGCCAACAGCAGCAACAATTCTACCCCAGTTGGGATCTCTACCAAAGATCGCTGTTTTAACTAAAAGAGATGAAGCTATGGCTTTTGCTACTCTTTCAGCTTCTTCCTTACTTTCAGCTCCAGTAACTTTAACTGTAAAAGTTCTGGTAGATCCTTCACCATCTTTTGCAATTTGGTAAGCTATAGATTTGCAGACTTTTTTCAGTTCATCGCAGAAAACATCTTTTTGAACTTTTTCCTTGTTCAATGCTACAAGTAAAACTGTATCATTTGTTGAAGTATCTCCATCAACCACTAACTTGTTGAAACTCTCGTCTACAGCCTCTTTAAGCATTTCGTACAATTCTCCGCTTTCAAAGCTAGCAGAGGTAAAGATAAAACATAGCATGGTAGCCATGTTTGGAGCGATCATTCCAGCTCCTTTTGCAACAGCTGAAATACTAGCTTTTTCGGAAGAAGCTTTTTTTATAAATCTGTCTGTTGTAACAATTGCTTTAGCAAATTTTTCTGCATGTTCATAACTTTTTCCAAGATCGTGGTAAACTTCTTTCACTTTTTTTCTTATCCATTCCATGTCTAAAAATTTTCCTATAACTCCTGTAGAAGCTATTGCAATTTTTTTCTCACTGCAGTTGAAGATCTTTGCTGCAATTTTACACATTTCTTTAGCATCTTCATAACCTTTTTCTCCAGTAAAAGCGTTTGCACATCCACTGTTTACTATTAAGCCTTCAATTTTACCATTGGAAACGTTTTCTTGACATACTAAAACCGATGCAGATTTTATTGAATTCTTTGTAAAAACTGCAGCTACGTTACCTTTACATCTAGCTAAAGCTAGACCGTACTTATTCTCTTTTATACCACTGCAAAGGACACCTAGATCTACTATCTCCATAGAACTAGTTGAGAAAAGTTTTTTTATTATTTCTAGATTTTTGCTAATGATCAACGATATCCCGACACTTGATGATGTTAGAGTCGACAACAAGTCTATCGTAATGAGGATCGACATAAATGCACCGATAGTAGATTCGAAGATCTTGGATTTCACAAGGTTTGAAAGTCACATTCCAACGATAAAAGAGCTGGAGGATGCAAAGTTAGTTCTGCTTGCACATCAAAGCAGACCAGGAAGAAAAGATTTTACAACACTTGAAGAGCATGCAAAAGTACTTTCAAAGCTTTTAGGGAAAGAAGTTGAATATTTAGACGAAATCTTTAGTTCTAGGGTTCAAGAGAAGATTAAAAATATGAAAAATGGAGAAATAATTTTACTAGAAAACGTTAGGTTTTATTCAGAAGAACAGCTAGAAAGAACTCCTGAGGAACATGCAGAGTCTCATCTGGTCAAAAAGTTGAAAAAATACTTCGACATCTTTGTAAACGATGCGTTTTCATCATCTCATAGAAGTCACGCATCTATAGTAGGTTTTGTACCAGTTCTACCTTCGGTAGTTGGAAGGCTTGTAGAAAAAGAAGTTGCAGCTTTAAACGTTGCTTTGAAAAGTGATGGAAGAAAGTTGTTCATACTAGGTGGAGCGAAGATGAAAGATCCTGTTAAAGTTATGAAGAACGTTCTCGAAAATGGAATTGCAGAAAAGGTAGCTCTTACAGGTGTCTTAGCTAACTACTTCTTAAAACTTAAAGGATTTGATATTGGAAAAGAAAATGAAAAAGTTGTAGAAGAGAACAAAGAAGGATTGAAGGATGAAGAAATGAAAAAATTGTTTGAAAAATACAGAGAAAAAATAGTGTTACCAGTAGATCTTGGAGTTGAAAAGGAAGGTAAAAGAATTGATGTGACTTTAGAAAAATTCAAGGGAGAAGTTATAAAAGACATTGGTATTGAAACTGCAAAGCTCTACGCTGAGCTTGCGAAGGAGTACGATGTAGTTGTTGTTAAAGGAGTTGCGGGAGTTTTTGAAGATCAAAAGTTTGCAATTGGAACTCACGAAATATTGAAAGGCGTAACCAAATCGAAGTTCAGCATAGTCGGTGGAGGACATGCTGCATCTGCAGCAGAACTCTTTGGTCTATCGAATAAAATAGGCTACATATCCACTGCTGGTGGAGCTTGCATAAGCTATTTAAGTGGGGAAAAACTTCCAGCAATTGAGGCTATTAAAGATTATTGGAAGAAGAAATGGAATGTTGTTCTACGTAACAACTCTGCGAGGAGTTGAGGATGTTACTGCAGAAGAAATAAAAAATTACGGTAAAGTACTAGAGATAAGAAGAGGAAGAGTGATCTTTGAAGCCCCAAAAGGATTTATACCAAAACTCAATGCTCAGCTTAGATGTGCTGAGAGAGTAGTTGCTCTAATTGATAGGGGAAAGTTCAAGTCTTTGGATGAGCTTTATTCTATTGTTAAATCGCATGATTACGATTTCATAAAAGGAAAAAGTTTTGCTGTAAGATGTACAAGAGTTGGCAGTCATAACTTCACATCTATCGATGTTTCTAGAGTTGCTGGGCAAGCTGTAATAGACAGTTTCTTAGAAAAACATAGAGAAAGGTTGAAGGTTAACTTGGATGAGCCAGATGTAATAGTTAGGGTTGATGTTATCGATGATGAGTATTTCTTGGGAATAGATACTACGGGTGAAGGTTTACATAAGAGGTGGTGGAGAGTTTACAACCATCCAGCCCATTTGAACGCAATTATAGCTTGCGCAATGGTGAAGTTAGCTGGTTGGAAATTTGAGGAAAGTTTGATCGATCCGATGTGCGGAAGTGGAACTATACTGATCGAAGCTGCAATGCTTGGTAGAAACATCTCTCCAGGTAAGAATAGGGATTTTGCTTACTTTAAAATACTTGGTGAAAAGGTTGAAGTTAGTGAAGAGAACAACAAGATTATGAACTTGAAAGGTGTTGAAAAATTCAAAAAACACGTTGATGGTGCGAAGGCAAATGCAGAAAAAGCAGGGGTTCTTGATACGATAGTTTTTGAAGTTGGAGATGCGTTGAAGCTCGAAGGAACTTACGATTGTATAGTAACTAATCCTCCATACGGTTTAAGAGTTTCAAGAAAAGGAGCGATCGAAAAACTGTACGATGGACTTTGTAGAGCTGTAAAAAGATGTATGCACGAAAATTCGAGGTTCGTTGTTATAACTTCTGAATTTAGATTGATGAGTTTTCTAGCTGAAAAGAACGGTTTGAACGTTTTTCATGAAAGGTTTGTACAGTACGGAGGTTTGAAAACGAAGTTGTTCATCTTTTTAAAATAAATTTTATATTTTTATAATTTTAAATTCATTTAAACTTGTCCACACAACTTTGTAGCCAAAGTGCTCTAAGAGATCGTAACCTACTTTGTACGTCTTCAAAATACTTTCAACTTCAGAAACATCAGCTTTCTCAAAAATTCTCTTTAACTCATCGTATACTTCTTTTTTCACAGCATAATTCCCAATAATCAAGTAATCATCTGAAATTTTTTCTACAATCTTGGAAACTTGTATAGAACTTCTTTCTGCAATCTCTGATAATTTAACGATGTCCCCTTCAATTCTTATTTCTTCCATCAAAAGGTGGTCTTTTAACTTTTTGACTATTTCAGCGAAAGGCAGTTTTCTATCAAAGAAAACCAGCTCTTTTTCTTCAAGTTTACATTCTTTTATCGCAAGATCTTTTCTAGCAATGAGTATTACTGGAATCTTAGCTTCTCTAATCTTTTCAACCTTTCTTTTAATATATTCTGGTGTCCAAAAGCCAGCGATTTCTACATACACTTTTTTTTCACCTTTTTTAATCACAAAGTCTGGAATAAATACTCTTTTTCCAGCTTTAACTATTTCAGAACCTTTTTTAATTTCCAACTCAGGTAAAATTATCTTTACTTTTCTTTCAAATTCTTCTTCAAGGGATGAATCGTACTCTATCTCCTCTTCAAATTCTGGGAAAAGATGTTTCAAACTGTCCCCAATTTCAAGAAAATAAATTTTTGAATCGAAGAGGATCTCTGCGAAAATTTCCCACTTTTCAGATTTAATTATCGATGGAACAAGCTTTGCCATCGAAGTTCCATACTTTCTAGTCATCTTCAAGATAGATGCTGGACCTGTTATCTCAACTTTTGAATTGAAAATTTCATACATTAGACCAAGCATTTTTATTTTTCTGAATATGTTTTCGTGGTTAGATGAAGTCCAGAAAGTCATCCTCAAAGAATCAAAGAGAGTCGTTTGAAGGAGGGAAAGGTTGTAAAACTTCATGAGATCTTCGGCGGAAATTTCTTTTGTTTTAGATAAAATTTTTTCTTCATCAAGATCGGCGTACATGTATTTTACAACATCTTCAGGACTTATCCCAAAATTTTCAGATGCAGCTTTTACTAAAGTATCTCTCTCCTCAGGAGTAACTACGTAACCTTTTTCAAAGAGGAAAAATCTCAGCTTCAAAGGATCGACAGGTGACTTAACTTCAAACTCAGAAAATTTTTCCAAAATTTTTGTAAAGCCCCTTACTTTTTTGTAATTTTCGGCATCTTCTATAGAACTTAGAATTTCTAAGACAACTTTGTACTTTTTTCCTTTGCATTTTTCAAATATTTCAATTATTTTTTTCGCTAGTTTAATATCCTCAGCAGTAGCAAATTTTGGATAAATTTTTCCCTTTACTCTTTTAACGTCTAGCAGTTCTTTTGGTAGCATATCTCCTTTTCGAAGTTTTTATTTCAGTGGTACCTTTAGATACTAACTCATAAAGTATTGACTTATCTTTCTTTGGTCTTAAAATTCTTCCCAACCTCTGAACAAATTCTCTACTACTACCAGTTCCACTAACTATGATCCCAACGCTAGCATCTGGTACATCTATTCCCTCATCTAAAACCTGACTGCTGACAATTGCTTTGAAAACACCTTTTCTAAAACCATCAAGGATTTTCTCTCTCTCCTCATCCGAAGTTCTATGTGTTATGGCCGGAATAAAGAAAGTTTTTGAAATTTTATAAACAAGCTCGTTGTGTCTTGTAAATATTATAATTTTCTCACTTCTATGAGTCTCAAGAAGTTCTTTGAGTTTTTTCAATTTATTTTTTGAATTAAAAGCGATTCTTTTAGCCTCTTCCCATGATCTTAAAGCTTCATAAGCCATTTGATCTTTTCCAGTAGCCATGACAATTTTTTGGAAATCCTCGATCGACTCAAGTCTTATTCCAGCCATTTTTATATATTCTTTGAAAACTTTAGCTTTTTCTCTGTACTCTTTTTCTTCTTCCTCGGTTAAAGGAATAAAGAACCTCCTAATTTCATAGTCTGCTAAATACTTTCCTCTTAGATCTTCTGGATAAAGTTCAAAGACTTTTCCTCCAACTAGTTCAGGGATAAGGTTATGTAATCCATCGCTTCTCTCGTAAGTAGCTGTAAGACCTAATCTATATGGAGATGCACTCATTTCAGCTATCGATCTATAAGATTCAGCTGGTAGATGATGTACTTCATCAAAAATCATTAGAAGAAACTTGTTTCCAAGTTTATCTATGTTTATGTGAGCCGAATCATAAGTTGAGACTGTTATAGGCTTCAATTCTTTCTTTTGACCTGTGAACTCACCAATCCATTGTTTACCAAAGATTGAAAGTTTTTCTTTCCACTGTTCAACTAAGCTTAAGGTAGGTACAATTACTATAGATGAAACTGACAGTCTTTTTATGATTTCAAGTGCTATATGAGTCTTTCCTGAACCAGTTGGTAGAACGATGCAACCTTTTTTACTCTGCATCCACTTTTCAACAGCTTCAAGCTGATAATCTCTCAGTGAAATGTGAACATCAAAAGTTGGACAGGGAATTGGATCTAGGACTTTGTCCAAATATTCTACATTTGAAACTTTAAGAAATTCTATTATATCTGAATATTTGTAAGCAAAAGCTCTGTAACATCTACTTCTGCTATCATACCTTGCAAATGGGACATGAACATCTCCGTCTATCCTTATTGTTCCACCTTCGTAGCTCAAAGTTGCAATCACATAAGATCGAATGCATCCAGCTTTTTATCTTTTGGGCTTATTATTAACTAATATTATAAATTTATTAGTAATATAAGTTAGACCAAAGATTTATTAAGTTTTCTAAGAACTAAATACATGCCCTTGAAAGAAAAAGTAAAAAAAATAATCGATAAAGAAATAAAGCCAGCACTGATGAGAGATGGAGGAAGCATAGAACTTGTTGACGTTGATGAAAAAGAAGGAATTGTCAAAGTTCAATTACTGGGAGCGTGTGGAGCTTGTCCTATGTCTATGATAACTTTGACAGTTTTCGTAGAAAGGTACCTGAAAGCAAAGATACCAGAAGTGAAAAAAGTTGTACTAGCATAATTTTTCTAGAAAAATTAAAAAAGATCGCAGTAGGTAGTAACGTTTTGGATTGTGAAGAAGTAAAAGAAAACTTATTTGGAGGCTTTTGCAACTGTGGAAGTGTAATGAGGCAACGTTTCTGGGCAAAAAGCGATGAGTTAGAGATATTGATCTTTGAATGCGAGAAGTGTTGGAAAAACGAAGCTTTAATTTTTAAGAACAGGACCTACATAAACAGAATTCCTGTAAAAACAAGAAAAGACTAGTTAATTTCATTTTTAAACTTGATCACATTGGAGGTAGCGGCATCTCATCAGATCTTTTTCAACTTGCACATTTATACTCTTACAAGCCTTGAAATGTGCTTGAGATTGAGCTAGTAATGCTCTATTTTTGATTTTTAAAGTTCCAAAAACGTGTTACTCGACGATTCTGGCAGTTTGATAAAAGTCAAAAGTTTTAGTTGATTTTATTGAAAATGTAGAATTTTTTAACTTTTTCTCCTAGCAAATATGTTCACATAAATTTTTATCACTTGCAACGATTTGTTTTATGCCAAGAGCATGGAAATTTGGAGACAACGTTGATACTGATGTAATAATTCAAGGAAAATGGCTAGTTATAAACGATCCAAAGGAACTTGCAAAACATCTCTTTGAAAATGTTCGTGCAGAATTTGTAAAAGAAGTTAAACCTGGAGATCTTGTAGTTGCAGGTGAAAATTTTGGATGCGGAAGTAGTAGAGAGCATGCAGCTTTAGCCTTGAAAGCTGCTGGAGTTTCGGTTGTAGCAAAATCCTATGCAAGGATATTTTTTAGAAATGCAATAAACATAGGGTTGCTCGTCGTTGAATGCAAAGAGACTGAGAAAATAGAAGATGGAGACGAAGTTTACATCGAAGGAAATTTCATATTCAACAAGACAAAAAATGAAAAATACGAGATAAGTCCGATGCCAGATTTTCTAAAAAAGATAATAGATAAAGGTGGATTGGTAAACTTCTGTAGGGATCTCTTATGCGGATCGCAGTAATACCTGGAGATGGAATTGGAAAAGAAGTGATGAATGCTGCTATGATTTTGTTGGAAAATCTAAATTTACCCTTTAAGTATGAATTTTATGAGGCTGGAGATGAAGCTTTGAAAAAATACGGAAAAGCTTTGCCGGATGAAACTCTTGAAGCTTGTAAGAAAAGTGATGCTGTTTTGTTTGGAGCTGCAGGAGAGACTGCTGCAGATGTTATAGTGAAGCTTAGACAAGAACTTGATGTTTTTGCAAACGTTAGACCAATAAAAAGTATAAAGGGAGTAGATAGTCTTTACAAGGATCTAGATGTTGTAATAATTAGAGAAAATACCGAATGTCTTTACAAGGGAATTGAGTTCGAGATAGATGGAGTAGCACAAACTTTAAGAGTTATAACAAAGAAAGCTTCAGAAAGAATAGCTAGGTTTGCATTTGAATTTGCAAGGAAAGAGAAAAGGAAAAAAGTAACTTCTTTGCACAAGGCAAACGTTATGAAAAAGACTTGCGGTTTGTTTAGAGATGTCTGTAGAGAAGTTGCTAAAGATTATCCAGAGATTAGTTTCAACGAGTACTACATAGATGCAGCTTGTCTTTACTTGGTGATGGATCCTTACAGGTTCGATGTAATAGTTACAACGAACATGTTTGGAGATATAGTTTCCGATCTAGCTGCAGGCTTAATCGGTGGCTTGGGTTTAGCGCCTTCAGCGAACATAGGTGAAAGATACGCTATATTTGAACCAGTTCATGGAGCAGCTTTTGATATAGCTGGAAAAGGAATAGCAAATCCAACTGCAATGATCTTGACAGCTTGCATGATGCTAAAACATTTTGGATTCAGAGATGAAGCTTCAAGAATCGAGAAAGCTGTAGAAGATACTATAGCAAGTGGATTGAAGACTAGAGATTTAGGTGGAAATTTGAAGACATTTGAGTTTACTAGGGAAGTAGTTAAGAGGATCTGATGGAAGTTTACGTCTTAAGGTTGGGTCACAGGATAGGTAGAGATAGGAGGATCTCTACACACGTAGCTTTAACTGCTAGAGCTTTTGGTGCTAAGGGGATATATTTCGACTGTTACGATGAAAAAGTTTTTTCAAGTGTAAGGAAAGTTGTTGAAAACTGGGGAGGAGATTTCTTCATAGAAGCTGTGAATTGGAAAAAATTTTTAAAAGAATTCGACGGTTTAAAAGTTCACTTAACTATGTACGGGATCTCTTTGATGAAAAAGATCGATGAAATAAAAAAAGCCTCTAAAGTTTTAGTTGTAGTCGGAGCAGAAAAAGTTCCAGGAGAAGTTTATCACATGTGCGATCTGAATTTATCTGTAGGAAATCAACCACACAGCGAAGTTGCAGCTTTGGCTGTTTTTCTGGAAAAAGTTCTTGAAGTTGTTTTTGACTTAAAATTTGAGGATGCTAAGATAAAAGTTATTCCGAGCGAGAGGGGTAAAAATGTGGTTAGAAAAGGAGAAAAAATATTTGATCCAACTTTTTAAAAGACAAAAAATTTTGATCGAGAGAGGAGATGGTTGCTACGTTTACGATTTAGATGGTAAAAAGTACTTAGATCTAATAGCTGGTATAGCTAGCATAAACATAGGGCATAGTGATGAAGAATTTGTAAGGAGAGTTTGTGAACAAATTGGCAAGTTAACACATGTATCTAATTTATTTTATACAATTCCTCAAATACAATTAGCTGAGAGGTTGAACGAGATAACTGGAATGGATAAATTCTTCTTTTGTAACAGTGGAACTGAAGCAGTTGAGGCTGCTTTAAAATTTTCAAGAAAATCTACAAAGAAAAAGAAATTTTTAGCTTTTACAAACTCTTTCCATGGAAGAACTATGGGAGCTTTATCAGTGACTTACAAAGAAAAGTTTAGAAGACCATTTGAACCGTTACTACAAGATGTGGAGTTTGCAAAGTTCAACGATCCTGAAGATTTCAAGAAGAAAATAAATAAAGATTTTTCTGCTGTTATTTTAGAATTGATTCAAGGAGAGGCTGGAGTTTATTTGGCTGAAAAAGATTTTGTAAGAACTATATCTGATCTAAGGGAAAGTTACGGATACTTGATCATCTTCGACGAAGTTCAAACCGGTTTTGGGAGAACAGGAAAATGGTTTGCAAAAGATCACTACAAAGTTCAGCCAGATATAATGACAATGGCTAAGGCAATGGGAAACGGAATTCCAATAGGATGTACTGCTGTAATGGAAGAAGTAGCTAAAAACATGGAAGTTGGAGATCACGCATCCACTTTTGGAGGAAATCCGTTAGCTTGTACAGCATCGCTTGCTGTGATAGACATAATAGAAAAGAGAAATCTTATAAAGAATGCAGAAAAAGTTGGAAACTACTTGAAGAAAAAGTTGAAGGAATTGTCTGAAGATGTTAGAGGTTTAGGTTTGCTTTTAGGTTTTTCTGTAAGAGATGCTTTTAAAGTTGTAGAAAAATGCTTGGAAAAAGGTTTGTTGCTCAATGCAACTTCTGAAACCAATATAAGAATTGCTCCACCTCTTTGTATAACAGAGAAAGAAGTAGATCTAGCGATCAACGTTTTAAAAGAGGTTCTCGAAACTTGAACTCTATCTCATCTTTTGTTGCAACTATTTTTTCAATCTTTTTAGAAGTTTCAAAGCGAATTCTTGGATCTATTCTTTCACTCTTGACATCTATTCCAAGTTTGTTGAAAATGAAAGAGGAAAGCAAGTTGCTGTTTTGGAAAAGTAGAGAAGCAAAGCCCAACTCAAGGAATATTTTCAAATTCTCTTCTCCCATGAGTTTATCGTATCCTCTTTCTCTCAGCCAAGCTTCGAAGTCAGACAAGTTGAACTTCATATTATCAGTTTTATCATCTCTATATTTTTTTCTGATTCTACTGATTATGAAGATTTATTAAATATTTAAAAATTTATTTTATTTTTATAATAAAAATTATTTATGTACATGATTTAAACCTTCGCTAATTTATAGAGAAAAGTTGATCTGAAAGGCTGCTGTAAGAATTTCTATTTTGAATAAAGGTGACATTTAACCTTTTTCTTACCAAGATCAATAAGTTCTGGCTTTTTTACATCACAAATTTCTATTTTTTCAGTACAAACTTCTGAAAATTTACATCCTCTTGACAACTTTCTACTTGTTTCTGGAATTTCAAAGCTAAACAGTTGTTTTGTGTACGGATGAAGGGGTTCATCTATCAAGCCATCTTCAACTATTTCACCTTTGAACATTATCAAGAATCTGTTGGAGATAGCTCTTGCAAGTTCAACGTCGTGAGTTATGAAGAGGTATCCAATTTTCAGTTCTTTCTGAAGATCCATGAGCAATCTTACGATCGAAGCTTGGAACGAAGCGTCAAGCATGGAAGTTGGTTCATCACATATCAAGATCTCTGGCTTAAGTGATAGAGCTCTTGCAATTACAATTCTTTGTACTTCACCACCGCTTAACTCGTATGGATATCGATCCATGTGTTCTTTCTTCAATCCAACGATCTCGAAAAGTTCTCTAACAAAGTCAAATTTGTTACGATTCAAAATTCCATGGATCTTCGCAGGTTCAGCAACACTGTCAACTACTTTCCATCTAGGATCTAAAGCCTCTTCAGGATGCTGTGGAATGAGTTGAACTTTTCTTCTGAAGGTCTTTAGATCTTTTCTTTTCAAATTGGTAACTTCACTTCCATCAAAAAGAACGCATCCACTGGTTGGCTTTATCAGTAAGCAAAGAAGTCTTGCGAGTGTTGATTTTCCACTTCCACTTTCACCTATCAATCCAACCGTCTCACCTCTCGGAATACTTACATCTACATTCTCAACTGCAACAACTTTTTTTCTTTTAAAAAATCCTGAAGTAAAGATTTTTGTCAACTTTTTACCTTCAAGCATACAGCCAGCATTTGATCTCTCCATTTGGAACTTCTTCTCTGCAGATCTCTTTAACATAATCGCATCTTTCATGGAAAGAACAACCTTTCGGTGGATTCACCATGCTTGGTGAAGATCCTTTTATTGGAACAAGTTTTGGAGGGAGGGAGTTGAGTAGTGCTTTAGAGTATGGATGTAAAGGTTCTTTAAAAAACTCATCAGCATCTCTTATTTCTAACACTTGACCACAGTACATTACTGCAACTCTATCTGCTAATTTTTCCGCAAATCTTAGATCGTGGGTGATGAGGAGTAGAGAAGAGACGTCTTTCAACTTCTGAAATAGTTTTGCAACTGCATTTCTTTTAACTACATCGATACCTTTTGTTGGCTCATCAGCTATTATGAGATCTGGATCATTTGAAATTCCCATACAAACAAGAACTCTTTGTTTCATTCCACCACTGAGCTCGCAGGGGTAATTCTTAGCTTTCTCTTCCGCAGGTCTAAGAGAAAGAGAATCAAAAAGTTTAAGCGTTTTTTCAAAAGCAAAATTTTTTCCTATTCCATGTTCGATCATAGCCTCGCTAACTTGGAATCCAACTTTCAATACTGGATTGAGTGAAGTAGCAGGATTTTGTGGGATCCAGGAAATCCTTGAACCTCTTATTTTTCTCATCTCTTTCTCCTTTAATTCCAACAAGTTTTTACCTTCAAAAATTATCTTCCCTTCAACTTTTGCGTTTTCAGGTAGAATTCTAAGGATTGACATACCTAGAACTGATTTTCCACTACCGCTTTCTCCAATCAGGGCTAGGCATTCTCTCTTGATTTTTAAAGATACGTCTCTAACTGCTTTAACTACGATCGGTTCTAGATGAAATTTGACGTTCAACTTGTCGATCTCTAAGACCATACCTGTTCACTCCAACGAAGTAGTTTCTGAGTGTTTAAAACTAGAGATCATTTGAAAGGTAAGACGTAGCAAGAGGATCGATCTTGCATTGCATCGTTTCGATCTCTATTGATCCGATCTCTTTGCAGTAAAAACAGTAGACAACATTTATCGTTGATGCTTTCCTTGCTCTTCTAGAGATCTTCTTTGTACTTTTATTAACTCTAGGCCCAGAGATCTTTGCCTTAACGCTCATAGCTCGATCAGATTTTGGGATACAATTTTTCCACTAAACGTTCGTATCCATTAGTTATTTTTTTGAACATCTCATATCAATTGCCAGTTTTTAGCTTAGATTTAACCTTCTGAACTTTAAACCTATGAAGTTTTTCCCAGGAGATCAGTTCCAGCTTTAACTTTAAGAACTCTCTTCTCGAGTTTTTTTCTTAAAAGATTTTTCCATTCGTTTTCAAGCTTAGAACGACTTGTTGCAAAGTCGTACTCTTTTGTTCTCCAACAATTTTGTATACAGTTCAACACTTCCATAAAGTTCTTCAGATCAAGGCTTAAAAAAATTTTTGTAGATAATACCAAGTATTACTTTAAAAAACAAAAAGTTTTAAATTTAGTAATTGGTAGAAAGTATTGTATGAGAAAGTGTTTAGTAATATCTTTGGTTGTGATCTTAATCTTTCTTTCCGGATGCGCTGCAGACAGAGAGGTAGGTAAGAAAGAGAAAACGATCGTAATCGGAACGACAATGCCTATAAAAGCAGAAAACATATTTGCTGATTATTACTTTGGAATTCTTAGAGATTTAATGATGGATAGGCTTGTAAGCATTGGAGAAGGTGGAAAAATTTATCCAGAACTAGCTGAAAGTTGGGAAGTTACTGAAAGTGGAAAAGTTTGGATCTTTAAGTTGAGAAAAAATGCAACTTTTCACGATGGAAGTAAATTAACTGCTGAAGACGTTGCCTTTACTATCAATTATCTGAGGGAAAAGATACCGGAATACAGAGCTCATCTCGCTCTTGTTGAAAAAGCTGAAGCGGTCGATGAGAGGACTGTGAAGATCACTCTTTCAAAACCATGGTCTAACTTTCTGTGGAACCTAGCTGTAATGAATGTTCTGCCAAAAAGAGTGTGGGAAAAAGTTGATAAACCTCTTGAGTTCTTTGATCTAAACGCTACACTTGGCAACGGACCATTCATCTTTGAAAAATTTGACAAGGCCTCAGGTTTGCTCGTGTTTAAAGCGAACGCAAATTACTGGAAAGGAAAACCGAACGTAGATAGACTGATCTTTAGAGTCTTTGGAAACGATCAAGCAATGCTAATGGCCCTTTTGAAAGGTGAAATTGACACTATCTACTTCTACGCTCGTGGAATTGATCCTGCAATAGTTCCTGGACTCTTAGGTAAAGAAAACATAAGTTTTATAATAGTAGAAAACCTAGGAGTTGACAATGCTCTTTGGTTCAATTGTAAACGTTATCCCTTCAACATAACAGAGTTCAGAGTTGCGATATCTTATGCTCTCAGCTATGAAGACTATGTGAAGTACATTTCCGCAGGTTACGCTGAAGTTCCAAACGCTGGATTCGTTCCAAAAGGTTGGGGCTTTTACAAAGAAACTAAAAAACTTGAGAAAAATTTAACAAAGGCAAGTTCGATTTTAGATTCACTTGGATTTAAAGACTGTGACAAGGATGGTTGGAGAGATTATCCAAACTGCACAGCTTTAGAAATAAGGTTAGCTTACAGAACAGATATCGTAGAGTCTTCAAGACTTGCAGAATTTGTTAAAAGCGATCTTGAAAAAGTTGGTTTAAGAATCAGATTACAACCTCTGGATATTGCTAGCTTTAGACAAGTTCTCGACCGCGATAAAACTCACGAGATCGTAATCTCTCGAACAACTATGTGGGGAATGGGAATGTGGGCTGGCTATGGAACAGGTTACTTTGATGCAAGAAACATAGGTTGGGCAGTAGTTAGTGATGCAGAATTCTTTGAAGTTGTTGATGCATTGTTGAACGAAACAAAAGAAGAGAATAGGCAAAAACTTGTTCACAAATTACAAGATCTTTATGCAGAAAAGCTTTACGCAATTCCACTCTACTGGGGTAAAATTGTTCAGCCGTATCGCTCTGATAAAGTAGAATCTCTTGTTTACAATCCGATGATGGGTATAATTGGGGATGAAACTTGGTTCAAGGTTCAAGTGAAAAAGTAACTGTATTTTTTCGATATTTTTTAACTTTTTTTCTTGTAGTTACACTCAACTTCGTAATCCCAAGAGCGATGCCTGGAGATCCAGTCGTAAATCTTTTTGGTGAAGAAGCTTATCTACATCCTGAAATTCTTCAAGAGATAAGAAAAGAATTTGGGCTTGATAAACCGTTGATTGAACAATATTTTTTGTACATTGAAAATCTTTTTACAGGAAACTTTGGCTATTCATTCAGCTTTCACAAACCAGTTCTGGAAGTCATTTCAGAGTACATGTGGAGAACTATTCTACTAACTTTACCATCGACAGTTGTTGGTGTTCTTTTTGGTGTATACGTTGGTTCTTTGATCGCATGGAAAAAAAAGCAAGTAGAAGTTGTTTTGATGATAGTTGTTTATTCGATACCAGTTTACTGGCTCGGTATAATTTTTCTTTACTTCTTTTCATACAAAGCTGGAATCTTTCCTCTTGGTGGAGCTATAAGCTCTTTTGAAGATGTTAACAAACTAATTTTACCTTCTACAACGATAGTTCTCCATTTGATAGCTATCAATGCACTCATGTCGAGGGCTATAGTGAGTGGAACGATGAACGAAAGCTTCATCGTTACGGCAATAGCTAAAGGATTAAAAGGAGAAACTGTACTCCGTAGACATGTTATCAGAGCATCTCTTGCACCGATCATTGCAATGTCTGCAATTGAATTTGGCTTCGCGTTTTCTGGTTCAATACTTGTCGAGATCGTATTCAGCTATCCAGGTATAGGATTGCTTATATGGGAAGCAGTTAGAGTAAGAGATTATCCAATACTTCAAGCGATCTTCATACTTGTTGCAATCATCGTTATTTCTGCAAACGCGATTGCGGATTTAATTTCAAAAGCGATAGATCCGAGGTTGAGATCTTGAAGGTTTCGATCTTGACTGTAGCTTTCTTTATACTTCTGGCGATCTTTTCAGATCAAGTAGTTGAACTAGTTCCTCTGAAGAGGGGCGAAATCTTTTCCCCACCATCGTCAGATCACTTACTCGGTACAAACGATGTTGGAGAAGATGTATTAAAAGAGTTGATAATTGCAACAAAAGTTTCAGTTGTAATTAGTTTGTTTTCAGCTACCCTTTCTGCAATTCTTGGACTTTTCATCGGAATTTTTTCTGGTTACTATCGCAGCTTAACTGCGAAGATCTTTGAAACTTTTACCGAAGTCTTTTTAGTGATCCCAACTTTGCCACTGTTGATCGTGTTCTCTTTCCACTTACCACCATCCATTTTCAATATAATCTTGTTGATAGCATTGTTTTCATGGCCTTCGATGGCAAGAATTGTTAGAGCAAGAGTTTTTCAGCTAAGAAACAGTGGATTTGTACAGAGTGCAATTCTCTTTGGAGCTTCAGATTTTCGAATTATCCTTCACCATATAATTCCAAACCTTTCTGAAATTTTCTTTGCAAGATTTTCGATGCTTGTAGCTTATTCATTGATCGTTGAATCAAGCCTTAGTTTTATCGGTTTAGCAGATCCGACAAACAAAAGCTGGGGTGCAATGCTGCATTATGCGTTAAAACGTGGAGCTATATTAAACGATGCATGGTGGTGTTTTGTTCCACCAGGAGTTTGTATAGCTCTTCTTGCAGTCAGTTTCCTGCTATTAAGTTTTGAATTTGAAAAAGTTAGATTGACTGAAAAATTTTCTATCAATAAGTAGATGGATTGGAAGATAATTAAAGTAAATTTTATATTTCTAAGTTTTATATTTCTAAGACCACCATTTCAAACTGTTCTTAACTTTTTTCAAATTTTCTTTTGTTTCTGGTTTTCTAAATATGAATAGATGTTCGTAGCAGAGTAAGTAGAAATCTGTATATTTTCTACTTTTCTTTTTTTCTTCATCTATATCTATCCAGCATTCATCAGCAACTTTTGAAAGTTTTTCCCACTTTTCCCTTGTACCTTTCATCTTCCACTGGATCTTTACTACATCTTCTTTCAAAACAAACCCCACATCTAAGAACTCCTGCATAACCCTGAAAGCTATAGGAACGTGATGTCTGTGCATTCTAGTATCGCCAACAAGTATTGCACAGTACCTTCCTGGCTTAAGAACTCTAAAACTTTCCTCTGCAACTTCATGCATACCCTTTAAATATTCTTCCAAATTTTGAACTTTTGACAAGTCATCTTTTCTCTTCTTTGAATAAGTTATTATGTTAAAGTAGGGTGGATGAGTTGCTATTAGATCTACAGATTCATCTCTTATCAAATTCAAATTCCTCGCATCTCCATGGTAAACTTTTATCTCTAATTCTTTCGATTCCTTGTTTTCAAAAGGATCTGGGTTTTCAAAGTTTAATCTATCGATTGTTAATATGCAAGCCTCGTAGTTTATATCAACTCCTATCGCATTCCTTCCAAGGAGCTTGCATTCTATCAAAGTTGTACCAGAACCGCACATCTGATCTAGAACCGTCTCTCTCGGTTTTGAATACCTTAAAATTATGTTTCTTACAAGTTGGGGAGGCCAGTTTCCTCTAAAATCACCTCTGTGAGTGGCCCAATCTCCTCTTTCTGGAAAAGACCAGACATTTGTTTTCTCTAATTCGAATTTTTCTGGATGATATTTCTTTATTTCGAATTTTTCTCCAACTTTAATTCTCACATCTTCGATGAAAATTTCTTTGTTCTTCTTTATAAACTCTTCATAATCTTTCTTTGTAACTTCTCTCATTTGAATATACTTCGTCATCCCTTTTCACCGAATTTGATGTGCCAACAGGATTTAGATGAGATGTTTATTAATTTTAGCACTCTTGAAAGAAAGTGATTGCGTTGAGCGGCTTAACTTTCATTATGTAAGAGATAAAACTTAGAAATAATTTTAAAAATAAATTTTATAAACTTGTAAATTTATGAAAGTCATCGCACAGAACGTGAAGCAAAAATGAAATTTTTAAAAAGTTTCTAACCGATTTCAAGTTTCTGAGAAGATCACGAAAATTTTCGGGTAAAAACTTATTAGTTGTCGTAGAACTTTTACTTTATGAAGATCGAAGTACCGAGCTATCATGAAAGTATAAACAGGATGTATGAGAAGGTTAAGAAAGAAACTACGAATGTTGTAGATAGATTCAATGAACAAGAAAAAATAAGATGTCCTTTTTGTACTAAAGGATTAAGTTGTCAACTTTGCAGTATGGGGCCTTGCAGGATCTCAGAAAAGATTCCATACGGTGCTTGCGGAATAGATGCGGCTGGAATGGTAATGAGAAATCTTGTTTTTAAAAATATGCTTGGAACTGAAGCTTACACTTATCATGCAATTGATGCTGCAAAAACTTTGAAAGCTACAGCTGAAGGTAAAACTCCTTTTGAGATCAAGGAAGTAGAAAAACTCAAGTGGCTTGCAAATCTTTTAGGAATAAGCGGTAAAGATGAGAAAGAAATTGCGATCAAGGTCGCAGACTTCGTGATCGCTGATCTGAGCTCAATCAATAAAAGTAGACTTGTCGAAATTTTAAGTTTAAAGAAGAGAAGGGAGATTTGGAATAATTTAGGAATAGATGCTGGAGGGGTTTTCGGTGAACTTCTAACTGTAGGAACTTCAGTGATGACAAACGTTGATTCAAACTACGTATCTCTTGCAAAAAAGAGTATTTCTATGAGTATTCCGACGTGTATTGCAGCACAGTTTGTTCTTGAAATGATACAGGATATCTTATTTGGAACACCTATGCCACACGAAAGCTTTGCAGATCTTGGAATTCTCGATCCAAGTTACGTAAACGTAGCAGTAGATGGTCATGAACCTTTCGTTGGAATGGCTCTGATAAAGCTTGCTGAAAAAGAAGAAATACAAGAAATGGCAAGAAAAGCTGGAGCTAAAGGTTTAAAAATCATAGGATTCATAGAAACTGGACAGGAAATTCTTCAGCGTACTACTAGTCCTGTTTTTGCGGGAATTGTAGGAAATTGGATTTCTCAGGAGTTTGCCTTAGCAACTGGTTGTATTGATGTTTTTGCAGCAGACATGAACTGTGCTTTACCTTCCTTACCAGAATATCAGAAGTACGGCGTTAAGATCGTACCTGTAAGTAAGCTTGTCAGGTTTAGAGGTATAAACGAGGGTCTAGATTACAAGCCAGAAGAGGTTGAAAAGATTGCAATGAAATTGATTGAAATTGCGATAGAGAACTTCAAAAAAAGGGATAAAAGTAAAGCAGTAAAGATCGAAAGAAAACAAAAGATATTAGTTGGATTTTCAAATGAAGCTGTAGAAAAGCTAGTTGGTATCGACAACTTGCTGAATGCAATAAAGGACGGTAAAATAAAAGGTGTAGTTGCGCTTGTAAGCTGTACAACTCTTAAAAATGGTCCACACGATGCAAATACAGTAGCAATTGCAAAAGAGTTAATAAAGAGAAACATCTTAGTCCTTTCGATGGGTTGCGGAAATGCTGCTTTACAAGTAGCTGGATTGACTAGTTTTGAAGCAAAAGAAATTGCCGGAGAAAATCTCAAAGCATTATGCGAAACCTTAAAGATCCCACCAGTTTTAAGTTTTGGAACATGTACAGATGTCGGTAGGGTTGCTTATTTGTTGAGAATTTTAGCTGAAAAGCTTGGAGTTGATATTCCGCAACTTCCAATTGCTGCTACTGCTCCAGAGTATATGGAACAAAAAGCTACGATCGATGCAGTATTCGCTGTAGCTTATGGAGTCACGACTCACGTCTCTCCTATTCCTCCAATAACTGGAAGTGAAAAAGTCGTAAAATTGTTAACTGATGAAGTAGAAAAGTTGACAGGTGGAAAGATACTTTTTGAAGAAGATCCTGTAAAGGCTGCAGAGAAGATCGAAAAGGTTATAGTTGAAAAAAGAAAAGCTTTAGGGATCTAATTTTTATTTTTTGTTTTATTTTTGACCGCAATTGATCTCTGAGTAAACTTCTTAAAAACTTTCTTAAATCGTGAGGCTTTCGTCTTCGCATCCGAAGTTACTCGATTCTAAGGGACTTGTTACACTTTGGAGAGAAGCTTTACTCGCAAGAAAATTTTTAGAAGGAAAAACGAAAGGTCACAGAAAACATCTTTAAAGAATTTAAAGAACCTTTGAAAGCTATCAATCTGTATCTTTACTTTTTTGGTAGAAGGAAAAAGAAGAACTACAATTAAAGAAAATAAAAACTCTACAAATTCTCGAAAACCAGTAACAAAAAACAAGTTGAGTATTTAAATTTACTTTTGAAACTGGAAAAGAGAGATCCAGATTTTGTTGATCTTAAAGGCAGAAGTAAATCCGATCTTTTACATCGTCGAAGGGAAGTTCCTTGGGAAAATTTAAATAAAAAATCAATTAATTAAAAAATTTTATTTAAACTTTTTTAAATTTTTCTGCAAACTCTCTGTAAGTTCTTGGAAATCTTGGTGTAAAGAAAAGGTAGCGTTGTACGGGATAACTTACGTTTGCTCCTTTTCCAGCATTTTCAAGACCTTCGATTATTTTATCTAACCATTCGTATGGCATTGCAAATACTAATTCGTTCTCATCTATCGCAGCAAAAACCCTATCTCCTGCCCCAGGGACTGCGATAGCAACTTCTTTATCTAGTAGTGCAGGTAGTAAAGCTTCAGCACAGCTGGCCATTTTTGCTGTTAAAGAAGCTTTTACAGTTCCTCCAAAGTATGTTTTTGCTTGGATTAGTCTTCCTATTTGTTCAGGGTTTCCAAAAATTAAAATTGCATCAGGTTTCTCTTTCATTTTTGTTAAATCTCCAAAAAGAAAGACTTTGTACTTTCCAGCTGGTAACTTTACTTCTTCAAAGTCACAACTCATATCTTTCAACCAGTTCACTGAGACTAAGATCTCTTTTAAGCTATCGTAAGTTGCAACGCCGTAGATAAGAGTTACAGGTGGGCATGCAAAGTCTTCACCTTTTAGTGCAACGGTTCTTCCACTGTACCTTGCAAAAGCTATTGCTTGGCAAACAGCCATTTTTAAATCGTATTTTGATGGTCTAAACGCATCTTCTGGTATTTTTTCATCTTCAAGAAACTTTACCCCTACGGGTGGTGTCTTGAGTTTTAAAATCTCTGAGATCTTCTTCCCCCTATCATTCCACTCCATGATCTTCAATAAATTTTATTTATTTATTATTTTCGTTTTTATTATTATCTGAATAAATTTATAAAAATAATATATAAATTATTTCTAAAATTTATGAAGTTACAACCGATCTCATCGATTGCGAGAAATTCTACTGAACATTGCAAAAACTGAAACGTTTACAACTGTTTGATAATAGAAATAATAAAATAGTATTTAATTTTTTAATATTATAATATATATAAATAAATTGGATGTAAATATAAAATTAAAAATACTTGTAAAAGCTAATAAACAAAGACAGCAACCCTTGGCATGGAATTTGAAAATTTACTCAAATTAGTTCAAGAAGAACCGAACATTGAAATTTGTGAAGCTTTACTTTTAAAAGCAGACAAGTACGACAGGATTAAAAAGTTACTTGAAACTGCAGAAAAAATAAGAGATGAGTTTTTTGGAAGAAATTTGAAGTTGGATAGCTTTGTTTATCCAGTAAAAAAATGTGTAATGGAAAAGTACTGTATCTACTGTTCAAACTATGTAGAGAAGTTTAGGTTAGAAAGCTTGAAACTTGAAGAATTCTGCTTAGCTATTGATTTTTTAAAAGACTGTGGAGCAGAGATGCTGACCTTGGAAGGAGGTTACAACGAAGACAACAGCCAATTGATTGAATATGTTAAAATTTCAAGTAGAGAAGGGCTAGATGTTGCAGTTGATACATATCCAATTCGTGGAGAGGAACTTGATGTTCTAAGGGACAAAGTTTCAGAGATCTATGCTTCAATAGAGATTGCAGAAAAAGAATTGTTTCAATATTTTAAGCCAGGAGAAAGCTTTGATTTTAGATTAAAGTTAGCTGAAGAAATTATGAAGAGAAAAATTTCTCTTTCAAGTACAGTTTTAATAGGACTTCCAGGGACAGACTATAGAGTTTGGCTAAAAGCACTTTTTTGGATGAAAAAATTAGGAGTAAAACATGTTTCGATTTCGAGTTTTCAACCAGTTCTTGGAACACCTCTTGAAAAATTTTATCCTTTACCATCTACAAAAGTTGCGAAATTTGTTGCTTTAGCAAGGATCTTGTTAAAAGAGTCAGATATAACAGCTTGCGGCTCAGTAAACGATCTAAGTTCGCTTCCATTGATGCTTTTAGCTGGAGTAAACAGAGCTTACCTTGGTCCTTACGTTTGCAGGATAAGAAGTAAAACTGGTTTTGCAGATGAAGTTGATGAAATTTTCAAACCAAATTACGAAGTTAAGTTCTCTAACAACTTAGTTTTTGTAAATCCTTTTAATGCAGTAGAAAAAGTTTGTAAGGAGTTTGATTTCGAAGTGAAGCAGTAGATCATGTTTTCTATAATAGATGTAATTTAATAAAAATAATAAAATAAAATTTAAATATAAGGTACTGGAGTAGGTATTATAGGCGTTGGAGCCGGTAACACTCTACAACCTTCAAACTCTGCAAAAACTACTTTGTTTGAATCAATCGTCAGTATACAAGGATTGCTCTGATTTTCACAATCTCTATGCCAAGAAACGAAATTACCACGTGGAATAGCTGTGAGAGTTACTCTTGTTCCTGCAGGGTAATTAAATAGGCAAGTATTAAAACCTTCTCCTACTTCGCAATTGCTATTTGGAGGATCGACGTTAACGCGCCATTCAGGTCGTCTACCGCACACATGTAAAGTTAAAGTGTAATTAATTGGTGTAGGGTTAATTGTTATTTGTAAGGTTTTTATACAACCTCCCACTATTCCGATCAAATTTACAGTTCCAAAACCTTTAGCTGTAACGTTTACAGTTGCGTTTCCTCGACCATCTGTGTAACTTGTATTTTTATTAATTAAAATTATATTTGAATCTTTTGCAAAATTTACCAGAGCATCTTGAACGTTGGATGACAAATATTTAACATTCAACACAAAGTTTTTGCTACAAATTTCTGTCAAATTACAATACCACTCATCTTTTTCAACAATTTTTCCAGTACTGAAGTTCAACCATGTTAAGTTAAAGATGCAGCCAACGTCTACGATCTTTATTTTAAACTTTAGATCTTTTTGGGCAAGAAAAGTTACGGTTACATCTTCTCTACAGCTCGGACTTGCATAGAAGTTGTACCAAACTTCGCCAAGTTCATTGCTTAAAAGTACAACGTTTCCATTGCAAAAATCGTTTACATAAACTGGAACATTTTTAACTGTTATGTTGCTATTGTTCAACAGTACTTTAACTCCGATCGATACAGTCGATCCTCTATTGACCATTAAATGTAAAGGTGAAACGTTGACAAGCACGACGTCTCTATCAAACATCTCTCTTACTTCTCCACTTACCAAAACGTAAGCAGAAAAGATAGTAATAGACAGGGAGACGTTTTTGAGTTTCTCGATCTTCACTTCACTGCCGTTTTTTGATACTTCATAAATTTTACTCAGAGTTTCGTACCATTTAGCGGCAGTTTTCTCATCAAAACATTCAAAACTCAAGTTTCCACTAAATACATTTACTCCGCTGACAAACTCAGGGACAAAAATTATGTTTGCATTCTCTGTTGTCGCAAAACTGTAAAATTTAGCTTTGATGATGTAAAGATGGATCGAATTTTCTGTAAAAGAGTTCTGATCAGATTCAAACAAAATTACGTTGTTTTCAAACCTTAAAACTGCTGAATGTTCGTAGATCAACTTTGAGCGTTGAGAGTAGAGGTAGTTGGGTTCGATCAATATGGCTGAAGTTTTGTCTGTGAAGTTGATAGATCCTTCGATCTTTATTTTCAGATCTTTTGCAGTTATCGTAGTAGAAGATTTTGGAGGAGAGAATAGGAAATAGTAGTTTGGATATTCAATTCCTGCTTTAAAAACAACTTTTGCAGGACTTCCTGTTGAAGCTGAAATAGATAAAACTTCACTTATTTCAGCTACTTCGTATTTTAGAGAACTGAAATGTCTTGTCTCAACAGCTCTGTTCCATTGAGGTAAAGTTGTAGACTGTAGAATACCTATCAATCCCATCAATATTGCCATCAAAAGTATGAAGCCTATCAGTGGTGAAACTGCTCTGCAGTTCATCAGATTTTTTAAGTTCCATATTTTAAAAGTTTAATTAAAAATAAGAAAAATATATATATTTTTAAAATATAATAATCAAAACATTTAAATTAAATAAAAATTTAAAATAAAAATAAAAAATAATAATTGTTTGAAAACAAAAGTTTTAACAATAGGTTAGGATTTTTTAACATGTTTCAGTTCGTGATCGATGCGGCCAAGAAAATAAAGAACATGGAAATTAGAGGAGCAGCTAGAATTGCAAAATTTGCAGCTGAAATTTTAAAAAATGTTGCAGAAACAGCCCCTTCAGAAAGCTTTGATTCTTACATGAAAAAAGCTGCATCAATAATTTTAAACACAAGACCAACTGCAGTCAGTCTTTACAATGCTGTAAACTACGTCTTAAATTATAGAGGGGAAACCGTTGAGGAGAGAAGGATCAGTGCAATAAGTAAGGCAAAAGAGTTCATAAGTTGGGTAGAGAACGCCCAAAAGATCATAGGAGAAATTGGAGAAAAAAGGATAAAAGATAACTCGATTGTAATGACTCACTGTAACTCTTCTGCAGCGATATCTATAATAAAGAGAGCTTATGAAGTTGGAAAAAAGATAGAAGTCATAGCTACCGAATCTCGTCCAAGACTTCAGGGGCATATAACTGCAAAACAGCTGAGAGAGATTGGAATCGACGTAACACTTATAGTGGATTCTGCAGTCAGGTTTTTCATGAAAGAAGTGGATTGTGTAGTGGTTGGTGCAGATACGATAACTGCAAACGGTACATTGATAAACAAAATTGGAACTTCACAGATTGCTTTAGCAGCTAAGGAAGCAAGAGTACCTTTCATAGTAGCTGCGGAGACATACAAGTTTAGTCCAAAGACCCTTTTCGGTGAGCTGGTTGTCATTGAGGAAAGATCTGCTGAAGAAGTTGTCCCTGAAGAGTTGCTCAAGATCGGAGTTAAAGTTAGAAATCCAGCTTTCGACGTTACTCCGAGAGATTACATAGATTTAATAGTAACTGAGGTAGGTGCTATACCACCGGAGATGGCTTATGTAATAATAAGAGAAAGACTCGGATACAGCAGTATTGAAGGTGAAATTGTAGATGCAAAGGATCTCGATTAGAGTTAAAAAAATTGATTATATTATATACAAGGAAATAAAAAAAGGTGCAAGTGGTGAAGATGTTGCAAGAAAAATAGAGAAAAGTAGAGTTTCTGTTTGGAAACGAATCAAAAAGATGAGAGAATTCGTTGAGATCGAAGCTAAAAAAGGTTATGGATATAGAATAATTCACGAGAAAGATCCAAATCCCTACGCGATCGCTGAGGCTGCATTTGATTTTTTAGGTACTGAGGAGGTGTTTTATTTTAGATCTACAGACTCTACAAACGAAAGAGCAAAAAAATTTTCAAAACCAAATATTCTGTTTTTTGCAGAAAAACAAACTGAAGGAAGAGGTAGATGGGGAAGGAGATGGGAAAGTGATCTTGGAGGTCTGTATTTCTCTTTCACTCTAAAACCTCATTTTGAAGAGTTGCAAAAGATAACAATTGTTTCAGGCTTAGCTGTAGCGGAGGCTATAATGGATCTAGGTTTGAGAGCTGAACTGAAATGGCCGAACGATGTTTTGATAGATGGAAAAAAAGTTTGTGGAATCCTTTGTGAGCTTTCTGGAACTTATGAGGAGCCCATAGTGATCGTAGGTGTAGGAATAAACGTTAGAAATAAGTTTGAAAATGCTACATCTCTCTGCGACTACAAAGTTTGCAGTTTAAACTTAGTTTTTAAGAAATTCTGTGAAAGTTTTCAGAGAATTTCAAATTTAAGCTGGAGAGAGATAATTCTAAGATATAAAAATTTTTGCAAAACTTCTGGAAAATTTGTAAGAGTTCTAACCCCTCACGGAGTTGTTGAAGGTTTTGCTGAAATAGACGACGATGGTGCACTCCTGGTGAATGGTAGAAAGATCTTAGCTGGAGACTGTTTGCATCTTAGATAAATAAAAAATATAAATAATATTATTATATTAAATCTATGTTGAACTTTTTACCGTTCAAAACATCATCATCGCTCAAGCGGATCTCTTTAACAACATCCCCAGCTCTCAACTTGTAGTTTTCGATCGGTTTTACAGGATAAACCGTCTCTTGAGCATACGGCAAAATAAGCTCGTATTTACCATTTTCAACTTTTACAATCTTCTTGTATGTAAATATTCTATCTTGGTTTGTTTTAATCTTTAGAGATACTTCAACAAAATCACTTTCAGCCTTTCCCGTAACAATAGCTCCTTTAACTCTTTCAAATATTTTTACGTATCCGCTTGGCTGTATTTCTACATCGCATAAACCTTTAATCCTACATGCAAGTTTGTAAAGAACTTCTTGTGTAGCAGGCAAGTAAACTGGAAGTCTTTGGATCGCAAGCTGATAGCTTATTACTAAAGCTTGTTGCACAATTTCGCTTTCATTCTTTTTTTCATAGTAAACTGCATCCCAAGCAGGTTTGCTTTCGTACACAAGTCTGTAATGAGATAGGCCACTTGCATCGTAAATATGAAGCTTTGCTTCCATCGTCTTGTAGTAGAGATCGCTTGGAATTATCAGCGGAATCATGAATGAATTTGGAGGTACTAGATATGGATCCATTACAAATCCAAAACCTCTTTGTCCATAGTACATGAAACCATCGTAATACTTTGCTGCTAAAGGTAGATCTCCTTCAGCCCAAGTTGCCATTGCA
The DNA here is from genome assembly GCA_025058735.1 of Archaeoglobaceae archaeon. GTDB lineage: Archaea > Halobacteriota > Archaeoglobi > Archaeoglobales > Archaeoglobaceae > WYZ-LMO2. The sequence continues at coordinate 9,507 of JANXDX010000019.1, read as the reverse complement.
TAAAATTTTCCAGTCGCCATCTCTATGTCGCTTACAACGTATCTTACTTTCAACTTTTCTGCGATCTTTTCTGAATAACTTTCATCTTGAGAGATAAAAAACGGAGCTGCTCCTGGAGAATCCTGAAAACTTCCTATTCCCTGCTGGAAAGGATTAGCTATCGCCATCCTTTTTCCTATCGATAATATCCAATGCCCGTAGTCCCACCAGCTAAGGACACCGTAAGTTTCGAAGGGATATTTGTATGGTTCGGTTGGATTCGATTGTTCATAGAGTTTATAGTAGAAGTCTTCATAGTTTTCTTTTCCAGGTGTATTTTCTCTGAGCCAAACCATCGCCTCAAACCACTGCTGATTTATAACTCCTGCAGCTCTAGTTTGACTTTCAGCTAGTGAATACGTTGGATAAAAGACTATGAATGCTAGTATTATTGCTAAAGCTACTCCAAAGTAGTTCACCTTCTTTTTCCCTCTCTTTTCGATCAACTTGTAAAGATCTAGTTTCTCGAAGAGTAAGTTGAGAACTGCTGCACAGTAAACCGAAGAGACTGCTGCAAAGTAGTAGGCAAACCTGTTTTGTCCTATCAAAGCTACTAGCAAAGCTATTCCCCACAGTAAAATTATTAGATCTTTTGCGTTTCTGAATTTGATCAGTCTATAGATTAGGTAAAAGTAGAGTGGAACTGCGAAGAAAAAGGTTGTTCCGAAGTGGTAAAAAGCAGGAAACAGTGTGAAACCGTTTCCAGAGAAGAAAGGTTTAACTTCTCCAATTGTTAAAGCACCTCCCCTTGGTTGTAAATAACCTGTAACTGTTCCAATTGTTGTATAGAACTCTGGAAAGATCAGAGATGCTGCAAAGACACCTGCCAAAGCTAAAATTATTAATAAAGCTTCTTTATAAAATTTTATTTTTTCATCGAACTTCCACAGGAAAACCGTTGAAATTGTATAAAAAATCAGCATGTTTAGTTGCATAGGTGAATATAAAGCTGGACTACTTGGAGCTCTGAAAGCAAAAGGCAAGTAAAATAGAGCTGAAGATGCAAAGAATACTACTAGAAGTTTGAAAGTTTCAGCAGATATTTTTATTCTTAAAAGTAGAGATAAATAGATAGCTGAGACAAAAAGCAATCCAAAAGTGAAGCCTGCTGCCCAAGTTAAGATGTAGAGGGAAAAGCAGAGACCACCGATGATCGCTAACGTTATTCCATTTCTATCGAACTTTTTATCAAAAATTAAAGCGAAGAAAGCTAAAGTTAAGAGCATCCAAAGAACTTCCCAGACGTGGTGATCGTTGAAACTTAACGTACTTCTGTGTAGAAACTGTCCTGGAATTATCGCTATAAGTATCGATGCTATTAAAGCTGTTTTCAAATCAAAGAATCTTCTTGCAAAAAAGAACATTGCAAAAATTACTAAAATCCCACCAAAAGCTGGGATAAATACTAGAACATTTCTTAAAGCCTCTCCACTCGTTGAATTTGTGATCAATGCTAAAATTGTGCTGAGATAAACTAAAAATGGGCCGAAGTGTGTGTACGTTCCGTATGGATATTGGGTCATTGGATCAAACCAGATCCTGTTTGGAAAGTTTTTAATGCAATTTTCGATTAATCTATAATAGTACCAAGGATCGTTTTCACTCAAAAGAACACTAAAGGTAAAAACGCTGTTCCAAGGGTTCAGTATTCTAATTTTTATTGCTAAAATTACGGTTAAAATTAGAACTATCGCTGAAACGAGTTTACTGTATCGCATGTTCAATGGAAGTTTAAGGGATTTAAATCTTTAATTAAAAAGATAAAAATATAATATAATAAAATATTAATTATTTATTTTATTCAGAAATTTTTATTTCCACTTCAACAACGTCTCCAACTTTTAAATCTTTTGCGGCGTAATCTTCAAAGTTCATAGTTATTATAGCGTCGTAACTTTCAAACTTTTTAACAGCCTCCTCACTCAACTTTATCCCAAACTCTATAAAACTTAAAGGATTTCTTATATCTGGTTGAGGGATCGTGGAAACTTTTGAACCGACTTTTTTCAAAAATATAGTTACTTCACTTTCTTCTTTCATCTCAATCCTTACGACTTTAAATTTCATATGGACAGTAGCAACTTTAGCTTATCTAAATTTCGATATTCTTATATTCTGAGAAGCTTCTCAACATTGAGATGCTAGAAGTACTGAAAGTTTTGGCAATGATGAACGCTACAAAGAAGGCAGTAAAAATCTCTGCAAAGGAACTTGCAGAAAAAATAAATCAAAGTTTTCAAACTGCAGCTAGAAAACTTAAAGAATTGGAAGAAAAAGGACTAATTGAGAGAATTTTGACAAAAGATGGACAGTTCGTAGTTGTAACTGAAAAAGGTGTTCAAATTCTGTACAAAGAATACCTCGATTATAAAAAAATTTTTGAAGATTTCAGCAGTGTAAAGCTTTGCGGAAAAGTTTTCAGCGGATTTGGAGAAGGAAGATACTACGTTTCACTTGAAGGTTATAGAAAGCAGTTTATAGAAAAGTTGGGCTTTGATCCTTATCCGGGAACTTTAAACTTGAAAGTTTTGAAGGAACATATGCTTTTGAAAAAAAAGCTTGATGAGGGAGAAAGCATAATTGTAGAGGGATTTAAAACTGCTGAAAGAAGTTTTGGAGATGTCAAGGTTTTTAAATGTAAAATTAGGAACATAGACTGTGCAGTAGTTATTCCAAAAAGAACGCACTATCCTTCGGATGTAGTCGAAGTTATCTCTGCTTACAAGTTAAGAGACGTCTTAAATTTAAAAGATGGAGATATAGTTGAACTGGAGGTGTTCTTATGAGCATTGAAGATGCACTTTTGAGGTTTAGAAAGGGAGATTTTATTTTGATATACGACTTCGATGAAAGAGAAGGAGAGACAGATTTTGCAATTCCAGCAATTCACGTAAAACCAAAGGATATAGCTAAGATGAGAATTGAAGGTGGTGGATTGATATGTGTAGCGATCCATCCAATAGCTGCGAAAAAGCTGGGCTTACCATTTATGCACGACATCTTAAGAGTTGCAAGTGAAAAAATTCCATCTTTGAAAACAGTTTCTCAAGCGAACGATGTAAAGTACGATTCAAGAAGCTCTTTTTCTATATGGGTTAACCATAGAAAAACCTTCACTGGAATAACTGACAGAGATAGAGCTTTGACTATAAAAAGAATAGGAGAAGCTGTAGACGCTGTAATGTTGAACGGTTATTTCGATTTCGGTAGTGAGTTTAGGAGTCCAGGACACGTAGCTTTACTTAGGGCAGCAGATAACTTAGTTTATGAAAGAGTTGGACAAACAGAGCTAAGCATAGCTTTGGCTGAAATCGTTGGAATAGCTCCTGCAGTAGCTATATGTGAGATGCTTGATTCTGAAACTGGAAGAGCTCTATCAAAGGAGAAGGCAATAAAATATGCTGAAGAAAACGATATTCCCTTTGTTGATGGAAAAACAATAGTTGAAAAGTATAAGGAGTTTAAAGAGTTTGGAGAAATTTTTGTTTAGTTTAAGCTGTTACAATTTTACTGTTTCTCTTAACTTTCAACGCCGCATCATAGCCGTGGATAAGATAAGCTGCGGCCATCAGAGCGTTTAAACTGACGACACCGATTTTTACCAATGAACTTAAATCTTTGCACTCCATTTTTCTACAAGTCTCATCTAAAAGTACTTCTATGTCAAAATTTCTTTCGTTAAACTTTACTTTGAAATGTTTTTTACCTTCAACGATGAAGATACATCCGTCTTCCTCAAACCTGTAATTTTTCCTATCGAACTTTAGAGCTACTGTTAGTACATTCTTCAAATCCACATCATCACCTAAATTAAACTATTTATCATTGCATATAAACTTTTCGCATAATTGATGATTAAATTAAATCTCAAGCGCTTATTTTATTGCTTATTTATATATATATTTATTAAATTTTTAAACGAAAGTGATATATTTCTAAATACTAAAACCAATTGAGCCACGGTGGCTCAGCTGGGAGAGCGTTGCCTTGGTAAGGCAAAGGTCCCGGGTTCAATCCCCGGCCGTGGCTTCTATATTTCTATCTTACTTCCACTACCAACGATCAAGCAATTTTCTCCAAGTCTTTGTTTGAGTAAGAATTCGTTCAACATTCCAGTGCAGTGACAAGGTGCAACCAATTCAAACTCCTTCTTTTCTATCCACTCCAAAATCTCTCTCAGATCTTTAAAGGCTATCAGATGTGTTCCTCCAACTATAAATCTGACTTCATCGTTCAGAACCTCTTCAGCGTATTTTACTGTGTTTCTAAATCCAGAATGGCAGCAGCCTAAGACTAAAACTAGACCTTTTTCTGTCTTTACTACTATCGAAGTATCGTCCAGAATTCGATCTGGCTTTCCCATCATAAAAGAATCTTCAAGTAAAGCTTCTTCATGCGTTCTAGGTATTTCTCCAAGTATCCATACATTCTTCTGAATTTTAAAAGGTTCAGAAATTACGTTTATTTTAGAAAAATTTTCAATTTCCTCCTTGCTGTAAGGTATTCCGACTTCTTCACCTTTAAAAGTTCTCGGAAAGAAGGCATTTGAGTGAGCATAGATTTGAACTCCCTTTCCTAGAAAGTTCTTCAGACCGCCTGTATGATCGTAGTGTCCATGGCTTAAAACGATCTTCTTTGGTTCTTTCAGCTTCAAAACTTTCATGTTGTTAAAAGCAGAATCGCTTTGTGAACAATCTAAAAGGATCGGCTCATCTAAGTCCAAGTATATTGAAAGACCCCACTCAGCTTTCAAACCTCTCGGCCTTGGGCTTACAATTTTGTTGTCTGAAAGTATGTAGATTCGCATGATCTGATCTTTTCAAACATTTATTTTTTATTTTTCATTTGAATAAAGTATAATTAAAAATAATTTTATATTTTTGTATGAATTTTAAAACTGATCGCTTAAATTTTCTGAAAACTAGCTCTGTTGTGAAAAGGAAAGAAATAATTATCATGCTTCTCAAACTTAGAGTTCTTTCCGGTATAGCAATAAAAACTATCGGTTACATGGTGATATCCTCTGGAATATTTCTTTCTCTGAAAAGTAAAGATCTAGCTTTAAAAGTTGTTGTTTTCGGAACCCTTCTTGTGATCGCTGGATGGTTTTTAATTTTAAGAGGATTGATTTTATCGAAAAAAATAAATAAATTTTAAAATATTATTTTTTATATTTACAATACATACTCTCGTACATGTGATGAACACTGTCTTTACTGCAGTTTTGTAAAAAACTATGCATTTTGATTACTAAAATCCAATAACTTAATGGTCTGTATCTTCTTATCTGCTGCAGACTTTTTTATTAATTTCAATCTTTAGTGCAATGAGGAGATTGTAATTCAGGTGGTAAGATTGCAAGTGTAGATGCATTGATTGCTTTGAAGATGACTGTTGGTAAGGTTCAGCCGAATTTTACAGCAGATATGAATAACGATTGTGCCGTAACTTCTTTTGATGCATTCAAAATTTTGATACTTGCAACAGGTGATGGGGAAGAGCTTTTATTCTTGCTCGCTGTGCAAAGATATAAAGATTAAAAACGAGAAGATGAATTGAATGATGATGAAGAAAAGTGGCTCAAAGCTGGTGTTGTTGCAGAGAACAAAAGGGACTCTTAAAGGGCGAAGTTACGAATCTATCATTGATCGCTTATACGAGCAAAGAAACTGTTAGAAGACTTTTAGCATTAAAGAATCTAGAAGAGCTAAAAACTTAAAGGTAGTGAAATAAAGTTCAAAGGTGTTAGAATTGTCAATCAGCTCAGAGTTAGGTTTATGAGATTGATCGTTTGACTAAATATAAAAATTAAACTATTTTGATAAACACAACTTGTTCACAACTCAATTCACTTCTGGGTTCACGGATCTACTTTTGGCTTAAGAATTGTGAATCTAATTTCTTCAATTAGCCGTTTAGTCTTAAACAGCTGTATTTTACAGTTCTTAACTTTCCAGCCGATCTCCTCACAGCTCCAGAGCTTTTCAGTCACTTTGCATATCAAAACGATCAGTCTTATTGTTTGACGAATTTCAATTGCTATGCAATTTTTAGTTACACTTGCATTTCATCTGCTAAGACTTCTATTCTATACAGAAGTTCACAATTATCGGTTCAATAGACTCAGAAACCAGAAAGATCTTCGTTCACGTCACCAGATTCTTTGACTGTAGTTTAAAGTTAACTGAAAATATCTTAATCGAAATAAAAATCTTTTTCACATTTTTTGTAAAAACTGCAAAGAATTTTAATCTTAGCAGATGACTTTTTCTATGGAAACGATGATAGAAGGTTCTTTTGTATTGTATGAAAATAGTAAAAAGCTCTCTCGTGTAGATTTCGTTGCAAGGGAGAAGGAAATAGAGCTTGTATCAACTCATGTTGAGAAAGGTGAAGAGGGAAAAGGTTACGCTTCTATAATAGTTAAAAATGCGCTTGAGTTTGCGAAGAAATTTGAGAAGATAAGGATCTCTTGCCCCTATATCAAAAAGTGGATCGAAAAACATGGTTTCGAGAGAGAAGTTGAGTTCACAAAAAAGCTTTTTTTTAAGGAAGCTGTAGATAAGTTCAACAAATATCGCTCTCCTGAAGCAAAAGCAGAAATAGTGGAAATTAGCGATGAAAGTGCAGTTGTAAAAATGTCTGGACCATTTTGCGTGAGTTGTGGAGTTTTTGACTACTTCGAAGATCTGGCGGTTGAAGCAAATGCTAAAGTAGTTAATTACAGAGAAATCGACGATGGATTCATCGTCAGATACGAATTAAAAGAGGTGAAAAAATGGTAAAAGTTCTTGTCGTATTCCATTCTATAACTGGAAACGTGATGAAACTCGCCAAAGCAATTGCTGATGGTGCGAAAGAAGTAGGAGTAGAAGTAAAGATAAAAAGAGTCCCAGAGACGGTTCCGAAAGAGATTCTTGAGAGAAATGCAAACTATTTGAAAGTTAAAGATGAGCTTGAGAAATTTGAAATTGCGAAGCCTGAAGAACTTGCAAATTACGATGCCATAATCTTTGGCGCTCCTACAAGGTTTGGAGTGATGTCTGCACAGATGAAGCAGTTCATCGACATGACTGGAAGGCTTTGGATGGAGAGAAAATTGGAGGGAAAAATTGGAGCGGTTTTCACTTCAAATGAGATGCCGCATGGTGGTAAAGAAGCTACTTTGCTCTCGATGCTTTTACCACTTCTTGGGCACGGAATGATCGTAGTCGGCATTCCACCAGTGAAAGAGCTTTTTAAGGCTGGAAGTTATTACGGAGCAACATCAACGGGAGAGCCAAAGGATATAGATTTGGAAGTTGCAAAAATACTCGGAAAAAGAGTTGCTGAGATAGCAAAGAAGCTTTTTTCCTAAGTAATATGTTATTTTTGTTAGAAACATAAGAATTTGACGTTTGAGAAAATACTGGTTAGATGTGAAAATAAGCAATTTTTAGTCCAATTTTTTGCATAAAGTCATCTTATAGTATCGTCAATTTTCATATCAAAATTTTAAACTTTACTTAAAGCGTATTAGACTGAGAAGATTAAGTTAACTATCAGATGAGTTCTTTTACCTTTATTTTTACACTTCTTGCAAAAAGAAAAAGAATTGCTATAAACCGAGATTAGCTTGTTTTAGCCTTGAATATCTTCTGTAAAAGTTTGCTTCAGAAAAGTTTAGCAAAATATAACTCATACTCTTCACCAAAAATTTTTCTGTGAAAAAGCAGTAGAAATCCAAGAAGAATGATGATTAAAGCTAATGGTACTCCAATGAGATCTCTCTGATCATCTTAAAAGCTAAAAAGAGAGAAAAGAAGAGAATTAAGAGGATTGCGTATTTTTTGTGCTAAGTTTTTCATATCCATATTTTGGTTGCAATAAAGGTAATGATGGTAAGTCGTCAGTATTTGTCTTATGCAGAAGAAACGGTCGTTCATAGTTTGGTCAATTACTATTGCATTTCCCTTCCCTCCAACATGTACTCTACCAAATTCTTCTCCACTGCTCTGCCCAAATAACTCAACTCATTTTTCACCTTATTCTAAACTTAACTTGTCTCATCTCTCTTATTTTATCCATAACTTCAACTAAAACTCTGTAGTGCTCTGAAAACCAGTTTTGCTTTTTATTTCAATTCGACAAAAGGAGCTAATTTCTTCTCATCCTTTGAAGAGATCGATTGCAGGGGCGAAGTAGTTCCCTCCTCATAAGTCTTGTACTAAGCTAAAGTTGTATAAGGCGTTTCGGCGAAATAGCTTAGAATTTTGAATTTAAAGCTACCACTTTTATTGTAAACTTTTTTACCTAAAAAAGCTTTTTTTCATTTATAGATCTCTCAAGATTTACAATCCAATTCAAAAACTAACAGCATTGCCATGCTCTTACCGGTCTTTGATAAACACTACACTATATAAGTATTTTATTAATTGCTTGCATATAGAATATTTTTAAAGAAGATAAAATAGGAACTTTGGGAGATTCCAATTCTTCCTCTGTGGAAGTTATACCAGCGAAATTTTGCAACGAAGTGAATTGTTTGAGAAAGTAAGAACTTTCCTGAGCATAAATTTAAAAAAGTATTTAAATAAATTTTACGATCACGCCTATGGATCAGAAAAAGCTCGTGCTCATCGCATCAACAATTGCATCTTTCTTAACACCTTTTATGGGCTCTGCTGTGAATCTTGCATTACCAAGCATCGAAAAAGAATTTGCTTTGGACGCAATCTTTTTAGCTTGGATTACTACAGCTTTCTTGCTCTCGACTGCGATGTTTCTCGTTCCAATGGGAAGGCTTGGGGATATAAAAGGTAGGAGGAATCTTTTCATCCTCGGTCTCCTCATATTTACAGTCTCATCTATGCTTTGTGCCTTTGCATTTTCAGGAGATTTATTAGTCTTTTTCAGATTTCTCCAAGGTCTTGGCTCTGCAATGATCGCAAGCACAGGAGTTGCAATGCTCACATCAGCTTATCCTCCTCAAGAAAGGGGGAAGGTTATTGGAATAAATACTTCTGCAGTTTACGTTGGTTTATCCTCGGGACCAATTCTTGGTGGCTTTATAACTCAGCACTTTGGTTGGAGAGCCCTTTTCCTCTTTCCCCTACTCATAGCTTTCATTGCGATCTTCGCAATTTTAAAAGTCAAACAGGAATGGGCAGAAGCGAAAGGAGAGAGTTTTGACTTATTTGGCTCTGCAATGTATGCAATATCTCTATTCATACTCATCTTTGGCTTTTCCAATCTTCCGGAAACTCTTGGCTTTTTACTCGTTTTTACTGGACTCTTAGCTATAATAATATTCGCAATCGTTGAAAGCAGAACGAAAGATCCTGTGCTTGATGTGAAAATGTTCCGTAAAAACACTGTTTTTGCAATGTCCAATATAGCAGCACTTCTTAACTACTCTGCAACTTTTGCCGTCACATTTCTGATGAGCCTTTATCTTCAATACATTAAAAATCTAAGTCCACAAGATGC